>NZ_JBWKFF010000002.1:75282-290718 GCF_056434425.1 Streptomyces sp. NPDC044033 | reverse complement strand
AGAAAAAAAAAACAAACCTCCCCCCCCCCCCCCCCTCCCCCCCCCCCCCCCCCCCCCCCCCCCCCCCCCCCCCCCCCCCCGGCGCTCAGCCGTCCATGTCGCAACACGAGTCGCGGCGCAGTTGGCGCCCGACCGCCAGCCACCCCTCGTCGTCGTGGTGCGCCGCCGCCCGCTTCGCCGCCGTGCTCGTCGCCTCGTACGCGCCGACCAGCTTCCGCTGCTCGAACGGCACCCCGCCGCGCAGCACCGACACCGTCCGTACGAGCGAGTCGAAGTCCGTGAACGGGTCGCCGTCCACTACCACCAGGTCGGCGAGCTTGCCGACCTCCAGCGTCCCCAGGTCGCGGTCCGCGCCGTAGACGCGCGCGGGCAGGATCGTCGCCATGCGCAGCGCCTGAGCGGCGGTCAGGCCGCAGCGGTGCAGCGCCCGCAGCCCCATGTGGAGCGAGAGGCCGACCGGGACCAGCGGGGCGTCGGTGCCCAGCGCGACGAGCCCGCCGCCCGCCAGCACCCGCCGGTACACGCTGACCTCCGTGCGCAACGCCTCCAACTGCGCGGCGGTCGGCGGCGTTCCGGCGGTCTGCTTGACGAGCGCGGTATCCCAGGGCGGCATCAGCTCTGTGACCCGAGGGTCCTTCGCCAGTTCCGGTGAGTCGCCGATCAGCGGGGTGGATGTGAAGAGCGTCGCGACCATGTGGAAGTCGGTGGCCGTATAGATATCGGCCACGTCCTCATAGGCGTGCCCGGCGGCGGTCACCGCGTGGCCGAACTCCAGCCGCTGCGTCGCCTGGAGATGGGTCGTCAGGTCCTGCCCGACCTGGATGCCCGGCGTGCACAGATGGCTGCCACTGCGCACGCCCAGCTCCTCGTGGGCGAACTCCGCGGCCTCCTTCATCACCCAAGAAGGCGCACGGACATAGGTTTTGACGAAGTCCCAGTCCAGCGCGGCCGCCCGGTCCAGGGATCTGCGCAGCCCATCGCGGGTGCGGTGGGCGCGGCCCATGCTGTACGCGACGCGCGAGCCGTCCAGCAGTTCCCCGGTCGACAGCAGCCGCGGCCCGGCCAGCCCGCCCGCCGACACCGCCTCGCGGACCCGGGCCTCCTCGTACGCGAAGCCGCCGAGCGCGACCGCCGTGGTGATGCCGTACGCGAGCTGCAGCGCCGTCTGCCGCCCGCCGTAAGTGCTCTGCCAGGGGTGGGTGTGCGAGTCCCACAGGCCGGGGATGACGGTGCCCGCCGACGCGTCCACCGTGTGTCGGCCGGACCGGCCCGCCCGATGGGGTTCGACGGCGGCGATCCGCCCGCCCCGCACCACCACGTCGACGTCCTCGCGGACCGTGTCGCCCGTGGCGTCCCAGAACTTCCCGGCGTGCACGACCGTGTCGGCGGGCCGTGGCCGCCGGTAGTCCAGCGGGATCCGGACCGTACGCGCCGAGCCGCCCGCCACGTCCAGCAGCCGCAGCCGGCCCGCCGAGAGATACATCAGCGAACGTGAATCCCCGGACCAGGACGGGTGGTCGGCGGCCTCGTCGGTGAGTCGCCGGGGCGCCCCGTCCGGCGTACCGTCGGGCCGCACCGGCAGCACCCACAGCGCGGACTCGATGATCAGTGCCATCGAGCGGCCGTCCGGGGACCACACGGGGCCCGAGTCGTAGCGGTCGGAGATCGAGACGTGTGGGGCCGCGGCGTGCAGCCGGTCCTCGCCGGTCGCCGCGTCCACGACGCGAATGAGGTTGTAGCCCTCGCGGAACCGCTGATTGAGGCGGTTGCGATCGCACAGGGCGATAGAGCGGCCGTCGGGGGACCAGCTCGGCCTGCCGGGCAGCCCGCCGCCGCCCATCGGGGCGGCCAGCACCCGCTCCGCGCCGCTCGCCAGCTCGCGCACGACCAGATTGCCCGACATGTCGACGGCGGCGAGCCGCTTGCCGTCGGGCGAGAGCGCCGGGTGCACCCGGCCGCCCTCGGCCAGCACCGTCTCCTTCCCGGAGGCGAGGTCGCGGCGGCGCACGGCCAGGAGCCCGTCGCGGTCGTCCGCGTAGACGAGCGCCTTGCCGTCGCCCGTCCAGGACGGGGCCAGTACGTACCGGGTCGGGTCGGCCCGTACGATCCGGCGCGGCTTGCCGCCCGCGACATCGGCGACCCAGAGGGAGTTGAGGGCGGCGAACGCCACCTGACGGGCGTCCGGCGACAGGGCGGGCAGATGCAGGGACCGCACCGGGCGGACCCCGTAGCCGTTGAAGTCGTAGCGCTTGACGCGGTAGCGGGGCCGGTCCACGGACAGGGACCCCTTGAAGGGGATCGCCGTTCCGGCCTCCGGCTTGTCCGGCCGCACCAGCCGGAACTGCCCGTCCACCGTCAGCAGCACCTCGTCCCGCGACACCCAGCGCACCGGCACCGGGGCCACATCGCCGTGGACCGGCACGGCCTCGCCGTCCACGACGAGGGTGCAGGACCCGCGGCCGGACGCGGCCGCGGCGGCGGTCCGCAGATAGGCGAGCCGCCCCGCCGGGGAGAGCGCCGGGGTCATCACCTGCGCTTCCGTGCTCTCGGTGTGTTCGGTCTTGACCGCGCCCCCGCCGTCGGCCGGCAGGGAGGCGACCGTACGGGCCTCCAGCGCGGACCCGGCGACCGCCGCCCGTACGAACAGCAGGCGCGCGCCGTCCGGCGACCAGGACGGGTCGAAGTCCTCCCACGCGCCGTCCTGCAACGGGCCGTCCTGCCCCGCGAGCCCCGTGACCTGCCGCAGCGCCCCGGTCCGTACATCCACCACCCAGACGCGGTAGGGACTGCCCGCCACCGGATCGCCGCCGCGCTCGGAGGCGAACGCGATCCGGGTGCCGTCGGGCGACCAGGACGGGCCGCGGTCGTCCCACGGGCCGTCGGTGAGCTGCCGGAGCCCGCTTCCGTCGGGCCGCAGCGTCCAGATGTGGAAGCCGCCGCCCCGGTACGCGCAGACGGCGAGCGTCCGGCCGTCGGGCGAGAAGACCGGACGCGTGGGCTCCAGATCGGGCGGGGTGAGGGGGACGGCCGTACCGGGCTCGTGCGCCTTCCGGCCGACCGAGGCACCGCGGGGGATCGACCACAGGATGTTCTGCACCTCGACGACGAGGCGGTCGCCGGTGGGGGAGAGGGTGCCGGAGCCGTTCGTGGCGGCGGTGAACGACAGGGTGGCCGGTGCGGTGCCCGTAGGCGTCGCGGTGGCCGTCCCGGCGGCCAGCGCCTCCGAGGGGATGGCCACGGCAGCACCCGCCGCGGCGGCGGTGCCGGCCGCCGCCTGGATGAACCTGCGCCGGGAGAGCGCGGAGGGTTCGGGGGTGTCCGTGGGATCGGCGGTGGCCAACTGTCCTCCTGGGGCGCGGGGATCGTGCGGGTCAGGGGTGGGACGTCCGCAGGTTGCCTCCCGCCCGGGTCCTTGGTCAACACCGCGTCACAAGATCGTCGAATCGATACCGGGGCCGCCCGAACGCGGAAGACGCGCGGAAGACGCATCGTCGCCGACGCCGTTGTCAGTGCCGGGCGCTACGGTCGTTCGTACCGTACTGATCCAAGGAGGACCGGCACGCCACCCGACGGTGCGCGCCGGTATCGCCACGAACGGCTGAACGGAGAGGCCCTGATGCCCACCGCCGAGGATGTGCGCGCCCTCGCGCTCTCGCTCCCCGAAACGCAGGAAAAGCTCGCCTGGGGCCTGCCCACCTTCCGGGTCGCCGGCAAGATCTTCGCCTCCCTCTCGGACGACGACGCCTCCGTGGGCGTGAAGTGCCCGCAGGAAGAGCGCGCGGAGCTGATCGCGGCGGAGCCGGAGAAGTTCTTCCTGAGGCCGGGGCACGACGACAACTACGACTGGCTGCGGGTGCGGCTCGCGTCCGTCGAGGACACCGAGGAGCTGCGGGCCATCCTCATCGACTCCTGGCACCAGGCCGCGCCCCGCAAGATCGCCGACGCGCATCCCGGCCTGGCGGGTACGGCCGGAGCCTGAGCGGGCGTCTTCAGACGCTGCCGGGGTTGAACACGTCCTGCTCGACGAGCAGCTTGTCGATCCGGGCCTTGTCCACCCGGTTGGTCACCTCCTCGACCTCCTGCCGGTCCCGCACGCACTTCGCCAGCGTGAAGGCCGACGACACGACGAAGATCAGCCCCAGGGCCAGAAACGCCCGCTCCCACGCCCCCACGGGCAGCTTCGCGATGCCGACCGCCAGCGCGGTCAGGGACAGCCCGAACGAGATCGCGGCCTGAACGAAGAACGCGGCCGTCGTCGGCCGCTGGATCGATGGAGTGCTCATGTGCGAAGCGTGTCCGACCAGTGACGTGCGCACATGAGTACACCTACTCATCCGGACCCGGGCCCGCCCCCTCATCACCCGAAGACTCACAGGTCAGAAGGTGGGAGCGACCACCCGCCGAAGTGCGGTATCGTTCTCGTGCGCGGTCGGTCAGGGCAGATGCCAGGGCCGGGTGAGCATCGGGACGTGGCGCAGCTTGGTAGCGCACTTGACTGGGGGTCAAGGGGTCGCAGGTTCAAATCCTGTCGTCCCGACTCGAAAGAGTCGCAGGTCAAAGGGTCGTATCAGAGAAATCTGATGCGGCCCTTCGCTGTTGTCGGGGGTTCGTTGTTGGGGGGGCTTCGGCGGTGTGGAGAAGGTCGGCGGGCGCCAGTGGGGCGCCGGCCGGTTCGACCGTCACGAGCCGGGTCACTCGCGTCACCGTGGGTAAGGATGGGCGCGGGCGATCACTCGGCGGACGGCGGCGCCCGACCGTCCTGGAAGGAGAACGGCTGTGCGCACCCTGACCTTCGTCGTCGGCACGGGACGCAGCGGGTCGACCGCACTGTCCCATATCGTGAACGCGCATCCGGACGTGCTCAGCCTCAACGAGCTGATGGCTTCGGTGGGTTCGGACGGAATGCCCGCGGGCGAGCTCGACGGCCCGGGGTTCTGGCGGCTCCTCGCCGAGCCCAACCGGGTCTTCGACACCATGATCCGCAGCGGTGTGCCGATGCCGGAGTTCGTCTACATCCGTAAACCGGGGCGGTTCGGGACGGAGACCACCGGGATTCCCGCGCTCTCCCTGATGGTGCTGCCGCACCTCACCGACGATCCCGACGGGCTCTTCGACGCGCTCGGAGAGGAGGTCACCCGGTGGCCGAGCCGCAGCGCGGCCCGGCACTACGAGGCGCTGTTCGAGACGTTGTGCGCGCGGTTCGGCCGGGGTGCGGTGGTCGAGCGCTCCGGGTACTCGACGCACTCGGTGCCGCGCCTGCGGGCCGCCTTTCCGCAGGCGCGGTTCGTCCACCTGTTCAGGGACGGACCCGACTGCGCGCTGTCCATGAGCCGTCACACCGGGTTCCGGATGATCTTCCTGCTGCGGGAGCTCATGGACCGGGCCGGCGTCCGGAGCCTGAAGGAGTTGGCCGAGGACGACGTACGGGCGCTGCCACCCGAGATGTCGGCGCTGCTCGGCCACCGCTTCGATGCCGCACTCGTACGCGACCGCGACCTGCCGCTCGAAGAGTTCGGCGCGCTGTGGTCGGAGCTCGTGGCGCAGGGAGAGGCCCACCTCGGTGACGTGCCGGACGCCATGCGCACCCAGCTCGCCTACGAGGAACTGCTCGACGCTCCCCGCGAGGAGCTGACGCGGCTCGCCGAATTCATCGGCGTCGAGCCGCTCCCGGAGTGGCTCGACGCCGGGAGCGCGCTGCTCGACAGCGGGCGGCGCGGCGCTTCCCGGCGGCTGCCGCCCCGCGAACTCGACGCCCTCAAGGAGCGGTGCGCGCCGGGAGCGCGGGTGCTGGCGGCCCGGCGCTGAGAGCCCGGGGCGCCGGCCGGCCGGCTGCCCTGTCCGGGGAGCCCATGACACGGCAGCCGGTTGGCCCTACCCGCGCTGCGCGCCCACCGTCGGGGACCCGCCCGCGTCCCCGAGGTGGCGCCACCGCACCGGGTCGTGGGCGTCCGCCCCCTCCCGGGCCGAGGGCAGCGCGCCCCGGTCGGCGCACTCCAGTACGAGCATCTCGTCGCCGCCGGGCTGGAATTCGTAGTCGACCCGGTCGAGCCGCGAAGTGACGCCGTAGCCGTCGAGCGCCTTGCGCATCCGGTCCAGCGGCTCGTAACGCCTGTCGCTGGTGTGCTGCACCAGGGGGAACAGCCGCACCTGCCGCCGGGCCACACGGGCCAGCTCGATCAGCGAACTCAAGTGGAACGCCTCGTCGAGCTGGGCCCCGTAGGAGAACAGGAGATGGGAGCTGAGCACGAGGTCGAAGGAGCGGTCGGGGAACGGCAGGCTGGGCAATGAGCCCTCGACGTAGCGGTCCGGGCGCGTGCGCAGGTCGGCCGCGAAGGTGCGTGCGGCCTCGGTGCGCAGCCGGGTGTAGCGCTGGGCGTCGCCGAACCAGCTCCAGACGAAGCTGGAGGCGTTCTCCGTCATGAACGCGTGCTTGTGCGCTATCTCGTGCTCCACCAGAGACCCCAACCCGGCGCGTCGAGAGCCGTATTGGGGGTCCACGGCGACGGCGTCGGTGCCGCGCTCCCCGGCCAGGGCCGTGAAGCTCGCGGACCCGCCGGGGCAGTCCAGCACACGCAGCGCGAGATCGGCGTCCGACAGCGCGAACATCGCACGGTACTCGTCGAAGGAACGAGCGCTGATCAGCATGGCACCGCCTCACCCTCTGCCGATGAACGGCATGGTCGTGGGCAGGACCGTGAGGAACTGCACATTGGCGTCGAGCGGCATCGACGCCATCAGCAGCAGCGCCTCGGTGAAGCGCTCCACGGGGATCGTCGCTTCCACGGCCATCGTCCCGTCGCCCTGCATCGCGGGCGGCTGCGGGCTGCCGTCCACCGGGGTCACGTTTCCGACGTCGATCTGCCCGCAGGCGATGCCGTGTTGGCGGCCGTCCAGTGACAGTGCGCGAGTGATCCCGAGGACCGCGTGCTTGGCGGTGGTGTAGGCGATGGCGTTCGGGCGGGGCGAATGCGCGGACGGGGCACCGTTGTTGATGATGCGTCCGCCCTGCGGCGACTGGTCCCGCATCATGCGGAACGCCTCCTGCGCGCAGAGGAACGTCCCGGTGACGGTCGTGTCCATCACCCGGCCCCAGTCCTCGAAGTCCACGTCCGCCACCGGCCGGCGCGGAACGGCCGCGCCCGCGTTGTTGAACAGCAGGTCCAGCCGGCCGAAATGGGCCCGTACGGTCTGGAACAGGGCCGCGACCTCGCCCGGGTACCTGATGTCCGTGGGGACGGTGATCACCCGGTCCGGGCCGGCGCCCGAGTGGGCGGCGGTCTCCTCCAGCGTGTCCTTGCGGCGGCCGGCCAGCGCGACCGACCAGCCCTGGTCGAGCAGGGCGAGCGCGCTCGCCCGGCCCAGTCCGCTACCGCCGCCCGTGACGACGGCGATCTTGCTGTCGCCGGTCACCGTTCGTTCATCCAAGCGCGAAGGATCCGCCGGGACTGAGGTCCGGGGACATCGGTGTAGGGCGAACGGCCGTGCAGCACACGGCTGTTGCGGATCATCAGCAGATCGCCCGCGTCCAGCCGCAGCCCGAAGGCGATCTCCGGCCGGTAGAGCACCTCGTCGAGATAGTCCAGGGCCGCCAGACGCTCGGCGTCGAGGTCGGCGGAGGCCCGTACGGTCCGGGTCTGGTAGTAGCAGCCGACCGTCCCGTCGTCCTGGGTGAACAGGATGGGGGTGACGACGATCTGTCGGCCCGCCCGGCCGGTGCGGTCGAAGGTCCACTCCTCCTTGAGGAGGGCGAGTACGTCCGGGCGCTCCCGCTCGATGATGTCGTGGACGTGCCGGGCGCTGGCCAGCTTGGTGTTGCCGCCGCCGTCCGCGGCCGGCTGGAGGCACAGCAGCACCAGCAGGTCGCAGGTGTCGCAGTGGAAGCCCAGCTCGGTGGCGCCGTCGCCGTCGCGGTCGCGCAGGATGGTCCACAGGTCGCCCTGGGCGTTCTGCGGGATGGCCCCGGCCACGTCCCGCAGGACGAACGACAGCTGGGTGATGAGGTCCGCGTCGGGCGCGTCCGGGGAGATGAGGTTGCGGACGTTCACGAACCCCACGGCGTCCAGGCTCCGCCCGATGAAGGAGCGTACGGCCGTAGACGCCTGCTCGCCCGCGCCCCAGCGCTCGGCCAGCGCGTCGGCCCCCAGCAGCCGCCGGTCTCCGTCGCCGACCGACAGCGACCACACATCGCGTGCGGACTCCAGGTACTCACTGGTCCAGCCGATGTCGCCGATCGTGGTTCCGGTCATGGTGCGATCAATCCCTTCGGGAGTCGTGCGGACTTACGGTCGTTCACTCCGCGGCCGTGGCGGACGACGAGACGGCCTTGGCCCAGAGACCCAGCGCCTCGTCGATCTGCTCAGCGGTGACCACGAGCGCCGGAACCATCCGGATGACGTTGCCGTGCACCCCGCAGGGCAGCAGCAGAAAGCCCAGGTCGGAGGCGGCGCGCTGGGCGCGCTGGGCGGCCGCCGCATCGGGGGAGCCGTCCGGCCGGCAGAACTCGTTGCCGGCCATGAGCCCCAGCGCGCGTACGTCCGCGATGGCCGGGGCGTCGGCGGCGATCTTCCGCAGCCCGCTCGCCAGCCGCCGGCCCTGCTCGGCGGCGTTGTCCACCAGCCGTTCGTCGCGGATGACATCGAGCGTCGCGAGGGCCGCGGCGCACGCCACGGCGTTGCCGCCGTACGTACCGCCCTGCGACCCCGGCCTTGCCTTGGCCATCAGTTCGGCGGGCGCCGCGATCGCGGAGAGCGGGAAACCGCTCGCCAGACCCTTGGCCGTGGTCACGATGTCCGGCACGAGACCGGCGCTGTGCTGGTGCGCCCAGAACTTCCCCGTCCGGCCGAACCCGGTCTGGATCTCGTCGAACACCAGCAGAATCCCGTGCCGGTCCGCGCGCTCCCGAAGGCCCGTCAGGAAGCCGGCGGGCGCGGGCACATAGCCGCCCTCGCCCAGTACCGGCTCGATGAACATCGCGGCGGTCTCCTCGGGCGCGCTGACGGTGGCCAGCACCCGGTCCAGCCCGCGCAGGGCGTGCTCGACGGCCTCCTCCTCGCTCATCCCCAGCCGGAAGGCGTCCGGGAACGGCGCCACCGCGACGCCCGGCATCACCGGACCGATCCCGGCGCGGAAACGGTGCCCCGCCGTCGTCATCGCCGCCGCGCCCATGGTGCGGCCATGGAACGAGCCCTCGAAGACGATCACGTTCTGCCGGCCGGTGGCGTGCCGGGCGAGCCGCAGCGCCGCCTCCACCGCCTCACTGCCGGAACTCATGTAGAACAACGAGTCCAGACCGGGCGGCAGCACCTCGCCCAGGCGCTCGGTGAGCGTCAGCAACTGGTCGTGCAGCACGGTCGTGTACTGCCCGTGGATCAGCCGGCCCGCCTGCCGCTGCACGGCCTCGACCACCCGCGGATGGCAGTGGCCCGTGTTGGTGACGCCGACCCCGGAGGTGAAGTCGAGGTAGCGCCGGTCGTCGGCGTCGAAGAGGTACATCCCCTCACCCCGGGTGGCGACGACGGGAGTGGCCTGCTTGAGCACGGGGGACAGCTGGGACATTGCTTCACCTTCTGTTCGGACGGGCGCGGTCATCGGGTCGGCGGCCATTGGGGCGGTGGTCCTTGAGTCAGCGGTCATCGGGTCAGCGGTCATCGGATCAGCTGGGGGGAGAGGGCCGGCGCGGGGAGGAAACCGGCGGCGGCCGCCCAGGACAGGGCCGCGGACCACCACTGAGGGCTCGGCTCGGCGAACCGCACGCCGAGCCGGTCGAGCACGGACGTCGTCCACGCGCTGTCCACGGCGACGTTGCGGTCCCCGAGCTGGAACCAGGTCGACGCCAGCCGGGCCGTGGTCGGATCGTCCCGCTCGGCACGGGCCAGCGCCGCCGCGAACGTGTCGTCGTCCGTCAGGCTGATCGGGTAGCCGTGCTCGATCATCCAGGCCACGAGGTCGTCGTGGGCCACCGTGTGCGGGGTCTCGACGTGGTAGACGCCCGGCGCGGCGTACGGATGGGCCGCGATCGCCGCGATCCCCGCCGCCACCGTGTCGACGTAGGAGAACTCGAAGGTCGTCGACGGCCGGCTCGGCGCCGCGCCGGCCAGCACATAGCCGCGGACGGTCTGGTAGATCCGGTTGTCCTGGACATTGCGCTGGAAGGCGCCGGTGCGGCTGTGCGCCGCTATGTGGCCGCTGCGGTGGATGTACGCCTGACGCCCCGTCGCGGCCCAGGAGCGCACGGTCTCCTCGGCCCGGAACTTCGCCTTCTCGTACGGCGTGCGGAAGCTCTGGCCGATCCGCAGGTCGGCCTCGCTGAACCGGCGTACGGGCCCGTCCACGCCCCCCGACACGGCGAGCGTGGAGACGTGGTGGAAGCGGGCCGCGGGGGTCTCCGCGTCGATCCAGGCCAGCAGCCGCCGGACCGCGAGATTGTTGGTCCGCTCCAGATCGGTGGGCGAGGCCACCAACCTGGTGTCGGCCGCGGCGTGCACGACGACCTGGGCCTCCCGGGCCCGGGCGAGACCGGCGGCGGACAGGCCCAGGTCCTCGCGGTCGATGTCACCGGCGATCGCGTCGACGCCGCCGAGCCTGCGGGCCGCGTCGGCGTCGCTCTCGCCGCGCACCAGGCAGGTGACCCGCGCGCCCCGCTCGGCCAGTTCGGTGAGCAGATGGCCGCCGAGGTAGCCGGTGGCCCCGGTGAGCAGCACCCGGGCCGGCTCGCGCAGTATTCGCCAGCCGCTCCGGGGCGCTGGGACGCCGGTGTGCAGCAGCTGGCCGGAGGTCGATACCGCCGCCCTGACGTGCGGGGGAGCGGTGGCGTCCGCCGCGGCGGCCACGTCGCGGGCGAAGGCGGCGAAGACCCGGTCCGCGTTCTCGTGGGACAGCCGCGGCCACGCGTACACGAGGTCCGTCACCAGCCTGCCCTCGACGACGCGTGCGGTGAGACGGATCCGGTAGAGCGAATCCCCGGTGGCGCAGCGGGCCGAACCGGCCTGCTCGTCCGCGACCGACCACCCCAGGGACGGCTCGTCGGGCAGCCGGAACGTACCGAGGAAGTTGAAGGCGACCTCGGGGCGGATGCCGTCGACGTCCATCGGCAGCTGAGCGGCCTGCCGCAGGCGGCTCTCGACCTCGCGCACCCGCTCCGCCCCGCCGAGCCCGGCACGGGCGCCGGGGGCGTCGAGGGCCACCCACTTCACGGCGGTGAACCAGCCGATCGTGTCCAGATACCGGCCGGCGTCGCCGTCGGTCTCCCGCCCGTGCGTCTCCACCTCCACGCCGAGGCGGTGCTGACCGCTCCAGGCCGCCATGGCATCGGCGAACGCCGACAGCAGGACCGCTTCGAGCCGTTGCGCGCGCCCGTGCCGAGCTACGAGCCGCTCGGTCGCCCGCTCGTCGAGCCTCCAGGTGAGGGTCGCCGGTTCGGCGTCGCCGGCCGGTTCGTCCACGGGCAGCAGCGGAGCGACCGCTCCGTGCACGGCGGCGGTGGCCGGCGGCGCGGTGGAGGCCCACTCGTAGAAGTCCGCCGTCGGCGGGAGGTCGGCCGGGTCCCCCGACAGCGCCGCTCGGTAGGCGGCGGCGAGATCGTCGAGCAGGATCCGCCAGGACAGCCCGTCGACGGCGAGATGGTGCGCGATCACCGCGAGCCGGTCGTCGACGCCGGGCCCGCCCGCGAAGAGATGTACGCGCAGCAGCCGCCCGGCCTCCGGGTCCAGGCTGCGGTGCAGCTCGGTGCAGACGCCGCCCACCGTCTCGGCGACGGGGTCCGCCGGCCGGATCGGCGAGTGGGACACCGCGTCCAGGTCGCCCACGTGCCGCGGCTCTCCCGGACCGTCCGGGCCGATGGGCCGGCGCAGCGCCGGGTGGCGTCCCAGGACGGTCGCGAGGGCTGACGAGAGGGCCTGGGCGTCGACCCGTACGCCGCAGCGCAGGACGACGGACTGGTTCCAGTGCCGCGGTTCGTCCACGGGCTGCCGGAACAGCCACCGCTGCGCGGGGGCGAGATGGCGCGGCGCGGCGGAGGCCCCGCCGGCCTGCGGCTGGGGGCGTTCGGGGGCGGCGGGGGCGGCGAGCGCGGCCGACGCGAGGAGCGCCGGGGTCGGGTGCTCGTAGAAGTCCTCGAACGCGACGCGGTGGCCGCGCCTGCGCAGGAACGCGATCGTGCGCATCGCGAGGATCGAGTCGCCGCCGAGGCTCAGCACGTCGGCGTGCGCGTCGACGACGGGCAGGCCGAGGGCGTCCGCCCACAGTTCCGCTACGGCGCGGGCCAGCGACTCGGCGGGCCGGTCGGCCTCCGGGGGACGTCGGGACTCCGGGGCCGCGGAGGCGGCGCTCGGGTCGCGGCCGTCTTCCGTGGCCCGGCCGTTGTCCTCGGTCCGGCCGTCGTCCGTGTTCCGGCCGTTTGCCGTGGTCAGGCCGGGGCCCGTGCCGCGCGCCCGGGACGCGATGAGACCGGTCACGATCTCACCGAGGCGCTCCCGGTCGAGCTTTCCGTTGGCGCCGTACGGGAAGTGCGGCACCGCGAGTATCGGCTGCGGCACGGAGTAGCCCGGCAGCCGGTCGCGCAGGTACGAGCCGAGCGCGGCGATCGTCTCGCTCTCGCGGCCTCCGTCGGCCAGCCGCACCGCGGCCAGCAGTTGACTGCCCGTCGGCGTGTCGCGGACGATCACCGCGGACTGGGCGGCGCCGGGAAACCGCTCGATCGCGTGCTCGATCTCGACGGGATCGACGCGGAAGCCCCGCACCTTCACCTGGCGGTCGGAGCGGCCGACGAAGACGAGGTTCCCGTCCGGCCGGCGGCGGCACACGTCGCCGGTGCGGTACACCCACGCGCCGTCGTGCTGGATGAAGCTGCGCGCCGTCTCCTCCGGCCGGCCGAAGTACCCCGCGCTGACACCGCGCCCGCCGATGTGGAGTTCGCCTTCCGGCCCCCCGGGGACCAGCTGGAGATCCGCCTCGCCGATCGCGGTGCCGATGGGCACCGTCGGTTCATCCAAGGGCAGTTCGGCCGCCGAGGAGGCGAGGAAGCACGTGGCGCCGACCGTCGTCTCGGTCGGGCCGTAGTGGTTGACCACCCGCGCCGCGACCCCCTGCTGGAGCAGGCTCGCGGCGAGCGAGCGCGGCAGCGCCTCGCCGCCGAGCAGCACGGTTTCCAGCGCCGGGCTGTCCGACGGCCGACCGGCCAGCAGCGCCGTCAGATGCGACGGCGTCGTCTTGAGGACCGACACCCCCGCTCCCCGCAGCGTGGCCCAGAAGGACTCCGGATCGCGCGCCCGGTCGTCGGGCACGACGTGCACCGAACCCGCCGTCGCGAGCGCGAGCAGCCAGGCCGTGTGGCCGAGGTCGGCCGCCAGCGTGGTGACGTGGGCGACGCACGGCGCGTCGGCGTCGGTGAGCCCCAACCGCTCGCGGAGCGATTGCGCGTAGTGCACGGTGTTGGCGTGGGTGACCGCGACGGCCTTCGGCTCCCCGCGCGACCCCGAGGTGAACGACAGATACGCCACATCCGTCGGCAGGCAGCGGGCGGCGCTGGGCGCCTCCACGGGCGCCGCCGCGGCCAGTGCGTCGATGTCGAGCGCTTCGGTACGGTACGGCTCGGGCGCCCGGATCGCCGCGGCCGTGGTGAGCGCGCAGCGCGCCTCGACGGAGTCGAGGCGCCTGAGCACGTCGGCCGCGCTCCACCCCGCGTCGACCAGCACCGCGGCGGCCCCCGAGCGCAGCACGCCGTACAGCAGGGCGCACATCCGGGCGTCCCTGGCCCCGAACAGCGCCACCCGGTCGCCGCGGCCGACGCCGAGACCGCTCAGGCGGGCCGCGACGTGGCCGGCCACGACATCGAGCTCCCGGTAGTCGAACGTGCGGTCGCCGTCGCTCAGGGCGGGGCGGTCCGGGAAGGCGGCGGCGTTGCGTATGAGCAGGTCGGACAGGGATGCGGTGGAGCGAAGGGCACGCGTCATGTTCGTTGGCCTCCGGTTGTGGCATGCGAGGAGATGTCGCCGGCGATGAAGGCGGTCAGTTCCTCGCCGGCCGGCAGCCGCTGGGCCAGCTCCCACGCGACCATGCGGTGCAGACCGTCGAGGTGGATGAAGCCGTCGCCGACGCGCACGTCCGCGTAGTGGTCATGCGGTACCGGGTGAGTGCTGAGGTAGAGCGAGGTGAACGCGGAGTCCCGGAAGAGGGAGAGCTTCGCCGTGCACACCGGGTTCGCCCCGGCCCACTCCGCCTCACCCGCCCCGATGAGCCGCGCGGCCTGACCGACGGTCAGTCCGGTGCGCGGTACGAGCTCGTACGCGCCGCCCTCGCTGAGGTGCCAGGGCAGCATGACGTCGAGGACATCGGCGCGGCACAGCCGTACCTTCGACCAGCTGCCGAAGGACTTGTCGGCCAACTCCAGGCAGTTCTCCGTGTCCTGATTGGTGTTCCCCTGGTGCTGCCGCGCGATGGGGTGCTCCCGGCGGAATTCCGTCTGCACCTCGTCGAAGGTGACTGAACTGACGACCTGCATGCTTAATGCCCCTCCTCACAGTGAGTCGGCGTACTCGGTGAAGTGCCGCTCCGAGAACAGCTCCGGCCACCGGCCGCCGTCGAGGTCGAGGTCCCGCGCCTTGGCGAGCATGCCTCGCCAGTAAGGCTTCACGGGCCGCCATCGAGCTCCGGTCTGGCAGTATGACGCGTCGACGAAGTAGCGGGGGCGGGCCGGCTCGTCGGATTCCGCGACGGGCCTGCGTGCGTGCAGCAACGCCGAGTTGACGAGCACCGTCGAGCCCGGGGGCAGGGTATCGATCTCGATCTCGCCGGGCAGCTCGGTGGTGCCGAGGTGGGCCAGCGCGGACTTGCTCCGGGGATCGCGGTGGGAGCCGGGCAGGACCGTGAGGTTGCCGATCGTCCCGTCCAGCCCGCCGATGTAGTGCAGCGTGTGCACCATCAACAGCGAGGGATCCCCGTCGTCGTTGGGTTCGTAGTCGTGATGCCACGGCTTGCCGGCCATCCCGGGATTGTGCCGGTCGCTGTGCAGATGATGGAAGACGAATGAGGTTCCTATGAGTTCCCGAAGCACCCGCATCAGCGGCTCATAGGTCAGCAGTTCACCGTGTGCGGACAGCTCCAACTCCAGTACTGGCAATAAACCGTTGGGGGAGGGGTCGACACAGGCGGCAATGGAACGGGCGCGCAGGCCGTCGTCCACCCAGTGGTCCACCTCGACCGTGAGGCGGTCCCGCAGCGACTCGGGCAGCAGGCCGGGGAGAACGAGGTAACCCGACTCCGCGAACTGCTCCCGCCGCGTCAGGACGGTCCCGCTGTCCTTGTATATCGGTGGCATGTGGGCATTCACACCCTCTCACGTGGCGATCACGTCGTGAACGTGTCTTCCAAGCGGCCGGTTTCAATGGGACGAACCCGGTTCAATGTCTGTTCGATACCGCGCGGTAGCTTTGCCGAAATGCTGGGGATCGGCTTGTCACGGGGCCGGTGGACACCAAGACGGCTGCGGTGATTCCGTCCCGGTACGGCTGCCTTGGATTCTGTGCCATTCAGCTGTGGGCGGCATGGTCAAGGTTTGGTTCAAGGTTGGGAAAATTCGCGACGGCGTCATCCCGGATCTCCGGAGTCGACGACCGCGACGCGCTCGGTTTCGCGTGGTGGGGATATGTGGGGGAGCGGCGGGGCCGGGCGTGCGGCGGCCGGTGCTTCAACCTCTCCGGTATCGGGGGCAGTCGGCGAACTCGCGCTGCCCAGCGGTGAGAATTTGGTGCCGAGCCATACGAGGAACTGAACGGCGGCCGCGGCTGCGAACAGCGTCGGGGCGCCGAACTCGGTGAGCAGCAGGCCGCCGCTGACCGCGCCCAACGGTACGGCCGCGAACGGAACGGCGCGTTGCAGTCCCACGACTCTCCCCAGGAACTCGGCGCCGACGGCGCCCTGACGGTAGGTCCGCCACGGCACGATGAAAAGTGAAGTGGAGGCACCGGCGAGAAACCAGGCCACGGCCAGAGCGCCGACATCGATCCGGACAGCGGGCAGCAGCAGGGCGAGGGCCATCGCCCCCATCGCGCTCTGCATGAGCGCGCCCGCTCGGAACCTCCGCAGCAGCGCCGGCGCCGCGGCGGCGCCGAACACGGCACCGAGCCCCTGCGCCGCGGACACCACCGCGAGCGACACCGAGAGCTGCCCGTCCGGGCCGGCCACGATGTAGATCAGGTTGGCCGTGACGGCGGGGAAGGAGAAGTTGGACAGCGTCAACAGAATCGTGGCCCACAGCAACCCCCTATTCCTCGTGACCACGCGCAGGCCCGCGAGGGAATCCGCGCCCAGGGAACGGCACATCGCGCCCAACGGCGCCCGCCGGCGCCGCCCGGTCGCGAGGACGGCCGTGGCGCTGATCAGCACGGCGGACAGCATGAACGAGACCGCGTTCGCGAGGCTCGCGACGGTAGGTCCCAGCAGTGCGACGACCGCGACGCCCGCGATGGGGCCGAGCATGCTGAGCGTGCCGTCCGCGCCCTGGATCCAGGCGTTCATGGCGGCCCGCCGCTCCGGCGCCACCCGCTCGGTGAGGAACCCCTGGAAGGCGGGGAACGAAAACGGCCGAACACAGCCCAGCAGGAACGCCGCCGCCAGGACGGGCCCGACCGACGCGTGGGCCAGGCACAGGGCCCCGACCCCGGTGACGATCACCGCGGAGACGGCGTCGCATCGGATCATGAGCTGCCGCCGGTCGGTACGGTCGGCGATCACCCCGCTGAACAGGCCGATCACCACGTAGGGCACGAACTCGACGGCGTAGGTGAGCGCCGTGGAGATCGCCGAGCCGGTCAGCTGGAGCACCAGGACCGGCAGCGCGAACCGGAAGATCCAGTCGCCGCCGCTGGAGACGATGAACGCCGCCCGCAGCAGCACCTCGTCCCGGCGCCGGGCGCCGTCGCTCATGACGAACCGGCGACTGCGTCTCCGAGCGGTGGTCGGTGGCCGTGGGGAGCCCCTCTCGTATCAGGGCGGCGTGCGCATCGTAATGGGGATTCGCCCAGTTGATTCCGGTGCTCACGGTGATTCCGGTGCTTGCCCGGGGAAACGCTGTCGACCCGCGGTCGGCGGGTGGGTGCTGCCTGGTCGAGGGGCGGCCGCGAACAGGATTCGACCGAAGGCCGTGCGTTGTTCATCAACAATCCCCTCGGCTGCGTCCGTGTATGCCGCACGATATGGAAGCCGTTTCGGCGTGCGTGCCGGGTAGGGGCGATACTGCAAAGTCAGGCAGACCCATGTCTGATGCCTCATCAGGAAGAAAGCCCGGATCGGTCGCGACTGGCCGGGATTCGGTTTCGACGCGCTGGGAATGGGCGGCCGCTGAGCGAGGTCGCGCCTAGTGGTGCGGCCCCCGGCCAGGGTTCCGGCGGAGTGCGGAGAGCGTGACTAACGGATGCCCTCGGCAACGCAGTTGGTATACGTAGCGATCAATGGGATGTGAACTTAACAAGGGCTCAAGCATCATGTCTAGACCTCTGCGGAGGGGCGCTCCGGGTTCGACACATGACGCGGCGTCACTAATGTGTGACCTGGGACACATAGTTCTTGACAGTTGTCCGGGCACTCCTCAAGCTCGACCTGCGTTGGCCGGAACCAAAACATTGCTCTGGGCCGAGTCGGAGACGGAGGCTCATGCTCCAGCTGTCATGTGTTTTCTGCGCGGGCGACCGGCATTCACCCGATGAACACCGAGTGAGCGTAATGCGGAAGTCGCCGCAGGGCGGTGCCGTCTCAGGACGGCTCGCTGTTCGCTAATTCTCCAGGGCGGCATTCGCAATCCGGTCGGCCGCGGGCCGCCGCCCTCGTGCCTCGATGCCATGCCGCTGTCGAGCCGCGCCCTGTGGCCGAGCGGGCTGAGACCGTCACACGCCTGCCCCGGCCGACGGAGGTGTCGACCGGGGCAGGCGTGTGACGGCCTCAGATGTCGCAGCGGCCCCGGTCCGCGGCCTCCACCGAGAAGTCCGACACCTTGTCCTGCTCGTCGAAGGCGAAGCGGTAGCGCTGGCCATGGGTCCCGCCGGGGACGGGGGTGTCGAAGATCCAGTCGCTGACCTTGTGCAGTCGGGGGTAGGCGGCCTTGACCCGGTCCAGACCGGTGCCCATGGTGACCCCCTCGGGCGTGTGGATCAGGTCCGTCCCGGTGATCATCGCGACGCCTTTACGGGACTCGATGAACACACCGCCGCCGGGGTTCGGCTTCCCCTCGGCGGGGCGCAGGCGGTAGATGGCGCAGTTGCCGTCGGTCTGCTTGTCCACCAGCAGACCGGTCTTCTCCGCATCGTGCTCGGATTGCCCGAGGCGGAGACTCTTGTAGCCGTTCGGGCCCAGAACGCCGCCGCCGGGGGCGTCGGCCGAGGCGGTGGCGGTGCCGAGCGGTGCGAGCAGCAGCAGTCCGGCTGCCGCCGCGGTCGCGATGAAGCGCTTCATCATGAGCTCCGTTTCTCTTCTGACATGTCTGACGTGTCTGACGTGATCCGTACTGGTGTCCGATACTTGGCCCTCAGTACTGGCCCTCAGTACTGGGGATGAGTGCTTGCGGTCCGTGTTCTCGTGCGGGGCGGGGCCTCCGACTGCACGTGCCGAACGGGGGTCCGGGGGCCGGTGTGCAGGTCGATGCGTACGGTCAGTGGCTCTGTACCCCGGACCCGAGCGGCGATCACCTGGCCGGAGCCCGTAGGAGTGTGTACGCCTCTCCGCCCCGCGCGTTCCCCCGGCCGCCCCGCGCGTTTCCCCGGCCGCCCCGCGCGTTTCCCCGGCCGCCCCTCCCGCGTACCCCGGAGTGCGTACCCGAGCGGCATCCCCCACACACCGTCCGCCGCTGTCGCGCCTTGCGATATCGGGTTGCTACACCGGCCCGGCAAGATCTCCACTGCACGTCCCGTAGCGGCTGCCAAAGGGCGTTGATCAGTCCGCAGGTGACCGGCGCGCTCTTGAGCACCCGCTGAGAGCACCGAACTTATGGCCCGACTCGCTGCGAAGGAGCCCTGAGGCGCGATGGTGCATGGAACCGGTTCAGGCTCACCGCTGTTGTGGATGCTGACCGGCAGCGGCAGGGAGTCGCTGGCGGCCCGGGCGCGGCACCTGCGCGAGCACCTGAGCCGCCGGGAGGACTGGCGCGCGGCCGATGTCGGGCTCGCCCTCGCCGGTTCCGCGCTCACCGGAAGACGGCGCGCGGCGCTGATCGCGGAGGACCGGAGCGGATTCCTGGACCTCCTGGAGGCGCTCGCCGACGGCAGGGGCGCGCCCGGGCTGGCCGAGGGCGAGGGCAGCCGCGGCAGGACGGCGTTCGTGTACCCCGGGCAGGGCGCCCAGTGGCCCGGCATGGCGGTCCGATTGCTGGAGACCTCCCCGGTCTTCGGGCGCCGGATGGACGACTGCGCCCAAGCGCTCGAAGCCTTCACCGACTGGTCCCTGATCGACCTGCTGCGCGGCGCGCCGAACTCGCCCGCCCTCGGCCGGGCGGACGTCGTGCAGCCCGTGCTGTTCGCGATGACGCTGTCGCTGACGGAGCTCTGGCGCTCGTACGGAGTGGAGCCCGGCGCGGTGCTCGGCCACAGCGTCGGCGAGATCACCTCGGCCGCCGTCGCCGACGCGCTGTCCCTGGACGACGCCGCGCGGGTCGTCGCCCTGTGGAGCCAGGCCCAGGCGACGCTGGCCGGCCGTGGCGAGATGGTCTCTGTCATGGCGGCGGCGGAGGAACTGGCCCCGAGGCTGGAGCGCTGGTCCGGCCGGCTGGTGGTCGCCGCGGTGAACGGACCCCGAGCCGTGATCGTCTCCGGCGACGCCGACGCCGCCGAAGAACTGCTCACGGACCTGGCGCGGGCCGGTGTGCACGCCCGGAAGGTCGCTGTGGGGCTCGCCGCCCACTCCGCGCACATCGACGACATCCTTCCCCGGATGCGTACGGACCTCGCGCCCATCCGGCCCCGCCCCGCCAGGCTCCCCTATTACTCGGCGCTGACCGGCGGCCTCCTGGAGAACCCCGTCCTGGACGCCGACTACTGGTGCCGAAATCTGCGCAGCCGTGTCAGCTTCGCCTCGGCTACCAGGGCCTTGCTGGCCGACGGCTACGACACGCTGCTGGAGGTCAGCCCGCACACCGTCCTCACCTCCGCCATGCAGGACACCGCCGAGGAGGGCGGCGCCGAACCACACATCATGGGGACGCTCCGACGCGAACAGGGGGACCGCACAAGGTTCCTGACCTCGCTGGGCGAGCTGTACGCACACGGTGTCGCACCCGACTGGCAGGCGGTGTACGCGGACCACGACGCCCGGCCCGCCGAACTTCCGCAGCACCTCCTCGAACCCGACTACCCCGGCCGCCCCGCCCGCCCCGGCCGCGCGGAGACCGGTCGCGCGGAGACCGGCCACGCGGAGGGGACCGCCGACGATCCGGGGTGCGCACTCCGCGCCGAGCTGGCCGCACTCCCGGCGGCGGGGCAGCGCGCGGCGCTGCTGAAGCTCGTCACCCGCGAGGTCGCCGGGCTCACGGGCCGGTCGGGGCCCGTACCGGCGGACCAGCCGTTCCTCGACCTCGGTTTCGACTCCGTCACGGCCGTGGAGCTCCGCAACCGGCTGAACGCGGCGACCGCGCTGCGGATTTCGGCCACCGCCGTCTTCGACCACCCGACACCGGGCGCCCTCGCCGACGCACTCTGTACCGAACTGGCCGGTGACCGGACCGACGCCGGCGCTGAGGAAGCGGAGCGGACGCCCCTCGCGGCCGCCGACGACAACGACCCTGTCGTGATCGTGAGCATGGGCTGCCGCTACCCCGGCGGCGCCCGCACCCCCGACGAACTCTGGCAGCTGGTGTCCGACGGGGCCGACGCCGTGTCGCCCTTCCCGGCCGACCGGGACTGGGACACGGCGGCCCACTACGACCCCGAGCCGGGCCAGCCCGGCCGCTACTACCAGCGCGAAGCGGGCTTCCTGCACCACGCGGCCGAGTTCGACGCTCGCTTCTTCGGCATCTCGCCCCGTGAGGCCCTGGCGATGGACCCGCAGCAGCGGCTGCTGCTGGAGACCGGCTGGGAGGTCTTCGAGCGGGCCGGAATCGACCCGACGTCGCTGCGCGGCAGCCGGACCGGGGTGTTCGTCGGCGCGATGACCATGGACTACGGGCCCCGACTCCAGGAGGGCGCCGAGGTCGGCGGACACCTGCTCACCGGCAACACCGGAAGCGTCGCGTCCGGCCGACTGGCCTACACCCTCGGGCTGGAGGGCGCCGCGATCACCGTCGACACGGCCTGTTCCTCATCGCTGGTGGCCCTGCACCTCGCGGCCCGCGCCCTGCGCTCCGGGGAGTGCTCCATGGCACTGGCCGGCGGTGCGACGGTGATGTCCACCGTGGGCATGTTCGTCGAGTTCAGCCGCCAGGGCGGCCTCGCGCCGGACGGGCGCTGCAAGGCGTTCGCGGCCGACGCCGACGGGTTCGGCCTGGCCGAGGGTGTGGGGGTGCTGTTGTTGGAGCGGTTGTCGGATGCGCGGCGGTTGGGGCATCCGGTGTTGGCGGTGGTGCGGGGGAGTGCGGTCAATCAGGATGGTGCGAGTAATGGTTTGACGGCGCCGAATGGTCCGTCGCAGCAGCGGGTGATTCGTGCGGCGTTGGCGGATTCCGGTGTGCGTGCGGTGGATGTGGATCTGGTGGAGGCGCACGGTACGGGGACCCGACTGGGTGATCCGATCGAGGCGCAGGCGCTGCTGGCGACGTACGGTCAGAACCGCGCGGCAGAACACCCGTTGAGGCTCGGGTCGCTGAAGTCGAACATCGGGCACACGCAGGCGGCCGCCGGTGTGGGCGGTGTGATCAAGACGGTGTTGGCGATGCGGCACGCGGTGATGCCGAAGACGCTGCATGTGGACCGGGTGTCGCCGGAGGTGGATTGGTCGGCGGGTGCGGTGGAACTGCTGACGGAGTCCCGTCCGTGGGAGGAGGCGGCCGGCCGTCCGCGTCGGGCCGGGGTGTCGTCGTTCGGTGTGAGCGGCACCAACGCGCACGTCATCCTCGAAGAGGCGCCGCCGACGCCCGACGAGCCGGTATACGGCGTGGTGGCGGACGCTGGGCCGCGTAACGCGACGGTTCTGCCGTGGATGCTGTCCGCCCGGAGCGAGCAGGGGCTGCGAGATCAGGCACGCCAACTGCTGGATGCCCAGGCCGGGTTGAACGCGGCGGACGTGGGCTACTCCTTGGCCACCGGCAGGGCGGCGCACCAGTACCGGGCGGTGCTGATCGGCGCGGACGCGGACGGCTTCCGGCAGGGCCTGAGCGCCCTGGCGGAGGGCTCTGCCTCCCCTGGGCTGGTACAAGGGGCGGTCGGGGCGAGCAGTGAAGTGGTGTTCGTCTTCCCGGGGCAGGGTTCGCAGTGGGTGGGGATGGCCGCTGAACTGCTGGATGTGGAGCCGGTGTTCGCGGCGCGGGTCGCGGAGTGTGAGCGGGCGTTGTCCCCGTTCGTGGACTGGTCGCTGGAGGCCGTGCTGCGTGCGCGCGCTGACACACCGTCGCTTGAGCGGGTCGATGTCGTGCAGCCGGTGCTCTTCGCGGTGATGGTGTCGCTGGCGGCCCTGTGGCGTTCGTACGGGGTGGAGCCGGGTGCGGTGGTCGGCCATTCCCAGGGTGAGATCGCTGCGGCTTGCGTCGCGGGTGCGTTGTCGTTGGACGATGCGGCGCGGGTGGTGGCGTTGCGGAGTAAGGCGCTGCGTGTCCTGTCGGGTCGTGGCGGCATGGTGTCGGTGGCGTTGCCCGCCGTGGAGGTGGGGGAGTGGCTGGCTGATTGGGACGGCAAGCTCTCTGTCGCCGCTGTCAACGGACCTGCTTCTACTGTGGTATCGGGTGACGCGGGGGCGCTGGATGAGTTGCTGGAGCGTGCCGAGGAACGGGCGGTACGGGCCCGGCGCGTACCGGTCGACTACGCCTCGCACTCCGCCCATGTCGAGGACATCCACGAACAACTCCTGGAAGAACTAGCTGCGCTGACGCCACGACAGGCCGATGTGCCGTTCTATTCAACGGTCACCGGTGAACTGTTGGACATCGCTGCCCTGGACGCCGGTTATTGGTATCGCAATCTGCGGCAGACGGTGCGTTTCGAGGAGGCGACGCGGGCGCTGCTGGCGGAGGGGTTCCGGTTCTTCGTGGAGCCGAGTGCGCATCCGGTGCTGGCGGTGGGGGTGCAGGAGTCGGCGGAGGCGGCCGGTGTCGAGGCGGTGGTGCTGGGGACGCTGCGCCGCGATGACGGCGGCCGGGACCGTCTGCTGTTCTCGCTCGGCCAGGCGTGGGCGAACGGGCTGCCGGTGGACTTCTCCGCCGCCTACCCCGGCGCCCGCCGCGTGGACCTCCCCACCTACCCCTTCCAACGCGAACGCTTCTGGCTGAAGGCTGCGCCGTCGACATCGCTGTCCGCTCCGGCCGCCGACGATCTCTTCGAGGGGCTGGAACGGCAGGATCCCGCGCAGTTGTCCAAGACGCTCGGGGTCAGTCTCCAGGCTCTGGGCGAGGTGCTTCCCGCTCTGTCCGCCTGGCGTTCCGTGCAGACGCGCGAGCGGCGCGCGGACTCCTGGCGCTATCACGTCGGCTGGCGGCCGGTGCCGGTGCCGGTCCGGTCCGGTGTCCCGATCGCCGGCCGCTGGATCGCGGTGGTTCCCGAGCTTCTTGACACCCCCGCGAGCGGCGCCGTGGCGGCGATCCTCGACGCCCTCGCCGGTGTCGGTGTCGGTGTCGGTGTCGAGCTCACCCTTATCGCCGCCGCCGGCCCGGGCGCGACACGGGAGGAACTGGCCGCCGCCCTGGCGGAGGCGGCCCTGGCGGACGCGGCACCGACGGACGCGGCACCGACGGAAGCGGCACCGACGGAAGCGGCACCGACGGAAGCGGCGACGGACGCGACGCCAACCGACCCGACCGACGCGCCCGGGGGACAACCGGTCGCCGGCGTGCTCTCACTCCTTGCCTGGGAGGAACGGCAGCACCCCGAACACCCGGAACTTCCCGGTGCGTTGGCGCTCACCCTCGCCCTGGCGCAGGCGCTCGGGGACGCCGGGATCGACGCCCCGCTGTGGCTGCTGACCCACGGCACGGCGGCCCTGGGCGGGGCCGAGCGGCCCGGCGCGCCCGCCCATGCCGCCGTCGCCGCTCTGGGCCGTACGGTGGCGCTCGAACACCCCCAGCGCTGGGGCGGACTCGTCGACCTGCCGGTGGCGCTCGACGAGCGCGCGGCCCTTCGGCTGTGCGCGGTGCTGGCCGGCGCGGCGGCCGACGAGGAGCAGGTGGCGGTGGGCTCCACCGGGGTGTTCGGGCGGCGGCTGCTGGCCGCGCCGCCGCGACCGTACGCGACCGGCGGGCGATGGGAACGGGGCGGTACGGTCCTGGTGACCGGCGGTACCGGCGGCGTCGGCTCGTACACGGCCCGCCGGCTCGCGGCGCAGGGCGCGGAGCGGCTCCTCCTCGTCAGCCGCCGCGGCGCCGAAGCGCCCGGCGCGGAGGCGCTGCGCGCGGAACTCACGGACCTGGGCGCGGTGGTGTCCATCGCCGCCTGCGACATCGCGGACCGGGAGGCGCTGGCCGCGCTGATCGCCGGGATCCCGGCCGAGTCCCCGCTGACCGGAGTCTTCCACGCGGCGGGCGTGCTGGACGACGGGCTGCTCGACGCGTTGAACCCCGCGCGGCTCGCCGTCTCGATGCGGGCCAAACTGACAGCCGCTCAGAACCTGCACGAGGTCACGGCACACCTCGACCTCGCCGCGTTCGTCGTCTTCTCCTCGGTGATGGGCGTCGTCGGCAACGCCGGCCAGGGCAACTACGCGGCAGCGAACGCCGCGATGGACGCCTTGATCGCGCTTCGCCGGGCTGACGGCCTGCCCGGCACCTCCATCGCCTGGGGCGCGTGGGCCGTGCCGGGGATGCTCGACGACGGAGTCGCCGCACGGCTGCGGGGCTTCGGCATGCCGGTGATGGACCCCGAGTCCGCCGTCACCGCGATCGACCGGGCCGTGGCGGAGAACGACGGCCTCGTCCTGGTGGCCGACGTCGACTGGCACCGGTTCGCCGAAGGGACGGGCCTGCGGTCCCGCGCGCTGCTGGCCGAACTGCCGGGCCCAAAGGGGAAGACCGGCGCCGGGGACGCGCCGACCGAGGCGGCCGGGGCCTATGCGGGCGATCCAGGCGCTTTCGGAGGCTCGGGCGACTCCGTACGAGCCCGGCTGGCCGCGCTGTCGAGCGCGGAGCACCGTACTCAGTGCGCCACTGACCTGGTACGCACCCACACGGCCGCCGTTCTGCGGCACCGCACCGCCGACGCGGTACGGCCCGCCGAGGCGTTCGCCGCACTGGGCCTCGACTCCTTGACGGCGGTGGAACTGCGCAACCGGCTCGGCGCGGCGACCGGCCTCAAGCTGCCCGCCACCGTTGTCTTCGACCACCCCACGCCGAGCGCCCTCGCCGAGCGGATCATCGGCGAACTGACCGAACTGGGGGAGCTGGGGGAGCTGAACGGGTCTGCCGCCGCCCACTCCGGTCAGGCGGTGACGGTTGCCGGTACCGCGCCCGGCCGGCCGCCTCACGACGAACCCATCGCCATCGTCGGCATGGGGTGCCGGTTCCCCGGCGGCGTCGAACGCCCTGAACAGTTCTGGGAGTTGCTGGCCGGTGGCGTCGACGCGGTGGGTGACTGGCCGCAGGACCGGGGCTGGGACACCGAGGGGCTGTACGACCCCGACCCCGACCGGCCCGGCACCACCTACAGCGATCAGGGCGCGTTCCTCTTCGATGTCGGCGGCTTCGACGCCGAGTTCTTCGGGATCTCGCCGCGTGAGGCCCTCGCCATGGACCCGCAGCAGCGGCTGCTGCTGGAGACTTCCTGGGAGGCCGTCGAGGGGGCAGGGCAGGATCCGACCTCCCTGAGAGGCCGTCAGGTCGGGGTGTTCTTCGGTACCAACGGCCAGGACTACCTGGCGCGGTTGGAGGGCGCGCCGGGCGCGTCCGAGGGGCACTTCCTGACCGGCAACACCGCCAGTGTGCTCTCCGGGCGGGTCTCCTACGTCCTCGGTCTGGAAGGGCCCGCGCTCACCCTCGACACGGCGTGCTCGTCCTCCCTCGTCGCCCTCCACCTGGCGGTGCAGGCGCTGCGGCGCGGCGACTGCGAGCAGGCGCTCGCGGGCGGCGTCACCGTGATGAGCACGCCGAAGCTCTTCGTGGAGTTCAGCCGCCAGCGCGGACTTGCGCCCGACGGGCGGTGCAAGGCGTTCTCCGCGGACGCCGACGGCACCGGCTGGGGCGAGGGGGCCGGGGTGCTGCTGCTGGAGCGCCTGTCGGACGCCCGGCGCCATGGCCACCCCGTACTCGCGCTGGTCAGCGGCACCGCCGTGAACCAGGACGGGGCGAGCAACGGACTCAGCGCGCCCAACGGGCCCGCGCAGCAGAACGTCATCCGCGCCGCCCTCGCCGACGCCGGACTGCGGCCGGAGGAGATCGACGCGGTCGAGGCGCACGGCACCGGGACCCGGCTCGGCGACCCCATCGAGGCGCAGGCGCTGCAAGCCGTCTACGGCGCGCGGCGGACCGACGACCGCCCGCTGTGGCTCGGTTCCGTCAAGTCCAACATCGGGCACACCCAGGCGGCGGCGGGCGTCGCGGGCGTGATGAAGATGGTGCTGGCGATCCGCAACGCCGAGCTGCCGGGCACCCTGCACCTCGGCGAGCCCAATCCGCACGTCGACTGGTCGCAGGGCGGGCTCCGGCTGCTCGCCGAGCGGACGCCCTGGCCGGAGAGCGGAGGTACGCGCCGCGCGGGCGTGTCCTCCTTCGGCATCAGCGGGACCAACGCCCACGTCGTCCTGGAGCAGGCCCCGGCGAGCACGGGCGACAGCGCGACCCCCCGCACGCCCGACGGCGGCGACCACCCGGCCGCCCGGCCCCTGCCCGTACCGCTGCTGCTCTCCGCCGCGACCCCGCAGGCGCTCCGGGCCCAGGCGGAACGGCTCCACGCCCACCTCGCCGACCGTCCGGGCGCCGACCTGGCGGACATCGCCTACTCGCTCGCAGCCGGCCGCGCCGCGCTGGAGCACCGCGCGGCGGTCCTCGGTACGGAACCGGAGTCCGTGCGGCGTTCGCTGCGGGCGTTCGCCGACGGCCGCCGCCCGGCCTCGGTGCTCACGGGCGCGGCGGGCCTGCCCGGCCGCACGGCCTTCCTCTTTCCCGGGCAGGGCAGCCAGCGCGCGGGCGCCGGAGCCCAGCTCTACGGCCACGACCCCGTCTTCGCCGACGCCCTCGACGAGGTGCTGACCGAGCTGGCCCCGCACCTCGAAGTCCCCCTGCGCGACGTCCTGTTCGCCGATGCGGGCACGACCGAAGCTGAGCTGCTGGAGCGGACCCTTTACACCCAGCCCGCGCTGTTCGCGCTGGAGACCGCGCTGTTCCGGCTCGTACGGCACTGGGGCGTACGACCCGATCTGCTGATGGGGCATTCGATCGGCGAGCTGGCCGCCGCCCACGCCGCGGGCGTCCTGGACCTGCGCGACGCCTGCGCGCTCGTCGCCGCCCGCGGCCGGCTGATGGACGCGCTGCCCGAGGGCGGCGCGATGGTGGCGGTCGAGGCCGAGGAAGCGGAAGTTCGGGAAGTGCTCACTGACGCCCACTCACCAGGCCATGGCACGTCGGGTATCGCCGCCGTCAACGGACCCGCCTCCACCGTGGTGTCCGGCGACACGGAGGCGGTGCTGCGGCTGGCCGAGGAGTTCCGCTCCCGTGGCCGCCGCACCAAGCGACTGGCCGTCAGCCACGCGTTCCACTCCGCGCGGATGGACGGGATGCTGGACGAGTTCCGGCGCGTCGCGGAGGGGCTGACCTACTCCGCGCCCCGGATCGCGGTCATCTCGAACCTGACCGGCGAACCGGCCGCCGCCGAAGAACTGTGCTCCCCCGACTACTGGGTACGGCACGTGCGCGGCACCGTACGGTTCCTGGACGGCGCCCGCAGGCTGCGGGCCGAGGGCGCGACGACATTCCTCGAACTGGGCCCGGGCGGAGTGCTCTCCGGCATGCTGCACGGCTGCCTGGAGGACGCCGACGGCTGCGAGACGCTGCCGACGCTGCGGGAGGGGCGGCCCGAGACCGCGGCCGTACGGGGCGCGCTGGCGGGGCTGCACGTGCGGGGCGTGCCGGTGAACTGGTCCGCGGGCTGGAGCGAGAGCGACGTACGCCGCGTCGCCCTCCCCACCTACGCCTTCCAGCGCAGGCGCTACTGGCCCGAGTCCGCGCCCGCTCCCGTGCCCGCGGCCACCGGAGCGGCGCCGGACGGACTGTGGGACCTGCTCGACCGGCCCGACGGCGTACGGGCCTTCGCCGCCGAACTGGGTCTGGACCAGGGGGCCGCGCTGGAGGACGTACCGCAGGCCCTCGCGGCCCGGCGGTCACGGCGCGCGGCCGACGCCGCCGTCGACCGCCTGCGCTACCGGATCGTCTGGCAGCCGCTCGCCGCGCCGTCGGAACCCCGCCTCTCCGGCAGCTGGCTGCTCGTCGCCCCGGACGCCCCGGACGGCCCGGACGGCGCGGGCGGCGCGGAACGGGTCTTCGCCTGCGAACGCGCCCTCACCCGGCACGGCGCCGGGGTCACGGTCCTGCGGATCGCGGCAGGGACCGGGCGCGCGGAACTGGCCGGGCTGCTGCCCGCCGACGGCTCCGGCATCACGGGCGTACTGTCCCTGCTCGCCCTCGCCGACCACGGCCCCCTGGACCCGGACCCCGGCGCGCCGAGCGCAGTCCTGGCGGCGACCCTGCTGCTCATCCAGGCGCTGGGCGACCGCGAGCTGAACGCGCCGCTGTGGTGCGTCACGAGCGGGGCGGTGACGACGGACGGCGATGCGGCACCGGGCGGGCCGGTGGCGCGGGACGGTGATGCGGTACCGGACGGGGGCGTGGCGCGGTTCGGTGATGCGGCATCAGACGAGGGCGTGGCGCGAGACGGCGATGCGGCCCCGGACGGGCCCGAGACGCGGGACGGCGCCCCGACGGCGTACGGAGCCACAGCTCCGTACGGACCAGCCTCCGCCGACCCCGTACAGGCCCAGGTCTGGGGCCTCGGCCGGGTCGCCGCGCTCGAACACCCCCACCGGTGGGGCGGCCTGGCCGACCTGCCCGGCGCGCTGGACGACGCCGCGCTGAGCGGCCTGTGCGCCGTACTGGCCGGGCTGGACGGCGAGGACCAGGTCGCCGTGCGCGCCACGGGGCTGTTCGGCCGCCGCCTCGACCGCGCGCCGGTCCCCGCCGGGCCCGCCGCCGAGCCCTGGAAGCCGCGCGGCACCGTGCTCATCACCGGCGGCACGGGCGGCCTCGGCGCGCACGTGGCCCGCAAGCTGGCGGCGGACGGCGCCGACCACCTCGTACTGCTGAGCCGGCGCGGCCCGCGGTCGCCGGGCGCCGCCGAACTCACCGCCGAACTGTCGGCGCTCGGCGCCCGCAGCACCATCCTGGCCTGCGATGTCGCCGACCGCGCCGAACTGGCGCGGGTACTGGAGGGGCTGCGGGCGGAACAGGAGACCGTACGGGCCGTCGTGCACACCGCGGGGGTCACCTCCGACACCAGGATCGAACACTGCACGCTCGACGAAGTGGCCCGGGAGACCGCAGCCAAGACGCGCGGCGCCGCCCACCTGGACGCCCTGTTCGACGGCCCGTCGCTGGACGCCTTCGTCCTCTTCTCCTCGATCTCCGCGACCTGGGGCAGCGGCGGCCAGGCCGCCTACGCGGCGGCCAACGCCCACCTCGACGCCCTGGCCGCCGCGCGGCGCGCCCGGGGACTCGCGGCGATCTCCGTCGCGTGGGGCCCCTGGTCCGGCGCCGGCATGGCGCACGGCGACGTCGGCCGGCAGCTGCGGCGGCACGGCCTGGTGCCGATGGAGCCCGCGGCGGCGCTGGCCGCGCTCCAGCGGGCGCTGACGCTCGGGGAGAGCGAACCGGTCGTCGCCGACATGGACTGGCCGAGCTTCACACCGACGTTCCTGTCGGCCCGCGACAGCGCGTTGCTGCGCCGGCTGCCGGACGCCGGGCCCGCCGACCGCCCCGCGGCCTGCGGGCCGGACGCCGACGACGCGTGGCGGCGGGAACTGGCGGAACTGCCGGAGGCCGAGCGCGGGCACCGGATGCGCGAACTCGTCCGCGCCGAGGCGGCGGAGGTGCTCGGCCACGACTCGACCGGCTCCATCGCGGCCGACCGGCCGTTCCGCGACGCGGGCTTCGACTCGCTCACCGCCGTCGAACTGCGCAACCGGCTGATCGCCGCCACGGGCCTGCCGCTGCCGCTCACCACGGTCTTCGACCACCCGACGGCCACCGCGCTCGGCGACCACCTGCTCGCCGAACTGACCGGCGCCGCGCCGCGGACCGCCGCCGCGCCGTCCCCGGCGCCGGCCGCACCGGCCGGTGAACCGCTCGCGATCGTCTCGATGGCCTGCCGCTTCCCCGGCGGCGTCCGCTCGCCCGAGGACCTGTGGCGCCTGGTGGCCGACGGCGTCGATGCCATCGGGGACCTCCCGGCCGACCGCGGCTGGCCACTGGCCGAACTGTACGACCCGGACCCCGAGCGGCAGGGCACGTTCTACGCCACGGGCGGCGGATTCCTGGACGGCGCGGGCGAGTTCGACGCCGAGTTCTTCGGGGTCTCGCCGCGCGAGGCCCTCGCCATGGACCCGCAGCAGCGGCTGCTGCTGGAGACCGGCTGGGAGGCGCTGGAACGGGCCGGGATCGACCCGGCCTCCGTGCGCGGCGGACAGGGCGGCGTCTACGTGGGCGTGGCCTCCCAGGGGTACGGGACCGGGCCGCAGGACCCGGCCGCCGACGTCGAAGGGCACCTGCTCAGCGGCACCGTCACCAGCGTGGCGTCCGGCCGGGTCTCCTACGTCCTGGGCCTGGAGGGGCCCGCCGTGACCGTGGAGACGGCCTGCTCCTCCTCCCTGGTGGCGCTCCACCTCGCGGGCCAGGCGCTGCGGTCCGGGGACTGCTCGTTCGCACTGGTCGGCGGGGCGGCGGTGATGGCGAGCCCGGATGTCTTCGTCGAGTTCAGCCGCCAGCAGGGGCTGTCGCCCGACGGCCGCTGCCGGTCCTTCGCCCAGTCCGCGAACGGCACGGGCTGGGGCGAGGGCGTGGGCGTGCTGCTCGTCGAGCGGCTGTCCGACGCGCGGCGCCTGGGCCACCCGGTACTGGCGCTCGTACGCGGCACCGCCGTGAACCAGGACGGGGCGAGCAACGGCCTGACCGCGCCGAGCGGGCCCGCGCAGCAGCGGGCCATCAACGCGGCGCTCGCGGGAGCCGGGCTGTCCGGCGCGCAGATCGACCTGGTCGAGGCCCACGGCACCGGCACCACGCTGGGCGACCCGATCGAGGCGCAGGCGCTGCTGGCGACGTACGGTCAGAACCGCCCGGAGGAGCGGCCGTTGTGGCTCGGTTCGCTGAAGTCGAACATCGGCCACACCCAGGCCGCCGCCGGTGTCGCCGGTGTCATCAAGACCGTCATGGCACTGCGGCACGGAGTGCTCCCGCGCACGCTGCACGCCGAGGAGGCGTCGAGCCGGGTGGACTGGACCACGGGCGCGGTGCGGCTGCTCGCCGAGTCCCGCCCGTGGGACGCCGCGGGCCGGCCACGCAGGGCCGGGGTCTCCGCGTTCGGCATGAGCGGCACCAACGCCCACGCCGTGCTGGAACAGGCACCCGAGGACGCGGCGATCGCGAACGGGAGCGCTGTGCCCCCCGCTTCGGACGATGGCGCTGCACTCCTCGCTTCGGACGACGGCGCTGTACCTCTCGCCTCGGATGCTGGGGACGCCGGGGACGCCGGGGACGCCGGGGGCGCCGCCAGGGACGCCGGGGTCGCCGTGCCGTGGTTGCTCTCCGCCCGGACCCCCGGCGCCCTGCGCCGCCAGGCACGGCAGACGCTGGCCCGAGTCGAAGCCGACCCGGACATGCGGCCCGCCGATCTCGCCCGGGCGCTCGCCACGACCCGTACGGCCTTCCCCTGCCGGGCGGCGGCCGTCGGCTCCGACCGGCAGGAACTGCTGGGCTGGCTCGGCGCGCTCGCCGAGGGAGCGCCCGCGCCCGGCGCGGTGCGGGGCCGGTCCCGGGGCGGCCGGACGGCCTTCGTCTTCCCCGGGCAGGGATCCCAGTGGGCGGGCATGGCCGCCGAACTCCTCGACCGCGAACCGGCGTTCACGCAATCCGTCGACCGGTGCGAACAAGCTCTGGCCCCCTATACGGACTGGTCCCTGACACAGGTGCTGCGAGGCGGTGCTGACGCGCCGTCACTCGACCGGGTCGACGTCGTACAGCCGACGCTGTTCGCCGTGATGGTCGCGCTCGCGGAGTACTGGCGCGCCATCGGCGTCCGGCCGGACGCCGTGGTCGGCCACAGCCAGGGCGAGATCGCCGCCGCCTGCGTCGCGGGCGCGCTCTCGCTCCAGGACGCCGCCAAGGTGGTGGCCCTCCGCAGCAAGGCGCTGCTCCGCCTCGCCGGCCGGGGCGGCATGGTGTCCGTCGCCGCGTCCGAGGCGCGCGTCCGGGGCCTGCTCACGGACGGCGACGGCGGCTGCGTCGCCGCGGTGAACGGCCCGGACGCCGTGGTCGTCGCGGGCGAGCCGGACGGGCTGTCCGCGCTGCTGACCGCGTGTGAGCGGGACGGCCTGCGGGCCCGGCGCATCCCCGTCGACTACGCCGCGCACTCCGCCCAAGTGGCCGAGATCAAGGACGAGTTGCTGACCGCGTTGGCCGACGTGCGGCCACGCTCCTGTGTCGTTCCGCTGTACTCCGCGGTCACCGGCGGCCCCGTCGAAGGTGCCCTGCTGAACGCCGACTACTGGTACCGGAACCTGCGCGAGCCCGTCGACTTCGCGGGCGCCACCCGCTCGCTGCTGGCGGCGGGGCACGACCTGCTCATCGAGGTGAGCCCGCACCCGGTGCTGCTCGCCGGGGCCGAGAGCGTCGCCGAGGAGGCCGGCCGGGCGATGACGGGCGTGGGCACGCTGCGGCGCGACGACGGCGGCCGGAACCGGCTGCTGGCCTCCTCGGTCGAGGCATGGGCGGCAGGCGCACCGGTCGACCGGGCCGCACTGCTGCCCGCCGACGCGGGGGCCCGCCCCGTACCGCTGCCGACCTACCCGTTCCAGCGGGACCGCTACTGGCTGCCCACACCGGGCCGCAGCGGCACCTTCCCCGCCACCGAGCCGCCACCGGCCGACCGTACGTCCGACCGCACGTCCGACCGCACGTCCGGCCTCGCGGCGGCTCCCGGAGCGGACCCCGCGCCGGAGCACGCGTCGGCCGCCGACGAAGAGGAGGCGCCCGCCGCCCGGCTCGCGGCCCGGCTGGCGTCACTGGACGGGCCGGGGCGCCGCCAAGCCGTCCTCGACCTGGTCACCCGGCACGCCGCCGCGATCCTCGGCCACCCGGGCTCCGGCGCCGTACCGCCGGACCGCGCCTTCTCCGATGTGGGCTTCGACTCGATGCTCGCGATGCGATTCCGCAACCAGCTGTGCGCGGCCACCGGGCTGCCCATCCCCCCGACGGTCGTCTTCGAGCACCCGACGCCCGCCGCGCTCGCCGACCACCTGCACGACGAACTGAGCACCGCCGCCGCCCCTGCGCCGACCCGGCTGACCGAGCTGGACGACCTGGCCGCCAAGCTCGCCGCCCTCACGCCGGGAGCACCGGGTACCGAGGTGATCGGCGACCGGCTGAACGACCTGCTGCGCGACTGGACGCGGCGGGCCGGCCCGGCCGCCGGACCCGGTGGTCCCGGTGGCCCCGGCGGTCCCGGCGGCGGCCCGTCGGAGTCCGCCGCCGGCCACCCGGCCGACGAGACGGCCACGGCCTCGGCGGACGAACTGTTCGCACTGCTCGACGACAACTTCGGCATGGCCTGAGAGAGAGCTGACACTGATGTCCGACGCCCAGAACCTGGACGACAAGAAGCTGCTCGACTACCTCAGGCGCGCCACCGCCGACCTCGGCGAGGCCAAGCGGCGACTGCGGGACGCGGAGGAGGCCCGGCACGAGCCGATCGCCATCGTCGCCATGGGGTGCCGCTACCCCGGTGGCGCCGACACGCCCGAGCGGCTCTGGGACCTCGTCGCCCGCGGCGGCGACGCCATCACGCGGTGGCCGGTCAACCGGGGCTGGGACACCGAGGCCCTGTACGACCCCGACCCCGACCGGCCCGGCACCTCCTACACCCGGCACGGCGGCTTCCTCCATGACGCCTCGGAGTTCGACGCCGAGTTCTTCGGCATCTCGCCGCGCGAGGCCCTGGCCATGGACCCGCAGCAGCGGCTGATCCTGGAGACCGCGTGGGAGACCGTGGAACGGGCCGGGGTCGACCCGACCTCGCTGCGCTCCACCCCGACCGGCGTCTTCCTCGGCGCCATGGGCAACGACTACGGCGCGGCATCCCGCCATCTGCCCGAAGTCCAGGGCCTGTTGGACACGGGAACGGCCAGCAGTGTGGTCTCCGGGCGCGTCGCCTACACCCTGGGCCTCGAAGGGCCCGCGGTGAGCGTGGACACCGCCTGCTCCTCCTCCCTGGTCGCCCTGCACCTGGCGATCCGGGCGCTGCGGGCGGGCGACTGCTCGCTCGCCCTGGCCGGCGGCGTGGCGGTGATGGCCACCCCCGACGCCTTCGTCGCCTTCAGCAGGCAGCGGGCGCTGTCCGCCGACGGCCGCTGCAAGGCGTTCGGCGCGGGCGCGGACGGCACCGGCTGGTCCGAGGGCGCCGGGGTGCTGCTGCTGGAACGGCTCTCGGACGCGACCCGGAACGGCCACCCCGTGCTGGCCGTGATCCGCGGCTCCGCCGTGAACCAGGACGGCGCGAGCAACGGCCTCACCGCGCCCAGCGGCCCCGCCCAGCGTCAGGTGATCCGGGCCGCCCTGGAGGACGCGGGGCTGTCCGGCGCTGACGTCGACGCGGTGGAGGCGCACGGTACGGGCACCCGGCTGGGCGACCCGATCGAGGCGCGGGCGCTGCTGGCGACGTACGGTCAGGACCGCCCGGCAGGGCGGCCGTTGTGGCTGGGGTCGCTGAAGTCCAACATCGGCCACACCTCCGCCGCCGCCGGTGTCGGCGGGGTCATCAAGACCGTGCTGGCCATGCGCCACGGCGAACTGCCGCCGACCCTGCACGCCGACGAGCCGACGCCCATGGTCGACTGGACGGCCGGCGCGGTGCAGGTGCTCACCCGGGCGGAGCCGTGGCCGGAGACCGGCCGCCCGAGGCGGGCGGGCGTCTCCGCGTTCGGCGTCAGCGGCACCAACGCCCACCTGATCCTGGAACAGGTACCCGAGCCGACCGCGCCCGACGCGACTGCCCTCGACGCGGATGCCTCTGACGCGCATGCCCTCGCCACGGCGGAGGCCCTCGCGACCGTGCCGCCGAACCTCCCGTGGGTGCTGTCCGCCCGGAGCGAGGAGGCCCTGCGGGACCAGGCGCGGCGGCTGCTGAACCACCTGGACGGCGGCACGCCGACACGGCCCGCCGGGATCGGCCGCGCCCTCGCCACCACGCGTGCGGCCCTCAAGCACCGGGCCGTCGTCGTGGGCGCGGACCTGGCCGATCTGACGGCCGGGGTACGGGCGCTGGCCGATGGAGAAGCCGCGCCGCACCTGGCACAGGCAGGCGTCGAGACGTCGGGCCGTACGGTGTTCGTCTTCCCCGGCCAGGGTTCGCAGTGGACGGGGATGGCCGCTGAACTGCTGGACGCGGAGCCGGTGTTCGCGGCGCGGGTCGCGGAGTGCGAGCGGGCGCTGTCGCCGTACGTGGACTGGTCGCTGGAATCCGTGCTGCGCACGCGGGCTGACGCTCCGTCATTGGAGCGGGTCGATGTCGTCCAGCCGGTGTTGTTCGCGGTGATGGTGTCGCTGGCCGCCCTGTGGCGTTCGTACGGCGTGGAGCCGGGCGCGGTGGTCGGCCATTCCCAGGGTGAGATCGCGGCGGCCTGCGTCGCTGGTGCGCTGTCGTTGGACGACGCGGCGCGCGTCGTGGCGCTGCGGAGCAAGGCGCTGCGCGCCCTGTCGGGGCGCGGTGGCATGGTGTCCGTCTCCCTTCCCGCCGTGGAGGTGGGGGAGTGGCTGGCCGACTGGGACGGAAAGCTGTCCGTCGCCGCCGTCAACGGCCCCGCCTCGACCGTGGTGTCGGGTGACGCGGGGGCGCTGGACGAGTTGCTGGAGCGTGCCGAGGAACGGGAGGTGCGGGCCCGGCGCGTACCGGTGGATTACGCCTCGCACTCCGCCCATGTCGAGGACATCCATGACCAACTCCTTCATGACCTGGCCGAACTGACGCCTCGGCAGTCCGATGTGCCGTTCTACTCCACGGTCACTGGAGACCTGCTGGACACCACCGCCCTGGACGCCGGGTACTGGTACCGCAACCTGCGGCAGACCGTCGAATTCGAGCAGGCGACGCGCGGCCTGCTCGACGCCGGGTTCCGGTTCTTCGTGGAGCCCAGCGCGCACCCCGTCCTCACCTTCGGGGTGCAGGAGACCGCCGATGCCGCGGGCGTCGCCGACTCCGGCCAGGGGCCCGCCGTCGCCTTCGGCACACTGCGGCGGGACGACGGTGGCCCGGACCGGATGCTGCTCTCGCTCGGGGAGGCGTGGGCCAACGGGCTGTCGCCCGACTGGGGGCGGGTGTTCGCCGGCTGCGGGAGCGGGCACGTGCCGCTGCCGACGTACGCCTTCCAGCGCAAGCCGTACTGGCTTGAGGACCCCGACGGCGCGCGGAGCGGTACGGACGGAACCGGTCGTGCCGATCAGGACGGGTTCTGGGAAGCGATCGGCGGCGGCGACCTCGACCGGCTGACCTCGGCCATCGGCGTCGCCCCGAGCGACCCGCTCAGCGTGGTGCTGCCCGCGCTGACCGACTGGCGGACGCGGCGCCAGGAGCGGTCCGTGGTGGACTCCTGGCGGTACCGGCTGACTTGGCGGGCCCTGCCCGAGGACGCGCCCGCCACGCTGTCCGGCACCTGGCTGGTGCTGTCGTCGGCCTCGCACCCCGAGGACGTACGCTCGGCCGACTGCGTCCGCGCCCTGGAAGCAGCCGGGGCCGACGTCGTACGCATTCCCCTCACCGAGGCGGACACCGACCGTGCGACCCTCGCCGCGCGCCTGGCCGAGACCGTGGACCCGATAGCCGGCCCCGTCGCGGGCGTGCTGTCCCTGCTGGGCCTGGACGAGAGCCCCCACCCCAGCCACACCACCGTCCCCATGGGCACCGCGCTCAACCTCGCCCTGGCGCAGGCGCTCGGCGACGCCGGAGTCGAGGCTCCCCTGTGGTGGGCGACCCGCGGGGCCGTCTCGACCGGCCCCGGCGACGGGCCGGTCAGCGCCGCCGCGAACCTGCTCTGGGGTCTCGGCCGGGTGGCCGCCCTGGAGTACCCGCGCCGCTGGGGCGGCCTCGTCGACCTCCCGGAGACCCTGGACGAGGCCACCGCCGCCCGGCTGTGCCGGACCCTGGCCGGCAGCCTCGGCGACGAGGACCAGGTGGCCGTGCGCGCCTCGGGCTGCCACGGCCGCCGCCTGGTACGGGCCCCGCTCGGCGACACCCCCGCGCCCCGCGACTGGCGCCCCCGCGGCACCGTCCTGGTCACCGGCGGTACGGGCGGCATCGGCGCCCAGATCGCCCGCTGGCTGGCGCGGCGCGGCGCGGAGCACATCGTGCTGGTCAGCCGGGGCGGCCCCGACGCGCCCGGCGCCGCCGAACTGTCCGAGGAGCTGTCCGGCCTCGGCGCCCGCACCACCCTCGCCTCCTGCGACGTCGCCGACCCGGACGCGCTGCGCTCCCTGAAGGAGGGGCTGGAGCGGGACGGCTGCGAGATCCGCACCGTCCTGCACGCCGCGGGCGGCGGATCGCTGGTGCCGCTGCCCGACACCCACCTGGACGAGTTCGCCGAGACGCTGTACGCGAAGGTCGGCGGAGCCCGCAACCTGGACCTGCTCTTCGACGGCGACTCGCTCGACGCGTTCGTGCTGTTCTCCTCGATCTCCGGGGTATGGGGCAGCGCCATCCACGGCGCGTACGCAGCCGCCAACGCCTACCTCGACGGGCTGGCCGAGCGCCGCCGGGCCCACGGCCTGGCCGCGACCTCGGTGGTGTGGGGCATCTGGAGCCCCGAGGAGGGCGGCGGCATGGCCGCGAACCTCGTCGAGGAGGAGCTGCGCGGGCACGGCATCCTCTTCATGCCGCCCCCGGTGGCCATCACCGGGCTTCAGCAGGTGCTGGACCACGACGAGACCGTGGTGCTCGTCGCCGACGTCGACTGGGACCGCTTCGCCCCCGTGTTCACCTCGGCCAGGCCCAGCCCGCTGATCGGTGAACTTCCAGACGTACGCGCCGCATTGACGGAGGATCAGCAGGCGGAGCCGGACGAGGGCGGGGCGACCTCCGCGCTGCGCAACAGGCTGCGGGCGCAGTCGGCGGCCGAGCGGAACCGGACGCTGGCCGACCTGGTGCGTACGCACGCGGCCGGCGTGCTCGGCCACGACTCGCCGGACGCCGTCACACCGGGCCGCGCCTTCCGGGAGCTGGGCTTCGACTCGCTGACCGCCGTGGACATGCGCAACCGGCTCAACGCCGCCACCGGCCTCAAGCTGCCCGTCACCGTCGTCTTCGACTACTCCTCGGCCACCGCCCTGGCCCGGCATCTGGGGACACTGCTGCTCGGAGACGAGAGCGCGGGAGAGGCGGCGGCGGGCTCCGCCGGGCCCCTGGCCGCACCGGCCGCACCGGTGGACGACGACCCGATCGCCATCGTCGCGATGAGCTGCCGCTACCCCGGCGGCGTACGGACCCCCGAGGACCTGTGGCGCCTGGTGGAGGAGGGGCGGGACGCCGTCACCGAGCTGCCGGCCGACCGCGGCTGGGACCTGGACGACCTCTACGACGCCGACCCCGACCGGCCCGGCAAGAGCTACGCGGCGGCGGGCGGCTTCGTCCACGACGCCGGGCGGTTCGACCCCGCGTTCTTCGGGATCTCCCCGCGCGAGGCCCTGGCCATGGACCCGCAGCAGCGGCTGCTCCTGGAGACCTCCTGGGAAGCCGTCGAGCGCGCGGGCATCGATCCCGCCACCCTGCACGGCACCCGTACGGGCATCTTCGCGGGCGCCTCGTACCAGGGCTACGGCGGCAGCATGCAGGACGTGCCCGACGAGCTGGAGGGCCTGTTCATCGCGGGCATCTCCACCAGCGTCCTGTCCGGCCGGGTCGCCTACCAACTCGGGCTCCAGGGGCCCGCGATCACGGTGGACACCGCCTGCTCATCGTCGCTGGTCGCCGTGCACCTGGCGGCCCGCGCGCTGCGCGCCGGCGAGTGCACGCTGGCGCTGGCCGGCGGGGCCACCGTCATCGGCACCCCCCTGTCGTTCACCGGCTTCAGCCGCCAGCGCGGGCTCGCCGAGGACGGCCGCTGCAAGTCCTTCGCCGCCTCGGCGGACGGATTCGGCATGGCCGAGGGCGTCGGCCTGCTGGTCCTGGAGCGACTCTCGGACGCCCGCCGCAACGGCCACCCGGTGCTCGCGCTCGTCCGCGGCTCCGCCGTCAACCAGGACGGCGCCAGCAACGGCCTGACCGCGCCGAGCGGACTGGCCCAGCAGCGGGTGATCCGGGGCGCGCTGGCCGACGCCGGACTGGCAGCCGCCGACGTGGACGCCGTCGAGGCGCACGGCACCGGCACCCGGCTCGGCGACCCCATCGAGGCGGACGCGCTGCTGGCGACGTACGGTCAGGACCGCCCGGCGGAGCGGCCGTTGCTCCTCGGCTCGCTGAAGTCCAACATCGGCCACAGCCAGGCCGCGGCCGGGGTCGCGGGCATCATGAAGATGGTGCTCGCGATGGACCACGGCGTGCTGCCCCGCACCCTGCACATCGACGAACCGACCCCCAACGTCGACTGGAGCGCGGGCGCGGTCTCCCTGCTGACCGAAGCCGCCCCGTGGCCGGAGGCGGGCCGCCCCCGCCGGGCCGGGGTGTCCTCCTTCGGCCTCAGCGGTACCAACGCGCACATCATCGTGGAGCGGCCGGACCCCGAGCCGGAGCCGGACCCCGAGCCGGAGCCGAACGCGGATGCCGCCGAGACCGTGGCCGACACCGTCCCCTGGGTCCTGTCCGGCCGTACCCCCGACGCGCTCACGGAACAAGCCTCCCGACTGCACACATATCTGACGGTGCATCATGAGATTTCCGCGCGGGACGCCGGATACTCCCTCGCCACCTCCAGGACCGCCTTCGAGCACCGCGCGGCCGTCGCCGGGGACGACCGCGCGGCGCTGCTGAGCGGGCTCGCCGCCCTGGCGGCCGGAGAGCGCGCCCCCGGCGTGGTCAGCGGCACAGCGGCCCGGTCGGACCGGACGGTGTTCGTCTTCCCCGGCCAGGGCTCGCAGTGGACCGGCATGGCGCGCGAACTCCTCGACCGCGCCCCGGTCTTCGCGGCGCGGATCGCCGCCTGCGAACAGGCCCTGGCCCCGCACCTGGACTGGTCGCTGACGGACGTCCTCCAGGGCGCGCCGGACGCTCCGCCGCTGGACCGGGTGGACGTGGTGCAGCCGGTGCTGTTCGCCGTCATGGTCTCGCTGGCCGACCTGTGGCGCTCGTACGGCGTCGTCCCCGACGCCGTCATCGGCCACTCGCAGGGCGAGATCGCCGCCGCCTGCGTCGCGGGCGCCCTGTCCCTGGAGGACGCCGCGAAGATCGTCGCGCTGCGCAGCAAGGCGCTCCGCGCGCTGACCGGCCGCGGCGGCATGCTCTTCGTGCCGCTCCCGGCCGAACGGCTCCGCGAGCGGCTGACCGCCTGGGACGGCGTGCTGGGCGTCGCCGCCGTCAACGGGCCGACCTCCGCGACGGTCTCCGGCGACCCGGCGGCCCTCGCCGAACTCCAGGACGCGCTCTCCGCCGACGGCGTGCTCTGCTGGCCGATCCCCGGCGTGGACTTCGCCGGCCACTCCGTACAGGTCGAGGAGATCCGCCGGGAACTGCTGGACATCCTCGCCACGGTCCGGCCGCGCCCCTCCCAGACCCCGTTCTACTCCACGGTCACCGGCGGACTGCTCGACACCGCGGAGATGGACGCCGAGTACTGGTACCGCAACCTGCGGCAGCCCGTGGAGTTCGCACGGACCGTGGACGCGCTGCTCGCCGACGGGCACGGCGTGTTCGTCGAATGCAGCGCCCACCCCGCCCTGGCGGTCTGGCTCCAGGAGGCCGTCGAGGCCGCCGGATCGGACGGCGGCGTCGTCGTGACCCTCCGTCAGGACGAGGGCGGGCTGGGCAGGTTCCTCACCTCCCTCGCCCACCTGCACGTCCTCGGCGCAGCGGTGGACTGGAAGGCCGTGTTCGAGGGCGCCGGCGCGCGCGTACGGCCGCTGCCCACCTACGCGTTCCAGCAGCAGCAGTACTGGCTCACCGCCACCGCCACCGCTTCCGACGGCACCCAGGACGCCCCCGCGCTCGACAGCGGATTCTGGGACGCCGTCGAACGCGAAGACCTCGACGCCCTCGCCGACACGCTCCGCGTCGACGACGCGGAACTGCGCTCCTCCCTGGCCGGCGTCGTCCCCGCGCTCTCCGGCTGGCTCCGCGAACGCCGCGGCCACTCCACCGTCGACGGCTGGCGCTACCGCGTCACCTGGAAACCCCTGCCGACGCGAGGCAAACCCGCCCTCCACGGCACCTGGCTGGTCGTCGTACCCGCCGGGGCCGCCGACGGCCCCACCGCGACGGCCTGCGTACGGGCCCTGCGCGAGCACGGGGCCGATCCGGTCCTGATCGAAGCCGGACGGGACGCCGCCGACCGCGGCCGGTTCGGCGAACTGCTCCCGGACGACACGGCGTTCGAGGCCCCCGCCGGAGTCCTCTCCCTGCTGGCGCAGGACGAATCGCCGTACGCCGAGGGCTCCGAAATGCCGACCGGGCTCGTCCTCACCGTCGCCCTGCTCCAGGCGCTCGGTGACGCCGGACTCGACGCGCCCGTGTGGTGCGCGACCCGCGGCGCGGTGTCCATCGGCAGGTCCGACCGGCTGCGCAGCGCCCCGCAGGCCCTGGTCTGGGGGCTCGGCGGGGTCGCCGGGGTCGAGTACCCGCAGCGCTGGGCCGGGCTGATCGACCTCCCCGAGCACCTGGACGACCGGGCCCTGACCCGGCTGGCCGAGGCGCTGTCCGGCATCAAGGACGGCATCGAGGACGGCATCAAGGACGCCGGCAAGGGCGGCATCGAGGACGGCGGCAAGGGCAGCGGCAAGGGCCGTGTCGACGGCGAGGACCAGCTCGCGCTGCGGGCCTCCGGAGTGTTCGGCCGACGGCTCGCCCCCGCCACGCTCGGCGACACAACACCCGTACGCACCTGGACCCCTGACGGCACGACACTCATCACCGGCGGTACCCGCGGCCTCGGCGCCCAGGTCGCACGCCACCTCGCCCGGAACGGCGCCGCCCACCTGCTGCTCACCAGCCGCCGCGGCACCGGCACCCCCGGCCTGGACGCCCTGCTGGCCGAACTGGAACAGCTCGGCGCCGACGTGACGGTGGCCGCCTGCGACGTCGCCGACCGGGACGCACTCGAAGGACTCCTGGCCGGCATCCCGGCCGAGCGGCCCCTGCGCGCCGTCGTGCACGCGGCAGGCGTCCTGGACGACGGGGTGATCGACTCGATCACCCCCGAACGGGCCGCCGGTGTCCTGCGGCCCAAACTGGACGCCGCCCACCACCTCGACGAACTCACCCGCGACCTGGACCTGACCGCGTTCGTGTTGTTCTCCTCGCTGGCCGGCACCCTCGGCGGCACCGGACAGGGCAGCTACGCGGCGGCCAACGCCTACCTCGACGCCCTCGCCCAGCAGCGCCGGGACCGCGGCCTGCCGGGCACCTCCGTGGCCTGGGGCCTGTGGGCCGGGGACAGCCTCGCCGCCGGGGCCGTCGGCGAACGGCTCGTACGCAACGGGCTCCCCGCGATGGAGCCCGAACTCGCGACCGCCGCCCTCCAGCAGGCCCTCGACCACGACGACACCCGCATCCTCATCGCCGACTTCGCCTGGGACCGCTTCGTACGGGCCTTCACCGCCCTGCGCCCCAGCCCCGCCATCAGCGAACTCCCCGCCGTGCGACGGGTCATGGACGCCGCGCGCCCGTCCGGCGGCGGCGAGCGGGGAGAGGACTCACCGGCCCGGCGGCTGGCCGGACTGCCCGCCGCGGACCGCGACCGCGCCCTCCTCGACCTCGTACGCACCGAAGTCGCCGAAGTGCTCGGCCACTCCGGGCCCGAGGCGGTCGATCCCGACCGGGCCTTCAAGGACATCGGCTTCGACTCGCTGACCGCCGTCGATCTGCGCAACCGCCTCGCCGAGGCCACCGGGCTCCGGCTCTCGGTCACCCTGGCCTTCGACTACCCGACCGCGACCGTACTGGCCGGACACCTGCGCACCGAACTGCTCGGCACCGCCGGAGCCCCCGAGCCCGACGAGCGGGCCGCTTCCAACGACCAGCCGGCCATCGCACCCGACGACGAGCCGATCGCCCTCGTCGCCATGAGCTGCCGCTTCCCCGGCGGCGTCGCCACCCCCGAAGAGCTGTGGGCGCTCCTCACCTCCGGCGGGGACGCCATCACCGGATTCCCCACCGGCCGCGGCTGGGACCTCGAAGGGCTCTACGACCCCGACCCGGACCAAGTCGGCAGCACCTACGCGCAAGAGGGCGGCTTCCTGCACGACGCCGACCACTTCGACCCGGCCTTCTTCGGGATCTCCCCGCGCGAGGCCCTGACGATCGACCCCCAGCAGCGGCTGCTGCTGGAACTCTCCTGGGAGGCCATCGAGCGCGCGGGCATCGACCCGCTGGCGCTCAAGGGCAGCGCCGCCGGCGTCTTCGTCGGATGCAGCCACCACGACTACGGCTCCCGGGTCGCCGAACCCTCCGAGGAGTCCGAGGGCTACCTCGGCATCGGCAGCGCCGGGAGCGTGGCCTCCGGCCGTATCTCCTACAGCCTCGGCCTGGAGGGGCCCGCCGTCACCGTCGACACGGCCTGCTCCTCGTCGCTGGTCGCGGTGCACCTCGCCGCGCAGGCGCTGCGCGCGGGCGAGTGCACGCTGGCCCTGGCCGGGGGCGTGACCGTGATGTCCACGCCCGGCGCGTTCGTCGAGTTCAGCAGGCAGCGGGTACTGGCCGCCGACGGGCGCTGCAAGCCCTTCGCGGCGGCCGCCGACGGCACCTCCTGGGCCGAGGGCGCCGGACTGCTGGTCCTGGAACGGCTCTCGGACGCCCGCCGCAACGGCCACCCGGTGCTCGCCCTGGTCCGTGGCTCCGCCGTCAACCAGGACGGCGCCAGCAACGGCCTCACCGCACCCAACGGCCCCTCCCAGCAACGGGTGATCCGCCAGGCCCTCGCATCCTCGGGGCTGACCGCCGCCGACGTCGACGCCGTGGAGGCGCACGGCACCGGAACGAAACTCGGCGACCCCATCGAGGCGCAGGCGCTCCTGGCGACATACGGTCAGAACCGGTCCGCTGAGCGGCCGTTGCTCCTCGGATCGCTGAAATCCAACATCGGCCACAGCCAGGCCGCGGCCGGCGTCGCGGGCATCATCAAAATGGTGCTCGCCATGCACCACGGCGAACTGCCGCACACCCTGCACATCGACGAGCCGACGCCCTACGTGGACTGGTCGGCCGGCGCCGTACACCTGCTGACCGAACCCACCGCGTGGCCGGAGACCGGCCACCCGCGCCGGGCGGGCGTCTCCTCCTTCGGCGTCAGCGGCACCAACGCGCACACCATCCTCGAACACGTCCCGGCCACCGCGCCCGCCCGCACCGTCGACGACCCCGACACGCCCCGCGCCGTCCTGCCCTGGCTGCTGTCCGGCCGCAGCGCCGAAGCCCTGCGGGCCCAGGCCCAGCGGCTCCTCCAGCACACCCGCCGGCACCCCGCCGACCCCGCCGACCTCGGCCACTCCCTCGCCGCCCACCGCAGCGCCTTCGAGCACCGCGCGGTCCTCACCGGCGAGAGCCACCCCGAGCTGCTCGCCGCCCTGGCCGCGCTCGCCGCCGACGAGCCCTCACCCGACCTGGTGCGGGGCGTCACCGGCGGCCCGGGCAAGACCGCCTTCCTCTTCCCCGGTCAGGGCAGCCAGCGCACCGGCATGGGCGCCGGGCTGTACGCGCGCCACCCGGTCTTCGCCGACGCCTTCGACGCGGTCTGCGCGGAACTGGACCCGCTGCTCGACCGCCCGCTCCGCGACGTGATCAACGCCGACGAGGACAGCCCCGACGCCGGACTGCTGGACCGCACCGCCTACACCCAGCCCGCCCTGTTCGCGCTCGGCGTCGCCCTCTACCGGCTGGTCGAGCACTGGGGCATCACCCCCGACCACCTGCTGGGCCACTCCGTCGGAGAGCTGGCCGCGGCCCACGTCTCCGGGGTCCTCACGCTGCCCGACGCCGCCGCGCTCGTAGCGGCCCGAGGCCGCCTGATGGAAGCGCTGCCGCCCGGCGGCGCGATGGTCTCCCTCACCGTCCCCGAAACGGAGCTGCCGACACTGCTGGCAGGCCGCGAGGACGAGGTCGGCGTCGCCGCCGTCAACGGCCCCGCCTCCACGGTGATCTCCGGCGCCGAACAGGCCGTCATGGAGATCGCCGCCCAGGCCGCGACGCTCGGCCACAAGACCAAGCGGCTGCGCGTCAGCCACGCCTTCCACTCCCCGCGCATGGAACCGATGCTCGCCGAGTTCCGCGAGATCGCCGCACGCGCCGAGTACGGGCGACCGGCCATCCCCATCGTCTCCGACCTGACCGGAACCACGGCCACCGAAGAACAGCTCAGCTCCCCGCACTACTGGGCCGACCACGTACGCGGCACCGTCCGGTTCCTCGACGGGCTGCGCCACCTGGAGCGCCAAGGCGTCACCGGCTACCTGGAACTCGGCCCCGACGGCGCCCTGAGCACCATGGGCCAGGACTGCCTGACCGACGCCTCCGACGGCGCGCTGCTGGTGCCGCTGCTCCGCAAGGACCGCCCCGAGCCCGCCGCCCTCACCACCGCCCTCGCCCGGCTGCACGTACACGGCACCGCGGTCGACTGGCCCGCCGTCTTCGCGGACAGCGGCGCCCGCCCCACCCCGCTGCCCACCTACGCCTTCCAGCGCCTGCCCTACTGGCTCGCCGCCACGGCCGCGACCGCCGACCTGCCCGCCGCCGGCCTGCGCCCCGCCGAGCACCCGCTGCTCGGCGCGGCCTGCCGGCTCGCCGACTCCGGCGCCTACCTGTTCACCACCAGGCTCTCGGTCCGCAGCCACCCCTGGCTCGCCGACCACGGCGTCTACGAAGGCGTTCTCTTCCCGGCCACCGCGTTCCTGGAACTCGCCCTCCACGCCGCCGGCCAGGTCGGCTGCACCGCCGTCGAGGAACTCACCCTCGAAGCGCCGCTGCTGCTCCCCGAGACGGGCGCGATCGCGCTGCAACTCGCCGTGGGCCCGCCGGACGGCTCCGGAACCCGCCCGGTCACCATCCACGCCCGGCCGGACGACGCACTGCCCGACGACCCCTGGACCCGCCACGCCAGTGGCCTGCTGGCCGCAGCGGACGAGCCCGTACCGGAAGGCGCCGAAGACTTCGCGCTCTGGCCCCCGGCCGACGCCGTGCCACTGGACGCGGACGGGCTCTACGCACGGTTCGCCGAGGGCGGATTCGCCTACGGGCCCGCGTTCCAGGGGCTGCGCGCCGCCTGGCGGCGCGGCGACGAGGTCTTCGCCGAGGCGAGCCTGCCCGCCGCACAGCAGCCGGACGCGGGACGGTTCGGACTGCACCCCGCGCTCCTCGACGCGGCCCTCCACGCGCTCGTATTCGACGTACTCGAAGGCCCGGCCAAGGGGTGGCTGCCGTTCTCCTGGAGCGGAGTGCGCCTGCACGCCTCGGGCGCGAACACCCTCCGGCTCCGGCTGTCCCCGGCGGGCCGCGACACCGTCGCGGTATCGGCGGCCGACACCACCGGACGCCCGGTCCTCTCCGCCGGCTCCCTGGTCCTGCGGCCCGTCTCCGCCGACCAGGTCAAGGCGGCCCGCAGCGGCCACCACGAGGAACTGTTCCGCCCCGAGTGGCACACCGTGCCGCAGCGGCCCGACGCGGCCGAGGACACCGCCGACTGGACCGCGCTCGGCGCCCGCGCCCCCTGGTGGCAGCACACCCCCGTCCGTACCGCCGCCGACCTCGCCGCACTCGCGGCGCAGACCGACACGGGCACACCCGCGCCCCGCCTCGTACTGGCGACCTGCACGCCGACGGCCGGCGACCACGCGGACGCCGTACGGGCAGCCGTCGCCGACGTCCTCGGGCTGCTCCAGGAGTGGCTCGCCGACGACCGGTTCGCCACCGCCAAGCTCGCCCTGGTGACCTCCGGCGCGGTCGCCGTCGACGCCGGGGACGACGTCCGTGACCTGGCGCAGGCCGCGGTGTGGGGACTGGTGCGCACGGCCCAGACCGAGCACCCCGACCGGTTCGTGCTGGTGGACGTCGACGGCCACGACGCCTCACCGGCCGCCCTCCCCGGGGCCCTGGCCTCGGGCGAACCCCAGCTCGCCGTACGCGCCGGGACCGCACACGCCGCCAGGCTGGCGCGCGTACCGCTGTCCGCACCCGAACGCCGCCCCGGCTGGGACCCGCAGGGGACCGTACTGATCACCGGCGGCACCGGCGCCATCGGCTCCCACCTCGCCCGCCACCTCGTCACCGAACACGGCGTACGGCACCTGGTACTCACCAGCCGCACCGGCCCCACTTCCGACGGCGCGGCCGACCTCCTGGCCGAACTCGCCGCGCTCGGCGCACACGCCGAGGCCGCCGCCTGCGACGCCGCCGACCGCGACGCGCTCGCCGCGCTGCTGGCCACGATCGACCCGCGCCACCCCCTCACCGGCGTGGTGCACGCGGCCGGCGCCCTCGCCGACTCGGTCGTCGCCACCATGACGCCCGCCCAACTCGACACCGCGCTCCGCCCCAAGGTGGACGCCGCACTCAACCTCCACGAACTCACCGCCGGACACGACCTGTCGGAGTTCGTCCTGTTCTCCTCGATCGCCGGCGTCTTCGGCGGCATGGGCCAGGGCAACTACGCCGCCGCCAACTCCTTCCTCGACGCCCTCGCCCACCGGCGGCGCGCCCAGGGACTGGCCGGCACCTCCCTCGCCTGGGGCCTGTGGGCCAACAGCGCCGGCATGACCGGCGGGCTGACCGAGGCCGACCTCCAGCGGATCGCCCGCGGCGGCATCGTCGCGTTCACCCCCGCCGAGGGCCTGGCCCTCTTCGACGCGGCGGGCGCGGTCGCCGAACCGGTGCTGCTGCCGCTGCGCCTCGACGTCAGGGCCGTACGCGCCCAGGCCGACACCCAGGGCGTGCCCGCCCTGCTGAGCGGCCTGGTCAGGGCGCCGGCCCGCCGAGGTGCCGCGGGCGGCGAAGCCGACACCGGCCCCGACACGGCGGCGGCGCTCCGCACACGCCTCGGCGGACTCAACGAGGCGCAGCGCAACCGCGTACTGCTCGAACTCGTCCGCTCGCACGCCTCGATGGTCCTCGGCTTCACTGGCGCCGCCGCCGTGGAACCCGGCCGCGGGCTCCTGGAGCTGGGCTTCGACTCGCTGACCGCCGTCGAACTGCGCAACCGCCTCCGCGCCGCCACCGGACTCCGCCTCCCGGCCACCCTCCTCTTCGACTACCCGACGTCGACCGCCATCGCCGGACACCTCGCCACCGAGTTCGTACCCGACCCCGGCTCCGGCCTCGGTCCGGCGCTCGGACTGCCGGAGCTGGAGCGGCTGGAGCGCGTACTCGACGGCGGCGACCTGGACGGCACCGCCCGCGCCACCCTCACGGAACGGCTGCGGAAACTGCTGAGCGGGCTCGACCCGGACGGCGGCACGTACGGCGGCAGCGGTAACGGAGGCAGCGGCAACGGAGGGAACGGCGACGGGGAGAACGGCAACGGCGACGGGAAGGGCACGACGATCGAGGACCGGATGGACGGCGCGTCGGACGACGAACTCTTCGACCTCATCGACAACGAACTCGGCACGTCATGACGGCGACCAGGCACCAGACCCCGACCAGGCACCAGACCCCGACCCCGACCCGGCCGAGCAAGCGGAGCAAGGTGACCGACCATGGTGAATGACGACCGGCTGCGCGACTACCTCAAGCGGGTCACCGCCGACCTGCACCGCACCAGGCAGCGCCTGAGCGACGCGGAGGCCAAGGACCGCGAACCCATCGCGATCGTCGCGATGAGCTGCCGCTACCCCGGTGGCGTGGAGAGCCCCGAGGACCTGTGGCGACTGGTCGCCTCCGGCACCGACGCGATCACCGGGTTCCCCGCCGACCGCGGCTGGGACCTGGACGCGCTCGACGACCCCGGGCAGGAGCGCCCCGGAACCAGCTACGCCTCACTGGGCGGCTTCCTCGACGACGTCGGCCGGTTCGACCCGGGGTTCTTCGGCATCTCACCCCGCGAGGCCCTGGCCATGGACCCGCAGCAGCGGCTGCTGCTGGAGACCACCTGGGAGTCGTTCGAGCGGGCCGGAATCGACCCGGCCACCCTGCGCGGCAGCCGGACCGGGGTCTTCGCCGGAGTCATGTACCAGGACTACGCCGTACGGCTGCGCCACGCACCCGACGACGTCGCGGGCTACCTCGGCAGCGGCAGCTCCGACAGCGTCGCCTCCGGCCGCGTCGCCTACACCTTCGGCCTGGAGGGCCCCGCGGTCAGCGTGGACACCGCCTGCTCCTCCTCGCTGGTCGCCCTGCACTTCGCCTGCCAGGCGCTGCGGCTCGGCGACTGCACGCTGGCGCTGGCCGGCGGCGCGATGGTGATGTCCACGCCGGTGCCGTTCGTGGAGATGAGCCGCCAGGGCGGCCTCGCCCGGGACGGCCGCTGCAAGTCCTTCTCGGCCCGCGCGGACGGCACGGGCTGGGGCGAAGGCGTGGGGATGCTGCTGCTGGAGCGGCTCTCGGACGCGCGCCGCAACGGGCACCCCGTGCTGGCCGTGGTCCGGGGCACCGCCGTCAACCAGGACGGCGCGAGCAGCAGGCTCACCGCGCCCAACGGCCCCGCCCAGCAGCGCGTCATCCGCCAGGCGCTGGACAACGCCGGCCTCGCACCGTCCGAGGTCGACGTCGTCGAGGCGCACGGCACCGGCACGCCGCTGGGCGACCCGATCGAGGCGCAGGCGCTGCTGGCGACGTACGGCCGCGACCGGCCCGACGGGCAGCCGCTGCTGCTGGGATCGCTGAAGTCGAACATCGGCCACACGCAGGCCGCGGCCGGTGTGGGCGGCGTGATCAAGACGGTGCTCGCCATGCGGCACGGCGTGGTGCCGCCGACCCTGCACGCCGAGGACCCCTCGCCCCAGATCGACTGGTCCACGGGCGAGGTGCGGCTGGTGACGGAGGGGGCGCCCTGGCCGAAGACCGGCCACCCGCGCCGCGCCGCCATCTCCTCCTTCGGCGTGAGCGGCACCAACGGGCACGTCGTACTGGAGGAGGCACCGGAATCCGGCACAACAGCCGTGCATGAGCCGCTTTCTGACACATCGGCACCTGAGACGGCAGCTTCTGACGCATCGGCACCTGAGACGGCAGCTTCTGATACAGCAGTTTCTGAGACAGCAGTTTCTGAGACGACGGCCGCCGAGGCGACGGGTGAGGACGGCCGCGACGGCGGTACGGGCGTACTCCCGTGGGTGCTCTCCGGCCGGACCGCCGAGGCGCTGCGAGCCCAGGCCGTACGCCTCCGGGCACACCTCGACGCCAACGCCGGGTCGCGCGTGGCGGACGTGGGCTACTCCCTGGCCACGGGGAGGGCGGCGCACGAGCACCGGGCGGTGCTGATCGGCGCGGAGCCGGACGACTTCCGGCACGTCCTGGCGGCGCTCGCCGCGGGCTCGGCGGCCCCCGGCCTGGTGCAAGGGACGGCGGGTGCAGGCGGCGAGGTGGTGTTCGTCTTCCCGGGTCAGGGTTCGCAGTGGGTGGGGATGGCCGCTGAACTGCTGGATGCAGAGCCGGTGTTCGCGGCGCGGGTCGCGGAGTGTGAGATGGCCCTGTCGCCGTTCGTGGACTGGTCGTTGGAGGCGGTGCTGCGGGCGGAGGAGGGCGCTCCGTCATTGGAGCGGGTCGATGTCGTGCAGCCGGTGTTGTTCGCAGTGATGGTGTCGTTGGCGGCGTTGTGGTGTTCGTACGGTGTGGAGCCGGGTGCGGTGGTCGGTCACTCGCAGGGTGAGATCGCTGCGGCCTGTGTGGCGGGTGCGTTGTCGTTGGACGATGCGGCGCGGGTGGTGGCGTTGCGGAGCAAGGCGCTGCGTGTCCTGTCGGGTCGTGGCGGCATGGTGTCGGTGGCGTTGCCCGCCGTGGAGGTGGGGGAGTGGCTGGCCGACTGGGACGGCAAGCTGTCCGTCGCCGCTGTCAACGGCCCTGCTTCTACTGTGGTGTCGGGTGACGCGGATGCGCTGGACGAGTTGCTGGAGCGTGCCGAGGAGCGGAAGGTCCGGGCCCGGCGCGTACCGGTGGATTACGCCTCGCACTCCGCCCATGTCGCGGACATCCATGACCAACTCCTCGAAGAGCTGAGGGAACTGTCACCCCGGCAGCCGGACGTGCCGTTCTACTCCACGGTCACCGGTGAACCGCTGGACTCCACCGCCCTGGACGCCGACTACTGGTACCGCAATCTGCGGCAGACGGTGCGCTTCGAGAAGGCCACCCGCGCGCTGCTGGCCGACGGCTACCAGGTCTTCCTGGAATCCAGCCCGCACCCCGTGCTCACCGTCGGCGTGCAGGAGACCGCCGACGACGTGGGGAGCGGAGCGACGGCCGTAGGCACCCTGCGCCGCGACGACGGCGGGCCGCGCCGGCTGATGGAGTCCTTGGCCGAACTGCACCTGCGCGGCGTCCGGGTGGACTGGGAAGCCGTCTTCGCCGGGCACTCGCCCCGCCGCGTGGACCTCCCGACGTACCCCTTCCAGCGTGAGCGGTACTGGCTGGAGGACGGCGCGGACGAGATCGCCGATGTGACCTCGGCGGGGCTGACCCCCGCCGGACACCCGCTGCTCGGCGCCGTCATCGCCCTGGCCGACGCCGACGGTCTGCTCCTCACCGGCCGACTGTCCGCGCAGAGCCACCCGTGGCTGGCCGAGCACGCCGTACGGGGCGCGGTCCTGCTGCCGGGCACCGCGTTCCTGGAACTCGCGGTGCAGGCCGGCGACCGCGTCGGCTGCGCTCGCGTGGACGAGTTCACCCTGGAGGCGCCCCTGGTGCTGCCGGAGCACGGCGGGGCGGTGCTGCGGCTGACCGTCGGCGCTCCGGACGTACGGGGCCGCCGGCCGCTGAGTCTGCACGCACGCCCGGACGGACCCGCCGCCGCCGACGACGACGGCGAGTGGGTGCGCCACGCCTCCGGCATCCTGGCCCCCGAGACGGTGGAGGCGGCCGGCGCGTTCGAGGGCTTCGAGCCGAGCGCCTGGCCGCCGGCCGGCGCGGAGCCGATCGCCGTGGCCGGCACGTACGAGCGCTTCGCCGAGGGCGGGTTCGTCTACGGACCGGCGTTCCAAGGGCTGCGAGCCGCCTGGCGGCGCGGTGACGAGGTGTTCGCCGAGGTGGCCCTGCCGGACGGGCCGCGTCAGGAGGCCGACCGCTTCGGTCTGCACCCGGCGCTGCTCGACGCGGCGCTGCACGCCACCGGCCTGCCCGGCGCGCCCGGTGCGGCGGAGCACCCCGAGGGCCGGCTGCCGTTCTCCTGGACGGGCGTGACGCTGCACGCCTCGGGAGCCACCGCCCTGCGGGTCCGGCTCGCCCCGGACGGGCGCGACGCGGTCTCGCTCATGGCCGCCGACCCGGCCGGGCGGCCCGTCGCCACGGTCGAGTCCCTGGCGCTCAGGCCGGCCGCCGGGCAGCTCGCGGCCGGCCGTACGGGCTTCCACGAGAACCTGTTCCAGGTCGAATGGGCCCCCGCGCGCCAAGCCCCCACGACCCCCGCCGGGCCGCCGCTCAGCGTTTGGACGGACCTGGAATCGCTGATCGCGGCCGTCGACGCCGAAGCGCGCGTACCGGATGTTGTGCTGCTCTCCCGCGAGCTCGACGCCCTTCCCGGGCACGGCGACGGCGGCAGCGGCGGTGGCGGTGACGGCTGCGGCGACGAGACGCCGGCCTCTGTACGGGCAGCCGTGCACCGGGCGCTCCAGGCCGTACGGGCCTGGCTCGCCGACGACCGGTTCGCGGGCTCCCGCCTCGCCTTCCTCACCAGGGGCGCCGTCGCCGTGACCGACGACGAGTACGTACCGGACCTCGCGCACAGCGCCGTCTGGGGCCTGGTGCGCTCGGCCCAGAGCGAGCACCCCGGCCGCTTCGTCCTCCTCGACCTGGACGACGGCGAACCGGAGACCTCGGCCGTGGTCGCGGCCGCGCTCGCGTCCGGCGAGCCCCAACTGGCCGTACGCGAAGGCCGGTTCCTCGCGCCGCGGCTGACCAAGGTGGCGTCCGGCGAGTCCGAGCGGCCCGCCGCACTCGACCCGGACGGCACGGTGCTGATCACCGGCGGCACCGGCCTGCTCGGCTCGCACATCGCCCGGCACCTGGCGGCCGAGCACGGTGTACGGCACCTCCTGCTGCTCTCCCGCAGCGGCCCGGCGGCCGAGGGCGCCGAGGAGCTGCGTGCCGAACTGGCCCGGCTCGGCGCCGACGCCACGGTCGCCGCGTGCGACGCCGCCGACCGCGACGCGCTCGCCGCGCGGCTCGCGGCCGTGCCCGCCGAGCACCCCCTGACCGCCGTGGTGCACACGGCGGGCGCGTTGGACGACGGGATCGTCACCGCACTGACGCCCGAGCGCGTGGACACCGTCCTGCGGCCCAAGGCCGACGCCGCGCTCAACCTGCACGAACTGACCCGCCATCTGAACCTGTCGGCCTTCGTGCTCTTCTCCTCCGCCGCCGGCACGTTCGGCGGCCCCGGACAGGCCAACTACGCGGCGGCCAACGCCTTCCTCGACGCCCTCGCCCAGCGCCGCCGCGCCACCGGGCTGCCCGCCCAGTCCCTCGCCTGGACCCTGTGGGACCAGCGCAGCGCCCTGACCGGACACCTCGCGGACGCCGACGTACGCCGCCTGGCCCGCTCCGGCATGCCGCCGCTGACCACCGAACAGGGACTGGCCCTCTTCGACACCGCCCGGACCGCCGACCGGGCCACCCTGGTGCTGATGCGGCTCGACACCGCCGCCGTGCGGGCCAGGGCGGCGACCGAGGAGCTGCCGCCGCTGCTGCGGCACTTGGTTCCCGTACGGCCCCGGCGGGCCGTGGCGTCCGGCGGGGAGGCGGCCGACGACAGCGCCTTCCAGCAGCGGCTCGCCGCCCTCGACGAGGAGGGGCGGACACGCCTGCTGCTCGACCAGGTGCGTACCCAGGCCGCCGCGGTCCTCGGCCACCCGTCGCCCGACGCGCTCGACGCGGGCCGGGCCTTCCGCGAACTCGGCTTCGACTCACTGGCCTCCGTGGAGCTGCGCAACCGGCTCAACGCGTCGACCGGCCTGCGGCTCCCCGCGAGCCTGGTGTTCGACCACCCCACCCCCGAGGTGCTGGCGCGATACCTGCTGGCAGAACTGACGGGCACTCAAACCGCAGCCGCCGTAACGCCCGTGATCAAGGCCACGGTGGACGGCGACGCGATCGCCATCGTCTCCATGGCCTGCCGGTTCCCCGGCGGAGTCCGCTCGCCCGAGGACCTGTGGCGGCTCGTCGCCTCGGGCGCGGACGGCATCTCGGAGTTCCCGGCCGACCGGGGCTGGCCGCTCGACGAGCTGTACGACCCGGCCCCCGACCCGGACCGGACCGGCACCTCCATCACCCGGCAGGGCGGCTTCCTCTACGACGCGGCCGAGTTCGACGCCGAGTTCTTCGGCATCTCCCCGCGCGAGGCCCTGGCGATGGACCCGCAGCAGCGGCTTCTGCTGGAGACCGGCTGGGAGGTCTTCGAGCGGGCCGGGATCGACCCGGCGACGCTGCGCGGCGCCCCGGCGGGCGTCTTCATCGGCCTGATGCAGCAGGACTACGCGGCCCGGCTGCTCCCGTACATCCCCGACGACGTCGAAGGATTCCTCGGCACGGGAAACTCGGGCAGCATCGTCTCCGGCCGCCTGGCCTACGTCTTCGGACTCGAAGGCCCCGCCGTCACCGTCGACACGGCCTGCTCCTCATCGCTGGTGACGCTGCACCTCGCGGCCCGCGCCCTGCGCTCGGGCGAGTGCTCCATGGCGCTGGCCGGCGGCGTCAACGTGATGTGCAGCCCCGAACTGTTCGTCGAGTTCAGCCGCCAGGGCGGCCTCGCACCGGACGGCCGCTGCAAACCCTTCGCCGCCGGAGCCGACGGCACCGGATTCGGCGAGGGTGTGGGGATGCTGTTGTTGGAGCGGTTGTCGGATGCGCGGCGGTTGGGGCATCCGGTGTTGGCGGTGGTGCGGGGGAGTGCGGTCAATCAGGATGGTGCGAGTAATGGTCTGACGGCGCCGAATGGTCCGTCGCAGCAGCGGGTGATTCGTGCGGCGTTGGCGGATTCCGGTGTGCGTGCGGTGGATGTGGATTTGGTGGAGGCGCACGGTACGGGGACCCGGTTGGGTGATCCGATCGAGGCGCAGGCGCTGTTGGCGACGTACGGTCAGGAGCGGTCCGGGGAACGGCCGTTGAGGATCGGTTCGTTGAAGTCGAACATCGGGCACACTTCCGCCGCCGCCGGTGTGGGCGGTGTGATCAAGACGGTGTTGGCGATGCGGCACGCGGTGATGCCGAAGACGCTGCATGTGGATGGGCCGACGCCGGAGGTGGATTGGTCGGCGGGTGCGGTGGAACTGCTGACGGAGTCCCGTCCGTGGGAGGAGACCGCCGGTCGTCCGCGTCGGGCCGGGGTGTCGTCGTTCGGCGTGAGCGGCACCAACGCGCACGTCGTCCTGGAAGAGGTCCCCGAGCCCGCACCCGCCTCCAGCCCCGACCGCTCGCCGGTGGCTGGTCCGGTGCCGTGGCCGCTGTCGGCGAGGAGCCCGGAAGCCCTGCGCGCGCAGGCGGCGGCGCTGCTGGCCGCTCTGGGCTCCGGCGCGGACGGTACCGGCACCGAGCACCCGCTCGACATCGGATACTCGCTCGCCGCGACGCGGGCCGCGCACGCGCACCGCGCCGTGGTGGTGGGCGCGCGGGACGAGCTGGCCGAGGGACTGTCCGCCCTGGCGCAAGGGGCCCCCGCGTGCAACGTGGCAACAGGATCGGGCTCCGGCGCCGCCCGCGCGGTGTTCGTCTTCCCGGGTCAGGGTTCGCAGTGGGTGGGGATGGCCGCTGAACTGCTGGCTGTGGAGCCGGTGTTCGCGGCGCGGGTTGCGGAGTGCGAGCGGGCGTTGTCGCCGTATGTGGACTGGTCGCTGGAGGCGGTGCTGCGTGCGCGTGCTGACACGCCGTCGCTTGAGCGGGTCGATGTCGTTCAGCCGGTGCTCTTCGCGGTGATGGTGTCGTTGGCGGCGTTGTGGCGTTCGTACGGGGTGGAGCCGGGCGCGGTGGTCGGTCACTCCCAGGGTGAGATCGCTGCGGCTTGCGTCGCGGGTGCGTTGTCGTTGGACGATGCGGCGCGGGTGGTGGCGTTGCGGAGCAAGGCGCTGCGTGTCCTGTCGGGTCGTGGCGGCATGGTGTCGGTGGCGTTGCCTGCCGTGGAGGTGGGGGAGTGGCTGGCCGACTGGGACGGCAAGCTTTCTGTCGCCGCTGTCAACGGGCCTGCTTCTACTGTGGTGTCGGGTGACGCGGATGCGCTGGACGAACTGCTGGAGCGTGCCGAGGTGCGGGAGGTGCGGGCCCGACGCGTACCGGTGGATTACGCCTCGCACTCCGCTCACGTAGAAGAGATCCAAGAGCGGCTGGCGAAGGAGCTGTCCTCCATCGTCCCCCTGCCCGGCGAGGTGCCGTTCTTCTCGGCCGTCGACGCGGCGTGGGCCGACCCCACGACGCTGGACGCCGGTTATTGGTATCGCAATCTGCGGCAGACGGTGCGTTTCGAGGAGGCGACGCGGGCGCTGCTGGCGGAGGGGTTCCGGTTCTTTGTGGAGCCGAGTGCGCATCCGGTGTTGGCGGTGGGGGTGCAGGAGTCGGCGGAGGCTGCGGGTGTCGAGGTGGTGGTGCTGGGGACGCTGCGCCGTGATGACGGCGGCCGGGACCGTCTGCTGCTTTCGCTCGGCCAGGCGTGGGCGAACGGGCTGCCGGTGGACTTCTCCGCCGCCTACCCCGGCGCCCGCCGCGTGGACCTCCCCACCTACCCCTTCCAACGCGAACGCTTCTGGCTCGACGTGCCGACCACGAGCTGGGACGTCGCCTCGGCGGGGCTCGGCGCCACCGGGCACCCGCTGCTGGGCGCCGCTCTTGAGGCCGCCGACTCCGGGGAACTGGTCCTCAGCGGCCGGCTGTCGCTGCGCACCCATCCCTGGCTCGCCGACCACCGGGTCTCCGGCACCGCCCTGCTCCCCGGCACGGCGCTGCTGGAACTCGCCCTCCGCGCCGCCGCCGAGGCCGACTGCCCCGTCGTCGAGGAGCTCACGCTTCAGGCGCCCCTCGTACTCCCCGAGGAAGGCGCGGTACTGCTCCAGGTGCGCGTGGCCGAAGCGGGCGACGACGGGCGGCGGGCGCTGAGCGTCTTCGCCCGGCCCCACCGCGACGGGGACCAGCCCTGGGCCCCGTACGCCACCGGCACCCTCGCCCCGGCCTCGGCCGCCGCGCCGAGCGGCCCCGGCCTCCTGCTGTGGCCCCCGGCCGACGCCACCCCCATCCCGGTGGACGACCTCTACGACCGCTTCGCCGAGGCGGGGTACGGCTACGGCCCGGCGTTCCGCGGCATCCGCGCCGCCTGGTCCCGGGACGGCGAGGTCCTGGCGGAGGTCGTCCTCGACGGGCGGCAGCAGGCCGACGCCGCTGCCTGTGCCGTGCACCCGGCACTGCTGGACGCGGCCCTCCAGACCGCCGCGCTGCTCCCCGGCCAGGACGGCCGGGCGCGGCTGCCGTTCAGCTGGACCGGAGTGACCAGCCGCGCGACCGGCGCCTCCGCGCTCCGGGTCCGGCTCACGGCCGATGGCCCCGATGGCATCGGCCTCTCCGTCTACGACCTGACCGGCCAAGAAGTGCTCTCCGTCGGCCGGTTGGCGCTCCGCCCCCTGACGGCGGACGCGCTCCCGGCCGCCGCGAGCGCCACCCGGGACCTGCTGTTCCACCTCGATTGGACGCCCGTCGCGGGTTCCGAGGCCGTTGTGTCTCCTGGCCTGGTGTCCGTCGCGGGTTCCGAGGTCGTCGCGTCTCCCGGCCGGGTGCCTGCTGCCGGTTCCGAGGCCGCCGCGCCCCTCGGCTGGACGCCCGTCACCGGTTCCGAGGCCGATACGCTGCCCCTCGACTGGGCCGCCCTGGGCGACGCCGTGCCCGGGCTCCCGTCCTGGCGGGACGTCGACGCCCTGCGCGCCGCTCTCGACGCGGGCTCCCCGCTCCCCGGCCTGATCGTGGTGGACTGCCCGACCGCCGATCTCGCCGCCCCGGCCGACCGGGTGCACGTCACCGCCCGCGCCTGCCTGGACCTGGTACGGAGCTGGCTGGCCGACGAACGGCTGGCCGAGACGCGACTGGCGCTGCTCACCAGGTCCGCCGTGCGCACCGGCACCGGCGACCGTCCCGCCGACCTCGCGCAGGCCGCCCTGTGGGGCCTGCTGCGCACCGTGCAGACCGAGCACCCGGACCGCTTCGCCCTGATCGACCTCGATCGGCCCGTCACCGCACCGGACGACGCCGCGCTCCGCGCCGCCCTCGTCGCCGATGAGCCGCAAATCGCCGTACGGGCAGGGGAACTGATGACCCCTCGGCTCGGCAGGGCCGACCGGGCCGACGGTGTGCTGGACCCCCCGCCGGGTGAGACGGCCTGGCGGCTCGGCACCGGGGGCACAGGCACCTTGGAAGACCTCGCGCCGGTCCCCGCCCCCGAGGCCATGGCACCGCTGGGCGATGGCGAGGTCCGTATCGCGGTACGCGCCGCCGGGCTGAACTTCCACGACGTCGTGGTCGCCCTCGGGCTCGACCCGGACCAGCAGACGCTGGGCAGTGAGGGCGCGGGCACCGTCCTGGAGGTCGGTCCCGGCGTACGGGACCTGGCCCCCGGCGACCGGGTCATGGGGATCTTCGGCGGCTCCTTCGGGCCCGTAGCCGTCGCCGACCGGCGGACGATCGCCCGGATTCCGGCCGGCTGGTCCTTCGCCCGCGCCGCGTCCGTACCCGTCGTGTATCTCACCGCCTACTACGGCCTGTTCGACCTCGGCGGTCTGCGGGCCGGTGAGTCCGTGCTGATCCACGCCGCCGCCGGAGGCGTGGGCATGGCGGCGGTGCAGCTCGCCCGGCACGCCGGGGCGACGGTGTTCGGCACGGCCGGCCCCGGCAAGTGGGACGTCCTGCGCGCCGGCGGGCTGGACGACGAACACATCGCCTCAACCCGGACCGTCGAGTTCGCCGACCGGTTCCTCGCCGCCACCGGAGGCCGGGGCGTGGACCTCGTACTCGACAGTCTGGCCCGCGAGTTCGTGGACGCCTCGCTGCGGCTGCTGCCCGGCGGCGGCCGGTTCGTGGAGATGGGCAAGACGGACGTCCGCGACGCCGACGAGGTCGCCGCGCGCCACCCCGGGGTCCGCTACCGGGCGTTCGACCTGATGGAGGCGGGGCCGCGGCGCATCGGCCACATGCTCGCCGAAATCCTCGGCCTCTTCGAGCAGGGGGTGCTCACCTCGCTGCCGGTCCGGGGCTGGGACATGCGGCGCGCCCCCGAGGCCGTACGGTTCCTCAGCCAGGCCCGTGGGGTCGGCAAGAACGTACTGACGCTGCCCGCTCCGCTGGACCCGGACGGCACGGTACTGATCACCGGCGGCACCGGGACGCTCGGGCGGCTCCTGGCCCGGCACCTGGTCACCGAGCACGGCGTGCGCCATGTGGTGCTGGCCGGCCGCCGGGGCGCGGCGGCCGACGGGGTGCCCGAGCTGCTGGCGGAGCTGACCGGCCTGGGCGCCGACGCGCGCGCCGTCGCCTGCGACGCCGCCGACCGCGAAGCCCTCGCCGCGCTGCTCGCGGCGGTCCCCGAGGCGCACCCGCTGACCGTGGTCGTCCACGCGGCCGGGACGCTCGACGACGCCCTCGCCGCCAACCTGACGGGCGATCAACTCGACGCCGTACTCAGGCCGAAGACGGACGCGGCGCTCGCTCTGCACGAGCTGACCCGGGGCATGGACCTGGCGGCCTTCGTCCTGTTCTCCTCCGGCGCCGCCCTCTTCGGCGGAGCCGGGCAGGGCAACTACGCCGCCGCCAACGCCGTGCTAGACGCCCTCGCCGCCGAACGCCGCGCGGAGGGGCTGCCCGGCCTGTCCATCGGCTGGGGCCTGTGGGAACAGCGCAGCGCGATGACGGCCGGGCTGACCTCCGCCGGGCTCCAGCGCGTCGCGGGCGGCGGCGCGGGCGCGCTCACCACGGCCGAGGGCCTGGCCCTGTTCGACGCCGCCCTCGGCTCGGCGCACCCCTACCTGCTGGCCGCGAGGATCGACCCTGCCGCCCTGCGCGGCGCCCAGCCGGTGCCCGCCGTGCTGCGCGGCCTGGTCCGTACCCCGCGCACGGCGACCGCCGCCGCGCCGGCGGCCCCGCCCGCCGCGTCCATGGTGGAGCAGCTCGCGGCCCTGTCCGAGGCCGAGGCGCACCGGGTCCTGCTCGACCTGGTACGCGGCAGCGCGGCCGCCGTGCTCGGCCACACCTCACCGGACCTGGTACGGCCGGCCCGCCCCTTCAAGGAGATCGGTTTCGACTCCCTGACCGGAGTCGAACTCCGCAACCGGCTGGCGTCGTCCACCGGGCTGCGGCTGCCCGCCGCCCTGGTCTTCGACCACCCCACCCCGGAGGCGCTGGCCCGCCATCTGACCGAGCGGACGGCCGCGGAACGCCCGTCCCCGGCGGCGGCCGTCCTCGCGGAACTCGACCGCCTGGAGGTGCTGGTGACCGGCCTGCCACCGGACGAGGCCGTACGGGACGAGCTGGCGCGCCGGCTCCGCGAGGCGCTGTCCCGGCTGGACCCCGACGCGGCGCCCGACGGGAATCCGGACGCGGAACCGGCCGCCGAGGTGCTCGCCGACCGGATCGAGTCGGCGACGGACGACGAGATCTTCGCTTACATCGACCGCGAGTTGGGCGCCTCATGAGCCCCGCCCGCACACCCCGGCCCCGTACTCCGCGTACTTCCCGTACCTCGGGTACTTCCCGTACCTCGCGTGCTCCGCGAGACGACATCAACGACGAAAGCGGCGGTTCCCGGTGAGCGACCAGAGGCTGCGCGACTACCTCAACCGTGTGACGATCGACCTCCAGAACACGCGGCAGCGACTCCAGGACGCCGAGTCCAGGGCCCACGAGCCGATCGCGGTCGTCTCGATGAGCTGCCGCTTCCCCGGCGGCGTCCGCACCCCCGACGACCTGTGGGAGCTCCTCGCCGCCGGGCGCGACACCGTGACCGGGCTCCCCGCGGACCGGGGCTGGCCGACCGCCGATCTCGCGGCGGGCGGCGTGCCCGCCCAGGGCGCGTTCCTCGACGGCGCGGCCGACTTCGACGCGGAGTTCTTCGGGATCTCGCCGCGCGAGGCGGTGGCGATGGACCCCCAGCAGCGGCTGCTGCTGACGGCCGCCTGGGAAGCCGTCGAACAGGCCGGCATCGACCCGCTCTCGCTGCGCGGCAGCCGGACCGGGGTGTTCGCCGCCGCCATCGACCAGGGGTACGCGACCCTCGGCGCCGACGCCCCCGAAGCCGTCCAGGGCTTCCTGATGACCGGCAACTCGATGAGCGTGATGTCGGGGCGCGTCTCCTACGCGCTGGGGCTGGAGGGCCCGGCCGTCACGGTGGACACCGCCTGCTCGGCGTCGCTGGTGGCGCTGCACCTGGCCGCCCGCGCCCTGCGCGCCGGCGAATGCTCCCTGGCGCTGGCCGGTGGCGTGAGCGTGATGTCGCTGCCCGCCGTGTTCGTGGAGTTCAACCGGCAGGGCGCCATGGCCCCCGACGGCCGGTGCAAGCCCTTCGCGGCCACCGCGGACGGCACCGGCTGGGGCGAAGGCGTCGGGATGCTGATGCTGGAACGGCTGGCGGACGCCCGTAGCAACGGCCACCCGGTACTCGCCGTGCTGCGCGGCTCCGCCGTGAACCAGGACGGCGCGAGCAACGGCCTCACCGCGCCCAACGGCCCCTCCCAGCAGCGCGTCATCCGGGCGGCGCTCGCCGACGCCGGCCTCACCGCCGCGGACGTCGACGCCGTCGAGGCGCACGGCACCGGAACCACCCTCGGCGACCCGATCGAAGTCGACGCGCTCCTGGCGACGTACGGTCAGGACCGCCCGGCCGAACGGCCGTTGTGGCTCGGATCGCTGAAGTCGAACATCGGACACACCCAGGCCGCCGCGGGCGTCGCGGGCGTCATCAAGACGGTGCTCGCGCTGCGCCACGGAGTGCTGCCGCGCACCCTGCACGTCGACGAGCCGACCCCGCACGCCGACTGGTCCGCGGGCGCGGTGGAACTCCTCACCGACGCCAGGCAGTGGCCCGAAACCGGCCGCCCGCGCCGAGCCGGGGTCTCCTCCTTCGGTATGAGCGGCACCAACGCCCACCTCGTGCTTGAACAGGCCCCAGCCGCCGACCCCGGGCCCGAGGTGACCGCCGACGATCGCGTACCCGCGACGACTGCCGACGATCGCGCGCCCGAGACGCCCGCCGACGGCTCCGTACCCGAGACGCCCGCCGACGGTCCCGCGCCTGAGACGCCCACCGCCGCGCCGCTGTCGACGACGCCCTGGGTCCTCTCCGGCCGCACTCCCGCCGCCCTTAGGGACCAGGCCGCCGCGCTCGCCGATCACCTCGCCGCCGACACTCCGGACCCCGCCGACAGCCCTGCCCCCGCCCACGGCCCGGACCCCGCCGACATCGGGCTCTCCCTCGCCACCACCCGCGCCGCCTTCGACCACCGCGCGGTGCTGCTCGGCGACGGCCTCCCCGAACTCCGCGACGCGCTCCGCGCGCTCTCCCGGCCGGACCCCGCCGCCGCGCCCGGCCTCGTCATCGGCGGCGGCCGGACCGCCGAAGGGCGCACCGCCCTGGTCTTCCCCGGCCAGGGCTCCCAGTGGCCCGGCATGGCCCGTGAACTCCTCGACTCCAGCGAGGTGTTCCGGGACCGCGCCGACGCCTGCGCCGCGGCCCTCGCGCCGCACACCGACTGGCCACTCCTCGCGGTCCTGCGCGAAGAACCCGGCGCGCCGTCCTTGGATCGGGTCGACGTGGTGCAGCCCGCGCTGTTCGCGGTGATGGTGTCGCTCGCCGCGCTCTGGGACTCCTGGGGCGTACGGCCCGACGCTGTGGTCGGCCACAGCCAGGGCGAGATCGCCGCCGCCGTCGTCTCCGGCGCCCTGACCCTCGACGACGGCGCCAAAGTGGTCGCCCGGCGCAGTCGCGCCCTCCGCGCTCTCACCGGCCGAGGCGGCATGGTCTCCGTCGCCCTGCCCCAGGACCAGGCCCGCGCCGAGATCGCGCCGTGGGGCGATCGGCTGTCTGTCGCCGCCGTCAACGGGCCCGCCGCCGTCGTGGTCTCCGGAGAGGCGGCGGCCCTCGCCGAACTCCTCGCCCACTGCGAGGCACACGGCGTACGGGCCAGGGCCGTCCCCGTGGACTACGCCTCGCACTCGGCCCAGGTGGAGCGGATCGAGGACCGGCTGCTCGCCGAACTGTCCACCGTGCGGCCCCTGCCCGGCCGCGTTCCGCTGTTCTCCACCGTCACCGGCGACTGGCTGGACACCACCGCCATGGACGCCGGGTACTGGTACCGCAACCTGCGGCAGACCGTACGGTTCGAGACCGCCGTCCGCGCCCTCGCCGAGCAGGGGTACGACGTCTTCCTCGAATCGTCCCCGCACCCCGTCCTGACCATGGTGATCCAGGACACCATCGAAAACGCCGCGGACACCACGGCCCCGGCGGCCGGCGCGGTGGTCACCGGAACGCTGCGGCGCGGCGAGGGCGGACCGCGCCGGGCGCTCGCCTCGGCCGCCGAACTGTGGGTCGCGGGCGTCGCCGTGGACTGGGCCGCCGTATACGCCGGCACCGGCGCGCGTACGGTCGGCCTGCCCGGCTACCCCTTCCAGACCCGGCGCTACTGGCTCGGACCCGAGGACGGCGCGGAACCGCGCGAGGGCACGGGAGCCGCCGACCCGGCCGACACCGACTTCTGGCGGATGGTCGAGGACGGCGACCTCGCGGGCACCGCCGACCGCCTGGCCGTCGACCCCGAACACCTGGACCAGGTGCTGCCCGCCCTGCGCGCCTGGCGGCAGCGGCGGACCGAGGCGGCCGCCATCGACTCCTGGCGCTACCGGACCGACTGGCAGCCCCTGCCCGAACCACCGGCGCGGACGCCGGACGGCGACTGGCTCGCGGTCCTCCCCGCGGGCCACGAGCAGGACGAACGCGTACGAGGCCCCCTCCAGGCCCTGACCGGGCTCGGCGTCGGCGTGCTGCGCGTCGAACTGACCGCCGACGACGTGCGGCGCGACGCCCTCGCGGCCAAGCTGACCGAGGCCCTGGCCGGGCGCGCCCCGGCGGGGGTGCTGTCCCTGCTCGCCGCCGACGGGCAGCCGCACCCCGAACACCCCTCGCTGCCCGGCGGCGCGGCCCTGACCGTCGCGCTCGTACAGGCCCTCGGCGACCTCGGGATCACCGCGCCCCTGTGGTGCGCCACCCACGGCGCCGTGTCCACCGGCCCCCACGACCCCGTCACCGACCCGGGCCAGGCCCTCGTCTGGGGCACCGGCCTGGTGGCCGCCCTGGAGGTCTCCGCGCGCTGGGGCGGCCTCATCGACCTGCCGCCCCGCCTCGACGACCGCGGTCGGGCCCGGCTCGGCGCCGCGCTGGCCGGGGCCGCCGGTGCGGGCGAGGACCAGATCGCGCTGCGCGACACCGGCCTCCTCGCCCGCCGCCTCACCAGGGCGCCCCGGACCGAAGGCGGAGGCCGGCCCTGGAAGCCCCGCGGCACGGTCCTGCTCACCGGCGGCACCGGCGCGGTCGGCCCGCACCTCGCCCGCTGGCTGGCCCGCGGCGGCGCCGAACACGTCGTACTGCCCGGACGGCGCGGCCCGAACGCGCCAGGAGCCGGTGAACTCGCCGCCGAACTCGCCGAGTTCGGAACCCGCGTCTCCCTGCCCAGCTGCGATCTGACGGACCGTGGGGCCGTCGCGGAGATGCTGGCCGCGCTCGACGCCCAGGGCGATCCGGTCACCGCCGTCGTCCACGCGGCCGCCTTCATCGCGCTCGCCCCGCTGGAGTCCACACCGCTGTCCGCCTTCGAGCGGATCGTCGCCGCCAAGGCCGCCGGGGCCGGCCACCTGGACGCCCTCCTCGACCGCGAGCTGGACGCCTTCGTGCTGTTCTCCTCCATCGCCGGCGTCTGGGGCAGCGGCAACCACGGCGCGTACGCCGCGGGCAACGCCTACCTCGACGCCCTCGCCCAGCACCGCCGCGCCCGCGGCCTGCGGGCCACCACCGTGGACTGGGGTGTCTGGCAGGCCGAGAACCCCTGGCAGGACAGGGTCGCCGGAGACGACGCCGACCTGTTCAAACTGGAGGAGCACGGCCTGCCCCGGATCGACCCCGGCCGCGCCGTCACCGCCCTGCAGCACGTACTCGACGACGACGAGACCGTCATCGCCGTCGCCGACGTCGACTGGGAGCGGTTCACCGCCGTCTTCACCTCGGCCCGCCCCAGCCCGCTGCTCACCGGCGTCCCGGAGGTACGCCGGATCCTGGCCCGCCAGTCGGCGGACGGGCCCGCCGAGGCCCCCGCGGCACAGGCGCTGCGCGAGCGGCTCGCCGGGCTCGACGCGGCGGGCCGGGACCGGACGCTGCTGGACCTGGTACGTACGCACGCGGCGGCCGTACTCGGCCACGGCTCGGCCGACGACATCAGGCCCGGCAAGGCGTTCCAGGAACTGGGCTTCGCCTCCCTCACCGCCGTGGAACTGCGCAACCGCCTCAACACCGCGACCGGCCTGCGACTGCCCTCCTCCCTCATCTTCGACTACCCGTCAGCCGCCGTGCTGGCCCGGCACATCCGCACGGAACTCATGGGCGACGACGCACCGTCGCCCGTTCCCCAGCCGAGCGCCGGGCCCGCCGCCGCGGCCGACGAGGACCCCATCGCCATCGTCTCCATGGGCTGCCGGTTCCCCGGCGGCATCGCGTCCCCCGAAGAGCTGTGGCAGCTCCTCGCCGAAGGCGGCGACGCCGTCTCCGAGTTCCCGGCGGACCGGGGCTGGCCGCTCGACGAGCTGTACGACCCCGACCCCGACCGGCCCGGCACCTCCACCACCCGGCACGGCGGATTCCTGCACGACGCCGCCGAGTTCGACGCCGGGTTCTTCGGGATCTCCCCGCGCGAGGCCCTCGCCATGGACCCGCAGCAGCGGCTGCTCCTGGAGACCAGCTGGGAGGTCTTCGAACGCGCCGGACTCGACCCGGTGACGCTGCGCGGCAGCCGCACCGGGGTGTTCACCGGTGTCAACTACGCGGACTACGCGTCCGTCGTGGCACGGTCGTCGGAGGGCGAAGGGCACCTCCTGACCGGCAGCGCCCCCAGCGTCGTCTCCGGCCGCGTCGCCTACACCCTGGGCCTCGAAGGGCCCGCGGTGACCGTCGACACCGCCTGTTCCTCCTCCCTCGTCGCCCTCCACCTCGCGGGCCAGGCCCTGCGCGCCGGAGACTGCACCCTCGCGCTCGTCGGCGGCGTCGCGGTGATGGCCACCCCCGGTGCCATCGTCACCTTCTCCCGCCAGCGGGGACTCGCCGCCGACGGCCGCTGCAAGGCGTTCTCGGACACCGCCGACGGCATGGGCATGGGCGAAGGCGCGGGCGTCCTGCTGCTGGAGCGGCTGTCCGACGCACGCCGGAACGGACACCCGGTGCTGGCCGTCGTACGGGGCAGCGCGATCAACCAGGACGGCGCGAGCAACGGCCTGTCCGCGCCCAACGGCCCCTCACAACAGCGGGTGATCCGGGCCGCCCTCGCGAACGCGGGACTCACACCCGGCGACGTGGACGTGGTCGAGGCGCACGGCACCGGCACCACCCTGGGCGACCCCATCGAGGCACAGGCCCTGCTGGCGACATACGGTCAGGACCGGCCCGCCGAGCGCCCGTTGCTCGTCGGATCGCTCAAGTCCAACATCGGCCACACCCAGGCCGCCTCGGGCGTCGCCGGAGTCATCAAGACGGTCCTCGCCATGCGGCACGGCACGGTACCGCCGACCCTGCACATCGACCGGCCCTCCACCCAGGTCGACTGGGCGCGCGGCGCCCTCTCCCTCGCCACCGAACTCCGCCCCTGGCCGCGCGGCGGCCACCCGGCGCGCGCCGGGGTGTCGTCCTTCGGGCTGAGCGGCACCAACGTCCACGCCATCCTGGAGCAGGCCCCCGAACCGGACCACGCCGCGCCCGACCGCCCCGATCCGGACGGCGCCCCCGTGCCCTGGCCGCTGTCGGCCCGTACCCCCGAAGCGCTGCGGGCGCAGGCCCGGCGACTGAGCCGGCACCTGGCCGCCGACCCCGGCGCGGACCCCGCCGACATCGGCCTCAGCCTCCACGGCCGCACCGCCTTCGAGCACCGCGCGGCGCTCGTCGGCGACCGGGAGGAACTGCTGTGCGGACTGCGCGCGCTGGCCGACGGCGACTCATCGGCCGCGGTCGCCCGCGCTCCCCAGGACGCCGACACCCGAGCGGTGTTCGTCTTCCCCGGGCAGGGCTCCCAGTGGATCGGCATGGGCGCCGAACTGATGCGCTCCCAGCCGGTGTTCGCGGACCTGATCACGGGGTGCGAGCAGGCGCTCGCGCCGTACGTGGACTGGTCGCTCAAGGCCGTGCTGCGCGCCGAGGACGAGGCGCCCACCTTCGAGCGGGTCGACGTCGTGCAGCCGGTGCTCTTCGCGGTGATGGTGTCGCTGTCCGGCCTGTGGCGTTCGTACGGCGTGGAGCCGGGCGCCGTGGTCGGCCACTCCCAGGGCGAGATCGCGGCGGCCTGTGTCGCCGGAGCGCTGTCCCTGGACGACGCGGCGCGCGTCGTGGCGCTGCGGAGCAAGGCCCTGCGCACCCTGTCGGACGGCGGCGGCATGGCCTCCGTCGCGCTCCCCGCCGACCGGGTGCGCGAGTGGACCGCGCGCTGGGGCGGCCGGCTGTCGGTGGCGGCCGTGAACGGCCCCGCCTCCACGGTGGTCTCGGGCGATGTCGCGGCGCTCGACGAGCTGATGGCCCAGGCCGCGAAGCGGGAGGTGCGCGCCCGCTACGTACCGGTCGACTACGCCTCCCACTCCGCGCACGTCGAGTCCATGGAAGGTGAACTCCGCACAGAACTCGCCGGACTGACGCCGCGCCAGGCACAGGTGCCGTTCTACTCCACGGTGACCGGAGAGCCGCTGGACGGCACCGAACTGGACGCCGGGTACTGGTACCGCAACCTGCGCCGGACCGTGGAGTTCGAGAAGACCACCCGCGCTCTCCTCGACGACGGATTCCGCCTCTTCGTGGAGCCCAGCGCGCACCCCGTCCTGACCGCCGCCGTCGAGGAGACCGCCGACGCCGCCGGGCGCGACGCCCGCGCCATCGGCACCCTGCGCCGCGACGACGGTGGCCCCGGCCGCATGCTGCGCTCGCTCGCCGAGGCGTGGGCGGGCGGGCTCCCGGTGGACCTCTCCGCCGGCTGCCCCGGGGCCCGCCGCGTCGACCTGCCCACCTACCCCTTCCAGCGCGAACGCTTCTGGCCGCAGCCAGGGGCCGCCGCGGGCGGGGACGTGACCGCGGCCGGCCTCGACAGCGCCGGCCACCCGCTGCTGGGCGCCGCCATCGAGGTCGCGGACTCCGGGGAACTGGTGCTCAGCGGCCGGCTGTCGCAGCGCACCCACCCCTGGCTGGCCGACCACCAGGTGTCCGGCACCGTCCTGCTGCCCGGCGCGGCCTTCGTCGAACTGGCCGTACGCGCCGCCGACGAGGCCGGCTGCCCCGTGGTCGAGGAACTCACCCTCCAGGCACCGCTGTTCCTGCCGCCGGACGCGGTCATCAGGCTGCAACTGCGAGTGGGCGCAGTCGACGCCGAAGGCCGCCGCACCCTCGATCTGTTCTCCCGCCGTGAGGACGCCGCCGCCGACTGGACCCCGCACGCCACCGGCGTCCTGGGCCCCGAGAGCGCCCCCGCCGCACCGCCCGCCGCCGAGGCATGGCCCCCGCCCGGCGCCGAGCCGATCGCCGTGGACGACCTCTACGCACGGTTCGGAGCCTCCGGCTACGGCTACGGCCCCGCCTTCCAGGGGCTGCGGGCCGCCTGGCGGCGCGGCCGCGAAGTCTTCACCGAAGTCCGGCTCCCCGAGGACCAGCAGCCGCACGCCGCCTCGTACGGGCTCCACCCCGCGCTCCTCGACGCGGCCCTGCAAGGGCTCTGGCTCGGCTCGCGGGACGGCTCCGGCGCGCGGCCCGAAGCGGGCGCCGCCGGGCTGCCGTTCTCCTGGGCCGGCGTCCGGCTGCACGCCGGCGGGGCCACCACGCTGCGGGTCCGGCTCGGCTACGGGCCCGACGGCACGGTGTCCATCGACGCCACCGACCCGGACGGCCGCCCGGTCGCGACCGTCGAGGAGCTGGCGGTGCGCCCCGTCGACCTCGACGCGCTGCGCGCCGCCGGAGCGGGCGCGGACGCCGCCGACTCCCTCTTCCGGACCGCGTGGACACCGCTGCCCGCCGACGGCCCGGCCGAACACCTCGGACACTGGGCGGTCATCGGCGGCGGGGGGCTGTTCCCCGACAGCCACCCGGACCTCGCGGCGCTCAGCACCGCGGTGGACGAGGGCATGCCCCTGCCGTCCGCGGTCGTCGTCCCATGCCTGGAACCCGCCGCCGACGCGGCGTCAGTACGGGCCGCCCTCAACCGAGTCCTGCGGCTGGCACAGGAATGGCTGGCGGATTCCCGCTGGGACGGCGCACGCCTGGTCCTGCTCACCCGCGGAGCCGTCGCCACGGCCCGTGGCGAACAGATCACCGACCTCGCCGCGGCGGCCGTACGCGGACTCCTGCGGTCGGCGCAGTCCGAACACCCCGGCCGCTTCCTGCTCCTGGACACCGACGACCCGGCCGCCGCCGCCACCCCGCTCCCCGCCGCGCTGGCAAGCGACGAACCCCAACTCGCCGTCCGGAAAACCGCCTTGCTCGCCGCCAGGCTCGTACGGGAGGCGGCGAGCGAAACCGCCCCCGGCGCGTGGGACAGCGACAAGACCGTCCTCATCACCGGAGCCGGGGGAGTGCTCGGCGCCCTGGTGGCCCGTCACCTCGTCGCCGAACACGGCGCCCGGCACCTCCTGCTGGCGGGCAGGCGCGGGCCCGACGCGCCCGAGACGCTCGCCCTGGCGGCCGAACTCCGGGAAGCGGGTGCCCACGTCACCGTCGCCGCGTGCGATGTCGCGGACCGAGACGCGGTGGCCGCGCTGCTCAAGGGCGTACCGGCAGAGCACCCCCTCACCGCCGTCGTGCACGCCGCCGGAGTCCTCGACGACGCGCTGATCGAGTCGCTGACACCCGAGCGCATGGACCACGTCCTGCGGCCCAAGGTCGACGCGGCCCTCAACCTGCACGAGCTGACGGACGGCATGGACCTCGCGGCGTTCGTGCTGTTCTCCTCGGCGTCCGCCACGGTCGGCAACGCCGGCCAGGGCAACTACGCCGCGGCCAACGCCTTTCTCGACGCCCTCGCCCAGCAGCGCCGGGCCCAGGGCCGCCCCGCGCAGTCCCTGGCCTGGGGCCTGTGGGCCGAACGCAGCGCCCTGACCGGCACCCTCGACGACACCGGCCTGCGGCGGATGGCCCGCGGCGGCACCGCCGCGCTCTCCACCGACGAGGGACTGGCGCTCCTCGACGCGGCGCTCGCCTCGGACGAACCGCTGCTCGTCCCCGTCAAGCTCGACCTCGCCCGGCTGCGGGTGGCGGCCCGTACCGCCCCCGTGCCCCCGCTGCTGTCCGGGCTGGTCCCCGGCGGCGCCCGCAGGCGCGCCGCCGGCACCGACGAGGCCGACGCGGGGTCCCTGCGCCGGCGGCTGGCCGGACTCGGCGCCGAGGAGCGCCGGGCGGCGGTGCTCGACCTCGTACGGGCTCGCGTCGCGGACGTGCTCGGCCACCGTGGCGCCGAGTCCGTCGACCCCGAACGCGCCTTCAAGGACCTCGGCTTCGACTCGCTGACCTCCGTCGACCTCCGCAACCGGCTGGGCGCGGCCACCGGGCTCCGGCTCCCGGCGACCCTGGTCTTCGACCGGCCGAGCCCGGCCGAGGTCGCCGCGTACGTCACCGAACGGCTGCTGCCCGACGCCGCCCCCGCGGACCGGGCCCACGACACCCGTTCCGACGCCGAGATTCGCGACCGGCTCGCCGCGATCCCACCGTCGGCGCTGCGCCGCGCCGGCCTCCTCGACGCGCTGCTGAACCTCGCGGACGGCGCCCCCGGCCCCGCTCCGGCGACCGCCGCCCAGGAGCGGCCGGCCGACGGCATCGAGGACATGGGCGTCGACGACCTCGTACGGATGGCACTGGGCGGCGAACGTGAGTGAACCGCGCGGGCGAGAAGGGAAGACGATGTCCACGGACCGGGTGGTGGAGGCGCTGCGCGCCTCGCTCCAGGAGAACCAGCGGCTGCGCGAGACCAACCAGCGGCTCGACGGCGAGGCCCGGGAGCCGATCGCGATCGTTGCCATGAGCTGCCGCTTCCCCGGCGGCGTACGCAACCCCGAGGAGCTGTGGGAACTGCTGGTCAAGGAGCGGGACGCGGTCTCCGCGTTCCCCGACGACCGCGGCTGGGACGTCGAGGGCCGGTACGACACGGACCCCGACGCGCCCGGCACCTTCTACGTCCGCGAGGGCGGGTTCCTCCGCGATGCATGCGACTTCGACCCGGCCTTCTTCGGCATCTCGCCGCGCGAGGCGCTGGCGATGGACCCCCAGCAGCGGCTGCTGCTGGAGACGGCCTGGGAAGCCGTGGAACGCGCCGGTATCGACCCGCTCACCCTGCGCGGCAGCCGGACCGGCGTCTATACCGGGGTCATCTACAGCGAGTACGGCTCCCGGCTCGGCCGGGTCCCCGACGAAGTGGAGGGGTTCCTCGGCACCGGCAGCATCCCCAGCGTCGCGTCCGGCCGCATCGCCTACACGCTGGGGCTCCAGGGCCCGGCCGTGACCCTCGACACCGCCTGCTCCTCCTCCCTGGTCGCCATCCACCTCGCCTGCCAGGCGCTACGGGCCGGCGACGCTTCCCTCGCCCTCGCCGGCGGAGTGACCGTGATGTCCACCCCCGGCCTCTACATCGGCTTCAGCCGCCAGCGCGGACTCGCCCCCGACGGGCGCAGCAAGTCCTTCTCCGCGGCGGCCGACGGCGCGGGCTTCGGCGAGGGCGTCGGCCTGCTGCTCCTGGAGCGGCTCTCGGACGCCCGGCGCAACGGCCACCCCGTCCTGGCCGTGGTGCGCGGCTCCGCCGTCAACCAGGACGGCGCCAGCAACGGCATGACCGCGCCCAACGGGCCCGCCCAGGAGCGGGTCATCAGGCAGGCGCTGGACCGCGCCGGACTCGCCCCCGGCCAGGTGGACGCCGTGGAGGCGCACGGCACCGGCACCGTGCTCGGCGACCCCATCGAGGCCCAGGCCCTGCTCGCCGTCTACGGCCGGGACCGGCCCGCCGACCGGCCGCTGTGGCTCGGATCGCTGAAGTCCAACCTGACCCACACCCAGGCCGCCGCCGGGGTGGGCGGCGTCATCAAGACCGTACTGGCGATGCGGCACGGCCTGCTGCCCAAGACCCTGCACATCGACCGGCCCACCGAACAGGTCGACTGGACCGAGGGCGCGGTGGAACTCCTCACCGAGGCCCGCCTGTGGCCCGCCACCGGGCAGCCCCACCGGGCCGGGGTCTCCTCCTTCGGAGCCAGCGGCACCAACGCCCACCTGATCCTGGAGTCCGCGGCGGCCCCGGCCGGCGAGGCCCCCGCGCCCGGCCCGGTGATCTGGCCGCTCTCGGCGAAGAGCGGCGCGGCGCTGCGGGCCCAGGCCGCCGCCCTCCACGCCCACCTGATCGCCGAGCCCGGGCCGCGCCCCCTCGACGTGAGCCGCTCCCTGGCCCTCGGCCGGTCCCGGTTCGCGGAGCGGGCCGCCGTGGTCGGCGAGGACCGCGCCGAACTGCTCGCCGGACTCGCCGCGCTGTCCCGGGGCGAGGAGCCCGCGGCGGGCGTACGCGGCACCGCCCCGCAGGGCGGCCGCAAGGCGGTCTTCGTCTTCCCCGGAACGGGCGCGCAGTGGGCCGGCATGGGCGCCGAACTTCTCGACAGCTGCCCGGTGTTCGCCGACCGGATGGCCGACTGCGAACGCGCCCTCGCCCCGTACCTCGACTGGTCGCCCACCGAAGTGCTGCGAGGCGCACCGGGCGGCCCTGACCCGGAGCGGGTGGAGGTGCTCCAGCCCGTTCTGTTCGCGGTGATGGTGTCGCTGGCCGCCGTGTGGCGCGCCCACGGCGTCCAGCCCGCAGCGGTCATCGGCCACAGCCAGGGCGAGGTGGCCGCCGCCTGCGTGGCGGGCGCGCTGTCCCTCGACGACGCGGCCCGCGTCGCCGTGGAGCGCGGCAAGGCGCTGAGTACCCTCGGGGGCGGCGCGATGGCCACCGTGATGATGTCGCCGGAAGAGGTGGCGGACACCCTGGCGCGGCGTCGGCAGGACGTGTCCATCGCCGCCGTCAACGGGCCGCGCGTCGTCGTGGTGACCGGCTCCCGGGGCGCCGTCGACGCGCTCGTCGAGGACCTCGCGGCCGAGTCCGTGATGGCCTGGCGGATGCCGGTCGACCACGCCTCCCACTGCGATGGCGTGGCGGCCATACAGGACGAACTGCGCGCGGCGCTGGCCGGCATCGCCCCCCGGCCCGCCGCCGTCCCGATGCTCTCCACCGTCGACGCGGCCCCGCCGGGCCCCGGTGCCTTCGGCCCCGACTACTGGTACCGCAACCTGCGGCACATCGTCCGCTTCCGGGACACCGTGCGAGCGCTGCTCGACGCCGGGCACCGGACCTTTGTCGAGGTCAGCCCGCACCCCACGCTGACCTTCGGCATCGAGGACACCGCGGCCGGCGCAGGGGCGCCGGAAACCCTCGTGCTCGACACCCTGCGCCGCTCCGAAGGCGGCATGCGAAGGCTGCTGCTGTCCCTGGGCGCGGCGCAGGCGAACGGGCTGCCCGTGGCCTGGGAACCGCTGTTCGACCACGCGGGGGCGGGCCGGGCCGACCTCCCGACGTACGCCTTCCAGCGCCGCCACTACTGGCTCGACGCGACCCCCGCGGGCGGAGACCCCATGACGGCGGGTCAGGCCGACGGCGGGCACCCGCTGCTGGGCGCGGCCGTCGCCCTCCCGGACGAGGCGGGCACCCTCTTCACCGGCCGGCTCTCCCTGGCCGCCCACCCGTGGCTCGCCGACCACGCCGTGGCCGGTACGGTCCTGCTGCCCGGCGTGGCATTCCTGGAGATGGCCGCGCACGCCGGCCGGCAGCTCGGCAGCGCCACGGTCGACGAGCTGACCCTCGCCGCGCCGCTGCTGCTGCCGGACGACCCGACGTCCGACCGGGCCGTTCAACTGCGCTTGCTGGTAGGGCCCGAGGACGCCGACGGGCGGCGCCCGGTGACGCTCCACTCCCGCCCCGAGGGCGCCGGGGACGACCAGTCCTGGACCCGCCACGCGGACGGCGCCCTCGCCGTCCAGCAGCCGCCGGCCGCACCCGTACGGGCCGAATGGCCGCCGCCCGGCGCGACCCCGCTGGACGTCGACGACCTGTACGAGCTCCTGGAATCCCAAGGCATCGACTACGGACCGGCGTTCCGCGGGCTGCGCGCCGCCTGGCGCGCCGACGGCGAGATCCACGCCGAGGTCGCGCTGCCCGAGACGCTGACGCGCGCCGGAGACGGCGGCTTCGGCGTGCACCCGGCCCTGCTCGACGCCGCCCTCCAGACGGCCGGACTCCGGCCGGCGGAAGACCGACAGGCCGCGGACAGCGTGCCGTTGCCGTTCTCCTGGAACCAGGTGGCGATCGAGCCGTCCACCGAACCGGTACTGCGCGTGACACTCCGGCCCGACGGCCCCGACGCCGTGGCCGTACGGATCACCGACCCGGCCGGACGCGCGGTCGCCACGGTCGGCTCGCTGATCCTGCGCGCCGCCTCGGCGGCCGCGCTGCGCACGCCCGCCGACTCGCTGTTCCACCTCGACTGGACGCGGGTCACCGCCCCCGACGGCACGCCCCCGGCCACCCGCTGGGGGCTCCTCGGCCCCCGCGACGAACGGCTGCTCCCGCCGGAGTTCGCCGCCGACCCGCTGGCCACGGGGTCGGAAGACGCCCAGGCCGCGCCCGACGCCGTGCTACTGCTCTGCCCGTCCCTCCCTGCCGATGACGACGGTGCGACGGGCCCGGAAGCGGTGTACGCGGCCGTGGCCGACGTGCTCACCCGAGTCCAGAACTGGCTGGCCGACGACCGCTTCACGGACACCCCGCTGGTGGTCCTCACCCGAGGCGCGGCCGACGTGGGCGCGGAGCCGGTGGACCTCGGCGCCGCCGCCGTCTGGGGCCTGCTCCGCTCCGCCCAGCTCGAACACCCCGGCCGGTTCCTGCTGCTGGACACCGACGGGCCGCGGGGGACCGCCGTCGCGCTGCCCGGCGTGCTCGCGGGTGACGAACCGCAGACGGCCGTCCGCGACGGCCGGCTCCTCGCGCCCCGGCTGGCCCGCCCGGACACGCCCGCACCCGGACCGTCCGCGCCCTTCGGCCCCGACGGGACGGTGCTGCTCAGCGGCGGCGGCGCCCTCGCGGGCGTCCTGGCCCGCCACCTCGTCGCCGAGCACGCAGTGCGCCGTCTGCTCGTACTCAGCCGACGTGGCGCGGAAGGCGCCGGCCTGGCCCCGCTCGCCGCCGAGCTGACCGCGCAAGGCGCCGAAATGACCGCGCTCGCCTGCGATGTGTCGGACCGTCAACAATTGGCCGAGGCGCTGGCGGCGATCCCCGACGAACACCCGCTGCGCGCGGTCGTGCACACCGCCGGAGTCCTCGACGACGGGCTCCTGGAGACCCTGACCCCGCGGCGGCTGGCCGCCGTACTGCGCCCCAAGACCGACGCCGTCCACCATCTGCACGAGTTGACGCTCGGCTACGACCTGACGGCGTTCGCCGTGTTCTCCTCCGCCGCGGGCGTCCTGGGCAGCCCCGGCCAGTCCGCGTACTCCGCCGCCAACGCCGGCCTCGACGCGCTGATGGCCAAGCGGCGCGGGCTCGGACTGCCGGGCGTCTCCCTGGCCTGGGGGCTGTGGGACCGGCAGAGCGGGCTGACGGCCGAGCTGGCCGGCGCCGACCTGCACCGGATGGCCCGCAGCGGGGTGCGCGCGCTGTCCGACGAGGACGGCATGGCGCTCTTCGACGCGGCCCTGGCCGGGGACCGCGCGCTGGCCGTGCCGGTGCACCTGGACCTCGCCGCCTACCGCGACAGCCCGCCGCCGCTGCTCCGCGCGCTGGTACGGGCCCGCCCCCGGAAAGCGGCCACCGAATCGGTCCGGCAGCGGCTCGCCACGGCCGGGGCCGAGGAGCGCCGACAGATCCTGCTCGACCTGGTCCGTACGAACGCGGCCGGCGTACTCGGCCACACGGACGCCGAGGCCGTGCCCGACACGGTCGCCTTCCTCTCGCTCGGGTTCGACTCGCTGACCGCCGTCGAACTGCGCAACCGGCTGGGAGCGGCCACCGGGCTGCGGCTGCGGCCCTCCGCGGTGCTCGACAGCGGCACCCCGGTCAAGCTGGCCGCGCTGCTCGCCACCGCCCTGGCCGCCGAGGCGGCGGCCGGGGCCGGAGCTGAGGCGGCCCCCGGTGCCGCGGCCCCGGAGGCACGGGCCGCCGACGGGCCGGTGCGGGATGCCGGGCCGGAGCCGGAGGCCGATCCGGTGAGCCTGCTGTTCCGGCAGGCGTGCGAGCTCGGCAAGACCGACGAGGGGATCGCGCTGCTGAAACACGCCTCCGCCCTGCGGCCCCGGTTCGACAGCGCGGACGCCCTCATCGCGTCCGGGGCCTGCCCCCAGCTGCTGCGGCTGCGCGAGCGCGCGGACGCCCCCGTGGTCGTCTGCTTCGGTTCCGTCGTCGCCCTGGGCGGCGCCCACCAGTACGCGCGCTTCGCCGCCTGCCTGGGGGACCGCTTCGCCGTCAGCGCCCTGGACGCCCCCGGATTCGTACCGGGCGAGGCGCTGCCCGCGGACATGTCCGCGCTCCTGGACTTCCAGGCGCTGACCATCCGTCAACAGCACCCCGACAGCCCCCTGGTACTCGTCGGATCGTCCTCCGGCGGCACCCTCGCGCACGGCGCGGCGGCGGCGCTGGAGCGGCTCGGCGCGGGGCCTGCCGCCGTGGTGCTGCTCGACACCTACCTCTCCGACAACGCGGGCATCACCCAGTTCAACGACGTCCTGCTGGGCGGGATGTTCGCACGCGAGGAGCGGGCGGCCCCGATGGACGGCACCCGGCTCACCGCCATGGGGGGCTACTTCCGGATTCTCGACGACTGGCAGCCGCCGACCGTCGAGGCGCCCGTGCTGCTGGTGCGCGCCTCCACCCCGCTCGGCGAGCCATCCCCGGACGCCGGGGACTGGCGCTCCTCCTGGCCGTCCGCGCACACGGTCGTGGACGTGCCAGGCGACCACTTCTCGATCATGGAACAGCACGTCGGGACCACCGGCGAGGCCGTCGCCGACTGGCTCCGAGCCGTCGTTCCCCCCACCGCGGCCGCCGCCCCGGCCGCCCGTACGGACCACTCGCCCAGGAGGGACGCATGACCACCACCGCGCACCACGAGACCCGGAACCCGCCGGCCCACGCGCTGACCGTGCTGGGCGCCGGGGTGATGGGGGTCGGCATCACCGCGCTGGCCCTCGGCCACGGCCTGCCCGTCCATCTCGTCGACACCGACCGCGACCGGCTCGACCGGGCGCCGGACAAGATCGGCGACGAGCTGCGGCTGGCCCAGCTGATGAGCGCCCTGCCGCCGGACACCGCGCCGGGCGAACTGACCACCGCCACCTCGCCCGACGCCGCCGGACGGGCCACCGCCGTCATCGAGGCGATCACCGAGAGCGCCGAACTCAAGGCCAAGGTCCTGTCCGAGATCTCGGCCAAGGTGCGCCCCGGCACGCTGTTGATCACCAACACCTCGTCCATCCCGATCGACGAGCTCGCCGACGCCGTCGACCGCCCGGCGGAACTCGTCGGCACCCACTTCATGAATCCGCCCTACCTGATCAAGACCGCCGAGGTCATCCGCGGGGCCAGGACCGGCGACGCGGCCATGGCGGCCGTGGCCTCGCTGCTCACCGCGGTGCGCCGGGACGGCGTCGTGGTCAAGGACGCCCCCGGCTTCGTGACCAGCCGCGTCCTGCATCCGATGATCAACGACGCGGCCCGCGTCGTGCAGGAGGGCACCGCCACCGCCGAAGCCGTCGACGCCTTGATGCAGGGCTGCCTGGGACACCCCACCGGCCCCCTGCGCACCGCCGACCTCATCGGCATCGACAACCTCGTCGACTCGCTGAAGGTCCTGCACGAACGCACCGGCGACGACGGCTGCCGCCCCTGCGACCTGCTGCTCCGGCTCGTCGAAGAGGGCCGCCTCGGCCGCAAGTCGGGCCGCGGCTTCTACACGTACCCATGACCACCACCACGGATCGCACCACTTGCGACCTTTACTTCGCTTACACCCCTTACGTTCCTTACGCCATGGAGGAGAGCCGATGACCAACCAGACCAGCGAGGCCGCCGACACCGGGACCGGCACGCCGGAAGCCGTGGAGAAGGAGCTGCTCGGCTTCCTCCAGGGACATACCGGCACCCCATGGCAGCCCGAGACCGATCTGTTCCGGACGGGCGGCCTCTCCTCCCTCTTCGCGATGCAACTCGTCGTGCACCTGGAGAAGACCTATGGAGTGGCCATCCGCGGCGCCGACCTCAGGATGGACAACTTCCGCACCGCACGCGTGATGGCGGCGCTGGTCTGCCGGCTGAAGGAGCCGCGCCCCGGGGGCCTCGATGGGTGACGGCGTCGCCGAGGCAGTGGCCGAGGTCTCCGCGTCGGTCGGCGACCGGGCCGGGGAGTGGGACCGCTCGGGCCTGCTGCCCGTAGACCTCCTCAGAGAACTCGGCGCGGCCGGCCGGCTGTGCGCGGAAGCGCCCGCCGAGTACGGCGGATGGGGCCTGAGCAGCCAGCTCAGCGGCGAGTACACCGCCCACGTGGGGAGTCTGTGCAGCTCCCTGCGCAGCGTGCTGACCTCGCAGGGCATGGCCGCCTGGACGGTCCAGCGTTTCGGCACCCCGCGGCAGCAAGCCGACTGGCTCCCCGGGCTCACCGGCGGCCGGCTCGCGGCGGTCGGGTTCAGCGAACCGGACGCGGGCAGCGACCTCGCGGCGATGGGCACCGTCATCCGCCGTGACGGCGACTCGGTCGTCGTCGACGGCCGCAAGAAGTGGGTGACCGCCGCCCACTACGCGGACCTGCTGGTGATATTCGGACGCTACGCCGACGACGACGGCACCGACACCGCCGCCGCCGTGCTCGTACCCGCCGACGCGCCCGGCGTCCAGGTGCGACGGATCGCCGACCCGCTCGGCTGCCGGGCGGCCGGCCACGCCGACGTCAGCCTCGACGCGGTCCGGCTGCCCGCCGACAGCGTGCTCGGCGGGTACGGGCTCCCCCTGCCGCTCCTGGTGACCACCGCCCTGGCCTACGGCCGGATGTCCGTGGCATGGGGATGCGTGGGCATCCTGCGCGGCTGCCTGGCCGCGGCCACCGAACACGCCGCCACCCGCGAGCAGTTCGGCAAGCCGATAGCCCAGCACCAGCTGGTCGCCCGGCACCTCGCCGAGCTCTACACGGCCGAGCAAGTGGCCACCAGGGTCTGCGAGCACGCCAGCCGCTGCTGGGACGAGGGGTCACCGGACCAGGTGGTGGCCACGGTCCTGGCCAAACGCGTCAGCTCCGCCCAGGCGGCCGCCGGCGCCTCGTCGGCCGTCCAGGTGCTGGCCTCGGCCGGATCGCGGGACGGCCACCCGGTGGCCCGCGCCCACCGGGACGCGAAGCTGATGGAGATCATCGAGGGCAGCACCGAACTGTGCCAGGTGCTGCTGGCCGAGCACGCCGTGTCCGCGCGGGACCGGCCCCCGCTGCCCGTACCCGCCCCGGGGAGGCCGCGGTGACCGCGCCCGAACCCGGTGAACCGCAGGGGGAGCCCATGAGCACCACCGCCGGCGAAGACCCGCCCGCGACCGTCAAATGCCTGGTCTGGGACCTGGACAACACCCTGTGGCAGGGCACCCTGTCGGAGGACGAGCAGGTGGTGCTGGCCGACGAGGTACGCGAGGTCGTCATCGAGCTGGACTCCCGCGGCATCCTCCAGGCCGTCTCCAGCAAGAACGACCACGACCACGCCTGGGCCCGGCTGGAGGCCCTCGGCATCGCCGAGTACTTCGTGCTGCCGCAGATCGGCTGGGGCGCCAAGTCCGCCGCGGTGCGCCGCATCGCGGACCGGCTGAACTTCGCCCACGCCGCCATCGCCTTCATCGACGACCAGCCCGCCGAGCGCGCCGAGGTCGCCTTCCATCTGCCCGAGGTCCGCGGCTACCCGGCCGAGCAGGCGCTCGCGCTGCCCGACCTGCCCGAGTTCACCCCCGCGGCGAGCACCGTGGACTCGCGGCGGCGCCGGACGATGTACCAGGCGGGTTTCCGCCGGGAGGCGGAGCGCGCCGAGGCGACCGGCCCCGACGAGGAGTTCCTGCGCTCCCTCGACATGGTGATGCGCGTCGGCCGGGCGACGGGCGAGGAGCTGTCGCGGGTCGAGGAACTCACCCTGCGCACCAGCCAGATGAACGCCACCGGCGTGCACTACTCGGACGCGCGGCTGCGCGGCCTGCTCGCGGACCCGCACCACGAAGTGCTCGTCGTCACCCTCACCGACCGGTTCGGCCCGCACGGCGCGGTGGGCGTGCTCCTGCTGGAGCGGCGCCCGGAGATGTGGCACCTCAAACTGCTCGCCACCTCGTGCCGGGTCGTCTCCTACGGGGCCGGCGCGACGCTGCTGAACTGGCTGGCCGACGCGGCGGCCGGGGCGGGAGCGCACCTGGTCGCCGACTTCCGGGCCACCGATCGGAACCGGATGATGGAGATCGCCTACCGCTTCGCGGGCTTCGACGACCAGCTCTGCCCCTGCGTCGCCGGGCTGGCCGGCGACGCGCGGCCCGGGGCGGCGGGCGAAGGGCTCCAACGGCTGCACCTGGTGCCCGAGGCCCGCCCGGCGCCCACCACCATGCGGCTGGAGGCGCCGGTGCTCTTCGCCTGACGCCCGCCACCGCCCGTACCGCTGACGCCGCGCCCCGCCCCGCCCCGGGCACGGTCCGGCAGAAAGGCGAGCCTTTCTGCCGGACCCCGTCAGAGCTTGCGGGCGAGGGTGATGCCGTCGGCCATGGGCAGCAGGGACAGCTCCACCCGGTCGTCGTCGTGCAGCAGCCGGTTGAGGGCGCGCACCCCTTCGGTGTCCGCGTCCCGCGCGGCGGGGTCGGTGACGCGGCCGAAGAAGAGCGTGTTGTCGATGACTATGAGACCGCCCTGCCGGACCAGTTCCAGCGAACGCTCGTAGTAACGGCAGTAGTTGGCCTTGTCCGCGTCGATGAAGACGAAGTCGAACGAGCCGGGGCCGTGATCGGCCAGCAGCGCGGCCAGGGTGTCGTTCGCGTCGCCGATCCGCAGGTCGATCCGCGCATCGACCCCGGCGCGCTTCCAGTAGTCGGCGCCGAACGCCGGCCACCGATCCTCGATGTCGCAGGTCACCAGCCGCCCGCCGGCCGGCAGGGCGCGGGCCAGGCACAGGGTGCTGTACCCGGTGAAGGTCCCGATCTCCAGCACGGACCGGGCGCCGGTCAGCCCGGCCAGGAGGGCCAGTAACTGCCCTTCCTCGGCCATCACCTGCATGGCCTGACCGGCGGGCAGCGTGGCCGTGGCCTCGCGCAGCTCCCGCAGAATCACATCGTCCCGCAGGGACACCTCCCTGACGTAGTCGAGCAGTTCATCGGTTGCCGCTGTCTGGTGGGCCATGAAACGGCCTTCCCCTCTGGGGTGTCGTAGTCGTTGATCGAGCGGTGAGCGGGGCCGGTGCGGGCGGGCGCTCGCCTCACACGGCCCGGGGAGCGGGCGCGCCGCTCGCATGGAACACATTCTGGTGCCGGAACGCCTCGTGATACTGGGCCTGCTCCCGGGCGTACGCCTGGAGCAGCGCGTCCAGGCGGTAGCGCCCGGCGATGGGCGGGTGCAGGAGATGCGCCTCGACCAGCGTGTCGAGGGCGTCCTCGGCGCTCTCCTCGGAGCAGTTCAGCATGGCCGCGATCCTGCCGCGCGAGGTGTGCGCGGCGTTGGTCGCGCCCAGGGCCGTGAACACGGCGGCCGGGTCCACGCCGTTGGAGGAACGACGCGGCAGTTCCGTGTGGCCGGCGTCGAGGCTGGGCCGCACGTCGAGGTCGCCGATCCGCAGCGCGTCCAGCAACTGCGGTGCGTCGGTGAGCCTCTGGGCGAGATCGCCGAGGCTCCAGTGCGGGCGGTCCAGCTGGCGGGCGCCCGCGATGCGCAGCGCCAGCGGCAGGCCCGCGCACATCGCCACCACCGTCCGCGCGGCCTGCGGCTCGGCGTCCACCCTGGCCGGTCCGACGAGCCTGCCCAGCAGTTCCAGCGACTCCCGCTCGTCCAGTGGAGGCAGGGCGACGGTGTGCGCGCCCTCCAGGTCGGCGAGGCGCCGGCGGCTGGTCACCAGCAGCCTGCTCCCGCCGCTGCCCGGCACCAGCGGCCGGATCTGCGCGGTGTTGTCGGCGTCGTCGAGGAGCACCAGGAGCCGGCTGCCGGCGGTGAGGGAGCGGTAGAGCACCTCCCGCTCGTTCTCGTCGGCCGGGATGTCGGCCCGGGGGACGCCGAGGGCGGCCAGGAACCGGTTCAGTACTTCTCCGGCGGCCAGGGGGCGTTTTCGGCCGCCGAGTCCGGCGTAGAGCTGGCCGTCCGGGAAGGACTCCCGCAGGGCGTGGGCCGCGTGCAGGGCCAGCGCGCTCTTCCCGGTGCCGCCCCGGCCGGTGACCACGGCCGTGCCCACCGATCCGGTCGGGAGCCCCGCGGCCGTCAGGATCCGGCGCAGATCCGCCAGTGGTTCATCACGTGCGGTCAGCTCCGGTGGTACGGCCGGGAGTTGGGCGGGCCTGGGGCGGGAGGCGCTGTGCCACGGCCGGGGGGCCGCCGGGGCGGGGTGCGCCGCCGACGCGGCTCGCCGGGCGGTCCGGCCACCGGCGGCCCGGGCCTCGGGGCGGTCGTCGGCCGAAAGGATGCGCCGCTGTACTTCCCTGAGATCGGCGCTGGGTTCGGCGCCGAGCTGCTCCACGAGCAGGTCCCTGGTGCGCTGGTAGAGGGACAGGGACTCGGACTGCCGGCCGGAGCGGAACAGAGCGAGCATCAGTTTGCCGACGAGAGCCTCGCGCAGCGGGTTCTCTCTCACCAACCGCCAGAGCTCCGGTACGAGTTCGGCGTGCCGGCCCAGTGCCAGCTCGGCGTCGAAGCGCAGCTCCATCGTCTGGAGGCGCAGCTCCTGGAGGTAGCGGCCCTCGACATCGCGCAGCGTCTGGGACGGCACATTGACCAGTGGTTCGTCACGCCAGCCGGCCAGGGCCTCGGTGAGTTCGGCGCAGGAGTCCTCCATGTTCCCGACGTCGGCGTGGGCGGCCGCCCGGTTGCGGTGCGCGGTGAAGCGGCCGAGGTCGCTCTCGTCCTCGCCGAGGGCGATCAGATAGCCCGGCGCCCGGGTGATGATCCGCGCGGACGCCTGCTCCCCCAGCACCTGGCGCAGCCGCATGACGTACGTGCGTATGGTGGCGGCGGCGCTGGGCGGTGGGGCGCCGTCCCAGACATACCCCGCGATACGGTCCACCGACACCACATGGTTGACGTTGAGCAGCAACGTCGCCAGGACGACGCGTTGCCTGGGGGCCGATACGTACACCTCCCGCGCATTCAGCCGGACGGAAAGCGGGCCGAGCAGCAAGAATTCCAACGAACTCCCCATTCGTCCTGTTCGTCACGCAGGAGTCGTGACGGAGCGGGCCGTCTGGTGGTTCGCGGGCCCGTCGGCCAACGACGTCGAGCGATACCTCCAGCATCTTGGGAGCGCTCTGAACCGGTCAACGATATGCCGAGATGTTTAGGCATATTCCTAGAGCCCTTACCGGGGGGCCATGTCATGTTTGACATGGCCGTAGCCTGTTTTGTCTGTTTTAGGTGCCCATGTTCGATCCGCTTCGATGCGGGAGGGATGGTTTCTGAATCAAATTCAACCCGTCGCTCTCCCGGCCGCATCGCGGCCTTTCCCTGCCGGGCCTCGGGAATTCACATGGGCGAGTGCTATTCGATGGGCAAGTGTTCGAATTGCCATGCACCCTTGCTGAGATTCGACGGGGCGTGGCAGGGTGGGAATCACCGTACCCAGATCCTTCGGATCTGTGGAACCGTGAAGGGAAAATCCAGGCGACATGACTTCCTTACCCGTCGACAGTGGTCTTTGGTGCAGGCGCTTCCGCCCCTCCCCGGCGGCCACGAGCCGCCTTGTCTGCTTCCCGCACGCCGGCGGCTCGGCGTCCTTCTACTTCCCGGTCGCCGGTGAATTGCAGGGCCGGGCGGATGTGCTGGCCGTGCAGTATCCGGGGCGGCAGGACCGTCGCACGGAGCCGACCATCGAGGACCTCCGAACGCTGGCCGACAAGGTGTTCGAGGCGCTCCGCGACTGGACCGGCCTGCCCCTGACCTTCTTCGGACACAGCATGGGCGCCCTCGTCGCCTTCGAGGTGGCCAGGCGGTTCGAGCGCTCGGGGCAGGGGATCGAGCACCTCTTCGTCTCGGGCCGCCGAGGGCCCGCGGTGCCACATGAGGAGCGCCTGCACCTGCGGAGCGACGACGGCATCGTGGCCGCCGTGCGGGCCATGAGCGGCACGGACGAGAGCCTTCTCGACGACGAGGAGCTGGTCCGGATGGCGCTGCCCGCCCTCCGCGGCGACTTCCGCGCCGTGGAGACCTATCGCGGAGAGGCCGACGCGGTGCTCCAGTGCCCGATCACCGCTCTGGCGGGGGACCAGGACCCGCGGGCACCCCTGGACGAGGTGCGGGAATGGAAGGCGCACACCTCATCGGCGTTCGACTTCAAAGTCTTCCCCGGCGGTCACTTCTACTTGAGCAGCCGGCCCGCGGACGTGATCAACGTCCTCAGGGACCACTTCGATCGGTGACGCGCCCACTCGCGCGCCCACATACGCCCCACGCCCACTCACGCACCCACTCACGCACCCACGCCGACGCACGTACTTGCGCGGCCGATCGAGCCGGTGGCCGGCCTACGTCCGGCACCTGGCCGATGTATTGACGCACCTGACGCACCACTGAGGAAGGCGGGTGTACGGATTGACGCCGTTACGCGGTTCCACGGCGGTCGGCTCCACCGCGGCGCTGCCGAAGACCGGCGACCGGAGGGGCCCTTGTCGCCCCGCGGCCGAACGGGCCCCGGAGCGTACGGAATCGGCGGGGCGGCTTCACGGCGCCGGGAGCGGAACGGCCCCACCCGACACCGAGCGGCTCACCGCGCTCGACGCGTGCATCCTGGAGGGCATCGCCGTCGGCACCTCCACCGTGGAGCTGGCGGCGTCCCTCTACCTCAGTCGCAAGGGCGTCGAATACCGCATCGGACTGATGTTGCGTCAGTTCCAGGCGCCGAATCGGGTGGCTCTGGTCTCCCGCGCCCATTCGATCGGTATGCTCACCGTGGGCGCCTGGCCACCGCGGGTCCCCAAGAAATTCGTGGAGCAGTCCGACTGAGCGGCGCGGGCCGAGTCGGCCCGCACAACGCATTGCGGGATTCCCGAACCGGCTTGTCCGGGGGAAAGAAGAGAGGCGTGTACGGATTGTTTCAGGCCGCAATATCGTCTCGATAGCGCGCGCTGCGACATATCCCGTACGGGGAATTGCACCTTTCAGTAGCATGTGAATCGATGTTACGGTGCGATTGCATCGTGGTCGGAATTCCCCTCGGCTGGGGAGCCGCGCCTGTCACGGGCGCCGTACCGCGTCTTTCTCCTGTTTACCTTCCTGCTGGGGGCGAGAATGACTTTGGGCTATCTGTTCGGCGGCGGCGTCGGGACCGAGCCGCACGGTCTGGAGCTGTACCACGAGTACCCGGTCGTGCGGAGCTGGTACGAACAGGTCGCGCGGTGGACCGGGTTGACGGTTGGTCAGGTCCTGGAGGACGATCTCCCGGCCGCGCAGGAGGAGCGCCAGAGCATCGGTACGGTGCGGGAGGCCGCGCTCGCGATCGGCGTGCACGACGCGCTCGCCCAGTTCGGCCTGCGTCCCACCGCCATCGGCGGTCTCAGCCTGGGGGCGATGACGGCCAGCGCGCTGGCGGGGGCGCTGAGCAGACAGGAGCTGTTCGAGATGCTGGCGGGCGCTCGGGACACCCCCGAACTCCCCGCCGACGCCCCCGCCCAGGGCATCGCCCTCGCCTTCGCGCAGACCGCCGACGCCGGTTCCGCCCACCCGGGCGCGGGCCGCGCCGGAATCCACCTCGCCGGTGACTTCGGGCCCACGGCGGACGGCAAGCAGCGCATCCTCATGCTCGCCGGCTACGCCGAGGCGCTGAACGCACTGGCGGCCGAGGCCCCGCCCGGCACCGTCGTACCGCTGCCGGGCCGCACCATCGCGGTCCACTCGCCGCTGCGCAGGCACTTCCGCGACTTCATGGCCCCCCGCATCGACGCCATGACCTTCTCGACCCCCGAACTGCCCCTGCTCTCCTGCCTGGAGCCCAAGACGCTGACGGGCGCCGACGAGGTCCGCGACCTCTTCCAGCGCAACTCCACCGATCCGATCAGCCTGGTGGACGTCTACACCGGGATGAAGAGCGAGGGTGTGGAGCTCGGCCTCGTGATGGGGCCGTCGATCCCCGAGGGCATCCTGGCCTTCCCCTTCCCGGTCGTCCACATCGAGAAGCCCGAGCACATCCAGGAGGCGATCGGCACCGCGTACGACCTGGGCATCGACCTCACCGGCGGGCAGGTGCGGGCATGACCACCACCTCGGTGTCCGCTCCCACCAAGCTGTCGGGCGACCCCGACGCCCTGGTCGCGGGATGGCTCGACACCGACCTGGACCAGTGGTGCCGCAAGGTGGTCCAACGCCACTTCGACCCGGTGACCGGCAGCCCGTACTGGCTGCGGCGTGCCCGGCGACTCGACTTCGACCCGCGCGATATCACGCGCTACGACCAGCTCGAAGCCTTCGGCCCGTTCCGGCTGGAGAGCCTGCGCGAGCAGGACCCGGGGGATCTGACCCCGCAGTCCGTGCCCCGCCCCCTGGCCGGCCGCGTCTGGGACACCGGCGGTACCACCGGAACCCCCTGCCGGGTCTTCTACACCCCGGACATGCTGCTGCACAGGGCGGTCTGGCGCCGATGGTCCTTCGTGCGAGAGGGCTTCGCCGCCGGGCGCACCTGGCTCCAGGCCACCCCCACGGGGCCGCATCTGATCGGACACGGCGTGTGGGAGGTCTCCGAGCTGCACGCCGGCCAGGCGTACGCGGTCGACATGGACCCGCGGTGGGTCAAGCGGCTCATCCGCTCGGGCCGTCTCCAGGAGGTGGGGGACTACACCGCCCACCTCCTGGAGCAGATCACCGACGTGCTGCGGCAGGCGCCGGTGCAGTACCTCAACACCACGCCGGCGCTCTTCCAGACGCTGCGGCAGCGCCACCCCGACCTTGTCTCCGCCCTCGACGGCGTACGCCTGAGCGGCACTCAGGTGAGCGCTGACATGTACCGGGCCTTCAAGTCAGCGCTGGATGGCGGGATTTGCGGCCTCACCTACGGCAACACCTTTGGAAACGCGGCCTGTTGGGAAGTGGAGCAGGACGCAGAGCTGATCTCGTACGTACCGAACTACCCGCAGGTGACGATGGCGGTCGTGCGCAAGGACGACTGGTCGGCCACCGTCGACGCCGGGACGGTCGGCCAGGTGCGGCTCACCGTGCTGCACGAGGACCTCTTCCTGCCCAACATCCTGGAGCGCGACCAGGCGCTGCGCCACCGGGTCGATGAGTGGCCCTGCGACGGTGTTGCCAATATCCGCCCCCTGCAGACCACGAGTTCGGCCCCCGAAGGTCTGTACTGACGTCGCGTCACGGCTGCGCCGGGAGTGCGGGCGCCCTGTCGCCATTGCGGCCAGTGGGGCGTCGTATGTCTCCCGTGAATTGCATCCAAGATCTGCCGAACCGTCGTTCCGAAATGGTCCGCCGACAGAATCGGCCAACATGTTTCTTGGCAATCCTGGCCGTTGAACACCCCATCCGATCGCGTCTACCATTCGGCGACAAGGATGGCGCACGCGGAGCGAGAAGGCGGGGTGTTGAAAGAAATGACGAGCAAGCACGTAGAGAGTCAGCGCAGCAGGGTAAGCAAGGCGTTCGACCTCATTGACGTCAACGGCGACGGCGAGGTGGGCATCGAGGAAATCGAAGGGCTGGCGCAGCAGCTGACCAGTCGTTTCGGGCTCACGACCGACTCGAAGCAGTACGACGAATTCCGGCAGGCGAGCGTCGACCTGTGGCGCGATCTGCAGCACCAGCTCGACCAGAGCGGCGACCAGAAGATCAGCCGGAAGGAATACGTCGACTTCTACGCCGAAGCCGACCCGACGGTCGTCCGACGGGCTATGGAGCCGTTCGCGGGCCTGCTCTTCAACCTGTTCGACGCCGATGGCGACGGAAAGGTATCCCGCAGCGAGTTCGAACGGTACCACCGCGCCTGGGGAGTTCCCGCGGACCAGATCGAGGGAACTTTCGCGAAGCTCGACACGGACCGCAGTGGTGACCTGTCGAAGGATGAACTCCACGAGTATCTCGCCGGATTCATCTTCGGCGACTCGGGGTCGACCGGCTGACCCCGACCGCCCCGCGTTCAACCGACCGGGCCCGGCAGTTGAACAGCCGGGCCCGTTCTCCTCGCCCCCGTTCCGTACGGCGGCTCATCGCCGTTGGCACACCTGATCCCAGCTGATAGTTTCGCGGCGTACAGCAAGGGGCTTGACGCGGGGTGAGGGGGAATCCGTCGCGATGGCACTGATATCCGTCAACGGGATTCGCATCAATTACGAGGACCACGGTTCGGGCGAGCCCGTAGTCATGATCATGGGCACCGGAGGTGGCGGCCGTGCCTGGCGACTTCACCAGGTGCCCGCGCTGACCGCGGCCGGCTACCGGGTCATCACCTTCGACAACCGCGGCATTCCACCGACCGACGAATGCGCCGGTGGATTCACCATCGACGACATGGTGGCCGACACGGCGGGGCTCATCGAGGCCCTCGGCCTCGGACCGTCCCGCATCGTCGGAACCTCACTGGGCGGCTATATCGCCCAGGAACTCTCGCTCGCCCGGCCGGACCTGGTGCGGCAGGCTGTGCTGATGGCCACCCGAGGCCGAGTGGACGCCATGGGCCGGGCGCTGGCCGCGGCAGAGGCCGAGCTGTACGACTCGGGGCTGGAGGTGCCGCCCCGCTACGCCGCGGTGGTACGGGCCCAGCAGAACCTCTCGCCGCGCACCCTGGAAGACGACGAGCAGGCGCGGGACTGGCTCGACCTCTTCGAGATGGTCGTCCAGGACGGGCCGGGCACGCGCGTCCAGATGGACATCGCGCCGCCGGCGGACCGGCTGCGCGCCTACCGGCGGATCACCGTTCCCAGCCACGTCATCGCGTTCGGCGACGATGTGATCACGCCCGCGAAGCTGGGCCGGGAAGTCGCCGACGCCATCCCGGGCGCGGCCTTCGACGAGATCGCCGACTGCGGTCACTACGGCTATCTGGAAGATCCCGCGGCCGTCAACAAGGCCATCGTGGAGTTCTTCCGCCGCCCCGCCCAGTAGCCACCGCCCAAGAGTGAGAGCGGCCGCCTGACCGGCGGCCGCCGCGGGGATGAAGCCGGCCTCGGGGCGGGAGGCCGCCGCGTCACCGCACTGCGGCCGGGCGGCCTGGCGGGCCGGCGGCCGGGCGGGCCGGCGGCTGGGCGGCCGGGCGGCCCGGAGAGCGCCGCTGGGCCGGGCCCCTGCGAACCGGCCCACCGCGAACCGGCCGCTGGGTCCGGTCCGCCGCGGGCAGGAGCGTCAGCCGTCGGACGGCGTGCGGTTGAAGCCGCGCACCGCCAGGAGCACCATGACGACCAGCAACGCCAGCGTCGCGCCGACGGCCGCGTACACGGAGTTGCCGATGGGCCAGTCCAGCGCCACGCGCCGGGCGGCGTTCACGACGTACGTCAGCGGGTTGGCCTTGGCCACGAACTGAAGCCAGCTGGGCAGCACATGGATCGGCACGAAGGCGCTCGACGCGAAGGTCAGGGGGAACATCGCCAGCGGCCCGATCCCCGCGACGACCTCCTTGTTGCGCAGCCAGGACCCCAGCGCCAGGAACCCCCAGACCACCGCCCAGGTGACGAACAGCGTCAGCAGCACCGCCACCGCGAGCCCCAGCACACCGCCCCGGGGATGGGAGTCGAGCAGCAGCAGGGCCGTCGCCAGCAACACCGTGAGCTGCGCCGCGACCCGGACCAGATAGTCCAGGCTGCGGGCCACGAGCACCGAGGACATCCGTATCGGCATGGAGCGGAACCGGGACAGCACCCCGTTCTCCATGTCGAAGAGCAGGCTGTAACCGGCCCCTGTCGCCGTGCCGGTGGCGGTGGTGATGAGAATCCCCGGGAGGAGGTAGTCGATGTACGAGACGCCCGGGGGGAAGTTCTTCGGGTTCGACATGCTGCCGAACACCTGGCTCATGATGAGCAGCAGGATCAGCGGCTGGACCAGCTCGAACAGCAGCAGTCGCCGGTTGTTGACGAAGGCGCGTATGGAGCGGCCGGCCAGTACGCCGATCTGGGTGAGGCGGCTGCTGGCCGGCCAGCCGGGCGCGGAGGACACCCGCACCGGCGGCGCGGCGGGGCTGATGGCCGGGGTAGTCATCACAACTCCTGGACGGGATCAGTTGGCAAGGACGGTGGGCCGCTTGGTCAACGCGAGGTACACGTCGTCCAGCGTCGGCTCGGTCAGGGAGAACTCGGTGACGTCCAGCCGGCCCTGGTCCAGGGCGCGGACGACGGTGGCCAGATCCGCCGAGGTCTCGGCCGGGGTGCTGATGGAGCCGGTGACCTCGTCCTGGGCCGGTGCCAGTCCGGCCCGGCCGAGCGCGAGCATGATGGCGTAGGAGTCGGCGGGGTCGGCCGGCACGATATGCACCGCGCGGCTGCCCACTTGGGACTTGAGCCGCGCGCTGGTGCCGGACGCCACCACCGTGCCGTCGGCGAGGACGGTGATGGCTTCGGCCAGCCGGTCCGCCTCGTCGAGGTACTGCGTCGTCAGCAGCACGGCCGTGCCCTCGCGGACGATGCCCTCGACCACCTCCCACAGCGCCAGCCGGCTGCTGGGGTCGAGCCCCGTGGTCGGCTCGTCCAGGAAGACCACGTCCGGCCGGCCGACCAGGCTGGTGGCCAGGTCCAGCCGTCTGCGCATGCCGCCGGAGTACGTACGGGACGGGCGGTGCGCGGCCTTGGTGAGGTCGAAGATCTCCAGCAACTCATGGGCGCGGACCCGGGCTTGGCGGCGGCCGGCGCCAAGCAGCCGGGCGATGAGGATGAGGTTGTCGGTGCCGGAGAGGTTCTCGTCGACCGCGGCGTACTGCCCGGTGAGTCCGATGCGGCCGCGGACCTCATGGCTCTGGCGGACCACGTCGTAGCCGGCGATGCGCGCCGTGCCGCGGTTCGGCGGCAGCACCGTGCAGAGAATATTGATCAGCGTGGTCTTACCGGCGCCGTTATGCCCCAGCAGGCCGTGCACCGTGCCCGCGTTCACCGATATATCGACGGATGAGAGCGCCGTGACCTGTCCGAAGCTCTTTCCGATTCCGATTGCCTCGATCATCGGTCCATGCATCTATTACCCCCATGTGCAACACCTCGCCGTTGACGAGTTGTCATATCGGCGCGCACGGCACGCTACGGCCACTTTTTATGCAGTGTCAAAGATTCCCGCCCGGCCGAGAGGTATCCGCTGAGGAGTGCGGCTCGTTCGGTACACGGTTCACGAGATCCGCGCCACACTCCTTGTCCGGAGCCGTCGCCACCGAACAAGCGGAATGAGTCAATCATCTCCGCGATGCCGGTCCCACCGGCCGCGTCTTCAATTGGACGCGGTCATTCCTGTTGGTCTGCAGACCGGCGGTACGGGCCCGACGGCCGCTGTGACCACGGCTCGTGCTGGCGAATCCGAGCATGGCGTGAATAAGATCCGCTGTAGTCCCGCGTATCCGGCAGTGCCGGTGCACGCCGTCTCCAGGTGTGGCCGATACTTCGCCATGGCATTTCATCCCAGATTATACGGAGTGAATTACTCATGTATCGGACCATGATGAAGTCCAAGATCCATCGAGCGACCGTCACCCAGGCGGATCTGCACTATGTCGGCTCACTCACCATAAGCGCCGACCTGATGGAAGCCGCCGATCTGCTGCCCGGCGAAAAAGTGGACATCGTCGACATCGACAATGGCGCCCGGCTCTCCACCTACGTCATCGAAGGGCCCCGGAATTCCGGGGTCATCGGTATCAACGGAGCGGCCGCCCGGCTCATCAGCCCCGGCGATCTCGTCATCATCATCGCGTATGCCGGGGTGACGGACGAGGAGGCCAGGAAAATGGAGCCGCGCGTGGTCTTCGTGGACGAAGGGAACAAGGCCACGAACCTCGGCAGCGACCCCGCGGACGTGCCCGCCGATTCGGGCCTGCTGCGCGGAGACGTGCTGGCCGTATAGCCCGCCGTCCGTACGGGCCCCACGCCCGCCTGACACCCGCCGGCAGTTTCCCCCCGGACATCTGGAGAAGAAAGAATGCGCCTGAACCAGGAACAAGTCGACCAGTACCACGAGGACGGCTTCCTCACCATCGAATCCGCACTGGACCGGGGCGAGGTCGAACGCCTGCGCACGGCGTTCTCCCGCGACTGCGAGGTCCCCGGGCCCCAGCGGATCGCCGAGGACAACGGCGACGACGTACGCGCCGTCTACTCCTCCCACCACCGTCAGCCGGAGTTCGCCTCGCTCGTCCGCGACCCGCGCCTCCTGGCACCGGTCAAGCAGCTCCTCACGGAGCAGGTCTACATCTACCAGTTCAAGATAAACGCCAAGCCGGCGTTCGGCGGCGAGAGGTGGTCCTGGCACCAGGACTACGTCGCCTGGCGCATCGCCGACAATCTGCCCGCGCCCCGCCAGGTCAACGTGGGCATATTCCTCGACGACATCGACGAGTTCAACGGGCCGGTGATCTACCTCCCCGGCTCGCACCGCTCCGGCCTCGTCCGCGACAGCCGGGACGACGCCGCCAAGTCCGACCAGCACCTCGACCCGGACGACATCGCCCTCACCAAGGAGCAGTTGGCCGGCCTCGTCGCCGAGCGCGGAATGGTGAGCCCCAAGGGCCCCGCGGGAACGCTCGTCTTCTTCTCGCCGGAGATCGTGCACGGCTCCGCCCCCAACATGTCCCCGTTCCCCCGCAGGCTGCTCATCACCACCTACAACGACGTCGCCAACCTGCCGAGTTGGCCCGGCGACCCGCGCCCCGAGTACGTCGTGTGCCGGGACACCGAGCCGCTGCGCACCCGTGAGGCGCCCTTCCTCGACGGCCTTGAGACGGTGGCCGCGTGAGCGCCCGCACCGGCCGCGCGGTCGTCCTGGAGAGCTTCGGCCACCCGCCGGTCCTGCGGACGTTCGGCCTCCCGGCGGCCCCTGACGGCGGCATGGTCGTCGCGTGCACGTACGGCGGGATCTGCGGCACCGATCTCCACCTCCAGCAGGGCCACCTGGCCATCCCCACCCCGCTGGTGCTCGGGCACGAGGGCATCGGCGTCGTACGGGAGCTGGGCGCGGGCACTGCCCGGGACGCCACGGGCGCCGAACTGCGGCCCGGGGACACCGTGATGTGGGCGTCCTCGATCGCCTGCGGCAGCTGTGTGCCCTGCCGGCTGCACCGTGAACCGACGCTGTGCGAGAACCGCCGTACGTACGGGGTCAACCGCTCCGTCGGGCAGGGGCCGGCCCTCTCCGGTGCCTGGGCCGACCACATCGTGCTCCAGGAGGGCACCACGGTCATCAAGCCCGCCGACGGGGTGGACCCGCTCGCCGCGATGTCGCTGGCCTGCGCGGGCCCCACCGTCGTGCACGCCCTGTACGAGCGGCGTCCCGTGCGGGTCGGCGAGGTCGTCGTGGTCCAGGGCAGCGGCCCGGTCGGCCTCGCCGCCGCGGCGCTCGCCCAGCTGTCCGGCGCGGCGAAGGTCATCATCGTCGGCGGTCCGGCCGGCCGGCTCGCGGCGGCGGCCGCGGCGGGCATCGGCGACGTCCACCTCGACATCGCGGGCGCCGCCGACCCCGAACAGGTGCTGGCGCGGGTGCGCGAGGCGGCCGGCGGCGACGGGGCGGACCTCGTCATCGAGTGCGCGGGCGTGCCCGCCGCCGTCGGGCAGGGGCTGCGACTGGCGCGCAGGGGCGGCTCGTACCTCGTCATCGGCCAGTACACGGACGCGGGGGACACCCTGATCAACCCCCATCAGATCGTGCACCGGCAGCTCGACGTCATCGGTTCCTGGGCGTTCACCGGGGCGCATCTCGTCGAGTACGTGAAACTGCTGCCGGCGCTCACCGCGCGCTTCGACCTCAGGAGCCTGGTCACGTCCTACCCGCTGGAGGAGCACGCCTCGGCGCTGTCGGCGGTCGCGGACGGCTCGGTGATGAAGGCCGTGCTGGCGAGCTGAACCGCGCCGTGCGTACGGTGGGCACCGCCGGGGGAGCGGTCGGTACGGCGGACGCGTGTTCAACCGATCGGATCGGTCAGTTGAATGGCCGGCCGAGCCGTACGCCGAGCGGCCCCGGAACGTGCCGGAAAGCGCTGCGACGCACCGGAGGGGGCAGCGCCGGTCGCGAACTCCCTTTCCTGACGGTGGACTCTGCCCGCGATGTGCGTGAGCACAGCCTGGCACTTACCGGCGTGCGGGTGCATCCACCGGCCGGAGTACGTCGCGATTGACTTAAGTAGGGGGCCGTCCGGCAGGGCCGGACGGCGCATTCGAAGAAATTCACTGTGCCCTGACGGGGGCACGCGAGAGCGGGGAACGTAACGGTGGATCTCAGCCTGTTCTATTTCGCCAACGACAGCACCGAGGCCGGTGACAAGGGGCGGTACGAGCTCCTTATCGAAGGCGCCAAGTTCGCCGACGAACACGGTTTCTCGGCGGTCTGGACCCCGGAGCGGCACTTCCATCCCTTCGGCGGGATGTACCCCAACCCCTCCGTGCTGGGCGCGGCCGTCGCCTCGGTGACCGAGCGGGTCGCCATCCGGGCCGGCAGCGTGGTGGCGCCGCTGCACCACCCCGCCCGTATCGCCGAGGAGTGGTCCGTCGTCGACAACCTCTCCGGCGGCCGGGTGGGTGTGGCCTTCGCCTCCGGCTGGAACTCCGTGGACTTCGCCCTGCGGCCGGACGTCTACGACGAGCGCAAGCGGATCGTCTCCGACCGGGTCGGGGAGGTGCGCACGCTCTGGCAGGGCGGCAGCGTGCCGGGGACCGACGGGCTCGGCAGGCCGGTGGAGGTCCGGGCCTTCCCGCCGCCCGTGCAGCGGGAGCTGCCGGTCTGGCTGACCAGCGGCGGCAGCGTCGAGACGTTCCAGGAGGCCGGGCGGCTCAAGGCCGGTGTGCTCACCCACCTGCTGGTGCAGGACCTGGACATCCTCGCGGAGAAGATCCGGGAGTACCGCCGGGTCGCCGCCGCCGAGCACGACGGCTGGCCGGGCCATGTGGCGCTGATGGTGCACACCCTCGTCGGCGAGGACGTCGCCGCGGTGAAGGAGCAGGCCCGCCGGCCGCTGACGGAGTACCTCAAGAGCTCGCTGCACCTGAGCGCCCGCTCCGTGGTGGGGGACTCGGTCGATCTGAGCACGCTGCCCCCGGAGGACGTGGACTTCCTCGCGGCGCAGTCCTTCGAGCGGTACTTCCACCAGGGCGGGCTGTTCGGCTCCGTCGAGCACGCCGCCGAGGTGGCCGCGCGCATCGGCGAGATCGGCGTGGACGAGATCGCCTGCCTCATCGACTTCGGGGTGCAGACCAAGGACGTCCTCGCGAGCCTGGAGCACCTGGGGCGGCTGCGGTCGCTGGTGGCCTCCGGAGACTGACGGCTGACAGATGGCGGCCGCCGGCCCGGCGGCCGTGACGGAAGCGGCTGCCGGGCGGTGTTGGCGGAAGCCGCCGTGGCGGAAGCGGCCCGGCGGTGTTGGTGAAAGCGGCCGTGGGGCCTCGGCGGAAGTGGCCGGACGGTGCCGTCGGAAGCGGCCCGGCGGCCCCGGCGGGAGCGGCCGGGCAGCGCCCTTGATCATGTCTTTCGTCAGTGCCGGTGCGCCGGGCGGGCTTGTAGTTTGGGCAGGGTGATGGGGCAGCTCGTTGATCAGGTGAACCGCCGGCGGTACGAGGTCTCCTCGGCCCTGGCACAACTGGGCCGCCGTGAGCGCCTCGCGGACCTCGTGCTGTGGGTGTGCCTGTGCGTGCCCGTGGCCTACGACCTGATCCGGCTGCCCGCACCGGCGCTGGCGGTGTACGCGGGGATGCCCGCCCTGGCCGTGGCGATCCTGCTCGCCCGGGCCCTGCCGCTGCTCTCGCTCTACATCACCGTGGCGCTCAGCCTGTGCGTGACGCTGGACCTGTTCAACTCCTCGTTCTGCGTGGCGATGCTCGTCATGGGCTATCTCGTGGGGCGCAGGATGCGCCAGGAGCGGCCCGCGCTCATCGGTTTCGCGGTGATCGCGGCGGCCGGGCTGGTGGCCGTGGTGGCGAGCGGCGAGAACCTGTGGAGCTGGTTCACGATGGTCGTCACCCTCGGGCTGAACGTGCTGCTGCCCTGGATGGCGGGCCGCTACCGGCGCCAGTACGCCGATCTGACCCGGGCCGGCTGGGAGCTGGCCGAGCGCATGGAGCGCGAGCAGCAGATCGTCGCGGACCGGACCCGGCTGCGGGAGCGCTCGCGGATCGCTGGCGACATGCACGATTCCCTGGGGCACGAACTGAGCCTGCTGGCGCTGCGGGCCGGCGCCCTGGAGATGGCGCCCGATCTCGCCGAGCGCCACCGCAAGGCGGCGGGGGAGCTGCGCGCCGCGGCGGCGAGCGTCACCGAGAGCCTGCACGACGTCATCGGCGTGCTGCGCGAGGACGCGGAGACGGCGCCCAAGGCACCGGCGCGGGAGTCCGTCACGGATCTGGTGGAACGGGCGACCGCGTCCGGTCTGGCGGTCTGTCTGGCGGAGGAGGGCGAGCCGGTGCAGCTCGCGTTCATGGTGGACCGGGCCCTGTACCGGGTGATCCAGGAGTCGCTTACCAACGCGGCCAAGCACGCGCCGGGCGCGGCCGTCTCGGTGCGGATCGCGCATCTGCCGGACGTGACCGAGGTACGGGTCGTCAACGAGCCGCCCCCGGCGCGGTCGCACGCCTCCGCGGCGCGGCACACCGGTCTCCCCTCGGGGAAGAACGGGCTGGTGGGGCTGCGCGAGCGGGTGCGGCTGGCGGGCGGGACGCTGCACACCGGCCCGTACGAGGGCGGCTTCGAGGTGAAGGCGCGGCTGCCGCACACGGCGGGCGCCGCGCAGCCGCAGGGGGAGGAGAGCGGCGGCGAGGGCGCGTCGGAATCCGCCTTCCAGCGCCGGCACGCGCAGCGCCGGGCCCGCCGCGGCCTCAAGCAGGTGATCTTCGTGCCGCTGGTGGTGGCCGCGGTGCTGGCCGCGCTGATGGGGGCCTTCTCCTATATCCAGACGGAGCAGTCCGTACTGGACACGGCGAGCTATGAGCGGCTGCACGTCGGCCAGCGGCGGTCGGACGCGGAGGACCTGCTGCCGACGTTCCAGACCGACGTCCCCCCGCGCCGGGACGTCAAACCGATGCCGCACGGCTCCACATGCCGCTACTACCGGATGTCGCGGGAGCCGGACCCGACGCACGCCTACCGGGTGTGCTTCGTGCACGGCCGGCTGGCGGCCAAGGACGTGGTTCCGCTTCCGGGCGACTGAGCCACCGTTCAGGCTCGGGCGGAGCCGGCCCGCGTGAGAACGCCCACACGGGCCGGTTCCGGCGTACCGCAATTGACCTCGGTGAATCATGATTCACTCAGTTGTGCGTCTTCTGTTGTTCGGGCGGACTTTCCTCTTCCGTTTATGACGGCCATTGACTCCAAATCGATCACTTGTCTAGTGTCGATTCCATGCTCGGCCGTCGAGGCGTCGGCGACCGGGACAACGGGGTGGGCGGCCGTGCGGTTCGCATAGCGAACGCGGCGGCCGCGAGTTTGACGGGACGGGGGACTGCGCGTGTCGCGCGCTACGGGGAGGATTGCGGGTCGCTGTTCATGTCGCGGCCGCAACTGAAAGTTTATTTCTGCTCTTTTGTCTTGGTTCGCGATTGTCCTGGGTCGCGATTCTGTGCGACTTCATTTTCGGCAGCGGCCTTTCGGGCGCCGTGAATTTTCTGAGGGGGCGTTATGAGTACTGCGCTTGAACAGGCTTCGAGCGTGACCGGACTCGTGCGGGAAAATGTGGCGGCCGGCGGCCGGCGAAATGCCCTCACCTTTGTGAAGAGTCTGGACGGCGCACCCGACGACGAAACCTGGTCGTACGCCGAACTGGACGCCGAGACCCGCAAGGTCGCCGCCTGGCTCCAGGCCCACTGCGCCACCGGCGACCGCGTGCTGCTGCTCTACCCGGAGGGGCTGCACTTCACCGCCGCCTTCCTGGGCTGCCTCTACGCCGGCATGGTCGCCGTACCCAGCTCCCTGCCGGGCCAGTACGTCTACCAGCGGCGACGGGTCACCTCGATCGCCGACGACGCCGGCGCGTCCGCCATCCTCACCGACACGGTCACGCTGCCCTCTGTACGGGAATGGGCCGAGGCCGAAGGCCGCACCGCCATCGCGCTGGCCGCCACCGACACCGCGGACCTCGCCGACCCGGATGCCTGGACGGAGCCCGCGCAGGACCGCGACACCCTCGCCCTGCTCCAGTACACCTCCGGCTCCACCGGCGACCCCAAGGGCGTCATGGTCAGCCACGGCAACCTGCTGCACAACGCCATGTGCCTCACCAAGCCGTTCGGCATGACCGACCGCAGCCGGTTCGGGTCCTGGATCCCGCACTACCACGACATGGGCCTGATGGCCCTGCTGATCCCGCCGCTCGTGCTCGGCGGCTCCTGCGTGCTGATGAGCCCCACGACGTTCCTCAAGCGGCCGCACTGGTGGCTGAAGATGATCGACGTCTACGACCTCGACTGGTCGCCCGCGCCCAACTTCGCCTACGAACTGTGCGCGCGAATGGTCACCGACGAGCAGCTCGCCGGGCTCGACCTCTCCCGCTGGACGTACGCGCCCAACGGCTCCGAGCCCGTACAGGCCGCTACGCTCACGGCGTTCGCCAAGCGCTTCGCGCCCGCCGGATTCCGCAGCGACGCCTTCGCCCCCTGCTACGGACTGGCCGAGTCCACCGTCTTCGTCTCCGGCACCGGACCGCGTGAGCCCGTCGTACGGCGCGCCGACGCCGAAGCGCTGGCGAACGACGAGTTCCGCGCCGTCGAGGGCTCCCGCGCCGGACGCGACGTCGTCAGCAACGGCCGGGCGGACGAGTACGACGTGCGCATCGTGCACCCCCGAACCCTGGAGCCCCTGCCCGAGGGCGGCGTCGGCGAGATCTGGCTGCGCGGCCCCAGCGTCGCCCACGGCTACTGGGGCAACGAAGAGGCCACCCGCGAGGTGTTCCGGGCCCGCACCGCCGACGGGCAGGAAGGGTTCCTGCGCACCGGCGACCTCGGCGCCCTCCACAACGGCGAGATCCTGACGACCGGACGGCTGAAGGAAGTCCTCATCATCCGCGGGCGCAACCTCTACCCGCAGGACATCGAGTACGAACTGCGCGCCCAGCACAGCGAACTCGTCGGACTGTTCGGCGCCGCGTTCGCCGTGCCCTACCGGCAGGCGGTCGGAGCGACGGAGAACCTGCTGGTCATCACCCATGAACTCCGCGGACGCCACTCCGACGCGGACATGGCCAAACTGGCCAGCGACATCAAGCGGACCGTGTCCCGGGAGTTCGGCGCCAGCGCGTCCGGCGTGGTCCTGGTGCGCCGCGGCGGAATCCGCCGGACCACCAGCGGCAAGATCCAGCGGACCGCGATGCGGGACCTGCTGCTCGCCGGCGGTCTCAACATCGTCCACCTGGACGCCGACCCGAAGCTGCGCACGCTGCTCGACGCATGAGGTCCGGGCGGCCCGCCGGGGACGTCCGGCCGCCCGTCCAGCCGCTACCGCCACAGACAGAAGGCACGTTATGGGGGAGTTGGAAATGAGCATGCATCACTCGTCTGTTGCGGCTCTCGAAAAAGCGATGGGCGACGCCGACCAGCACGACGGCCCCTTCCGGCCCGGCAGCCTCGCCGAACTCGACGAGCGGGAGGCGTTCCCCGCCGCCGCGATCCGGGCGCTCGACGACTTCGGACTGGCCCGCCACTACGTGCCCGCACGCTTCGGCGGCCTGCTCGGCGACCACAGCGAACTGCTGCACCTCCTGCGCGCCGTCGCCCGCCGCGACCTCACCGTCGCCGTCGCCCACGCGAAGACCTTCCTGGGCGGCGCCTGCGCCTGGGTGGCCGGCGACACCGCACAGGCCACCGCCCTCGGCGCGGAGATCCAGCGCGGCGCGGTGGCCGCGTGGGGCCTCACCGAACGCCATCACGGCAGCGACCTGCTGGCCGGCGAGCTCTCCGCGACCCGCACCGACGCCGGCTGGGTCCTCGACGGCGAGAAATGGCTGATCAACAACGCCACCCGCGGCGACCTGATCTCCGTACTCGCCCGCACCGACCCGGCCGGCGGCCCCCGCGGCTTCAGCCTCTTCCTGGTCGACAAGCGAGCGCTCCCCGACGGCAGCTACACCCATCGGCCCAAGATCCTCACCCACGGCATCCGCGGCGCCGACATCAGCGGCATCGCCTTCCACCACGCCACCGTCCCCGAGGACGCCCTCATCGGCGAGGCCGGCGGCGGCGTGGAGACGGTCCTCAAGGCGCTCCAGCTCACCCGGACCGTGGCCGTCGGGCTCTCCCTCGGCGCGGCCGACCACGCGCTGAGCCTGGCCACCGGGTTCGCCGAGGGCCGCAACCTCTACGGCCGGCGCCTGACCGACCTGCCGCGCGTGCGCCGCATCCTGGGCGAGATCTCCGCGACGATCTTCCTCGCCGAGGCCACCGCCCTGGTCTCCGCCCGCAGCCCGCACGCCCTCACCGCGGAGATGAGCGTCGTCTCCGCCGTCACCAAGGCGGCCGTGCCCACCCTCGCCCAGGACGCCATCGACCGGCTCACCGAACTCATGGGCACCCGGGGCTTCCTCAGCCGCACCTACGCCGAGGGCCAGTACGCCAAGCTGGAGCGCGACCACCGCATCGTCGCCATCTTCGACGGCAGCACCGTCGTCAACCGCAACGCCCTCATCGACCAGTTCGCCCGGCTGGCCCGTGAATACCGCAAGGGCCGGTGGAACGCGGCCGGGCTCACCGAAACCGTCGACACCCAGCAGGAACTCACGGCCTTCGACCCCGCCCGCCAGCGACTGCTCTCCAGCGACGGATGCAGCCTCGTGCAGAGCCTGCCCGACGCCGCACGGAAGATCGCCGACTTCGCCGACCGCGGCCTCCTGCCGCTCCAGGTCTCCCGCATGGCGGACGAGCTGACCGCCGTCGCCGACCGGCTGCACGAGGACATGGCCGCCCTCCGCCGCACCCCCCGCGACGTACCGCCGGCCGCCTTCCACCTCGCCGAACGCTACGAACTGGTCTACGCCGGCACCGCCGCACTGCGGCTGTGGCTGCACAACGCCCACATCACCGACTCCGCCGCGGACCCCCAGCTGTGGCGCAACGGCCTGTGGCTGGGGGCGGCCCTCGCCGCCGTGCTCACCCGGCTCGGCTGCCCCGTCGACGAGTCGCACGCCGCCGCCTACGACCGGGTGGCCGACCGGCTGCTCCTCGAAGCGCCCACGGGCACGTTCTCCCTCCTCAGCACCGACCTGGCCTGGAGCACGTCATGACTGCCCCGCACAGCTCGCCGGACGCCGCCACCGCCCCCGCGCAGGCCCGGCTGGACGAACTCGACAAGCGGCTCGGCGATCCCTGGGACCGCGGCAACCCGCTCGGCTTCACGGCCGTACTCGACGCCGACGAACGCGCCGAGATGTTCGCCGACGGCGAGAGCGCCCTCGACGCCTACGGCCTCAACGCCGAGTTCGTACCCGCCGAGCACGGCGGCCGGCTCACCCGCGTCGACCACCTCGTCGAGATCATGCGGACCGTCTACCGCCGGGACCCCTGCCTCGGCCTCGGCTACGGCTTCAGCTCCTTCATCTCCTCCGTCAACGTCTGGACCGCCGCCGACGCGGCCCAGCAGCGCCAGGTAGCCGACATCCTGCTGCGCGGCGGCAAGATCGCCGCCGCCTACCACGAACTCGCCCACGGCAACGACATGGCGCGCACCGACTTCCAGGCCCTGCCCTCCGGCGCCGGCCGCCTGCTGCTCAACGGCCGCAAAGAGGTCGTCACCAACATCCAGCGCTCCGACGCCATGGTGATGTTCGCGCGCACCGACGCCCGCCAGGGCAGCCGCAGCCACTCCCAGATCCTCGTCGAGAAGGACCGCGTCGCCGCCGACCGGATGAGTTATCTGCCGCGGTTCGGCAGCGCCGGCATGCGCGGGGTCCAGCTCGGCGGCGTCGAGTTCCGCGACTGCCCCATCCCCGAGGACCGTGTCCTCGGCAATCTCGGCCAAGGACTTGAGACGATGCTCAAGTCCTTCCAGATCACCCGGACCACCCTCGTCGGCATGTTCACCGGCGCCCTCGACACCGGACTGCGCACCACCCTGCGGCACGTGCACGACCGCCGGCTGTACGGCCGTGCCGTCGCCGAACTGCCCCAGGTACGCTCCACCCTGACCGGCGTCTTCCTCGACCTGCTCATGTCCGAGGTCTTCGCCACCATCTCCACCAGAGCGCTGCACCTGGTCCCCGCCGAGACCGGGATCTACGCGCAGGCCGTGAAGTACTTCGTCTCCAAGACCCTCATCGACGCGATGAACCGCCTCTCCGGCGTACTCGGGGCGCACTTCTACATCCGCGACCCGCACAGCACCAACGCGATCTTCCAGAAGATGCTGCGCGACATCCAGCCCGCCGGCTTCGGCCACATCGCCCGCTCCGTCTGCCAGATGTCCCTGCTCCAGCAGCTCCCGCTGCTCGCCCGCCGGTCCTGGCTGCCCGGCACCCCCGCACCCGACGACCTCTTCCGGCTCGACGCCGACCTGCCGCCCATGCCCTTCGACCGGCTCGCCGTCAGCGCCGGCGGACGCGAACGGCTCAGCTCCTCGCTGGCCGCCGGACTCCAGGCGCTCTCCGCCGACGACCCGCAGCACCGCGAGGTCCGCCGGCTCGCCGAAGGGTTCGTCACCCAACTCGCCGCACTCGCCGAGGAGTGCGGGCGGCTGCCCGTATCCGAACTCGCCGTCGACGCGAGCTCCCACTCCTACGACCTGACCGCCCGCTACATCAACATCCTCGTAGCAGCCGCCTGTTACGAGACCTGGCGGCACAACCAGCACCACCCGGACCCCTTCTGGCGGGACCCCACCTGGCTCATCGCCGCCCTGGAACGGCTGTCCGCCCCGGCGGGCGCCGTCCGGGCCCCGCTCCCGGAGCACCTCGAACGCCACCTGTTCACCGAACTGACCCAGCGTCATGAAGCCGGACAGGGCTTCGGGATCAACAAGAACGGCCTGTCCGCCGGCTGACCGCGGGCCGACGGCCACAGCGCCGCCGCACGGCCGCCCGCGGCCACCGCGCCCCGAACCGCACATCTCGACCCGCACCAGGCGAAGGAGCCGTCATGTCCACTTCCGCTGTAGAGAACCAGGCCGACGGCAGGTCCACCGAAGACCTGCGCGTGTGGCTGACCGAGTGCGTCGCCCTGCACGTACAACTGGCACCCGAGCAGATCAAGCCCGACGTACCGCTCACCGACTACGGCCTGGACTCCATCTACGCCCTGACGGTCGCCAGCGAGATCGAGGACCACCTCGACATCAACCTCGACCCCACCGTCATGTGGAACCACCCGACCATCGACGAGCTCGTCGGCTTCCTCACCGAGGAAACGGCCTGACCGAGGCCCGGACGGCCCGGTCCGGGGCCGGCCGCTGAGGCCCGGTGAATTCGAAGTCAACCGCAGTCCCAAGAGAGCGTGGGTAGTTAGAAGTGACTGATGTGCGGATCGCCCGACGTGCCGTCTCGGCCGCGCAGCTGGGCGTCTGGGTGGCTCAGGAACTCGCCCCCGGCAGCCCGCTCTACAACTGCGGCGTCTACTTCGACATCAGCGGCCGCGTCGACCGCGCGGCGCTGCGGCTGGCCGTGCACCGCGCGCTCACGGAGACGGAGGCGCTGCGCGCCGAGTTCGCCGCGGACGGCGATGACCTCTGGCAGGTCATCGCCCCCGCCCCCGACGAGCCGCTGCGCTCCGTGACCACGAGCGGCGCCGCCGACCCGGCCGCCGCCGCGGCCGAGTGGATCGACGCCGACATGGCCACCGGCGTGGACCTCCGCTCCGGCGACCCCCTGTACACCCACGTCCTCTTCGAACTCGGCCCGGATCACTACCACTTCTACGTCCGCTTCCACCACATCGCCCTCGACGGCTACGGCCAGACCCTCTACCTCGACCGGCTCCGCGAGCTGTACACCGAACTGGCGGCGGGCCGCGAACCGGCACCGGCCCCCTTCCACCCGCTTTCGGACCTGCTCGACGAGGAAGCGGCCTACCGCGACTCGGCACGCCACTCCCGGGACCGGGACTACTGGCTCGGCGCCTTCGCCGACCGCCCCGACTCCGCGAACCTCGCCGGCCGCACCGCGCCCGCCTCACCCACCGCCCTGCGGCGCACCGTGACCCTGCCCGCGCCCCGCCTCGCCGCCCTGCTGGCGGCGGTCCCCGCGCTCTCGGGCCGCTGGCCCCTCCTCGTCATCGCGGCCGCGGCCGCCTACACGCACCGCATGACGTCCACCGACGACGTCGTACTGGGCCTGCCCACGACGGCCCGGATGAGCAAGGCATCCCTGGCCACTCCCGCCATGCTGGCCAACGAACTGCCGCTGCGGCTGCCCGTACGGCCCTCGATGCCCTTCACCGAACTGATCGAAGCGGCCGCGCGGCAGGTGCCGATGGTCGGCAAGCACCAGCGCTACCGCAGCGAGGACCTCCACCGCGAACTCGGCCACACCGGCGGCTTCACCGGCCCCTCGGTCAACGCCATCACCTTCTCCAGGAAGTCCCGCTTCGGCACGCTCCCGACGAGCACCCACTACCTGTCGACGGGCGCCGTCAAGGACCTCTCGATCGTCGTGTCCGGGGACGCGGCGGGGACCGACGGCCTCCAGATCGAATTCCAGGCCAACCCGGCGCTCTACACCACCGAGCAGCTGACCGCACACCAGGACCGCTTCCTCGCCCTCCTCGACGGCCTCGCCGACGCCCCGCAGCAGGCCATCGGGCAGCTCGCGACGGTCACCGAGGACGAGCGCCGCCAGGTGCTGGAGGCGGGGACGGGAACGGCCCGCCGCACCCCGCCCGCCACGGTGCCCCAGCTCTTCGAGGACCAGGTCCGCCGCGCCCCCGACACCACCGCCCTGGTCTCCGGCGACGAGACGCTCACCTACCGCGAGCTCAACGCGCGCGCCAACCGGCTCGCACGCCACCTCGCCGCCCAGGGCATCGGCCCGGAGTCCCTGGTCGCCGTCGCGCTGCCGCGCTCGGCCGACCTTGCCGTCGCGCTCCTCGCGGTCCTCAAATCCGGTGCGGCCTATCTGCCCCTCGACGTGACGCACCCCGCCGACCGGATCGCCCACATGCTCTCCGACGCCCGCCCGGCGCGGGTGCTCACCTCGCGCGCGGCGACGGCCGCCGTGCCCGCGACGGCCGGCACGGCCCGTACCGTCCTCGACGAGGACGACGTGGCCAAGGCGGTGGCCGCGCTCGACGGCGGCGACCTCGCCCCGGCCGAACGCACCGGTCCGCTCACCCCGCACCACCCCGCGTACGTGATCTACACCTCGGGCTCCACCGGACTCCCCAAGGGCGTCGTCGGACTCCACGAGGGCGTGGCCAACCGCCTGGCGTGGTTCGGTGAGACCTTCCCCTACCGCGCCGACGAGCCCGTCCTCGCCAAGACCTCCATCAGCTTCATCGACGGCACCACGGAGCTGCTCGGCGCCCTCGTGCACGGCGCGCCCGTCATCATGACGAGCCCTCAAGAGGCCCGTAACGCAGCCGAGATGGCCGAACTCGGCGCACGGCACGGCATCGGCCGCATCACCGTCGTACCCAGCCTGCTCGCCGGACTGCTGGAGAGCGGCGGCGCCGAACAGCTCACCGAGTGCGCCCTGTGGATCAGCAGCGGCGAAGCGCTGCCCGCCGCCTACGCCCGGCAGTTCGCCGAGACCCTGCCGCACGCCCGGTTGGTGAACCTCTACGGAGCCTCGGAGATCACCGGAGACAGCCTGTTCGCCGTCACCGACGGCGACGCCGCACCGATCGGACGACCGATCAGCGACACCCGCGTGCTCGTCCTGGACAGCGCCCTGCACCCGGTGCCGCCGGGCGCGGCCGGCGAACTCTACATCGCCGGAGCGGGCCTGGCCCGGGGCTACCTGGGCCGCCCCGGCCTCACGGCGGAGCGGTTCGTCGCCGACCCGTACGGACCGGCCGGCGCCCGCATGTACCGCACGGGCGACCTGGCGCGGTGGAACGCGGACGGCGCGCTGGAGTACGCCGGCCGCACCGACTTCCAGGTCAAGATCCGCGGCTTCCGCATAGAACTCGGCGAGGTCGAAGCCGTCCTCGGCGCCCACGCCTCGGTATCCCGGACCACGGCGGTCGTGCGCGAGGACCGGCCCGGCGACAAGCGCCTCGTCGCCTACGTGGTACCCGCGCCCGGCCACCGCCCCGACCCCGGCGAACTGCGCGAACACGCCTTCGCCGCACTCCCCGACTACATGGTGCCGTCCGCGGTCGTCACGCTGGACGAACTGCCCCTGACGCCCAACGGGAAGCTCGACCGCGAGGCGCTGCCCGCCCCCGACCACAGTGCGGGCTCCACCGGCCGGGCCCCGCGCGACACCCGCGAGACGCTGCTCACTGACCTGTACGCGGACGTCCTCGGCCTTCCCCGCACCACCATCGACGACAGCTTCTTCGACCTCGGCGGCGACAGCATCCTCGCCCTGCGCCTCGTCGGCCGGGCCCGCCGGGCCGGGCTGGAGTTCTCCGTCCGCGAGGTCTTCGAGCACCGCACCGCCGCCGCCCTCGGCGAGCACTGCCGTACGGTGCCGGCCACCGCGCCGCACCGGACGGCAGACGTGGAGCTGACGCCGCTGCCCGCCGACGAACTCGCCGGGCTGCTGGCCGCCGAGCCCGGCGCGACCGACGTGCTGCCGCTGTCGCCGCTCCAGTCGGGCCTGCTCTTCCACGGCCTCTACGACGAGCAGGGCCCCGACATCTACACCCTCCAGGTCCGCTTCGACCTCGAAGGCCCCGTCGACGCCCCCGCCCTGCGGGCCGCGGGTCAGGCGCTGCTGGAGCGGCACGCGAATCTGCGTGCCGGGTTCCGGCACGAGGGGCTGAGCCGCCCGGTGCAGGTGATCGCCGCCGAGGCCGTGGTGCCGTGGCGCGAGCTGGACCTGTCCGGCCTGGGAGAGGCGGAGCGCGAGGCGGAGGCCGAGCTGTTCCTGGCCCGCGACCGGGAGGAGCGCTTCGACCTGTCCCGGCCGCCGCTGCTGCGCTTCACCCTGCTCACCCTCGGCGACGGCCACCACCGCCTGGTGTTCACCCACCACCACCTGCTGCTCGACGGCTGGTCGCTGCCCGTACTCGCGCGCGAACTGTTCGCTCTGTACGCGGGCTCCCACGAGCTGCCCGCCGTACGCCCGTATAGCGACCACCTCAAGTGGCTGGCCGGACAGGACCGTTCGGCGGCGGAGACCGCCTGGCAAGAGGCGTTCGCCGACTTCGAGGAGCCGACCCGCGTCGCGCCCGTCGGTGAGCACACGCTGACGGAACCGGACCGGGTGGAGTTCGCCTTGTCGCGGGAGCGGACGGCCGCGCTCGCGGAGCGGGCCCGTGCGTACGGTCTGACGCTGAACACCGTCGTGCAGGGCGCGTGGGCCCTGGTGCTGGGCAGCCTGACGGGGCGTGAGGACGTCGTCTTCGGCGTCACCGTCTCCGGCCGCCCGCCGGAGCTGGCCGGTGTCGAGGACATGGTGGGTCTGTTCATCAACACCCTCCCGCTGCGCGCCCGTCCGCGCCCCGCCGAGCCCCTGGTCCGGTTCCTCGCCCGCCTCCAGGGCGAGCAGGCGCGGCTCCTGGACCACCAGCACCTGGGTCTGACGGACATCGCGCGCCGCACCGGCTTCGGTGAACTCTTCGACACCCTCCTCGTGTTCGAGAACTTCCCGCTCGACGCGGCCGAACTCGACGCGTCGGCCGCCGCGGCCGGCCTGCGGCTGCGCGGCGCCACGGCGCGCGACGCCGTGCACTACCCCCTCGGCCTGGTCGCCCTGCCGGGCGACTCCCTCGGCTTCCGGCTGCACTACCAGCCCGGCCTCTTCGACCGGGCGTCGGTCGAGCGGATCGGCGAGCGGTTCGTGCGGCTGCTGGAAGCGGTGACGGCCACGCCTGAGCTGGCGGTCAGTCAGGTCGATGTCCTCGGTAAGGCTGAGCGGCGGCGGGTGCTGGAGGAGTGGAACGACACCGCGCACGAGGTGCCGCGAGCGACACTGCCCGCACTCTTCGAGGCGCAGGTGGCTCGCACCCCGAATGCGGTGGCTGTCGTATGCGGTGAAGTCTCGTTGTCCTACGCGGAGTTGAATGAGCGTGCCAATAGGCTCGCGCACCACCTGATCGCGCTGGGCGCGGGCCCCGAGGGCTTTGTGGGGATCTCCCTGCCGCGCTCGGAGCTCACCATGGTCGCGGTGCTCGCCGTGCTGAAGTCGGGTGCGGCATACGTACCCGTGGACCCCGGATACCCTGCCGACCGCATCGCCCATCTGCTCACCGACGCCGCGCCCGCCCTGCTGATCACGGTCGACGACGTGCTGTCCCGGCTGCCCGAGGGCGGCCCGGCGCGCCTGGTGCTCGACGATGCACAGACCGTTGAGGCCGTCGCGAATCGTCCCGCCGCCGATCCGGTGGACGGGGACCGAAACGCCGCGCTGCTTCCGCTCCACCCGGCGTACGCGATCTACACCTCCGGCTCCACCGGTCTGCCCAAGGGTGTCGTGGTGCCGCACGAGAACGTCGCGGACCTGGCGGCGTGGGCGGCCGGAGAGTTCGGGGCCGAGGAGCTGGCCCGCGTGGTGGCGTCCACGTCCCTCAACTTCGACGTCTCCGTCTTCGAGATGTTCGGCCCCCTGCTCTCGGGCGGCTCGATCGAGGTCGTACGGGACCTGCTCGCCCTCGCGGACGGCTCGTACTCCGGCGCCAGGGCCGGGCTCGTGAGCGGAGTGCCCTCCGCCCTCGCCCACATCGTGGCGGGCGGCGAACTGCGCGGCGGCGCGCGCAGTGTGGTGCTGGCGGGTGAGGCGTTGTCGGCGCAGGCGGCGAACGACATCGTGCGGGCGGTCGGCGCGGAGCGGTTGGCGAATATTTACGGGCCGACGGAGGCCACGGTGTACGCGGCGGCGTGGTATTCGCGGTCGGGTGCGAGCGTGACGCCGCCGATCGGGCGGCCGATCCGCAATACCCGGCTGTATGTGCTGGACGCGGGGCTGCGTCCGGTCGCGCCGGGTGTCAGCGGTGAGCTGTACATCGCGGGCGAGGGCTTGGCGCGCGGGTATCACGGGCGTCCTGACCTGTCGGCGGAGCGGTTCGTGGCCGATCCGTACGGTCGGGCCGGTGCTCGTATGTACCGCACGGGTGACCTGGTGCGGTGGAGCGTCGACGGTGAGCTGGAGTACATCGGGCGCACCGACTTCCAGGTCAAGATCCGCGGGTTCCGCATCGAACTCGGCGAGATCGAATCGGTCCTCGGAGCCCACGCGTCGGTGGCGCGGACGGCCGCGGTCGTGCGCGAGGACCGGCCCGGCGACAAGCGGCTGGTCGCCTATGTGGTGGCCGCCGACGGCGCCGAAGCGGATGCGGGTGCGCTGCGCCGGCATGTGGGCGAGGCGCTGCCCGACTACATGGTGCCGTCCGCCGTCGTCACTCTCGACGCGCTGCCGCTGACGCCCAACGGCAAGCTGGACCGCAAGGCCCTGCCCGCCCCCGAATACACCGCCGAGAACGCCGGCCGCGAGCCCCGCACCCCGCGCGAGGAGCTGCTGGCCGCGCTCTACGCCGAGGTGCTGGGGGTGCCGGCGGTCGGCATCGATGACAGCTTCTTCGACCTCGGCGGCGACAGCATCCTGTCCATCCAGCTCGTGAGCCGGGCCCGCCGGGCGGGGCTGGAGTTCTCCGTCCGCGAGGTCTTCGAGCACCGGACCGTCGCGGCCCTCGACGCACACTCCCGTACGCTGCCGTCTTCCGCGTCGCACGAGGTAGCCGACGTAGAACTGACGGCGCTGCCCGCCGATGAACTCGCCGGGCTGCTGGCCGCCGAGCCCGGCGTGGTGGACGTGCTGCCGCTGTCGCCGCTCCAGTCGGGGCTGCTCTTCCACGGCCTCTTCGACGAGCGCGGCGACGATGTCTACACCGTCCAGACCGTCCTGGACTTCGAGGGCGCACTCGACATCCCGGCCTTCCGGGCCGCGGGTCAGGCGCTGCTGGAGCGGCACGCGAATCTGCGCGCCGGGTTCCGGCACGAGGGGCTGAGCCGTCCGGTGCAGGTGATCGCCGCCGAGGCCGTGGTGCCGTGGCGCGAGCTGGATCTGTCCGGCCTGGGGGAGACGGAGCGGAACGCCGAGACCGAGCGGTTCCTGGCCGAGGACCGGCAGCGGCGCTTCGACCTGTCCCGCGCCCCGCTGCTCCGCTTCACCCTGCTCACCCTCGGCGACGGCCACCACCGGCTCGTGCTGACCTGCCATCACCTCCTGCTGGACGGCTGGTCGTCGCCGATCGTCATGCGCGAGCTGTTCGCCCTCTACATCGGCGACGGCGAGCTGCCGCCCGTACGCCCGTACAGCGACCACCTCAAGTGGCTGGCCGCCCAGGACCATTCCGCCGCCGAGTCCGCCTGGCGCGAGGCCCTGGAAGGCTTCGAGGAGCCGACCCGGATCGCGCCCGCCGACGCGGAGCACGCCGTGTCCGACCCGCAGAAGGTGGAGTTCGCCCTGTCGCGGGAGCGGACGGCCGCGCTCGCGGAGCGGGCCCGTGCGCACGGTCTGACGCTGAACACCGTCGTGCAGGGCGCGTGGGCCCTGGTGCTGGCCGGCCTGACGGGGCGTGAGGACGTCGTCTTCGGCGTCACCGTCTCCGGCCGCCCGCCGGAGCTGGCCGGTGTCGAGGACATGGTGGGCCTGTTCATCAACACCCTCCCGCTGCGCGCCCGGCTGCGCCCCGCCGAACCCCTGTCGCGCCTGCTCGCCCGCATCCAGGACGATCAGACGGCGATGCTGGACCACCAGCACCTCGGCCTCGCCGACATCCAGCGGAAGACCGGCATCGGCGAACTCTTCGACACCTCCCTGGTATTCGAGAACTACCCGCTGGACGACGGCGAGTTCACCTCGCTGATCGAGGCGTCCGGCCTGCGGCTGCACCGGGCCAAGGCCCGCGACGCCGTGCATTACCCCTTGGGGCTGAAGGCGCTCCCCGGCGAACAGCTGCGCTTCGTCTGGGACTTCCAGCCCGACCTGCTCGACCGGGCCAGGGTCGAGGCGATCGCCGAGCGCTTCACGCGGGTGCTGGACATCGTCGCCACGGACCCGGAGCGCCCGGTGGGGCGTATCGACGTCCTAGGCGACGCCGAGCGGCGCCGGATCGTCACCGAGTGGAACGACACGGATGTGGAGTTCCCGGGGGACACGGCGGTCCATGTGCTGTTCGAGGCTCAGGTGGCTGCGACGCCGGACGCGGTGGCTGTGGTCTCGGGTGGGCGGTCTCTCACGTACGCGGAGCTGAACGTGCGGGCGAACCGTCTCGCGCATCGGTTGATCGGGCTGGGTGTGCGGCAGGAGAGCCGGGTCGCGGTGCTTCAGGAGCGGTCGGCGGAGGTGGTCGTCTCCAGCCTCGCCGTGCTGAAGGCGGGCGGCGTGTACGTGCCGCTCGACCCGAACCAGCCCGCCAGCCGCTCCGAATTCATCCTCGGCAGCACGGACGCGGTGGCGCTGCTCACCGACCGCGCCCCCGAGGAGGTCGGGTTCGCCGTCGCCGCTCCGATCGTCCACGTCGGCGAGGACTTCTCCGCCGAGCCGGACACCGACCCCGGGGTTCCGACGGACGCGCGGCAGCTGATCTACGTGATGTTCACGTCCGGTTCGACGGGCACGCCGAAGGGCGTGGCCAATACGCACCGCAATGTGGTGCATCTTGCGGCGGACCGGTATTGGCGGGGTGGCAACCATGAGCGGGTGCTGATGCACTCGCCGTACGCGTTCGACGCCTCGACCTTCGAGATCTGGACGCCGCTGCTGACCGGCGGCCGCGTCGTCGTCGCACCGGCGGGCCGTCTCAGCGGCACGGAGCTGGCGGCCGTGATCACTGAGCAGTCCGTCACCGGCATGTTCGTCAGCGCCGGGCTGTTCCGGGTGCTGGCCGAGGAGCGCCCCGAGTGCTTCGCCGGGGTCCGTGAGATCTGGGCCGGTGGTGACGTTGTGTCACCGACCGCTGTCCGTCGCGTCCTTGATGCCTGCCCGGGGATCACCGTCGCCAATGAGTACGGGCCGACGGAGACCACCGTCTTCTCCAGCGTCAACCCGCTGCGCGCCGAGGACGACGTGCCCGACACGGCCGTACCCATCGGCCGCCCCCTGTGGAACACGCAGGTCTACGTCCTGGACACGGGCCTCCGCCCCGTCGCGCCCGGTATCAGCGGCGAGCTGTACATCGCGGGCGACGGCCTGGCGCGCGGCTATCTGGGCCGGGCGGAGCTGACGGCGCAGCGGTTCGTGGCCGACCCGTTCGGCGGCGACGGCGGCCGGATGTACCGGACCGGCGATGTCGTGCGGTGGACGGCGGACGGCAAGCTGGAGTTCGTCGGCCGCGTCGACGACCAGGTCAAACTGCGCGGCTTCCGCATCGAACCCGGTGAGGTGGAGGGCGTCCTCGCCGGGCGCCCCGAGGTGGCGCAGGCCGCCGTGATCCTCCGCGAGGACCGCCCCGGCGCCAAGCGGCTCGTCGGATACGTCGTCACGGCCGCCGGAGCGACCGTCGACCCCGACGCGCTACGGGCCCACGCCGCCGACTCGCTGCCCGAATACATGGTGCCGTCCGCGATCGTCACGCTCGACGCGCTGCCGCTCACCCTCAACGGCAAGCTCGACCGCAAGGCGCTGCCCGCACCCGAATACGGTGCGGAGACCTCCGGGCGCGCGCCGCGCACCCCGCGCGAGGAGCTGCTGTGCGGGCTGTTCGCCGAGGTGCTGGGGCTGGAGCGGGTCGGCGTGGACGACAGCTTCTTCGAGCTGGGCGGGGACAGCATCATGTCCATCCAGCTGGTGAGCCGGGCCCGCCGGGCCGGGCTGGAGCTGTCGGCGCGCGATGTCTTCGACCACAAGACGGTCGCGGCGCTCGCCACGTCGGTGAGTGATGCCCAGGAAGCGGTGTCGGAGGAGGCGGGCGCCGGGGTGGGCCCGGTGCCGCAGACGCCGATCATGCGCCGGTTCGCGGAGAGCGGCGGCCCCGTCGAGCGGTTCAACCAGTCGCTGGCGCTGCGCGTGCCCGCCGGCATGGCGGAGCGCGACCTCGTGACCGCCGTGCAGACCCTGCTCGACCAGCACGACGTGCTGCGCATGCGGGTGGTCCCCGGGGCCGGTGACCGGACGGTGGAGGTCACCGCGCCCGGTTCGGTACGGGCCGGAGACCGCGTGCTGCGCGTGGACGAGACGCACCTGGACGAGGCGGCCCGCGAGGTTCGGTACGCGGCCGAGGCGGACGCGGCGCGTGACCGTCTGTCGCCCGCCGACGGGTCGGTGGTGCAGGTGGTGTGGTTCGACCGGGGTCCGGAGGAGCCGGGCCGGCTGCTGGTGATGGTGCATCACTTCGCGGTGGACGGCGTGTCCTGGCGGCTGCTGGTGCCCGCCTTGGCCGACGCGTGGCGGGCGGCGTCCGCCGGTCGCGCGGCGGAGCCGGAGCCGGTGCCGACGTCCTTCCGCAGCTGGGCCCAGCGCCTGACCGCAGAAGCCCAACAGCCTTCGCGGGCTGCGGAGTTGGAGTTGTGGCGGCGGACGCTCGGCACCTCCGATCCGGTGATCGGTGCCGGTCCGCTGGACTCGGCGCTGGACACGTACGGGTCGGCGGGCTCGGTGACGCTGCGGCTGCCCGCCGACGTCACGGAGGTGCTCCTGACGACCGTGCCGGGCACCTTCCGGGCTGGAGTCAACGACGTGCTCCTGTCGGCGTTCGCGCTCGCCGTCGCCGACTGGCGGCGGGACGACGTCTCCCCGCACGTCCTGGTGGACCTGGAGAGCCACGGCCGCGAGGAAGAAGCGGTCGGCGGGGTGGACGTATCCGAGACCGTGGGCTGGTTCACCAGCCTCTACCCGGTGCGGCTGGACGTCTCCGGACTCGACCGGACCCAGGCGTGGGACGGCGGGCCCGCCGCCGGGACCCTGCTCAAGCGCGTCAAGGAGCAGTTGCGGGCCGTACCGGACAACGGCCTCGGCTTCGGGCTGCTGCGGTACCTGAACCCGCGGACGTCCGGCGAGCTCGCGGGCCTCGGCGCGCCGCAGATCGGCTTCAACTACCTCGGGCGCATCGCGGCGGAGAGCTCCGCCGAGTCCGCCGACTGGTCCGTACTGGCCGGGTCGGCGGGCAGCGGCGGCACCGACGACGCCCTGCTGCTCACCCACACCATCGAGCTGAACGCGCTCACCGAGGACGGCGCTCGCGGCCCGGAACTGGTCGCGACCTGGACCTTCGCCGAGCGGCTGCTGGACGAGGAGAGCGTGCGGGAACTGGCCGAAGGCTGGTTCCGGGCGCTGCGCGCCCTCGCCGCGCACGCCGAACGCCCCGACGCGGGCGGCCTCACCCCCTCCGATGTGCCGCTGGCCGCCCTCACCCAGCCCGAACTCGACGGCGTCCTCGCCGCGTACCCGGACACCGCCGACGTGCTGCCACTGTCGCCGCTCCAGTCCGGCCTGCTCTTCCACGGCCTGTTCGACGAGCACGCCCAGGACGTCTACACCGTCCAGATGGTCCTGGACTTCGACGGCGCCCTGGACGCCTCCGCCATGCGGGCCGCCGGACAGGCGCTGCTGGACCGGCACGCCAACCTGCGCGCGGGGTTCCGGCACGAAGGGCTCACCCACCCGGTGCAGGTGATCCCCGCCGACGTCCCCCTGCCCTGGCGCGAGGTGGACCTCACCCGGCTGGGCGAGGCGGAGCGGGCGGCCGAGGCCGAACGGCTGCTCGCGGCGGACCGCGCGCTCCGCTTCGACCTGGCCCGGCCCCCGCTGCTGCGCTTCACCCTGCTCACGCTGGGCGCCGAACACCACCGGCTGGTGCTCAGCAACCACCACCTGCTGCTCGACGGCTGGTCGCTGCCCGTGCTCGTCCGCGAGCTGTTCCAGCTCTACACGGGCACCGGCGGGCTGCCGCCCGTACGCCCGTACCGCGACTACCTCGGCTGGGTCGCCGACCAGGACCGGCCCGCCGCCGAAGCGGCCTGGCGCGAGGCCCTCGAAGGCTTCGAGGAGCCGACCCGGCTGGCCCCCGCCGACCGCGCCGGGCGGCCCCCGGCCGCCCCCGAGCACCTGCGGTTCGCCCTGTCCGAGCAGGCCACGGCCGAACTCGCTGAGCGGGCCCGTACGCACGGGCTGACGCTCAACACCGTCGTCCAGGGCGCCTGGGCGCTGGTCCTGGCGAGCCTGACCGGCCAGGACGACGTGGCGTTCGGCTTCGTGGTCTCCGGCCGGCCCCCGGAGCTGACGGGCGTCGAGGACATGGTGGGCCTCTTCATCAACACCCTCCCGCTGCGCGCCCGGCTGCGCCCCGCCGAACCCCTGTCGCGGCTGCTCGCCCGCATCCAGGACGAACAGGCGCGGTTGCTGGAGCACCAGCACCTCGGTCTGACGGCCATTCAGCAGCAGGCCGGCACCGGCGAACTCTTCGACACCTCCGTGGTGTTCGAGAACTACCCCCTCGACCGGAACGCGCTGGACGACCTCGCGGGCCTCGGCGGGCTGCGCGTGGCGGACGCCGCGATCAGCGACTCCACGCACTACACCCTGGCCCTCGTCTCCATGCCCGGCGAAAGCCTCGGCTTCCGGCTCGACTACCAGCCCGACGTGCTCGACGCGGCGGCCGTACGGGCGGTCGCCGACCGCCTCACCCGCGTCCTGGACACCATGCGGACCGACCCGGACCGGCCCGTGGGGCGCATCGCCCTGCTGACCGGCGCCGAGCACCGGGCGCTGGTGACCGGCTGGAACGACACCCGCCGCGACGTGCCGGCCGCGACACTGCCCGAGCTCTTCGAGGCGCAGGCGGCCCGCACCCCCGACGCGCCCGCCACCGCGTCCGAGGACGGCGAGCTGACCTACGCCGAGCTCGACGCGCGGGCCAACCGGCTGGCCCGGCTGCTCATCGACCGGGGGGTCGGCCCGGAGCGCTCCGTGGCGGTCTCACTGCCCCGCTCCGCCGACCTGGTCGTCGCGCTGCTCGCCGTCGTCAAAGCGGGCGGCGCGTACCTGCCCGTCGACCCCGAGTACCCCGCCGACCGCATCGCGTACATGCTGGACGACGCCGCCCCCGCGCTGCTCCTGACGGACACCGCGCTCGCCGGCCGGTTCGGCGGCGTCGATGTGCCGCTGCTGCTCGTCGACCACGCCGACACCAGCGGCTACGGAGCCGCCGGCCTCACGGACGCCGACCGCGCCGCGCCGCTGAAGCGGACCCACCCCGCGTACGTCATCTACACCTCGGGCTCCACGGGCCGCCCCAAGGGCGTCGTCGTGACGCACACCGGCCTGGCGAGCCTGGCCGCCGGGCAGATCGACGGTTTCGCGGTGGAGCCCGGCAGCCGCGTCCTGCTGTTCGCCTCGCCCAGCTTCGACGCCGCCGTCTCCGAACTCTGCATGGCCCTGCTCTCCGGCTCCTGCGTCGTCCTGGCGGACGCGGACCGGCTGCTGCCGGGGGCGCCGCTGACCGCGCTCCTCGCCGAACAGCGGATCACCCACGCGACGCTCCCGCCGTCCGCCCTCGCGCAACTGGCCGACGACGCCCTGCCCGCGCGGATGACCCTGACCGTGGCGGGCGAGGCGTGCCCGCCCCACCTCGTGGAGCGCTTCTCGACCGGCCGGCGCATGATCAACGCGTACGGCCCCACCGAGTCCACCGTGTGCGCCAGCATGAGCGGCCCGCTGGCCGGAGCGGTCGTACCGCCGATGGGCCGACCGATCGTCAACACCCGCCTGTACGTGCTCGATTCGGCCCTTCGGCCCGCCGCTCCGGGCGTCACCGGAGAGCTGTACATCGCGGGCGACGGCCTGGCCCGCGGCTACCACCGCCGCCCGGCCCTCTCCGCCGAGCGGTTCGTCGCCGACCCGTACGGACCGGCCGGCGCCCGCATGTACCGCACCGGCGACCTGGCCGTGCGACGCCCCGACGGCGACCTCGAATTCGTCGGCCGCGCCGACAGCCAGGTCAAGGTCCGCGGCTTCCGCGTCGAGACCGGCGAGGTCGAGGCGGCCCTCGCCGGCCACCCGGCCGTGGCGCGCTGCGCCGTGATCGTGCGCGAGGACCGGCCCGGCGACAAGCGCCTGGTGGCCTACGCCGTGCCCGCCGCGGGCGCCGCCCCCGAGGCCGGCTCGCTGCGCGAGCACCTCGGCGGCTCGCTGCCCGACTACATGGTGCCGTCGGCCGTCGTCCTCCTCGACGCGCTGCCGCTCACCCCGAACGGCAAGCTGGACCGCAAGGCGCTGCCCGCGCCCGAATACGGGGGAGCGGCGGCCGGCCGCGCCCCGCGCTCCCCGCAGGAGGAGATCCTGTGCGGGATCTTCGCCGACGTGCTCGGCGTACCCAAGGCGACCATCGACGACAGCTTCTTCGACCTCGGCGGCCACTCGCTGCTCGCCACCCAGCTCGTCAGCCGGGTGCGCGCCGCACTCGACGTCGAGCTGTCCATCCGTCAGCTCTTCGAGGAGCCCACCGTCGCCGGTCTCGCGGCGGTCATCGGGGCGGCCGGCACGGCCCGCGCCGCCCTCGCGCCGAGGGAGCGCGACGAGCGGGTGCCCGCGTCCTTCGCTCAGCAACGCCTGTGGTTCCTCGGCCAGTTCGAGGGACCCAACGCCACCTACAACCTGCCCGCGGCGCTCCGCCTGTCGGGCCGCCTGGACCGCGCCGCGCTACGGCACGCGCTCGACGACGTCGTGGAGCGGCACGAGAGCCTGCGCACCGTGTTCGCCGAGGACGCCGAAGGCCCGCATCAGCGGGTCCTCGACGCCGCCGCGAACCGGCCCGAACTGACGGTGGCGACCGTCACCGAGGAGGAGCTGGCCGAGGAGCTGCGCCGCGCCGCCCGGCACGGCTTCGACCTCACCGCCGAAATCCCCGTACGGGCCACGCTGTTCGAGCTGGGCGCCGACGAGCACGTACTGCTGCTGCTCGTGCACCACATCGCGGGCGACGGCTGGTCGATGGGGCGTCTGGCCGCCGACTTCTCCACCGCCTACGCCGCGCGCCGCACGGGGGCGGCCCCCGACTGGGCGCCGCTGCCCGTGCAGTACGCCGACTACACCCTCTGGCAGCGCGAGACCCTCGGCGACGAAAGCGACCCCGACAGCCCCGCGTCCAGGCAACTCGCCTACTGGAAAGACGCGTTGGCGGGGCTCCCCGAGGAGCTGGAGCTGCCCACCGACCGGCCGCGGCCCGCGGCCTCCGCCCACCGGGGCGGCCACCTCGCCTTCGAGATCCCCGCCGATCTGCACACCGAGCTCGCCGCACTGGCCAAGGAGCGCCGCGCCAGCCTCTTCATGCTGGTGCAGACGGCCCTCGCCACGCTGTACGCACGGCTGGGCGCCGGCACCGACATCCCCCTGGGCACGCCGGTCGCCGGCCGCACGGACGACGCTCTCGAAGACCTCGTCGGGTTCTTCGTCAACACGCTGGTGCTGCGCACCGACGTCTCCGGCGACCCGACCTTCGCCGAGCTGATCGACCGGGTGCGGGCGGCGGATCTGGCGGCCTACGCCCACCAGGACGTGCCGTTCGAGCGGCTGGTCGAGGTGGTCAACCCGGCCCGTTCGCTGTCCCGGCACCCCCTCTTCCAGACCTCGCTGACCTTCGACACCGACCGGCGCGAGGCGCTGGACGCGATCGGTGCCCTGCCCGGCCTGACCGCCGTGCCGCAGCCGGTGGACACCCGCGTCGCCAAATTCGACCTCGACTTCAACGTCGCCGAGCTGTACGGCCCCGAGGGCGCGCCCGCGGGTCTGAGCGGCGTCGTCGAGTACAGCACCGAACTGTTCGACCGCGAGAGCGTCCAGCGCCTCGTCGACCGGCTCGTCCTGGTCCTCACCGCGATGACCGAGGCCCCCGACCGGCCCGTCGCGGCCGTCGACATCCTCGACCCCGCCGAGCGGCACCGCATGGTGACCGAGTGGAACGACACGGATGTGGAGTTCCCGGGGGACACGGCGGTCCATGTGCTGTTCGAGGCTCAGGTGGCTGCGACGCCGGACGCGGTGGCTGTGGTCTCGGGTGGGTGGTCTCTCACGTACGCGGAGTTGAACGTGCGGGCGAACCGTCTCGCGCATCGGTTGATCGGGCTGGGTGTGCGGCAGGAGAGCCGGGTCGCGGTGCTTCAGGAGCGGTCGGCGGAGGTGGTCGTCTCCAGCCTCGCCGTGCTGAAGGCGGGCGGCGTGTACGTGCCGCTCGACCCGAACCAGCCCGCCAGCCGCTCCGAATTCATCCTCCGCGACACCGAAGCGGTCGCCCTGCTCACCGACCGGAGCCCCGAAGAGATCGGGTTCACCGCCTACGCCCCGATCGTCCGTACCGGCGGCAGCGAGACCGGCTCCGGTGAGACCAGCTCCGGTGACGACCTCTCCGCCGAGCTGGACACCGATCCCGGCGTGCCGACCCACTCCCAGCAGCTCGTATACGCCATGTACACCTCCGGTTCGACGGGCACGCCGAAGGGCGTGGCGAACACGCACCGCAATGTGGTGCATCTTGCGGCGGACCGGTATTGGCGGGGCGGCAACCATGAGCGGGTGCTGATGCACTCGCCGTACGCGTTCGACGCCTCGACCTTCGAGATCTGGACGCCGCTGCTGACCGGCGGCCGCGTCGTCGTCGCACCGGCGGGCCGCCTCAGCGCCGCCGACCTCGCGACGGTGATCGCGGAAGAGGAGGTGACGGGCCTCTTCGTCAGCGCCGGGCTGTTCCGGGTGCTGGCCGAGGAACGCCCGGAGTGCTTCGCCGGGGTCCGTGAGATCTGGGCCGGTGGTGACGTCGTGTCACCGACCGCTGTCCGTCGTGTCCTTGACGCGTGCCCGGGGATCACCGTCGCCAATGAGTACGGGCCGACGGAGACCACCGTCTTCTCCAGCGTCAACCCGCTGCGCGCCGGGGACGACGTGCCGGAGGCCGTCGTGCCCATCGGCCGCCCCCTGTGGAACACCCAGGTCTACGTCCTGGACGGCGCGCTGCGCCCGGTGCCCGTCGGCGTCAGCGGCGAGCTGTACATCGCCGGTGCCGGACTGGCGCGCGGCTATCTGGGCCGGGCGGAGCTGACGGCGCAGCGGTTCGTGGCCGACCCGTTCGGCGGCGACGGCGGCCGGATGTACCGGACCGGCGACGTCGTACGGTGGACGGCGGACGGCAAGCTGGAGTTCGTCGGCCGCGTCGACGACCAGGTCAAACTGCGCGGCTTCCGCATCGAGCTGGGCGAGGTGGAGGGCGTCCTCGCGGCGCGTCCCGAGGTGGCGCAGGCCGCCGTGATCCTCCGCGAGGACCGCCCCGGCGACAAGCGGCTCGTCGGATACGCCGTGGCCGTCTCCGGCGCGAACCTCGACCGCGACGCGCTGCGGGCGCACATCGCCAAGTCGCTGCCCGAGTACATGGTGCCGTCCGCGATCATGACGCTCGACACGCTGCCGCTCACCCTCAACGGCAAGCTCGACCGCAAGGCGCTGCCCGCACCCGAATACGGCATGGAAGCCACCGGCCGCCCGCCGCGCTCCCCGCAGGAAGAGATCCTGTGCGCCGTCTTCGCGGAGGTGCTCGGCGTCGCCCACGTCACCATCGACGACAGCTTCTTCGACCTCGGCGGCCACTCGCTCCTCGCGACCCGCCTCGTCAGCCGGGTCCGCGCCGCCCTCGGCGCCGAACTGGCCATCCGCCAGCTCTTCGAGACACCCACCGTGGCCGCCCTGGCCGGAGCGCTGGCGCAGGCCGGCGGGGCACGCACGGGCGTCGTCCCCCGGGAACGCCCGGAGCGCGTCCCGCTGTCCTACGCACAGCAGCGCCTCTGGTTCCTCAGCCACCTCGACGGCCCCAGCGCCACCTACAACCTGCCCATCGCGATGCGCCTGTCCGGAGCCCTGGACCACGACGCCCTGCGCCACGCCCTCGCCGACGTCGTCGCGCGCCACGAGAGTCTGCGCACCCTCTTCGCCGAGGACGCCGACGGCGGACACCAGGTCGTACTCGACCCGGCCGACCCGCGCGCCCGTCCGGCCGTCGAGACCGTCGACGCGAGCGCCGACACCCCCGCCGCCTTCCGCGAACGGCTCGACGCCGCGTCCCGGCGCGGCTTCGACCTGGCCGCCGCCACACCCGTACGGGCCACCCTCTTCGAGGAGCGTGCCGACGAGCACGTACTGCTCGTCCTGGTGCACCACATCGCGGCCGACGGCTGGTCGCTGCCCGTGCTCGTGCAGCACCTGATGACCGCGTACGAGGCGCGCTGCGCCGGCGGGGCCCCCGACTGGGCGCCGCTGCCCGTGCAGTACGCCGACTACGCCCTGTGGCAGCGCGAGATGCTCGGCAGCGAGGACGACGCCGGCAGCGAGATATCCCGTCAACTCGCCTACTGGAAGGATAAGTTGGCCGATCTTCCGGAGGAGCTGGAGCTGCCCCGGGACCGGCCGCGCCCCGCCACGGCCACCCACCAGGGCGCCCGGATCTCCTTCGACGTCCCCGCCGACGTGCACCACGCCCTCGCCGGCCTGGCCAAGGAGAGCCGCGGCAGCCTGTTCATGGTGGTCCAGGCGGCGCTGGCGACGCTGCTGGCGAAGCTTAGCGGCTCGACGGACGTACCGATCGGCATGCCGATCGCCGGCCGCACGGACAGCGCGGTGGAGGAACTCGTCGGGTTCTTCGTCAACACGCTGGTGCTCCGCACCGACGTCTCCGGCGACCCGACGTTCGCCGAGTTGACCGAGCGCGTACGCGAAGCGGACCTGGGCGCCTACGCGCACCAGGACGTGCCCTTCGAACGGCTCGTCGACGTGCTGAGCCCGACCCGCTCCATGGCCCGCCACCCGCTGTTCCAGACGGCGCTGACCTTCGAGACGGACCACCGCGGCGCGCTCGACGTGATCGGCCGCCTCCCCGGCCTCAGCGTGGCCCCGGCCGCCGTGGACACCGGCGCCGCCAAGTTCGACCTGGCGTTCTCCTTCACCGAGCGGCACACCGACGACGGAACGCCCGGCGGCCTCACCGGACACCTCGAATACAGCACCGACCTCTTCGACGAGGACACCGCCGTCACCATGGGCGACCGGCTGGTCCGACTGCTGTCCGCCGTCGCCGCCGACCCCCGGCAGCCCCTCGGCACGCTGGAGATCATGGACGCCGCCGAACGCCGGCGCGCCCTGACCGACTGGAACGACACGGCCCGCGACGTGCCGCGGCGCACCCTCGGCGCGCTCGTCGAGACCCAGGCGGCCCGCACCCCCGACGCCCCCGCGGTGATCGCCGGGGAGACGGACCTGGCCTGCCTGTCCTACGCGGAGCTCAACGCCCAGGCCAACCGGCTCGCCCGGCTGCTGATCGAGCACGGCGTCGGCCCGGAGACGACCGTCGCCCTCGCCCTGCCGCGCTCCGCCGACCTCGTCGTCTCGCTCCTCGCGGTCGTCAAGGCGGGCGGCGCGTACCTGCCCGTCGACCCCGGCTACCCGGACGACCGCATCGCCTACATGCTCGACGACGCCCGACCGGTGCTCCTGATCAGCACCACGGAGACCGCCGAACGGCTCCCCGCCACCGGCACCGCACGGCTGCTCCTCGACGAGGCCGCCGCGATCCGGGCCCTGGACGGCGTCGACGGCCGCGCCGACGGCGACGTGCGGGACAGCGAGCGCACCGCCCCGCTGACGACCGACCACCCCGCGTACGTCATCTACACCTCCGGTTCCACGGGCCGCCCCAAGGGCGTCGTCGTCACGCACGCCGGTCTCACGAGCCTCGGCTCGACCCAGGTGGAACGGCTGGCCATCGACGCCGGGAGCCGCGTCCTGCAACTGTCGTCGCCGAGCTTCGACGCCGCGGTCATGGAACTGCTCATGGCCTTCCCGGCCGGAGCCGCGCTCGTCGTACCGCCCGCGGGCCCCCTCGCCGGCGAGGAACTGGCCGACATCCTGGCCGACCGCCGGATCACCCACGCGCTGATCCCGCCGACCGTGCTCGGCAGCGTGCCGGAACGGGAACTCCCGGACTTCCGCACCCTCGTCGTCGGCGCCGAGGCGTGCTCGGCGGAGCTCGTCGCCCGCTGGTCTCCCGGCCGCCGGATGGTCAACGCCTACGGCCCGACCGAGGCGACCGTCGCCGCCACCATCAGCGCCCCCGTCTGCGGCCCGGCCCTGCCGCCCATCGGCGGCCCGGTCGACAACACCCAGGTGTACGTGCTGGACGCGGGGCTGCGGCCGGTCGCGCCCGGCGTGGCCGGCGAGCTGTACATCGCGGGCGGCGGCCTCGCCCGCGGCTACCTCGGCCGCCCCGGACTGACCGCGGAGCGGTTCGTCGCCGACCTGTACGGACCGGCGGGCGCCCGCATGTACCGCACCGGCGACCTGGCCCGCCGGCGCAAGGACGGCGTCCTCGAATACGCCGGCCGCGCCGACGACCAGGTGAAGGTCCGCGGCTTCCGCATCGAACTCGGCGAGGTCGAGGCGGCCCTGTCGGCGCATAGCCGTGTCGCCCAGAGCACCGTCCTGGTCCGCGAGGACCGGCCCGGCGAGAAGCGGCTCGTGGCCTACCTCGTGCCGGACGGCGCCGAGGCCCCGGCCGTCGGCGAACTGCGGGAGTTCCTGTCCGCCTCACTGCCCGACTACATGGTGCCCGCCGCGTTCGTGGCCCTGGACGCCCTGCCGCTCACCCCGAACGGCAAGCTCGACCGCAAGGCGCTCCCCGAACCCGAGTACCGCGCCGAACTCTCCGGGCGCGCGCCGCGCACCCCGCGCGAGGAGCTGCTGTGCGGGCTGTTCGCCGAGGTGCTGGGGCTGGAGCGGGTCGGCATCGACGACAGTTTCTTCGAGCTGGGCGGGGACAGCATCATGTCCATCCAGCTGGTGAGCCGGGCCCGCCGGGCCGGGCTGGAGCTGTCGGCGCGCGACGTCTTCGACCACAAGACGGTCGCCGGCCTGGCCGGAGCCGTCGCCGTCGCCCGGGGCACGGTCGCCGAAGCGCCGGGCGCCGGGGTCGGCCCCGTACCGCTGACGCCGGTCATGCACTGGCTCGCCGAACGCGGCGGCCCCCTCGACCGGTTCAACCAGTCGACGGTCCTCCAGGCCCCGGCCGGCATGGTCCGGCAGGACCTGGTGACCGCCGTGCAGACCGTGCTCGACCACCACGACGCGCTGCGCGTGAAGGTCGTCACCGGGCCCGCCGCGGCCGACTGGGCGATGGAGGTCACCGCACCCGGCTCCGTACGGGCAGAGGAACGCGTGCTCCGCGTCGACCAGTACGGCCTGGGCGAGGCGGCCCGCAGCGCCCAGTACGCGGCCGAGGCGGACGCGGCGCGCGACCGCCTGTCGCCCGCCGACGGGTCGGTGGTGCAGGTGGTGTGGTTCGACCGGGGTCCGGAGGAGCCGGGCCGGCTGCTGGTGATGGTGCATCACTTCGCGGTGGACGGAGTGTCCTGGCGGGTGCTGGTGCCCGCGCTGGCCGACGCGTGGCGGGCGGCCTCCGCCGGCCGCCGTGCGGAGCCGGAGCCGGTGGCGACGTCCTTCCGGGGCTGGGTCCGGCGCCTGGCCGAGGAGGCCCGACAGCCCTCGCGGGCTGCGGAGTTGGAGTTGTGGCGGCGGACGCTCGGCACCCCCGATCCGGTGATCGGTGCCGGTCCGCTGGACCCGGCGCTGGACACGTACGGGTCGGCGGGCTCGGTGACGCTGCGGCTGCCCGCCGACGTCACGGACGCGCTCCTGACGACCGTGCCGGGCACCTTCCGGGCCGGAGTCAACGACGTGCTGCTGTCGGCCTTCGCGCTCGCCGTCGCCGACTGGCGGCGAGACGACCGCTCCCCGCACGTCCTGGTGGACCTCGAAGGACACGGCCGCGAGGAGGACGCCGTCGGCGGCGTCGACGTATCCGCCACCGTGGGGTGGTTCACGAGCGTGTACCCCGTGAGATTGGATGTGTCGGGACTGGACCGCGCACAGGCGTGGGCCGCCGGACCGGCCGCGGGCGCGCTCCTCAAGCGGGTCAAGGAAGACCTGCGGACGGTGCCGGACAACGGCATCGGCTACGGCCTCCTGCGATACCTGAACCCGGACACCGGCCGCGGACTGGCGGGCCTCGGGGCGCCGCAGATCGGCTTCAACTACCTCGGGCGGTTCACCACCGCCACCGACGCCCGGCCGGCCGACTGGGCCCTCACCCCGGAAGCGGACGGCAACGCCCCGGGCACCGACGACAAGATGCCGCTCCCGCACGTCCTGGGCCTGAACGCCCTCACCGAGGACGGCGCGCGCGGCCCGGAGCTGGTCGCGTCCTGGACCTTCGCCGAGCGACTGCTGGACGAGAAGAGCGTGCGGGAACTGGCCGAGGGCTGGTTCCGGGCGCTGACTGCGCTGGCCGAACACGCCGAACACCCCGACGCGGGCGGGCTCACCCCCTCCGACGTGGGCCTCGGCTCGATCACGCAGAACGAGATCGATGAATTCGAAGACGACCTGGTAGCCGAGTGGGAGATCTGAACGTGAGCCGACAGTCGCGGGTAATCGAGGACATTCTGCCGCTGTCCCCGTTGCAGGAAGGGCTGCTCTTCCACAGCGTGTACGACGAGGCGGCCCCGGACGTGTACACCGTCCAGCTCGTGTTCCACCTGGACGGCGAGCTGGACCACGAGGGAATGCGGGCCGCCGGCGGCGCGCTGCTCCAGCGCCACTCGAACCTCCGGGTCGCCTTCCGGCAGCGCAAGACCGGCGAATGGGCCCAGCTCGTCGCCCGCACCGTCCCGCTGCCCTGGGAGGACGCCGACCTCAGCGGCATCGCCGACGAGACGGAGCGCACGGCCGAGGCCGACCGGCTCGTCGCCGCGGACCGCGCCCGGCGCTTCGACGTAAGCCGCCCGCCGCTCGTACGGTTCCTGCTGGTCAAGCTCGCCGAGCAGCAGCACCGGCTGGTGCTCTCCATGCACCACACCCTGCTCGACGGCTGGTCCCTGCCCGTTCTGCTGCGCGAGTTCCACGCCCTCTACGTGAGCCGCGGCGACGCCGGCGGCCTGCCCGAGGCGCGGCCCTACCGGCACTACCTCGACTGGCTGGCGAAGCAGGACCGGCCCGCCGCGGAGCGGGCCTGGCGGGAGTCGCTGGCCGGGCTGACCGAGCCGACCCGCGTCGCCCCCATGGACGCGGGCCGGATGCCGGCCGCGCCGCAGCGGTACGAGTTCGGGCTGACCCAGCAGGCGACGGCCGCGCTCGTCGAGCGGGCCCGCGCGCACGGCCTGACCCTGAACACCGTGGTCCAGGGCGCCTGGGCGCTGGTACTCGGCCGCCTCACCGGCAGCGAGGACGCGGTCTTCGGCGTCACCGTCTCCGGCCGCCCGGCGGACCTGCCGGGCGTCGAGGACATGGTGGGCCTCTTCATCAACACCCTCCCGCTGCGCGCCCGGCTGCGCCCCGCCGAGCCCCTTTCGCGGTTCCTCGTGCGCGTACAGGAGGAGCAGTCCCGGCTGCTGGACCACCAGCACCTCGGCCTCGCCGACATCCAGCGGCAGGCCGGCATCGGCGAACTCTTCGACACCTCCCTGGTCTTCGAGAACTTCCCGCTCGACCAGGCCCGCGAGCAGACCGGCGCCGCCCCCGGCGGGCTCAAGGTCTCCGCCGCGGAGAGCACCTCCGCCAACCACTACACGCTCAGCCTCGTGGCGATGCCCCACACCAACCTGGGCTTCCGGTTCTTCTACCAGCCCGACCTGCTCACCGAGGCCGACGTCGAGGCCATCGGCGACCGCCTGCTCCAGGTCCTCGACACCTTCGCCACCGACCCGGACCTGCCCGTGGGCCGCACCGACGTGCTGCGCGCGGACGAGCGCCACCAGCTGCTGGAGGGCTGGAACGACACCGCCCGCGAGGTCCCCGCCACGACGCTGCCCGAGCTGTTCGAGGCGCAGGCGGCGCGCACCCCCGACGCCCCGGCGCTCGTCTTCGGCGACGAGTCCCTGACCTACGCGGAGCTGAACGCCCGGGCGAACCGCCTGGCGCGGGTGCTGGCGGGCCGCGGTGTGGGTCCGGAGCGGTTTGTGGCGATCGTGTTGCCGCGGTCGGCGGAGAATGTGGTGGCGATGCTCGCGGTGCTCAAGGCGGGTGGCGCGTATGTGCCGGTCGACCCGGAGTACCCGGACGAGCGCATCGCCCACATGCTGGCCGACTCCCGACCGGTCCTGACCCTGACCGAGGAGGAGATGGGCTCCCTCGCGCTCGACGGCGTATCCGACGAGAACCTGGGCCGCACCCCCGCGCAGTCCCACGCCGCGTACATGATCTATACGTCGGGTTCGACGGGTGTGCCGAAGGGTGTGGTGGTTGAGCACCGTTCGGTGGGTGCGTATGTGGTGCGGGCGCGTGAGGTGTACGCGGACGCGGCGTCGGGTGTGTCGTTGGTGCATTCGCCGTTGGCGTTCGACTTGACGGTGACCGCGTTGTACACGCCGTTGGTGAGTGGCGGGTGTGTGCGGTTGGCGGAGCTGGATGAGGGCGCTGCCGCTGGTCCTCGGCCGTCGTTCATGAAGGGGACGCCGAGTCACCTGTCGGTTCTGGAGGCGCTGCCGGAGGAGGTGTCGCCGTCGGGGATGTTGGTTCTCGGTGGTGAGGCGCTGGTCGGTGGGGCGCTGGACGGTTGGCGTGCGGCGCATCCGGGTGTGACGGTCTTCAATGCGTACGGTCCGACGGAGGCGACGGTGAACTGCCTCGAATTCCGTCTCGCGCCTGGTGAGTCGACCCCGGCGGGTCCGGTGCCGATCGGGCGGCCGTTCGCCAATACGCGTGCGTATGTGCTGGACGCGTCGTTGCAGCCGGTGCCGGTGGGTGTTCCTGGTGAGTTGTATGTGGCGGGTGTGGTTCTGGCGCGTGGGTATCACGGGCGTGCCGGGTTGACGGCGGAGCGTTTCGTCGCGGATCCGTTCGGCGGCGGTGGTGGTGGGCGGATGTATCGCACGGGTGATGTGGTGCGTCGTCGTGCCGGTGGTGATATCGAGTACGTGGGTCGTGCGGACGATCAGGTGAAGGTGCGGGGTTTCCGTATCGAACTGGGGGAGATCGAGGCGGCGTTGGCGGGTCATCCGTCGCTGTCGCGGGCTGCCGTGGTCGTGCGGGAGGACGAGCCGGGCGACAAGCGCCTCGCCGCCTACGTCGTGCCCAACGGATCGTCCGACGCGGTTCCCGGCTCCGCCGAACTCCACACGCGCCTGGCCGCGTCGCTCCCCGACTACATGGTGCCGTCCGCGTTCGTCGTCCTCGACGCGCTCCCACTGACGCCCAACGGGAAGCTCGACCGCAAGGCCCTGCCCGCACCCGACTACGGAACCCAGCAGGCGTACGCCGGACTCGCACCCGCCACGCGGGGCCCGCGCTCGCCGCGCGAAGAGATCCTGTGCGGGCTGTTCGCGGAGATCCTGGGTGTGGCGCGGGTCGGTGTCGATGAGGACTTCTTCGAGCTGGGCGGGCATTCGCTGCTCGCCATCCGGCTGGTCAGCCGGGCCCGTTCGACGCTCGGTGTGGAGATGGCGATCCGTCAGCTCTTCGAGACGCCGACGGTCGCCACCCTCTCCGAAGCCCTCGCCACCGCTGGAACAGCCGGCAGCGCACGGGCCGCCGTCGTCCCCATGGAGCGCCCCGACCGACTGCCTCTCTCCTTCGCACAGCAGCGGCTGCTGTTCCTCGGCAAGCTCGAAGGCCCCAGCGCCACCTACAACCTCCCCGCCGCCCTGCGCCTGACCGGCGCCCTCGACCAGCAGGCGCTAGGGGCCGCGCTGCGCGACGTGGTCGCCCGGCACGAGAGCCTGCGCACCCTCTTCCCCGAGGACGCCGACGGCGGACACCAGCTGGTCCTGGACCCCGGCGCGGAAGCCGCGCGGCCGACGTTCGAGATCGAGTCCGTCGGCGAAGACCGGCTCCAGGAACGGCTCGACGCCGCGGCCCGGCACGGATTCGACCTCTCCACCGAAATCCCCATCCGTGCCTGGCTGTTCGAGGTGGGACCGCAGGAACACGCACTGCTGCTCCTCGTGCACCACATCGCCAGCGACGGCTGGTCGATGCCACTGCTCGTACGCGACCTGGCCGGCGCCTACAACGCGCGCCGCACCGGACGCTCCCCGCGCTGGTCGCCGCTGGAGGTGCAGTACGCCGACTACGCCCTGTGGCAGCGTGAACTGCTCGGCGGCGAGGACGACGCCGAGAGCGCCATCTCGAAGCAGCTCGCACACTGGCGGGACGCGCTCGCGGGTCTGCCGGAGGAGCTGGAGCTGCCGACGGACCGGCCCCGCCCGGCGAAGGCCACCTACCGGGGCGACGAAGTCCCCCTGGAGATCCCCGCGGAACTCCACGGGCGGCTCGCGGCCCTCGCGCGCGCCAATCAGGCGAGCGTGTTCATGGTGGTACAGGCGGCCCTCGCGACCCTGATGTCGAAGCTCGGCGCGGGCGACGACATACCGATCGGCACGCCCATCGCGGGCCGTACGGACGACGCGCTGGAGGACCTGGTCGGGTTCTTCGTCAACACGCTCGTGCTGCGCACCGACGTTTCCGGCAACCCCTCCTTCCGCGATCTGGTCGGACGCGTGCGGGAGGCGGACCTGGCGGCGTACGCGCACCAGGATGTGCCGTTCGAGCGGCTGGTCGAGGTCCTCAACCCGGCCCGCTCGCTCTCGCGGCACCCTCTCTTCCAGACCCTGCTGGCCTTCAACAATAACGATCAGCACGCCTCGGCCGACGCCGCGGACGGGCTCCCGGGCCTGGCCGTCGAGGGCCGTCGGGTGAGCACCGGGGTCGCCAAGTTCGACCTCGCGTTCAACCTCGCCGAGCAGCTCGACGCCGACGGCGCGCCCGCCGGTCTCGACGGCGTCATCGAGTACAGCGCCGATCTCTTCGACCGGGCCACGGCCGAGCGGTTCGCCGAGCGGTTCGTGCGGGTGCTTGAGGCGGTCGCCGCCGCGCCCGAGGCGCCCCTCGGGCGGCTCGACGTCCTAGCCGACGCCGAGCGGCGGCAGGTGCTGGCGGAGTGGAACGACACCGCCCGCGACGTTCCCGGCGCGACGCTGCCCGCGCTCTTCGAGGCGCAGGCGGCGCGCACCCCGGACGCCACGGCGCTGGTCTTCGGCGACGAGACCCTTTCGTACGCGGAGCTCAACGCCCGCGCCAACCGCCTCGCCCGGCATCTGGCCGACCGGGGCGCGGGCCCGGAGCGGCTGGTGGCGGTCGTGCTGCCGAGGTCTGTGGACCTGGTGGTGTCGCTGCTGGCGGTGCTGAAGTCGGGCGCCGCGTATGTGCCGGTGGACCCGGAGTTCCCGCAGGACCGCGTCACGTACATGCTGGAGGACGCGCGCCCGGTCCTGACGCTGACCGAGGCCGACCTCCGGACACTCTTCCTCGACGGGTACTCCGCCGCGAACCTCGACGTGACCGTGCTGCCCTCGCAGGCGGCGTACGCGATCTACACCTCGGGTTCGACGGGCCGCCCGAAGGGCGTGGTGGTGCCGGGTTCGGCGTTGGTGAACTTCCTGTCGTCGATGCAGGAGCGTTTCGAACTCGGCGCGGATGACCGGCTGTTGGCGGTCACCACGGTGGGCTTCGATATCGCCGGTCTGGAGCTGTATCTCCCGTTGCTCAACGGCGCGGGGCTGGTCCTCGCCTCCCGCGAGACCGTCAAGGACCTGCCGGGTCTCGCGGCGCTCGTACAGCGCTCCGGGGCCACGGCGATGCAGGCGACCCCCAGCCTGTGGCACGCGCTGGTCGAGTCCGGCGTCGAGCTGTCGGGTGTGCGGGTGCTGGTCGGCGGTGAGGCGCTGCCGGGTGATCTGGCGAGTGCGCTCGCGGGGTCCGCCCGTTCGGTGACCAACCTCTATGGTCCGACGGAGACGACGATCTGGTCGACGGCTTCGGAGGTGGACGCTTCCGGGGCGGTGTCGATCGGTCGGCCGATCGGAAACACGCAGGTGTATGTGCTGGACGCTGGGCTGCGTCCGGTGGCCCCTGGCGTGGCGGGGGAGTTGTATATCGCGGGTGACGGCTTGGCGCGTGGTTATCACGGGCGTCCGGATCTGTCGGCGGAGCGGTTCGTGGCTGACCCGTACGGTCGGGCCGGGGCGCGTATGTACCGCACGGGTGATCTGGTGCGGTGGAGCGCGGTCGGTGAGTTGGAGTACATCGGCCGTACGGACTTCCAGGTGAAGGTCCGCGGCTTCCGCATCGAACTCGGCGAGATCGAATCGGTGCTCGCCGCGCACCCCTCGGTGGCGCGCGGCACCGTAGTGGTCCGCGAGGACCGCCCCGGCGACAAGCGGCTCGTCGCGTACATCGTCCCGGCCGAGGGCGCCGTCCCCGAGGCGGGCGCGCTGCGCAAGCACATCGGCGCGTCGCTGCCCGACTACATGGTGCCGTCGGCGTTCGTGACGCTGGAGGCGCTGCCGCTCACGCCCAACGGCAAGCTGGACCGCAAGGCGCTGCCCGCGCCCGAGTACGGCGTCGAGAGCGCCGGGCGCGCACCGCGCACCCCGCAGGAGGAGATACTCGCCGGCCTGTTCGCCGAGGTGCTCGGCGTCCAGCCGTCCTCCATCGACGAGGACTTCTTCAAGCGCGGCGGCCACTCGCTCGCCGCCATGCGGCTCGTCGGTCGCATCCGCTCCACCTTCGGCGTCGAACTGGCCATCAGCAGGCTCTTCGAGACTCCGACCATCGCCGGCCTCGCCGACGTGCTGCGCGGCGCGGGCGGCGCCCGTACCGCGCTCACCGCGCGACCGCGCCCCGAACGGATCCCGCTGTCCTTCGCACAGCAACGCCTGTGGTTCCTCAACCAGTTCGAGGGCCCCAGTTCCACCTACAACGTCCCCGCGGCCCTCCGCCTCACCGGCGCCCTCGACCGCGACGCCCTGCACTCCTCGCTCACCGACGTCGTGACACGGCACGAGAGCCTGCGCACGGTCTTCGCCGAGGACTCCCAAGGCGGCCACCAGATCATCCTGGACGCCCAGGACCCCGCCGTACGGACCGGCATCACGTTCGCCGAGGTCGCCACCGAGGGCGAACTGGAGGCGCGGATCGACGAAGCGGGCCGCTACAGCTTCGACATCACCGCCGAAATCCCGCTGCGCGCCTGGCTGTTCGGAATAGGCCCCGACGAGCACGTACTGCTGCTCCTCATGCACCACAGCGCGGGCGACGGCGGCTGGTCGATGCCGCTGCTCGTACGCGACCTCACCGTCGCCTACGCCGCACGCTCCCAGGGCCGGGCCCCGGAGTGGGCGCCGCTGCCCGCGCAGTACGCGGACTACACGCTCTGGCAGCGCGAGGTCCTCGGCTCCGAGAGCGACCCGGAGAGCGTGCTCTCCCAGCAGCTCGCCTACTGGCGGGACACCCTCGCCGACCTCCCGCAGGAGCTCAGGCTCCCCACCGACCGGCCCCGGCCGGCCGAGGGCTCGCACCGCGGCGGCACGGTCCGCTTCGACCTGCCCGCCGCTCTGCACCAGCGGCTGGAGACGCTGGCACAGGAGAACCACGCGAGCCTGTTCATGGTGGTACAGGCCGCCCTCGCCGCCCTGCTGGCGAAGCTGAGCGGATCGGACGACGTACCGCTGGGCACGCCCATCGCGGGCCGTACGGACGACGCGCTGGAGGACCTGGTCGGGTTCTTCGTCAACACGCTGGTGCTGCGCACCGACGTCTCCGGCGACCCGACCTTCGCCGAGCTGGTGGGCCGGGTGCGGCAGGCGGACCTGGCGGCGTACGCGCACCAGGACGTGCCGTTCGAGCGGCTGGTCGAGGTGGTCAACCCGGCTCGCTCCATCACCCGGCACCCCCTCTTCCAGACCCTGATCACCTGGCACAACGCCGGGCACCAGGCCGTGCAGTCGACCACCCAGCTCCCCGATCTGGCCGTGGACGGGCACTCGGTACGCACCGGAGTGGTCCGCTTCGACCTGCGCTTCGCCCTCGCGGACCTGCGCGGCGACGAGGGCACGGCGGCCGGGATCAGGGGCGAGGTGGAGTACAGCGCCGACCTATTCGACCAGGAGACCGCCCAGACCTTCGCCGACCGGTTCGTGCGCGTACTGGAGGCGGTGGCCGCCGCCCCCGACAGCCCGGTCGGCCGGATCGACATGCTGGACGCGGCCGACCGCCGGCGGGAGCTGGTGGAGTGGAACGACACGGACCGCGAGGTCCCGGACGCGCTGCTGCCCGACCTCTTCGAGGCGCAGGCCGCGAGCACACCGGACGCACCGGCTGTGATGGACGGTCAAGCGACGCTCACCTACCGACAGTTGGATGAGCGGGCCGGTCGCCTGGCGCGGTTGTTGGTGGATCGTGGTGTGGGGCCGGAGCGGTTTGTGGCGATCGTGTTGCCGCGGTCGGCGGAGAATGTGGTGGCGATGCTCGCGGTGCTCAAGGCGGGCGGTGCGTATGTGCCGGTCGACCCGGAGTACCCGGACGAGCGCATCGCGTTCATGCTGACCGACGCGGCCCCCGCGCTCGTGCTCACGAACGGCGAACTCGCCGCGCGACTGCCCGACGCCGCCGCCAAACGGCTGCTGCTGGACACCCCCGAAACCCTGGAGGCGATGGCCTCCGGACCGGCCGACGTGGCACGGCTCGCACCGCTGTCGGTACGTCACCCCGCGTACATGATTTACACGTCGGGTTCGACGGGTGTGCCGAAGGGTGTGGTGGTTGAGCACCGTTCGGTGGGTGCGTATGTGGTGCGGGCGCGTGAGGTGTATGCGGACGCGGTGTCGGGTGTGTCGTTGGTGCATTCGCCGTTGGCGTTCGACTTGACGGTGACCGCGTTGTACACGCCGCTGGTCAGTGGCGGGTGTGTGCGGTTGGCGGAGCTGGATGAGGGCGCTGCCGTTGGTCCGCGTCCGACCTTCATGAAGGGGACGCCGAGTCACCTGTCGGTTCTGGAGGCGTTGCCGGAGGAGGTGTCGCCGTCGGGGATGTTGGTTCTCGGTGGTGAGGCGCTGGTCGGTGAGGTGCTGGACGGTTGGCGTGTGGCGCATCCGGGTGTGACGGTCTTCAATGCGTACGGTCCGACGGAGGCGACGGTGAACTGCCTCGAATTCCGTCTGTCGCCCGGTGTGCCGACTCCGGCGGGTGCGGTGCCGATCGGGCGTCCGTTCGCCAATACGCGTGCGTATGTGCTGGACGCGTCGTTGCAGCCGGTGCCGGTGGGTGTTCCTGGTGAGTTGTATGTGGCGGGTGTGGTTCTGGCGCGTGGGTATCACGGGCGGGCGGGGTTGACGGCGGAGCGTTTCGTCGCGGATCCGTTCGGCGACGGTGGTGGGCGGATGTATCGCACGGGTGATGTGGTGCGTCGTCGTGCCAGTGGTGATATCGAGTACGTGGGTCGTGCGGACGATCAGGTGAAGCTGCGGGGGTTCCGTATCGAACTGGGGGAGATCGAGGCGGCGTTGGCGGGTCATCCGTCGCTGTCGCGGGCTGCCGTGGTCGTGCGGGAGGACGAGCCGGGCGACAAACGCCTCGCCGCCTACGTCGTGCCAGACCCGTCAGTCACCGCCGCTCCGAGCGCTGCGGAACTCCACGCCTACCTGTCCGACGCACTCCCCGAGTACATGGTGCCGTCCGCGTTCACGACGCTGGAGGCCCTGCCGCTGACGCCCAACGGGAAGCTGGACCGCAAGGCCCTGCCCGCACCCGACTACGGCACCCAGACGCTGTTCACCTCCGCTCCCGCCACCCGCGGACCGCGCTCCCCGCAGGAGGAGATCCTCTGCGGGCTGTTCGCGGAGATCCTGGGTGTGGCGCGGGTCGGCGTCGATGAGGACTTCTTCGAGTTGGGCGGGCATTCGCTGTTGGCGATTCGGCTGGTCAGCCGGGCCCGTTCGACGCTCGGTGTGGAGATGGCGATCCGTCAGCTCTTCGAGACGCCGACGGTCGCCACCCTCTCCGAAGCCCTCGCCGCCGCCGGAGGGGCCGGCAGCGCGCGGGCCGCCGTCGTGCCCATGGAGCGCCCCGACCGGCTGCCGCTGTCCTTCGCACAGCAGCGGCTGTGGTTCCTCCACCAGATGGAGGGCCCGAGCGCGACCTACAACATGCCGACCGCACTCCGCCTCAAGGGCGAGCTGAACCAGCAGGCGCTGGGGGCGGCCCTCGCCGACGTCGTGGCGCGGCACGAGAGCCTGCGCACCGTTTTCGCCGAGGACGAAGACGGCAGCTACCAGGTGATCCTCGCCCCCGACGAGGCCCGCCCCGCCATGGAGGTCGTACGGACCGAGGGCGCGGAGGTGGAGCGGCGCGTCGCCGAGGCGGCACGCAGGCCGTTCGACCTCGCGGCCGAGATACCCATCCGCACCTGGCTGTTCGAGGTGGGTCCGGACGAGCACGTCCTGCTGTTCCTGGTGCACCACATCGTCACGGACGGCTGGTCGGACCTCGTGCTCGCCCGGGACGTGGCGCGCGCCTACGCGGCGCGGTGCGCGGGCGCGCTCCCGCAGTGGTCGCCGCTGCCCGTGCAGTACGCCGACTACGCCCTGTGGCAGCGTGAGCTGCTGGGCAGCGAGGACGACGCCGACAGCGCCATAACCCGTCAACTCACCTACTGGGAAGAAGCGTTGGCCGACCTCCCGGAGGAGCTGGAACTTCCCCGCGACCGGCCCCGCCCGGCTACGGCGACCTACCGCGGCGAGACCGTGTCCTTCGGCCTGAGCGCCGAGTTGCACGCGGGGCTGGCGAAACTGGCGCGGGAGAGCCGCGCGAGCCTGTTCATGGTGGTCCAGGCCGCCGTGTCCACCCTGCTGTCGAAGCTCGGCGCGGGCGAGGACGTACCGATCGGGACGCCCATCGCGGGCCGCACGGACGACGCGCTCGACGAGCTGGTCGGGTTCTTCGTCAACACGCTCGTGCTGCGCACCGACGTCTCCGGCGACCCGACGTTCGCCGAACTCGTCGAGCGCGTAAGGGAGACGGACCTCGCGGCCTACGCCCATCAGGATGTGCCGTTCGAGCGGCTGGTCGAGGTGGTCAACCCGGCCCGCTCGATGTCCCGCCACCCGCTGTTCCAGACGATGCTGATGTGGAACAACAACGAGTCAGGCGGCTCGGCCGGCCGCGACGCCGTCGGGCTGCCGGGCGTCGAGGTCACGGGCGAGCAGGTGAGCATGGAGTTCGCCAAGTTCGACCTGGCCTTCAACCTCGCCGAGCGGCATGACGCCGCGGGTGTGCCGGAAGGGATGGACGGCGTCATCGAGTACAGCGCCGACCTCTTCGACCGGGCGACGGCCGAGGGGTTCGCGCGGCGGCTCGTACGCCTGCTGGAAGCGGCCGCCGAGACGCCCGGGGCTCCCGTCAGCACCATCGATGTGCTGGACGCCGCCGAGCGGCGGCGGGCGCTGGTGGAGTGGAACGACACCGCGCGTGAGGTTCCCGAGGTGTCGCTGCCGGTGCTGTTCGAGGCGCAGGTGGCGCGGACGCCGGATGCGGTGGCATTGGTGTTCGAGGGTGTGGAGTTCTCGTATGCGGAGTTGAACGCGCGTGCCAACCGTCTGGCGCGGTATCTGGTGGAGCGGGGTGCCGGCCCCGAGCGGTTCGTGGCGGTCGTGCTGCCGAGGTCCGTGGATCTGGTGGTGTCGTTGCTGGCGGTGCTGAAGTCGGGCGCCGCGTACGTACCGGTGGACCCGGACTTCCCGCAGGACCGCATCGACTACGTCCTCGACGACGCGCGGCCGGTCTTGACGCTGACAGAGCCGGAACTCGCGGGCCTCGATCTGAGCACGTACTCGACAGCGGACCCCGAGGCCGCCGTGCTGCCCTCGCAGGCGGCGTACGCGATCTACACCTCGGGTTCGACGGGCCGCCCGAAGGGCGTGGTGGTGCCGGGTTCGGCGTTGGTGAACTTCCTGTCGTCGATGCAGGAGCGTTTCGAACTCGGCTCGGATGACCGGCTGTTGGCGGTCACCACGGTGGGCTTCGATATCGCCGGTCTGGAGCTGTATCTCCCGTTGCTCAACGGCGCGGGGCTGGTCCTCGCCTCCCGCGAGACCGTCAAGGACCCTGCCGAGCTGGCCGCTCTCGTCAAGCAGTCCGGAGCCACGGCCGTACAGGCCACCCCGAGCCTGTGGCACGCGCTCCTGGAAGCCGGGGCCGCGCTCTCCGGCGTGCGGGTGCTGGTCGGCGGTGAGGCGCTGCCGGGTGATCTGGCGAGTGCGCTCGTCGCGGCCGGTCGTTCGGTGACCAACCTCTATGGTCCGACGGAGACGACGATCTGGTCGACGGCTTCGGAGGTGGACGCTTCCGGGGCGGTGTCGATCGGTCGGCCGATCGGAAACACGCAGGTGTATGTGCTGGATGCCGGGCTGCGTCCGGTGGCCCCCGGTGTGGCGGGAGAGCTGTATATCGCGGGTGATGGTCTGGCGCGTGGTTATCACGGGCGTCCGGACCTGTCGGCGGAGCGGTTCGTGGCCGACCCGTACGGACCGTCCGGTGCCCGTATGTACCGGACGGGTGACCTGGTGCGGTGGAGCGCGGTCGGTGAGCTGGAGTACATCGGCCGTACGGACTTCCAGGTGAAGGTCCGCGGCTTCCGCATCGAACTCGGCGAGATCGAAGCAGTCCTGACCGGCCACGCCGACGTCTCACGCGGTGCCGTCGTGGTGCGCGAGGATGCGCCCGGCGACAAGCGGCTCGTCGCGTACGTCGTCCCGGCCGAAGGCACGGCCCCCGAGGCGGGCGCGCTGCGCAAGCACATCGGCGCGTCGCTGCCCGACTACATGGTGCCCGCGGCCGTCGTCACCCTCGACGCCCTGCCGCTGACACCCAACGGCAAGCTGGACCGCAAGGCCCTGCCCGCACCCGACTACGGGACCGCGAGCGCCGGGCGGGCGCCCCGCACACCGGAGGAAGAGACCCTCGCCGGCCTGTTCGCCGAGGTGCTCGGCGTCCCGGAGGTGACCATCGACGACAGCTTCTTCGACCTCGGCGGCCACTCGCTCCTCGCGACCCGCCTGGCCAGCCGGGTCCGCTCGGCCCTCGGCAAGGAGATGAGCATCCGCGGCTTCTTCGAGGAGCCCACGGTCGCCGGCCTCGCGAGCAGCCTGGCCGAGAAGAAGGCGGCCAAGGCCCGCCCGGCCCTCCGCCGCCAGCCCAAGAACAAGGAGAACTCGTGATTCCGCTGTCCTTCGCGCAGCGCCGGCTGTGGTTCCTCCACCAGTTGGAGGGCCCCAGCGCGATCTACAACATCCCCACCGCGCTGCGACTGTCCGGGGAACTGGACCGGCAGGCGCTGCGCGCCGCCCTGGCCGATGTCGTGGAACGGCACGAGACGCTCCGCACCCTCTTCGCCGACGGCCCCGACGGGCCGCACCAGGTCATCCTCGACGCGCGGGACGCCCGCCCCGAGCTGACCGTCGTGCCCGTGGGCGAGGAAGGGCTGGACCGGGAGTTGGAGTCGGCCGCCCGACACGCCTTCGACCCGCTCGCCGACATCCCGCTGAAGGCGACGCTCTTCGAGGCCGGGCCCGGGGACCATGTGCTGCTGCTCCTCGTGCACCACATGGCCGGCGACGGCTGGTCGACGCCGGTGCTCGTACGCGACCTGCTCACGTCCTACACGGCCCGACGCGAGGGCGGAGCGCCGGACTGGGAGGAACTCCCGGTCCAGTACTCGGACTTCACCCTCTGGCAGCGGGATGTCCTCGGCTCCGAGGACGACCCGGAGAGCGTCATCTCCCAGCAGCTGGCCTACTGGCGGGCCACGCTCGAAGCGCTCCCGGAGGAACTGGAGCTGCCGACGGACCGGCCGCGCCCGGCCACCGCCTCCTACCGCGGCGACACCCTGCCCATCGAGGTACCGGCCGCAGTGCACGCCGGGCTCGCGGGGCTGGCGCGGGAGAGCCGCGCGAGCGTGTTCATGGTGGTGCAGGCGGCCCTGGCGGCCCTGCTGTCGAAGCTGGGCGCGGGCGATGACGTACCCGTCGGCACGCCGATCGCCGGCCGTATGGACGACGCGCTGGAGGACCTGGTCGGGTTCTTCGTCAACACCCTCGTGCTGCGCGCCGACGTCTCCGGCAACCCCACGTTCCGCGATCTGGTCGGACGCGTGCGGGAGTCGGACCTGGCGGCGTACGAGCACCAGGACGTGCCCTTCGAGCGGCTGGTCGAGGTGCTCAACCCGACCCGCTCCATGTCCCGGCACCCCCTCTTCCAGACCCTGCTGACCTGGAACAACAACGACGAGAGCCAGGCCCGGGCGGCGGCCGACCGCACGGCGGGGCTGACGGTCGCCGAGCATCCGACGGGCAGCGGTTTCGCGCGCTTCGACCTCTCCTTCACCCTGGGCGAGCAGCACGGCCCCGGCGGCCGGCCGGAGGGGCTGGCCGGCGCGCTGAACTACAGCACCGACCTGTTCGACCGCGCGACGGCCGAGGGGATCGCGGAGCGGTTCGTACGGGTGCTCGCGGCGGTCGTCGCCGCGCCCGACGCGCCTGTCGCACGGCTCGACGTCCTCGCGGACGCCGAGCGGCGGCGGGCGCTGGTGGAGTGGAACGACACCGCGCGTGAGGTTCCCGAGGTGTCGCTGCCGGTGCTGTTCGAGGCGCAGGTGGCGCGGACGCCGGATGCGGTGGCGTTGGTGTTCGAGGGTGTGGAGTTCTCGTATGCGGAGTTGAGCGGGCGTGCCAACCGTCTGGCGCGGTATCTGGTGGAGCGGGGTGCGGGTCCCGAGCGGTTCGTGGCGGTCGTGCTGCCGAGGTCTGTGGACCTGGTGGTGTCGTTGCTGGCAGTGCTGAAGTCGGGTGCCGCGTACGTACCGGTGGACCCGGACTTCCCGCAGGACCGCATCGACTACGTCCTCGACGACGCGCGGCCGGTCCTGACGCTGGCTGTGGAAGACCTCCGGGACCTCGACCTCAGCGGCCGCTCGCCCGAGAACGTACAGGTTCCGGGCCGCTCGCCGGCCCATGCCGCGTACGCGATCTACACCTCGGGCTCGACGGGCCGCCCGAAGGGCGTGGTGGTGCCCGGTTCGGCGCTCGTGAACTTCCTGTCCTCGATGCAGGAGCGTTTCGAACTCGGCGCGGATGACCGGCTGTTGGCGGTTACCACGGTGGGCTTCGATATCGCCGGTCTGGAGCTGTATCTCCCGCTGCTCAGCGGCGCCGGGCTGGTCCTCGCCTCTCGCGAGACCGTCAAGGACTCGGCAGCTCTGACCGATCTGATCAAGCTCTCGGGCGCCACGGCGATGCAGGCGACCCCCAGCCTGTGGCACGCGGTCGTCGAGACCGGCGCGGATCTGTCGGGTGTGCGGGTGCTGGTCGGCGGCGAGGCGCTGCCGGGCGATCTGGCGAGTGCGCTCGTCGCGGCTGGTCGTTCGGTGACCAACCTCTATGGTCCGACGGAGACGACGATCTGGTCGACGGCTTCGGAGGTGGACGCTTCCGGGGCGGTGTCGATCGGTCGCCCGATCGGAAACACGCAGGTGTATGTGCTGGATGCCGGGCTGCGTCTGGTGGCCCCCGGTGTGGCGGGAGAGCTGTATATCGCGGGTGACGGGCTGGCGCGTGGTTACCACCGGCGTCCGGACCTGTCGGCGGAGCGGTTCGTTGCCGACCCGTACGGTCCGGCCGGTGCCCGTATGTACCGGACGGGTGACCTGGTGCGGTGGAGCGCGGTCGGTGAGCTGGAGTACATCGGCCGTACGGACTTCCAGGTGAAGGTCCACGGCTTCCGCATCGAACTCGGCGAAATCGAAGCAGTCCTGACCGCCCATCACGACATCGCGCGCGCCGTCGTCATCGTGCGCGAGGATCAGCCAGGGGACAAGCGGATCGTCGCCTACCCCGTCTCCGCCGACGGCACGGCGCTCGACCCCGCCACGCTGCGCAAGCACGTCGCCGCGTCGCTGCCCGACTACATGGTGCCCTCGGCCTTTCTCACCCTCGACGCGCTGCCGCTGACGCCCAACGGGAAGCTGGACCGCAAGGCCCTGCCCGCCCCCGAGTACGGTGTCGACAAGGCCGGGCGCGCGCCGCGCACCCCGCAGGAAGAGATCCTGTGCGGACTGTTCTCCGAGGTCCTGGGCGTACCGCGGGTCACCGTCGACGACAGCTTCTTCGACCTCGGCGGCCACTCGCTGGCCGCGATCCGCCTCGCCGGCCGTATCCGCTCCACCTTCGACGCGGAGATGTCCGTCCGCAGGCTCTTCGAGACGCCGACCGTCGCCGGGCTGGCCGAGGCGATCGGCACGGGCGGCGGCGCGCGGACCGCGCTGGCGGCACGCCCCCGCCCGGAGCGGGTACCCGTCTCCTTCGCCCAGCGGCGGCTGTGGTTCCTCAACCAGCTGGAGGGCCCCAGCGCCACCTACAACATCCCCACCACCCTCCGGCTGTCCGGCGCCCTGGACACCGACGCGCTGCGCGCCGCGCTCGGCGACGTCGTGGCGCGCCACGAGAGCCTGCGCACGGTCTTCGGCGAGGACGCCGAGGGCCCGTACCAGCGGGTCCTGGACGCGAGGAGCGCGCGGCCCGAGCTGACGCCGGTACGCACCACCGAGGCCCGCCTGGAAGAGGAGCTGCACCGCGCGGCGCGCCACGGCTTCGACCTGGCCGCCGAACTTCCGCTGCGCGCCTGGCTTTTCGAGACCGGGACGGACGAGCACGTCCTGATGGTCCTCGTGCACCACATCGTGAGCGACGGCGGCTGGTCCACGCCGCTGCTGGTGCGCGACCTCACCACGGCCTACACCGGCCGCTCCATGGGACAGGCGCCCGACTGGGCGCCGCTGCCGGTGCAGTACGCGGACTACACCCTCTGGCAGCGGGAGATCCTCGGTTCCGACGAGGACCCGGACAGCCCGATCTCCCGTCAGCTCACCTACTGGGAGACGGCGTTGGCCGGGCTGCCGGAGGAGCTGGGGCTGCCGGCCGACCGGTCCCGACCGGCCGTGACCTCCTACCGCGGCGACAACGTGCCGATCGCGATACCCGCAGCCCTGCACCAGCGCCTGGAGACGCTGGCCCAGGAGAACCGGGCCAGCCTGTTCATGGTGGTGCAGGCCGCGCTGGCGGCGCTGCTGACGAAGCTCACCGGCGGTACGGACATCCCCCTCGGCACGCCCATCGCGGGCCGTACGGACGACGCGCTGGAGGACCTGGTCGGGTTCTTCGTCAACACGCTCGTGCTGCGCACCGACACCTCCGGCAACCCCGCCTTCACCGATCTGATCGCCCGTGCGCGGGAGGTGGACCTGGCGGCGTACGCGCACCAGGACGTGCCCTTCGAGCGGCTGGTCGAGGCGGTCAACCCGGCCCGGTCCATGTCCCGGCACCCGCTGTTCCAGACGATGCTGGCGTTCAACAACGTCGACCAGCGGGCGGCCCTGGGGGAGCGGGGCGGGCAGCTGCCGGGGCTGAGCGTCACCGGCCACCGCGTCGGCACCGGCATCGCCCAGTTCGACCTGCGCTTCGCCCTCGCCGACGGGCGGGCCGCCGACGGCGCGCCCGACGGGATCAACGGCGTCATCGAGTACAGCACCGACCTGTTCGACCGGGTGTCGGTCGAGCGGATCGGCGAGCGGTTCGTGCGGCTGCTGGAGGCGGTCGCCGCCGCCCCGGAGCTGCCGGTCAGTCAGGTGGACGTGCTCGGGGAGGGCGAGCGGCGGCGGGTGCTGGAGGAGTGGAACGACACCGCGCACGAGGTGCCGCGGACGACGCTGCCCGCACTGTTCGAGGCGCAGACGGCCCGTACTCCGCACGCCGTCGCTGTCGTGTGCGGCGAAGTGGCCCTGTCCTACGCGGAGTTGAATGAGCGTGCCAATAGGCTCGCGCACCATCTGATCGCGCTGGGCGCGGGCCCCGAGGGCTTTGTGGGGATCTCCCTGCCGCGCTCGGAACTCACCATCGTGTCCCTGCTCGCCGTGCTCAAGTCGGGGGCGGCGTACGTACCGGTGGACCCGGAGTACCCGGCCGACCGCATCGCGTACCTCTTGACGGACGCCGCGCCCGCCTTGTTGATCACGGTCGAGGACGTGCTGTCGCGGCTGCCCGAGGGCGGCCCGGCGCGCCTGGTGCTCGACGACCCGCAGACTATGGAGGCCGTCGCGGATCGCTCCGCCGCCGCTCCGGTGGACGGGGACCGCAGCGCCGCGCTGCTTCCGCTCCACCCGGCGTACGCGATCTACACGTCGGGGTCCACGGGAATGCCGAAGGGTGTGGTGGTTCCCCATGAGAATGTCGCGGATCTGGCGGCGTGGGCGGCGGCGGAGTTCGGGGCCGAGGAGCTGGCTCATGTGGTGGCGTCGACGTCCCTCAACTTCGACGTCTCCGTCTTCGAGATGTTCGGGCCTCTGCTCTCGGGTGGTTCGATCGAGGTCGTACGGGACCTGCTCGCACTCGCGGATGGCTCCCGGAAGGCCGTGGCCGCCGGCCTGGTGAGCGGCGTGCCCTCGGCGATGTCCCAGATCGTCGGCGAAGGGCGGCTCCCTGTCACCGCGCGCAGTGTGGTGCTGGCGGGTGAGGCGTTGTCGGCGCAGGCGGCGAATGACATCGTGCGGGCGGTCGGTGCGGAGCGGTTGGCGAATATTTACGGGCCGACGGAGGCCACGGTGTACGCGGCGGCGTGGTATTCGCGGTCGGGGGCGAGTGTGACGCCGCCGATCGGGCGGCCGATCCGCAATACGCGGCTGTATGTGCTGGACGCGGGGCTGCGTCCGGTCGCGCCGGGCGTCAGCGGTGAGCTGTACATCGCGGGCGAGGGCTTGGCGCGCGGGTATCACGGGCGCCCGGGGCTGTCGGCGGAGCGGTTCGTGGCTGATCCGTACGGTCGGTCCGGGGCGCGTATGTACCGCACGGGTGACCTGGTGCGGTGGAGCGTCGACGGTGAGTTGGAGTACATCGGGCGCACCGACTTCCAGGTCAAGATCCGCGGCTTCCGCATCGAACTCGGGGAAATCGAGTCGGTGTTGGGCCGCTCGCCCCAGGTCGCGCACAGCGCCGTCGTGGTGCGCGAGGACCGGCCCGGCGACAAGCGGCTCGTCGCCTATGTGGTGGCCGCCGACGGCGGTGAAGCGGATGCGGGTGCGCTGCGTCGGCACGTGGGTGAAGCGCTGCCCGACTACATGGTGCCGTCCGCCGTCGTCACTCTCGACGCGCTGCCGCTCACCCCCAACGGCAAGCTGGACCGCAAGGCGCTGCCCGCCCCCGAATACACCGCCGAGAACCCCGGCCGCGAGCCCCGCACCCCGCAGGAGGAGATCCTGTGCGGGATCTTCGCCGAGGTGCTCGGCGTGGACCGCGTCACTGTCGACGACGACTTCTTCGAGCTGGGCGGCCACTCGCTCCTCGCGACGCGGCTCGCCGGCCGCGTCCGTACGGCGCTCGGCACCGAACTGTCGGTCCGTCAACTCTTCGAGCGGCCGACGGTCGCAGCTCTCGCCGCGGAGCTGTCCGGTTCCGCCGCCGGACGGACCCCGCTGACGGCGCGCACCCGGCCCGACCGGCTTCCGCTGTCCTACGCACAGCAACGCCTCTGGTTCCTGCACCAGTTGGAGGGACCCAGCCCGACCTACAACGTGCCGACCGGCATCCGGCTGTCCGGTGCGCTGGACACCGACGCGCTGCGCGCCGCGTTCGCCGATGTCGTGGCGCGGCACGAGACCCTGCGCACGGTCTTCGCCGAGGACGCCGAAGGCCCGTACCAGAGGGTCGTGGCGGAGCGGGACGCCGCGCCGGAGCTGACGGTCGTCGCCACGTCCGAGGACGGCCTCGCGGGAGAGCTGGAGCGGGCCGCGCGGCACGCCTTCGACCTGACCCGCGAACCCCCGCTGCGCGGCTGGCTGTTCGAGACCGGGGGCGACGAGCGCGTCCTGTTGATCCTGGTGCACCACATCGCCACCGACGGCTGGTCCATGCCGCTGCTCGTCCGCGACTTGACGGCCGCCTACACGGCGCGCTCGACCACGGGCCGGGCGCCGGGCTGGACGCCGCCGCCCGCGCAGTACGCGGACTACACCCTGTGGCAGCGCGAGGTCCTCGGCGCCGAGGACGACCCCGAGAGCACCATCTCGCGGCAGCTCGCGTACTGGCGGAAGGCGCTGGCCGGGCTGCCGGACCAGCTGGAGATCCCCGCCGACCGGCCGCGCCCGGCGGAGGCCACCTACCGGGGCGACGAGGTCGCCTTCGAGATCCCCGCCGACGTGCACGCGGCGCTGGCCCAGGTGGCCCGCGCGACCCAGTCCAGCGTGTTCATGGTGGTGCAGGCCGCGCTGGCGACCCTGCTGGCCAAGCTCAGCGGATCGACGGACGTCCCGGTGGGCACCCCCATCGCGGGACGCACGGACGACGCCCTGGAGGACCTGGTCGGGTTCTTCGTGAACACCCTCGTCCTGCGCACGGACGTGTCGGGGGACCCGGCCTTCACCGAGCTGGTGGCCCGGGTGCGGGAGACGGCGCTCGCCGCCTACGCGCACCAGGACGTGCCGTTCGAGCGGCTGGTCGACGTGGTCAAGCCGGTCCGGTCGATGTCCCGGCACCCGCTTTTCCAGACGATGCTGGTCTTCAACAACGCGGGCCACCACAGCGAGTCGGGCCCGGACGCCGGCGGTTCCCCGGACGTGGCGGTCTCCGGCCACCGGGTCGGCACCGGCGTCGCCCGCTTCGACCTGCTGTTCTCGCTCGGGGAGCGGACACCGGCCGACGGCGCTCCGGCGGGCATCGGCGGCCTGCTGGAGTTCAGCACCGACCTGTTCGACCGCGAGACGGCGCGGACCATCGCCGGCCGCCTGGTGAGCGTGCTCACCGCCGTGGCCGCCCGGCCGGACCTCCCCGTCAGCGCCATCGACGTCCTCGAACCGGCCGAGCGGCGGCGTGTGCTCGTGGAGTGGAACGACACCGCGCTCCCGGTGCCCGACGAGTCGCTGCCGGACCTCTTCGAGGCGCAGGCGGCCCGTACCCCGGACGCGGTGGCCGTCGTCTTCGAGGACGAGGAACTGTCGTACGCGGAGCTGAACGCGCGGGCGAACCGGCTGGCCCGGCTGCTCGTCGAGCACGGCGCGGGCCCGGAGCGGTTCGTGGCGGTGGCCCTGCCGCGCTCCATCGACCTGGTGGTCTCACTGCTGGCCGTGGTCAAGGCGGGCGCCGGCTACGTGCCCGTCGACCCGGAGTACCCGGCCGAGCGCATCGCCCACATGCTGGCCGACATCGGCCCCGTCCTGGTGCTGACCAGCACCGCCGCGGCCCGGTCCCTGCCGCCCGCCGACGCGGGGAGCACCCCCCGGCTCGTACTGGACGGCCCGGAGCTCGCGGAGCTGATCGGCGGTCAGGGGCCCGCGCCGGACCTCACCGCCGCCGAGCGGACCACGGCCCTGCTGCCCGACCACCCCTCGTACGTGATCTACACCTCGGGGTCGACGGGCAAGCCGAAGGGCGTCGTGATGACCGTCGGCGCGCTGAAGAACCTGCTGACCTGGCACGCGGCAGAGCTGCCGAGCCCGCCGGGCACCCGCGTCGCGCAGTTCACGGCGGTCAGCTTCGACGTGTCGGTCCAGGAGATCCTCTCGGCGCTGCTGCACGGCAAGACGCTGGTGGCCTGCCCCGAAGAGGTACGGCGCGACCCGGAGCGGCTCGTCGCCTGGCTGGAGCGCCACCGGGTGGCGGAGCTGCACGCCCCGAACCTGGTGGTGGACGCCCTGTGCGGGGCCGCCGAGGAGCAGGGCGCACCACTGCCCGCGCTCAAGCGGCTCATACAGGGCGGAGAGGCGCTGACGCTCGGCGGTGCGGTGCGCGCGTTCACCGGCCGGGGCGAGGGCAGGCGGCTGCACAACCACTACGGGCCGTCGGAGACCCACGCGGTGACGGCGTACACGCTGCCCGAGTCCGTCACCGGCTGGCCGGGCGTCGCCCCGATCGGGCGGCCGATCGCCAACTCCCGGGCGTACGTGCTCGACGGCGCGCTGCGCCCCGTGGCGCCGGGTGTCGCGGGCGAGCTGTACCTGGCGGGCGCGGCGCTGGCGCGGGGCTATGTCGCGCGGCCGGGGCTGACGGGGGAGCGGTTCGTCGCCGACCCCTACGGCCCGGCCGGCGCGCGCATGTACCGCACCGGCGACCTGGTGCGGTGGAACGCCCAGGGGCAGCTGGAGTACCTGGGCCGCACCGACCACCAGGTGAAGGTCCGCGGCTTCCGCATCGAACTCGGGGAGATCGAGGCGGCGCTCGCCTCCCACCCGCACGTCGCCCGCGCGGCGGTCGCCGTGCACGAGGAAGGGCCCGGCGGCAAGCACCTCGTCGCCTACGTCGTGCCCGCCGAGGGCGCGGCGCCGAGCCCGGGCGACCTGCGCGAACACGTCGGGACCGCACTGCCGGACTACATGGTGCCGTCGGCGTTCATGACCCTCGACGTGCTGCCGCTGCGGCAGAACGGCAAGCTGGACCGCACGGCGCTGCCCGCACCCGACTTCGCGGCCGCCTCCAGCGGCCGGGAGCCGCGGACGCCGCGGGAGACGGCGCTGTGCGCCCTGTTCGCCGAGGTCCTCGAAGTGGACCGGGTCACCGTCGACGACAGCTTCTTCGAGCTCGGCGGCCATTCGCTGCTCGCGGCCCGGCTGGTGAGCCGGGTACGGGCCGCACTGGGCGTCGAGGTGGCGGTCCGTCAGCTCTTCGCCGCCCCCACGGTCGCGGAGTTCGCCGCCGCGCTGGACTCGGGGGCGGAGCCGGACCCGCACGCGGTGCTGCTGCCGCTGCGTACGAGCGGATCGCGGCCCCCGGTCTTCTGCGTCCACCCGGGGGCCGGGCTGAGCTGGTGCTACGCCGCTCTGCTGGCGCACATCGGACCCGAACACCCGGTGTATGGGCTCCAGGCGCGCGGCATCGGCCGCGCGGAGCCGCTGCCCGCGACCGTCGAGGAGGCGGCGGCGGACTACCTGGCGCAGCTGCGCACCGTACAGCCCGAGGGCCCGTACCGGCTGCTGGGCTGGTCGATCGGCGGGCACATCGCGCACGCCATCGCGGCCGAGTTGCAGCGGCAGGGCGAGGAGGTCGAGCTGCTGGCGATCCTGGACTCCTTCCCGATGACCTGGCGGCAGGGCGAGTCGGTCCCCGCCGAGCGGGAGATCGTCGCCGGGAATCTGCGGGGCATCGGGTTCCCGTTCGAGGAGTCGGAGATCGAGGACGGGGCTTTTCCCGTGGAGCGCTACCGCGAGTTCCTGCGGCAGGGGAACTACGCGATGGCGCATCTGGGCGCGGAGGAGATCCTCGCCATGAAGGACCTGTGGGTGAACAACACGCGTCTGATGTGGGGGTTCACCCCGGGCCGGTTCACCGGTGACGTGATGTTCTTCACCGCCGGGCGGACCGAGGCGGACATCATGCGGCGGCGCGGCCCCGAGACCTGGCGCCCCTTCGTGGGGGGCGAGATCAGGGACCACTTGATCGACTCCGACCATGAGGGAATCATGGTCGAGGCGAGCGCCGTCGCCCATGTCGGACGTCTGCTGGACGAAATGCTGGACACGTTGTGAGCTGCCTGCGGGTGGCCTTCGCGAATACAGGAGTCAATCCATGACGAATCCGTTCGAGGATGCTGAGGGTACCTATCTGGTGCTGGTGAACGATGAGGGGCAGCATTCGCTGTGGCCCGCGTTCGTGGAGGTGCCGGCCGGTTGGGCGGTGGTGCTGAAGGAGACGGCGCGTCAGGCGTGCGTGGATTACATCAACGAGCACTGGACCGATATGCGGCCCAAGAGCCTCGTCGCGGCCATGGACGGCACCGCCGCCTGACCGTACGACGCCTGCCGGGACGGGCCGGCCGCTCACAGCGGCCGGCCCGTCCTCTCTTTGCGCGCGGGCGTGGCCGCCGCCGATATGGGTGCGCGACCGTGTCGGTTCCGGCCGCCGCCCACGGGGAAACGGGCGACGCCTCCGTCGGGGCGCCGCGCCGCGCGGCGGCCGGAATCCGCCGCCGGGGATCAGCCCTCGGACTCCAGGCTCCGGGCGATGGCCCGCAGCCCGATGGCCAGCTCACGGCTGCTGGGCGCCCGCTCCGGATCGATGAGCCACTGCTGGGTCAGCCCGGCGACCAGCGCCATGTGCACCGAGCCGACCGCCCGCGCGGTCTCCTCGTCGGCCTCCGCGTCCAGGCCGTGCAGCGCCGCCGCCATCTGCGGTCGGGACCGCTCCTGCGCGTCGGCGATCTGCTGCCGGATCTCCGCGGACCGCTCCGCCTGCGCCTGCGACTCGGTGGCCGCCACCAGCATCGGCCGGTCCGTCGCCACCGAGTCGATGATCTGCGACCACATCGACTCCAGCCGCACCGCGGGGCCGGACCCGGACCCGGACGCGGGCCGCGCCGACCGCGCGGCCGTGATCCGGTCGCCCCACTCGTTGAGCGACTCCAGCAGGGCGGCGTTGAGCAGCTCCTCCTTCGAGCCGTAGTGGTAATTGATCGTGCCGAGCGGGGCATTGGCCGCCGCGGCGATGTCCCGCGACGTCGTACGGGCGTAACCGCGCTCCTGGAGGCACCGCTTGGCGCCGATCATGAGTTGTTCCCGATGTCCCATGCGGATCACCCTACCCGGCTCTGGACGACCGTTCAGAACGGATGTTCATGGCGGCTCGCCCGGCCCGGCGCCGGGGTGCGGCACGGTACGCGCGGCGGTGACGGAGCCTTGGACACCACAGTGACCCGCGGCCCGCGCCCCACGCCCCGCGACCCGTGGACCCGCGACCCACGCCCCGCGTCAGCGGACCATCGCGGGTGACGAGCCGCCCGGCACGCGCAGCACCGGAGCACCCGTGCCGTCCGCCGGCACGGTCCAGATGTCGCTCTTACGCCCGTCGCGGCCCGGCAGGGCGTAGCCGACGGTGTGATCGTCCAGCCACGCCGCCTGGTCGTCGACGCTGCGCTCCTCGGCGAGCGGGGTCTCCCGCATGGTGCGCAGGTCCAGCGCGTACAGCCGCCAGGGGGCACTGGCCCCCGATCGCACCCGCTTCTTGAACACCAGCCGGGTGTTGTCGGGGGAGAGCGAGGGGCACTCCGCGTTCTCGCGCAGCGTGCGGGCCTTCCACGTCCTCATGTCGCCCTCGACGAGATAGGTCTTGCCCTTCGTGGAGACGGTGGCGTAGAAGCGGTTGTCGTCGCGGGCGAAGGTGACGCCCCAGTAGTTGACGTCGGGGGAGTGGTAGCGGTGGCCGTCGAGGGTGAGCTGGATCCCCTCCATGTTCTTGATGAGGTAGCCGGTGCGGGTGTCCAGGATCGAGGTGCGGGTGGAGAAGGACGACGTGGCGTACGAGTCGCCGGTCGCGAACATCGTCCACGACAGCATCCGGCCGGACGCCGAGACCCGAGCCCGGTTGGGGATGCCGGTCAGCGCGATGCGGCGCTTCTCGCGCAGCCGCCCGTCCAGCACGACGGCGTACGCGGTCGGCGGGATGCCGGGGCGGCGCGTGAGGCACAGGCCGGTGCCCCCCGCCGCGTAGAAGCGCTCGCACGCGGGCCCGCCGGTGGTGCGCTCCGCCGCGCTCACCCCCGGAGCGGCGGGCAGCCGCGCGACGCGGCCCTTCCCGGCGGTGGTACTGCGGAAGTACAGACTGCCGCTGTCGAGGCCGAACGCGGAAGCGGTGTCCTCCGGTTCGGCCCGCTGCGCCGCGCCGACCGTATAGACGGTCGCGACGCCGGCGAGCACGACGGCCGCCGTCGCGACGGCGATCACCTTGGCCCGCGTCGACAGCGTCGCGAACGGGGTACGGGCGACCATAGGGGGCTCCTGCGTGCGGCGGTCCGTGACGAGGGGCGTCGCCTCCGCCGCCGCGGTCGCACCGGTTTCGTCGCTCATGGGTGACGGCATGACTGTCATGCCTTCCTTTCGGGGCGGCGGAGCAGAACGGCCGAGCAGGCCAGCGCGGCCGCCAGCGCCAGCACGGCGGTGATGAGCGCGGGCCGGACGCCCCACAGCGTCCAGGCCGCGCCGAACCCGGCCGCGGCGAGCAGCCGGGCCAGGGCCTGCCCCGTCTGCAACAGGGCCATGCCGCTCGCGCGCCGGTCGGCCGCCAGCACCGGCCCGGCCAGCGCCATCAGCACGCCGTCGGTCGCCGCGTAGAAGACCCCGACCAGCAACAGCACACCGACCAGCAGGAATGGACCGGCGCCGGTGGTGAGCAGCAGCAGGTACGCGCCGAGCAGCGCCGCGTGCCCGAACAGGAAGGGCACCCGGCGGCCGACGCGGTCGCCGAGCCGCCCGGCGGGTACGGCGAGCGAGAGATAGACGGCGGCGGCCCCGAGCGGCAGCAGCGGGAACCAGCGCACGGCGAAGTCCAGTTGCTGCTGGAGCAGCAGGTAGACGAACGCGTCGCCGATGGTGGCCGCCCCGAGCAGCGACGCCGCGCCGAGGACGCGGCGGAAGACGGGGTCGCGGAACGGGTCGAGGATCTTGGTGCGTGCGGCGCCCGGGGCGGCGGGGGACGGCATGGCGGGGGATGGCGTGGCCGGGGACGCTGGAGCGGGCGAAGGCGGAGCGCTCGGCGCCGCTGGGGACGGCCGTACGTACAACTGCGCGGGCAGCGCGTCGCGTCCCGGCACGAAGGCGACCAGCATCAGCACGCCCAGCAGCCCGACACAGAAGCTGACGACGAAGACCGCGTCGTACGCGTCGGCGGTGGCCCACAGCAGGGCGAAGGCGGCGAGCGGGCCCAGGAGGGCGCCGGTGGTGTCCATGGCGCGGTGCACGCCGAAGGCCCGTCCCAGCGCCTCGGGCGGGCTGCTGAGCGAGATGATCGCGTCGCGCGGAGCGGTCCGCACGCCCTTGCCGATCCGGTCGGCGGCGAGCGCCGCGCCGATGCCCAGGGTGCCGCCGCCCGCCAGCAGCAGCCCGACGCGGGAGAGCGCGGAGAGCGCGTAACCGGCGCCGGCGACGAGCTTGTGCCGGTTGCCGCGGTCGGCGGCGTGCCCGCCGACGAGCCGGACGAGCGCGGTGACCCCGTTGTAGAGACCGTCGAGAAAGCCGAACTGGAGCGGGGAGAGGCCGAGATGGAGGACGAAGTAGAGCGGCAGCACGGCCGTGACCATCTCGGAGGAGACGTCGGTGACGAGGCTGACCGCGCCCAGGGCGAGAACGGGTCCGGCGACGCGGCCGCGCGACGCCTTGCGTGTCGCCGCGGCCGCGCCCGTGGTCGCGAGGTACATCAGGGGCTTCCGGGCCCGCTCAGCGGCACTTGTAGGACGGGCTGGCGTCCTTGGTCTTGCCGTCCGTGCCGATCAGTTCCCAGGAGTAGCCGTCGTCGGTGAAGTTCAGTTTGACCACGCCGAACGTCTTGGTCAGCCGCTTCTCGCTGTTCGGCTGGACCTCCTCGATCTTGTACGGGTTGGCGCCGCCCATCCCGCCGAGGAGCTCCACCAGGCCGTTCGGGTCGGCCTTGCCGTCCGCGTTCTGCGGCGCGAACCGCTCGTAGTGGTGGTCGTGGCCGTTGAGCACCAGCTCGGCCTTGGCGTCGATCAGCATCTTCCAGACGGGCCTGCTGACCGGGTCGTTGCCGTGCTCGCCGGAGGAGTAGAGCGGGTGGTGCCAGTAAGCGGCCACGCACTTCTTGGAGTTGGCGGCGAGGTCCGCCTTGAGCCAGTCGATCTGCTCGGACTTGTCGAGGCTGTTGGAGTCCAGCGCGATGAAGTGCCAGTTGTCCTGGTCGAAGCTGTAGTAGCTCTTGCCCTTGGGGTAGGCGATGGCGCCGAAGTAGGACTTGTAGCCCTTGAGCGCGCCGTCCGGGTCGTACGTCTCGTGGTTGCCCGCGATCGGGTGGGTCTTGTCCTTGAACGCGCCCCAGGTCTTGTCGTAGTACTTCTGGAAGTCCTTGAGCCGGGCGTCGTCGTACTGGTTGTCGCCCATGGTCATCACGAAGGCCGGGTTGATCTTCTTGACCAGCGCGGCAGTCTTGGGGTGGACGCAGCCGCTGCTGCTCGCGGTGCACTGCTCGGCGATGTCGCCCGCCGCGACGGCCGTGAACCCGGCGGCCTTCGCCCCGGCGGGCCTCGCCCCGGCCGGGCTGCTGGGCGCGGCGTCCGCCCGGCCGCCCGGCGACCACAGCAGCACGCCGCCGACCAGTGCGAGGGCGGCTCCCGCGGCCACGGGGACACCGATCCGGGGGTTCCTGATGAGCGGCTTCTTGGCGCGGGGGATGGGCGTCATGTCCGTCTCCTAGGTCGGCGTGGGAGCCGTTGCGAGGAATCCTGGCGATAGCTCATGTACGCGTCAAGAAGTACGGATGAATTATTGTTAGGAAACTTTCCTACCCTCGCTCTGCCGACCCGGCCCCGCTGCCCCCCGGACCGGCCTCACCGACCCGGCTCGGCCGCTCCTCTTCTAGCCCAACTCGACCTCGTAGAAGCAGTAGTGGTCCTTGATCCGGGCGACGCCGTCCTTCGGCTCGGGGTAGGCCCACACCAGGTCCTGCGGGCCGCCGTCGAGCGACCAGTAGGAGGCGGTGCCCTTGAACGGGCAGTACGTGTGGGTGTCGGACGGGGTCAGCAGCTCGGTGCGTACGTCCTCGGGGGCAGGTAGTAGCGCACCGGCAGCCCGGTCTCGTGCAGCAGGAGGGGGCGGCCGCTGTCCGCGAGCACCTGGCCGTCGCGCACGACGCGTACGCGCTCGGCGCCCTGTTCGATCTCGATGTGGTGTCCCTTGGGTGCCATGTCCGTGCCTTTCGGTCGGGGCCGCCCGCACGGGCGGGCCTGCGGTCCGCAGCCCGTAATCTGCGATCTGCGGAGAGTCTCGCAGCCTCTCGGCGCTCAGCGCTCGATGCCCGGCGTCGAGCGCTCGGCGGGCGAAAGGGTCGGGCACTCGGCGCGCGAAAGGGCTGAGCGCTCGGCGCGCGACAGGAAGGACGCGAGCAAGGCCCTCTTGTCCGGCTTGCCGCCCGGCGTCACGGGCACCTCCCGCACCACGGCGACCGTGGCCGGAACGCTCCCCTCGCCCAGTTCGGCCGCGACGTGCGCGCGGAGCGCGGCGAGGTCCGGGGCGCGCCCCGCGACGGGGACGACGAAGGCGTACGCGGCCTCGCCCGTACGCTCGTCGGGCGCCCCGGCCACATACGCCTGGTCGACGTCGGGGTGGCCGGCCAGGCACTGCTCGATGGCCCCGGCGTAGTGGAGCACGGCGTTGACGATGACCACGTCCCGGCTGCGCCCGGTCAGCCGCAGCAAGCCGTCCTCGTCCAGCCGCCCGAGATCGTGGGTGCGTATCCAGCCGTCCCGCAGTACCTCCCTGGACTGCTCCTCGTCCTGCCAGTAACCGGACATGGCGTTTTCCGTGCGGGCCCAGATCTCGCCGGTCCCCCCGGCGGTCAGCGGGCGGCCCTCGGGGTCGCGGACGCTGATCTCGACGCTGTCCAGGGGGCGGCCGACGGAGGTCAGGGCGCGGGCCTCGCGCGGCAGGCCGGCCAGTTCGCCGGGGGTGAGGAGGGTGAGCATGCCGGTCTCGGTCTGCCCGTACGCGTGGTGGACCGCGGGGCCCAGCCGCTCGACGGCCTCGGCGAGCCGGTGCGGGGCCAGCGGGGAGCCCGCCACCAGTAGGGCGCGCAGGCTGCCGGTGTCGACGCGCTCGGTGCGCAGGGTGTCGAGGACGTGGTGCAGCCGGGGGACGGTCAGCAGGCAGGCGGTGATGCGGTACCGCTCGAAGACCTGCGGGAATTCCAGTGGGGCGGCGGGGATGACGGCGGTGCCGCCGCTGAGCAGGCTGAGCGCCAGATGCTCGAAGAGCACGGCGCTGGTGAGGGTGCCGAAGAGCAGATAGCGGGAGTAGCCCGCGGCCAGTTCGGCGGTGCGCGCGGTCCAGCGGGCGGGCTGCCACGCCCAGTGCCGGGTGAGGCTCCGATAGGTCTGCGCGCAGCCCTTGGGGCGGCCGGTGCTGCCGCTGGTGAGGTTGATCAGCGCGATGTCGTCGGGGCGTCCGAGCGCGGTGAGCCCGTCCGGCGTGAGGGGGCCGGTGCCGGTATCCAGCAGGTCGGGGCCGAGGCGGAGCCGGGTGATGTCACGTGCCGCCGGGGGGAGTCGGAGGCTGTCCGTGCTCTCGTCGGTGACTACGGCCCCGGCGTCGCCGGTCAGCGCGTGAGCCAGCTGAGGCGGTGTCAGTCCTGGCGGCAGGCCCGTCACCCGGCAGCCCAGTAAGTGGGCCGCGATGCGCAGCGCGAACGCCTCGGGGGTGACGCCGGTCGCCAGGGCGACGGGGCGGCCGGGCCCCAGGCCGGCGGCCCGCAGCCCGTGGACGCACCGGCCGATCGACTCCAGTACCTCCCCGCGGGGGACCGGGCGCGAACGGTATTCGAAGGCCGGGATGTCCGGCCGGGCGCGGAAAGCGTCGATGAGGGGCTGCGGGAAAGGGGATTCGGTCGAAAGATCCACTCTGTTTCCGCTCCGGAGGGTGCGAATGGCTGGAATACGCCGTGATCCGACCGGCCCGATGGGGTGGGATCGGGTCGGCCCAATGAGGCGGTGAGGCCGCCCACAAGCTATCGCCAAGAACCATCATGACTACCGGGAGGCTGTGTGATATAGGTCACAAAAACGCGGTCTGGTGTCGTTCTTTAACTATCAAGTACTGTCGTTCTCCTCTCCCCGCCGAACAGGAGAAAACAATGGCCACGGAAGAATCGGTCGACTACCTCATTGTCGGCGGCGGCCCCGCCGGACTGCAGGCCGGATATTTCCTGGGGCAAGCGGGGCGAAGTTATCTCATCGTGGAATCCGGTACCGCTCCGGGTACGTTCTTCACGCGCTTCCCCCGGCACCGCAAGCTCATATCCATCAACAAGGTGCACACCAGCTGGGACGACCCCGAACTCAGACTGCGCACCGACTGGAACTCCCTCCTCAGCGACGAGGGCGCCCCGCTATTCACGACCTACACCGAGCGCTATTTCCCGGCCGCCGACGACCTGGTCCGCTACCTCGCCGACTTCGCCGCCATCCACCGGCTGCGCGTCCGCTACGGCACCCGCGTCGCCGAGATCACCCGCCCCGGCGACTTCGTCGCCCGCGCCGAGGACGGCAGCGTCTACCGCGCCAAGCGGCTGATCATGGCGACCGGCTACACCCGCCCGTACGTGCCGGACATCGAGGGCGTCGACACGGTGGAGCGCTACGACGAGGTCACCACGGACGCCGCGGACTTCACCGGCTCCCGCGTCCTCATCATCGGCCGCGGCAACTCCGCCTTCGAGACCGCGGACCACCTCACGGAGAAGGCCGCGGTCATCCACGTGGCGGGCCCCGGCTCACTGAAGCTCGCCTGGCAGACCCACTTCGTCGGCCATCTCCGAGCTGTCAACAACAACTTTCTGGACACGTACCAGCTGAAATCGGAGAACGCGGTGCTGGACGGCCGCATTGTGCGTATACAGCGGCACGCCGACTCCTCCTACACCGTGGCGGTCGCCTTCGCCCGGGTGAACGAGGTCGTCAAGGAGATACGTTACGACCGGGTGATCCTGGCCACCGGATTCCGCTTCGACGCCTCCCTTTTCGCCCCGGAGTGCCGTCCGGAAATGGTCATCAACGACAGGTTCCCCGCACAGGACGACGCCTGGGAATCGACGAACGTACCCGACCTGTACTTCGCCGGAACCATCACACAGGCACGCGACTTCAAGAAATCCACCAGCGGATTCATTCACGGCTTCCGGTACAACGTCCGGGCCCTGCACCGCATCCTCGAACAGCGCTATCACCAACGCCCCTGGCCCACCCGCGCCCTGGCCGGTACGCCCGAGGCGGCCACCGACGCCGTGATCGCGCGGGTCAACCGCACCTCCGCGCTGTGGCAGCTCTTCGGCTTCCTCGCCGACGCCGTACTCGTCGGCCCGGACGGCGCCCTGCGCTACTGCGAGGAAGTCCCCCTCGACCACTTGCACCGGGCCGTCGCCGACGGCCGCTTCGGCGACGTCGACGGCTATGCCGCCATCACCCTCGAATACGGCGCCGGCCACGACCTGATCAATCCGTTCGACATCTCGGCGGGCCGCGGCGCGCAGCAGGGCGCCGGCGGACTCGACGGCCGCTACCTGCACCCCGTCGTCCGCTTCTACCGCGCCGGCGCCGACGGCGAGCCGACCGGCGAACACCACCTCTCCGAGAACCTGGAGAACGAGTGGGACAGCGAGGACGGGCACCGTGCCCCACTGCTCCGCTTCCTGCGCACCCGGCTCGACGACCGCCTCCCGGCCCCCCGGCCGTGATACCCACCCTGTCGGACCTGCGCGAACAGGCGCGCAAGCGTCTCGCCCCCGCGCACTACGACTTCTTCGCCGGAGGCGCCGCCGACGAGCGGGCCGCGGACGAGAACGAACGGGCCTTCCACCGCCTCGCCCTGCTGCCCCGCGTGCTCCGCGGAGCGGCGCACCGGGACATCCGCCTGACGCTCCTCGGCGACCGGCTCACCATGCCCGTCTTCGTCTCGCCCACCGCCTTCCACCGCCTCGCCCATCCCGAGGGCGAACGCGCCACCGCCCGCGCCACGGCGGCGGCCGGCACCGTCCTGGTCACCGGCGTGGCCTCGACGGTGCCGGTGGCGGAGGTCACCGCCGCCGCCCGGGCCGTACGCGCCGACGCCCCCGTCTGGTTCCAGCTCTACCTCGACCCCGAACCCGACGTCACCCGCGCCCTCGCCGACCGGGCGGAACAGGCGGGCTGCACGGCCCTCGTCGTCACCGCCGACTCGCCGGTCCTCGGCCGCCGCGAACGCGACGCCCGCAACGGATTCCACGACCTGCCGCCGGGGATCGCGGCCGAGAACATGCGCCACCTGCCCGGCGCCGACGGCGACCGCCCCCGCGACATCGCCATGTCACCCGCACTCTCCTGGGACCACCTGCGCCGACTGCGCGCGCACACCTCGCTGCCGGTCGTCCTCAAAGGCGTACTCCACCCCGAGGACGCCCGGATCGCCGTCGCCGAGGGCGTGGACGCGCTGCTCGTCTCCAACCACGGCGGCCGCCAGCTCGACGCGGCCCCCGCCGCCGTCGAAGCACTGCCCCGCATCGCGGCCGCCGTCGCCGGACGCGTGCCCGTACTGCTGGACGGCGGCGTCCGCAGGGGCTCCGACGCGGCGATCGCCCTGGCCCTCGGCGCCACGGCCGTCGGCGTGGGCCGCCCCGTGCTGTGGGGCCTCGCGGCGGACGGCGAACGCGGCGTCACGCACGTACTGGAGCTGCTGCGCGCCGAGTTCGACCACGTACTGGCGCTGTGCGGCGGCAGCCGGACAGCGGACCTCACCCCCGACCTCGTCACCGCCCGCGGCCGGTTCGACGACCCGCGACCGTGCGGCCCGGCGACGGGAGCGGACACATGACGGCCCGTCGCGGCCGGCGCGCGGCGGCCGGCGCACTGGCCGCCGCCTCCGTCCTGACCATGCCCTACTGGCTCCCCGGCCTCGTCGTCACCGCGCGGATGAAGCTCTTCGCCAAGGTCAACGGGGACGAGGGAATCGCCTTCCCCAACGCGACCGTGGGAGCCGACCGGTTCCAGGAGATCTACTCCCACCCCGCCGCGGGCGGCCGGAGCCGCGGCGCCGCCCTCTCCGACCTCTTCTGGTACTGGCTCGCCCCCGGCGCCGAGGTGCACCAGGAACACCTGGAGAACGGCCCGCGCTACGACGAGGTCGCCCGCACCACCCTGGCCGTCCTCTCCGGTCCCGGCGAGGACCTGGCGGACGCCGCCGCGCGCAGCGCCGCGCACGTCCTCGACACGACGGTCACCGGCCGCGCCGCGCTCGTCCGGCTCCGCGACCTCATGATGCCCGTGTGGGCGGAGTTCTTCTACGGACTCGTCTTCCGCGAACCATGCCCGGCGCACGCCCGGGAGCTCATCGTGGCCAACGCCGAGGACGTCGTGAACTCCCTGAAATGCACCCGGCCGCGCCATCTGCGCCGCCGTGCCCGCCTCACCCGCTATCTGCGCCGCCGGATCGCCGCCGGTGAGGTGCCGCACCGCCTGCCGTCGAGCCTGACACCGGCGGAACAGGCCCACTACCTCCAGGGCACGTTCTTCAACACGGCCGTGGTGCAGATGTCCGAAGCCATGGCGCACCTCCTGCTCGTGCTCGCCCAGCACCCCGACACCCAGGACGCCCTGGCCGCGGCCCCGGCGGACGACCGCCACTTCTCCAACGTCCTTAACGAGACCCTGCGGCTGTACCCGCTGTTCGGGGTGGCCCACCGCATCAGCACCGACGACATCGCCCTCGGCGGCGGAGAGGTGCTCCCCGCCGGCTCGGTGCTGTGCTTCAACTACCCCGAGTACCACGCCACCGGATACCCCGACCCGCAGACCTTCGACCCCGGCCGCTGGGACCGGCTCGCGGCCCGGCAGGCGCACCACATCCCGTTCGGCGTCGCGGCCAACCGCCCTTGCCCAGCCTGGCGGATCGCCCCCCTGGCGATGCGCGCCGCGACCCGCGAGGTGCTGGACCGGTTCACGCTCGACTCGCCGGTCTCGCACACCCGGTCCATCCCGCACCGCGCCCCCTGCCTGCTGGTCCGCCGCGAACAGCCGCTGCCGCGCCGGCGGCTGTCGGCCGTACGGGCCTTCCTGCGCCTGCGGGACCGGTGGGAGGACGTGGGGCGCGGCTGGGCCCAGCTCGTCCTCGGCGCCTGGATGGTCCTCGACGCCCGCCGACTCCGCCCGGCGGAACGGTACTTCGCCGCCCACGACACCGAGGGGCGCCCACTGGCCGACGCCCCGGCGTCCGAGCGCTGCCCGTACCGCGGGCGCGCGAACTGACCCGCGCTCCACCGCACGCGCCGACGACGCTCGCGTCCCCGTGTCCCCGTGTCCCCGTGTCCCCGTGTTCCCGCTCCGCCGAGCCGAAGGGCGCACCACGATGTCCACCACCGAGCTGGGCCCCGCCTTCTTCCTGGCCGCCGTCGTCATCCTGCTCACCTGCCGCGTCGTCGCCCGCGTCCTGCGCGCGCTGGGACAGCCGCCCGTCGTGGGCGAGATGGTCGCCGGCGTGGTCCTCGGCCCCTCGGCGCTCGGGCTGCTGGCCCCCGGCGTCGAGGAGGCGCTCTTCCCCCAGGAACTGCGGCCGATACTGTACGTCGCCGGGCAGATCGGCCTGGTGGTCTTCATGTTCCAGACCGGCTACGAGTTCCGCACCGACCGGATACGGGCCGTGGCGCGGCCGGCCGCGGCGATCTCGACGGCCGGCATCCTCGTGCCGCTGGCCCTCGGCATCGGGCTGACCTTCGCCACGCACGACGCGGTCGACGTCTTCCCGGCGGACATACCGATCGGGGTGTCCGCCCTGTTCGTCGGCGTCACCGTCGCCATCACCGCGTTCCCGATGCTGGCCCGCATCATCTCCGAACGCGGCCTGGTCGGCACCCGGTTCGGGTCCCTGTCCCTGGCCAGCGGGGCGCTGGACGACGCGGTGGCCTGGGTGCTGCTCGCCGCCGTGCTGGGCCTGGCGGGCGACGGCGCGGGCCCCGTGGCCATCGCCGTCGGGGGCGCCCTGGGCCTGGTCGCGGTGCTCGCCATGCTGGTCCGCGAGAGCGGGCGGGCGGCGGCCCTCGTCGAGCGGCGCTCGGACGACGACCTGCTGCTCATCACCGTGATCGTGCTGTTCGTCGCCGCCTGGTACACCGACCGGATCGGGCTCTACGCGGTCTTCGGCGCGTTCAGCCTGGGCGTCGTCTTCCCGCGCTCCGAACGGGTGGACCGGACCGTGGAGGCCGTCGCACCGGTCAGCCGGATCGTCTTCCTGCCGCTGTTCTTCACCTACTCGGGCCTCAACACCGACTTCGCCCTGCTGGCCGACCCGGCGCTGCTGCTCTTCGCCGCCGCCTGCGTCGCCGTGTCCGTACTGGGCAAACTCGGCGCCTGCTGGCTGGCGGCCCGCATGGTGGGGGAGACGCCGGGGGTCGCGCTGCGGGTCGGCACCCTGATGAACGCGCGCGGGCTGATGCAGCTCATCGCGATCAACATCGGGCTCGCGGCGGGCATCGTGACGCCCTCGATGTTCGCGGTGCTGGTCGTCGTCGCCCTGGTGACGACGGTGATGGCGACCCCGCTGATGAGCCTGTGGGACCGGCTCGACGCGCGGCGGGCCGCCCGCGCCCCGGACCCCGAGGATCAGCGGCCGCTGACCGTTACCGGCGACGTTACGGGCCCCAGATAGACCCAGCGCCCCTCGTCCCGTACGAAGCGGCTGTCCTCGTGCTGGGCGTCCGCGCGCCCCCGCACGCTGAAGTGGGCCCGGAACTCGACGGTGCCTTCGGTGTGGAAGGCGCTGCCGCCCGTCGTGCCGAGGATGTCGAGCCGGGTCCACCGCTGCTCCGGGTCGAACTCCAGGCCGCTCGGCCGCGTCGTCGGGTGCCAGCTGCGCAGCAGATAGGCGGCGTCCCGGACGGCGAACGCGCTGTACCGGGACCGCATGAGCCGCTCCGCCGTGGCCGCCTCCCGCTGTCCGCCGTGGAGGGCGCCGCAGCAGTCGCGGTAGGAGGAGTCGAGCCCGCAGGGGCACGGCGAGCCGGGGTCGATCGCCGGTTGCCGGCGCGCACTGTTTCTGGACACCCCTCGATTGTGACGGCTGTGCGGCGGGCGCCGGCCCCGGGGGTGGGCGGCCGGCGGCTCCGGCTGCCGGGTGCCGCCGGCCCCGACACGCTCGATGCCATGCCTCGATATATATCGGAAGGCAGGATATGGTGGGGTGCATGGCTTCGAGAGGCATGACGCAAGCGGCGTTCTTCATCCTCACCGCGCTCGTCGACGAGCCCCGGCACGGCTACGGCATCGTGCGGGAGGTCGAGGAGCTGTCCGACGGAGAGGTTCAGCTCCGTGTCGGGACGCTGTACGGAGTGCTGGACCGGCTGGCGGCGGACGGGCTCATCGAGCTGGACCGCGAGGAAGTGCAGCGGGGACGGCTGCGCCGGTACTACCGGCTGACCGACGAGGGCGAGGCCGCGCTCTCCGCCGAGGCGGAGCGGATGGCGGCCGGAGCCCGTACGGCCGCACGTCGGATAGCGGACCGCCGCCGCCCGGCCGCCGAACCGCCCGCCGCCGTACGTCCCGTCCGCCCCGAAATCGCGGGAGGCAGTGCATGACCACTCTCCTCGAACAGCGCTACCGCACCGTTCTGCGACTGCTCCCCGCCTACTACCGCGCCGAGCGCGAGGAGGAGATGGTCGAGACCTACCTCCACGGCATCGACGAGCACGACCAGGACGAAATGCGACCGGCCTGGGGCGAGGTGGCGAGCGTCGCCGCCCTCGCGGTCCGCAGCCGGATGGGCGGCGCCGGAGCCCCGGCCCGCTACGCGGCGGCCGGTTCGGCGGTGCGGCTCTTCGCGCTGCTGGGCGTGGCCCTGCACGCCGCCTCCGAGCTGACCGAACGGGCCCTGTCCCTCGCCTGGTTCCACGGCGCCGCCTCCGCCGACCGGGAGATCTACCTCGACCCATTCACCCACCACGGCGCGTGGGAGAACGCGCGCTCCGCCGCGCTCTGGCTGCTCCCGCTCCTGTGGGCGGCGGCGTACGCGGCGCTCGTCCGGGACCGCCGGATGGCGGCGTCGGTGTTCGCCGCCGTCGCGGCCCTGCCCTCGCTGATGTTCGTCGTGGACTGGGCCACCGGCAGGGCGCTGGGCCCGGTGTCCGCGCTCTCCGTCGTCACGGCGGCCTTCGCCTGGCTGACGGTCCTCGCCCTGTGCTGCGGCTTCCACTCCGACGCGCCGCCGGCCCGGCTCCCGCTGGGCACCCCCGGTCTGGTCCTGCTGGGCACCTGCGTCCTGATGGGCGCGGCCAGTGTGGCCTGGAGGGGCGGTGCGGACGTGGTGTGGGGCGACGGCTGGGCGTTCACCGCGGCGGCCGTCGCCTGGCTGATCGCCGCGCTCCGGTCGCCGAAGCGCGGTACGGGCCGCGCGGCGGACCCCGCGCTTCCGCTCGCCCTCGCCGGGCTGGGCCTCGCCGTCCTGGCCGTACGCGCCTGCATGCTCGCGCTGTGGGCCGACTCCCACGCCCCCGACACGCTCCTGCTCGGCATCGGCGCACAGGCGGTCGTGCTCGTTCTCCTGGTGACGTCCCTGGCCGTGGCCGGCTCCCGCAACTTGGTGGCACGGTCGCGGACCGAATGAGATGGCCGAAGGGCCTTACCGCCAAGGCGAGTTGACGGTCCGCCATCAGTCGCGATGGGCTGATGGCGAACCGTCGACCACGGTCCGGCCGCCGTTACCCGGCCGGACGCACCATCGAGGCGAGCACGGTCCGCCAGTCCTCGCCCGGCCGCTCCCGCAGCGGCGCCGCCAGCCGGTCGGCCCGGTAGCGCCAGCGGTGGTCCAGGTCCTTGTCGGCCCGGGGCGCGTAGCGGATCTCGCTGCCACCGCCGAGCAGCCGGGCCAGCTCGGCGGCCAGCTCCGGCCACCCCACATGGCCGCCCACCGCGTTGGCGACGCCGAGCACCGGCTCGTCGACGCACACGGCCAGCGCGCGGGCCAGCCCCGCGGCGTGCACCCACGGCGCTCCGTACCAGGAGTGCTCGCCCGACGGCGACGGGTCGGGGAGCACCAGCGGCTCCCCTGCCAGCGCCGACTGGTACAGCGTGCCCGTCGCGCCCCACCGCAGCTGGTCACGGAGCCGGGCGTGCGCGCCCCAGACGATGGGGGAGCGGACCGCGCTCGCCCCGCCGCGCCCCTCGGTGCCCGCGGCCCGCAGCAGCATCCGCTCGCAATCGAGCTTCGCCTGCCCGTACGGGCTCAGCGGACCCTCGCTGGGGCCGCCCTCGGCCACCTCGGCGGCGGCCGGCTGCCCGTAGGCGTCCACACTGCTGACGAAGACGAACGTGCCGCTCCGCCAGGAGTCCACCAGGGTGCGCATGGCCGCGACGTCCACCTCGGGCCGGGTGAACGTGCACGCGGAGTGGATGACGCCGGACACGCCCTCCGCCGCCGCCCGCAAGCTGTCCAGGTCGGACAGGTCGCCCTCCACGACCTCCACCCCGTCGCCGGTCACCTGATGGGCCGACTCGGGGCGGGCCAGGGCGCGCACGGGGCGTCCGCGCGCGGCCAGTTCGCGCAGTACGAACGCGCCCACGCCGCCGGTCCCGCCGGTGACCAGGACCGTGCCCTCGCGGGCCCGGCCCCGCCGTGCGGGCGCGGCGGCGGGGGCCGCGGCGCGGCGCTCGGCCTCCCGGCCGTCCAGCAGCACGGCGAGCGCCCGGGGGGTCCGCTGCTCCATGATGTCGAGCCCGGTCATCGGCAGCCGCAGCAGGCCGCGCAGCCGCTCCGCGAGCTGAACCGCCATCAGGGAATGGCCGCCGAGGACGAAGAAGTCATCGTCCGGTTGCGGGCGTTGGCCGAGCAGCTCCGCGAACGCGTCGAGCACGGCACGGGCGCGGGGCCCTTGGTCCGCGTCCGGTACGGCCGGCGGGGGCGCACCCGGCAGCCGGGTGCGGTCCGCCGCGCCGTCGGCGGTGCGCGGCAACGCGTCGAGCAGCATCACCGCCGCTGGGACCGACGGCGCGTCGAGCCGCGATCGTACGTACGCGCGCAGTTGTACGGGGGACGGGCCGCCGATGGCGCGCAGCACCGCGTACGCCAGAGGCGGCTCGTCCCCGAGGTCCACGACGGCGGCCTCGGCCACGTCGGGGTGGCCTGTCAGACAGACCTCGGCGGGGTGCCGCTCGCGGGTCCGCAGTTCCCTCGGGGAAACGGTCTGGTCCTTATGGCCCGTCAGGAGTTCGCCGGGCAGCTGTGACAAGGGGCGGTCGGGCTCGGTGGCCACGGCCTCCAGCAACTGGGCGAAGGAGCGCAGCAGCCGCGCGCCCGATTCCTCGTCGAGAGCCGAGACGCCGTGCTGGAGAAGGCACTTGGGCGCTTCGGTGTCCTCGATGAGGAACGAGAGGTCGAACTTGGCGGAGCCCGGGTCCACCTCGACCGGCTCGGCCTCGGTGCCGGGCAGCCGCAGGGCGGTCGCCTCACGTACGACGTCGGCCGTGACCCCTATCAGCGGTGCCCCGTCCCGGCCCCGGGCCGCCGCGCCGAGCCGCTCGACGATCAGGTCGAAGGGGACGTCGCGCCGGTCCTGCGCCTCCAGCAGTGCGTCCCGCACCCGACCGAGCAGCACCTCGAAGCCGGGGTCGCCCGAGGCGTCGACCCGGATGGGAAGGGTATTGACGCAGAGCCCGACGAGCCCGCGCATGGCCGACCCCTCGCGGTGCGTGCTCGCGCAGCCGATGACCAGGTCCCGCTCGCCCGTGGCGCGGTGCAGGGCGGCGAACGCGGCGGTGAGCGCCACCGTGAACAGCGTGGCCCGGTGGCGCTGCCCGATCCTCCGCAGCCCCTCCAGCACCGTCGGTGAGAGGGCAGCGGTGTGCGTACGGCCGAGCCGCTTGCGCCCGGTGCGGTCCGCAGGCGCGGCCTGCGATCCGGCTGCGGCCGATGCGGAGTCGGCAGGCGATGCGGAGTCGGCCGGTGATGCGGTGGCGGCGGGCGGCGCGGAGGCGGGCCGGGGCAGGGGTACGGGCCGTGCCCCGGCGAGCCGCGCGGCCCAGTGCTCCAGCCCCTCGGACAGCCTGTCGCCGCCCGACTGCTCCCGGCGCGCGAAGCCGGTGTACTGCGGCGCCGCCGCCAGGGCCGGGGCGCCCCCGTCGCGGGCCGCCGCGTAGAGCGTGCCGAGTTCGGTTGCGATCGTCTCCAGCGATTCACCGTCCACCGCGATGTGATGCAGCGTCACCATCACCGTGTGGTCCCGCGGCCCGTGCCGCAGGACGAGCGCGCGCAGGACGGGCCCCGCCGCGAGATCGAACGGGCGGCGCGCCTCCGACAGCAGCAGCTCCTGGCCGTCGTCCGCGACGTCGACCACCGGTACGGACACCGGGGACGGGGCGGTGACGTCCTGCCAGGGCTCGCCGTCCCGCTGCCGGTACCGGGTGCGCAGCACCTCGTGGCGGGCGACGAGCGCGGACAGCGCCGTGCCGAAGGCGTCGACGTCGAGCGGGCCGCGCACCCGGGTGGCGAACGGCACGCTGTACAGCGCGCCGTCCTGGCCGAGGCGGTCCATCAGCCACATGCGGCGCTGGGCGTACGAGAGCGGCGCGGGCCCGGCGTCCGCCGCGGCGGCCTCGGGGGCGCGCTCTGCGCGGTCCGCCGCCCCGCGCGAGCGGGATCGGTCGCGGGCGAGGCGCAGCAGCTCCTCCTGGCGCCTCGCGGAGGCGCGCTCGCGGTCAGTGTCGGTTGCCATCGGTGTCCTCCTGGGACGCGTCGTGGTCGGGCCCGTCGTGCGCGTCGAGCAGCGCCCGCTCGATGAGCGCGGCGTGTCCGGCCACGGTGGGAGTGGCGAAGAACTCGGTGAGGGACAGCTCCACCCCGAGGTCCTCACGCAGGTCGTCGACCACGGCGAGCGCGAGGAGGGAGTGTCCGCCGAGCGCGAAGAAGTCGACGTCGGGGTTGCTGACCTCGCGCCCGAGGGACTGGGCCCAGGTGTCGGCCACGGCCTGCTGAATCGGCGTCAGTCCGGCGCCCGCGGCGGGAGAGCCGGGCGCCGACTGGGCGGCGACCTCCGGCAGTTCGGTGAGGGCGCGGCGGTCGACCTTGCCGGAGACGGTGAGCGGAAGCCGCTCCACGACCGTCCACTCGTCCGGCACCAGATGGGCCGGCAGCCGCTCCGCGAGCCGGGCGCGCAGCGTCTCGCCCCTGGGCACCGGCCCCGGCGCGGGGACGACGAACGCGGCCAGCCGCGCGTCGTCGGGCGTCGGGCGGCGCACGGCGACCGCTGCGGCGTCCACCTCCGGCTGCTCCCGCAGCGCGTGCTCGATCTCGCCGGGCTCGATGCGGAACCCGCGGACCTTGACCTGGTCGTCCGCGCGGCCGCGGAAGTCGAGGACGCCGTCCGGGCGGCGCGAGACGAGGTCCCCGGTGCGGTAGAGGCGCCCGTGCCGCGGGTGGTCGACGAAGTGCTCCGCGGTCAGGGCGGGCTTCTTGAGGTAGCCCCGCGCCAGCCGCGGGCCGCCGATCCACAGCTCACCGCGTTCCCCGTCCGGCACGGGCTCCCCGGCGCCGTCCAGGACGTGCGCGGTGGCGCCCGCGATGGGCCGGCCGATGGGCGGCGGCGCATCGCAGTCCGCGTCGGTCACGGTGTGCGCGGTGGCGAAGGTGGTGGTCTCCGTCGGACCGTAGCCGTTGACCAACTCCAGCCACGGGAAGGCCCGCAGGACCTCGCGGGCGGACTGGGCGGCCAGCGCCTCGCCCCCGACGACCACCGTGCGCAGCACGCCGAAGAGCCGTGAGCGCCGCGCCGCCAGCTGGTGGAAGAGCGCGGTGGTGAAGAAGCCCACGGTCGCGCCGTGCCGCTCGACCTCCTGCGCCAGCTCCTCCAGGGACGGACGCTCCGCGGCGCAGACCGCCACCGACGCACCGCAGGCGAGCGCGGTCCACACCTCGAAGGTGGAGGCGTCGAACGTACCGGGGGAGTGGAACAGCACCCGGTCGCGCGGGGTGACGGTGACATACGAGGGGTCGGTCACCAGGCCCGCGATGCCGCGGTGCGTGATGGCGACGCCCTTGGGGTGACCGGTCGAGCCCGACGTGAACATCACGAAGGCCGTGGCGTCGGGGTCGTACGGGGCGCGGGTCGGCGGTGTCCCCGCCGCGCCCTCGCCGCGCTCCGCGCCGTCGGCGGTCAGGGCCAGCGCCCGGTCGGCGGAGATGCCGGCACGCTCCAGCAGCTTCTTGTCACCGACCGTCAGTACGGCCTCCGCGTCCGCCAGCATCGCGGCGGTACGCGGTCGGGGGTGGGCCGGGTCCAGCGGCACGCAGGTCGCGCCCGCCCACCACACGGCGAGCTGCGTGACGACGGTACGCGCGGAGCGCTCCGTGAGCAGCGCGACCGCGTCGCCGGGACGCACCCCGCGATCGTGCAGCGATGCGGCCAACCGCTCGGCACCGGCGACGAGCTGTCTGTACGTCAGTCTGGTGTCGCCGTCCGTGACGGCGAGCGCCGAAGGGCTGTGCTCCGCATGGCGGGCCATCAGGGCGGGCAGACCCCCCGGCTGTTCGGGCGTGCTGGACGCCGGGGTGTCGGCGGACACGGGCGCTTCCTTTCCGGGAGCGAGAGCCTTCGAGAACTCGGTGGTCGACGTCATGTCAGCGCACCCCGCCGGCTGCCAGGCGCTTGTCCACCAGGGCGGCCACGGCGCGCAGATCGGGCTGGCGCAGCACTTCCGGCGCGCGCAGCCGCACGCCGACGGCGTCCTGGATCGCGGCCAGCAGCCGGGCGGCGGTGAGCGACTGGCCCCCGGCCTCGGTGAAGTTGTCGTCGAGAGTGATGGCCGGGCCGGCGAGCAGATCACGGCAGAGCCGCAGCACCAGCACCTCGCTCGCGCTGCCCGACAGCTCGCCGGGGCCCGCGGCCCCGGCGTCGGCCGCCGGTCCTTGCGCGGCCGGTTCCTCCTCGGCGGCGAGGAGCGCGGCCCGGTCCACCTTGCCGTTGGCGTCGAGCGGGTACCCGTCCACCAGGCGCACCTCGCTCGGCACCGCCTGCTCGGGGAGCCATGCCCGTACCTCGCTCAGCAGCTCCCGGGCGGTGGGCGACGCGCCGGGCGCGGGCAGCACGAACGCCACGAGCCGGGCGGTGCCCGACGGTGAGCGCCGGACGGCGACCACGGTCCGGCGCACCCGCGCGTCGTGCTCGAACGCCGCCTCGACCTCAGCGGGCTCGACGCGTACGCCGCTCACCTTGACCTGGTCGTCGAGGCGGCCGAGGAACTCCAACTCCCCGTCGGCGCGCATCCGCACCCGGTCGCCGGTGCGGTAGACCCGCTCCACTCCGGTCAGGGCGTGCGGCGCGGAGACGAAGCGCCGCGCGGTCAGCTCCTCGTCCAGATAGCCCAGCGCCAGGCACTCGCCCCCGACCAGCAGCTCGCCGGCCTCGCCCCGGGGCACGATCCCGCCCCGCTCGTCGGTGACGCAGACGACCGCGCCCGCCACCGGACGTCCGATCGCCGGGGGCGCGTCCAACGCACCGCCGAGCGGCTCCCCGCGCATGGCGTGCGCGGTGCAGACCACCGTGGCCTCGGCCGGACCGTACGCGTTGTGGATGGTCGCGGTGACATCGGCGCCCGGATGGCGGCGCAACCGGTCGCCGCCCGCATAGATATGACGCACCTTCAGCCCCTGGGGCCAGGGACGGTCCAGCAGCGGTTCGATCATCGGCGTGGACGACACCACCACCGTGACGCCCGCCTCCCGCCACCAGTCGGCGAGCGCCCCCGGGTCCCAGCGCACCTCGTCCGGAGCCACCGCGAGGGCCGCGCCGCAGGTCAGGGCGGACCACAGCTCCAGAAGGTGCGGGTCGAAGGCGATGCCCACACTCAGGCTGTGCCGGTCTTGGGCGGTCAGGCCGGTGCGCTCGCGGTGCCAGCGCAGCAGCGCGCCGAGCGAACGCTGAGCCACGGCGACGGCCTTGGGCGTTCCCGTGGAGCCGGAGGTGAGCACCGCGTAGAACGTGCCGGGAGGGGCCGTACGGGCGTCGGCGGCCGGGGGCAGGAAGGCGGCGACGGCCGTGGCGACCGCGTTCACGCCCTCCGCGGGGACCGGCAGCGGCAGGTGCTCCGCCGCGCGGTGGCCCGGCGGCAGCAGCTCGGGCGCGCCGATCACCGACACCACGCGCAGCCCCTCTGCCACGGCGGCGAGCCGCCGCTCGCCCGGCCGGGGCCCCAGCGGAAGGTACACGGCCCCCAGCCGGGCCAGTGCGACGGCGACGGCCACCAGCGCGGCGGACCGGTCCAGGCAGACCGCGACGATGTCACCGGGACCGACCCGCCCGCGCAGGGCGTCGGCGACCGCGTCGGCCGCCGCGTCCAACTCGGCGTACGTCCAGCGGTGTTCGCCGTCCAGGACCGCGGGTGCGTCAGGGCTGCTGCGCACCCAGGTCTCGTACCAGGACAGCACGGTCTCACCGGCGGCCGGGGCTTCTGGCAGCGGACCGCCGCGCAGCACGCTCGGCGCGGGCGCGTCGCCCCGGGAAGCGCGGTCGTCGAGGGGCAGGGGGGCTGACTCGGTGATCTCGGTCATATCGACTCCGAAGGCGCGGCCGTCGTGCCGACGGCGGTCAAGGCGCGGGCCTGGTCGGCCAGCACCGGGTTCTGGAACAGCAGCCGCAGGGGCGGCCGGTCGCCGAGGTGCGGCTCCAGCCACGCGGCGAGCCGGGCGGCGAGCAGCGAGTGCCCGCCGATCTGGAAGAAGTGCGACGAGCCCGTGAAGCGCTCGTGGCCGAGCACCTCGCGCCAGCCCTCGGCGAGCAGCGCGACGCCCGGGTCCTCGAAGGCCGCGGGCTCCGGCGCCGCCTCCTCGGCCGGCCGGGCCTGCGGCAGCGCGGCGGCTATCCGCGCCAGCCCGGCCCGGTCCGGCTTGCCGCCGGACAGCGTCGGCATGGCGTCGAGCCGCACCCAGCGGCCCGGCACCAGCGCGGCGGGCAGCCGCTCGGTCAGCGCGGTGTGCAGCGCCCGCTGATCCGGCTCGTCCGCCGACTCCAGGAAGCCGACCAGGCGCGGCCCGCCGGTGGACGCGCGGTCCAGGACGACGGCGCAGGAACGGCCGCCGAGGACGGCGGAGGCCGCGGCCTCGATCTCCTCCAGCTCGATGCGGTAGCCGCGCAGCTTGACCTGGTTGTCGCGGCGGCCCAGGAACCGCAGCCGCCCCGCCAGATCGCGGTAGCCGAGGTCACCGGTGAGGTACGCCCGTACGCCGCCGAGTGAGTCCGGCGTCACGAACCGGGCCGCCGTCGCCTCCTCGTTGCCGACATACCCCTCGGCCAGCCCGACGCCGCTGATGGCCAGCTCGCCGACGGCTCCGGCGGGCAGCGGACGCAGCCCGCCGTCCAGTACGTGCACCCGCTCGCCGGGCAGCTCGGCGCCGAGCGGGATCTCCGCGCCGTCCGCCAGGTCCTCGGCGGTGATCTCGTGGACGGTCGTGCTGATCGCGGCCTCGGTGACCCCGTACACATTGAGCACGGCGGCGTCGGTGACCCCGAGCAGCCCGCGCATCGCGTCGGCGGGAATACGCTCACCGCCGAGCGCGATCAGCCGCGGGGCCCAGCGGCCTTCGCCGAGCGCCGCGCACAACTCCTCGCGCGTGGCGAGGAAGTAACTGGTCGGCAGGTTGGCGACGCTCACCCGGGCGGCGGCCAGCAGGTCGATCAGCTCGGCGCCGGTCGGCACCTCCCGCTCCGGCACCACCAGACACGCCCCGGCGTGCAGCGACGGCAGCACCTCCTCCAGCGACACGTCGAAGGAGGGCTGGGCGAAGAGCAGCGCCCGGTCGCCGGGGGTGAGCCCGAACCGTTCGGCCGTGCCCGTCATGTGCCGGGCCAGCGCCTCCCGGCCCACCGCGACGGGCTTGGGGATGCCGGTGGAACCGGAGGTGTGGATGATGTACGCCGCGCCCTCCACGACCCGCGCCGCGGCGGCGCGCGGGAAGTCCGGGCCGTCCACGAGGGCGAGCGGCAGACCGTCGGCGGGCAGCGTCGCCGCGCCGTCGGCGGTGGCCAGCACCAGGGCCGGGCCGAGTCGGCCGAGCAGCAACTCCAGCCGCGAAGCAGGGTCGTTGGGGGACAGCGGGCAGTACACCGCGCCGGTCCGCAGACACGCCAGCAGCGCCACGACGGACTCCATGCCGCGCGGAAGCACCGCGGCGACCGGCTGTCCGGCGGCCACGCCCGCGCCGCGCAACCGCTCGGCGAGCCGGTCCACCCGCTCATCGAGATCGCCGTACGTCACCTGACGTGCGCCGATGAGCAGGGCGGGCAGCGACGGGTCATTGCGCGCGGCGGGGTCCAGCGCGAGGGCGTCCTCGCCGAGCGCGGCGCAGCCTTGCGCCGGCGCCTCCTCGACGGCCGGCGCCAGCGAGGCGAGCTTCGCGTCCGGCGCGTCGAGATACGACCGCACCAGGCCCAGGAAGCGCTCCGCGAGCAGCCGCGCCACGTCGTCGCCGAACAGGTCGGCGTCGTAGTCCCACACCAGCGTCATCCCGGCCGCCCCGTGCCGCGGCCCCACCCCGCGCCGGTCGTCGGGCAGCAGCACGAGGTCGAGGTCGAAGCGCGTGGTGCCGGTGTTGAACCCCTCGAACAGGGACACCTCCAGCCCTGGCGTCTCCGTCTCCGGCAGCGCCGCGTCATGGGCGCTGAACATCACGTTGAACAGCGGGTTGTCCGCGCCGGAGGTGTGCATGCCCAGCGCGTGGGTCAGCTCCTGCACCGGTACTTCCTGATGCGGCAGGGACCGGATCAGCGCGTCGGTGACCTCATCCATCGTCTCCTCGGCGCCCGCCTCCGGGTCCAGCCGCAGCCGCAGCGGGATGGTGTTCACGAACATCCCGACGGTCTCCTCGAAGCCCCGCGGCCGGTTGCCCACCGCGGTCCCGACGACCATCTCCGCACGCCCGCTGTGCCGTCGCAGCAGCTCCGCGAAGAGCCCGAGCAGCACCGAGAACGGCGTGTACCCCTGGGCCCGGGCGTGCCCGCGCAGCCGCTCGGCGAGATCCGCGCCAATGGACTGGCGCAGCTGCCCGCCCCGGTGGCGGCGGTGCGCGCCGGGCCGGGTGAGCCCGGGCAGCGGCAGGTCGAAGGACGCGCCGGCCAGCTCGTCCCGCCAGTACGCGAGGGAGCGGGCGCGCTCCTCGCCGCCGGCCGCGTCGGCGACGGCGCGGGCGTGCTCCTCGTACGAGCGTACGGGCCCCAACTCCGGCCGCTCGCCCAGCACTCGGGCACGGTAGACGCCGAAGATGTCGCTCAGGATGATCGCGAACGAGTGCCCGTCGTGCACCAGGTGGTGCTCGACGTGGACCAGCCGGTGGTGGTCGTCGGCCAGCCGCGCCAGCGTCCAGCGCAGCAGCGGCGCCTGGTAGGTGTCCAGGGGCCGCTCGGCCTCGGCGCGCACCAGCTCCAGGAACGCGGCCTCCGGGTCCGGCTCCCCGGAGAGGTCGACGGTGCGGTAGCGCGGGGCGCACCCGTCGGCGACCCGCTGGCCGGGCACGCCGCCGGGGACGGCGACGAGCTCCAACCGCAGGCCGGGATGCCGGTCGAGGGTCGCGGCGAGGCCGGCGCGCAGCGCGTCCTCGTCCAGCGTGCCCCACAGGTCGAGCGAGGCGGTGAAGTTGTACGCGCGGCTTCCTGGCAGCACCTGTTCGTGCAGCCAGACGATCTCCTGTGAGGAGGAGAGGGTGAACATCGGCAATTCCCAAGGGTTGTCGGGGTCGTCGGTCCCGGTGCGGAGCGGGCACACCGCGCCGCGCCACGGGTCGCGTGGCGCGGCGGGCATGCCTGGGACAGCGGGCACGGCGTTGACGCGACGGCCTGTCGGCCCGTCAGCTCACGCCGGACGGAAGGAAGATAAGGGGGTGTCAGGCCAACGGCGCGGGGCTGGTGAGCCGGGCGCGCAGCGCGCCCGTCAGCTCGCCGAAGGCGTCCTCGGCGACGTTGTCGTCGAGGACGGAGCGGTCCCAGGCCATCCGTACGAGAAGTTCGGCGCCCTGTGAGACGGAGACCGCGAACGGCGCGCGTACGGGGCGGCCGTTGACGTACACCTCGCGGCCGGCGGCGCCGCCGAGGCGCAGCGGCGGGGTGCGATGTGAGTCCTCGACGGTCAGCAGCCCGTCCAGCCGCCCCGACCAGGGGGCGCCGGCCGTCCGGGCGGCGCGCACCACCTCGTCGAAGGGGGTGTCCGCGCGGTCGAGGTCGTCCCACCACGAGGCGGACAGCTCGGCGTGGGCGTCGGGGGAGGCGGCAGCGGCCGTCGCGGGGAAGACGACCGTGTTGAGGAAGCAGCCGAGCACGGGCCGCGCGGCGGCGGGCCGGCCGCCCCACGGGTAGCCGATCGGGTGCGTTCCCTGGCCGTACAGCGCCTGCGCGGCGGCGGCGCACGCGCCCAGCAGGTCGGGGAACGGCAGGGGAGTGGAGCCCGGGGGCAGCCGCAGTTCGGCGGCGCCGGACGGCAGGGCGCCCGGCGGCAGGGCCCGGGGCGAGGGGGCGGCGCCGCGCACGGCCCGCAGCCGCTCTCCCCAGTAGCCGAGCGCCGCCGGGGCGCCCGCCCGGGACTCGGCTTCGAGCTGGAGGAACACGGCCTCGCGGTACGCGTCGGCCTCCTGACCGGCCGAGGCGGGCGATACGTCGCCGGGGCCGAGGGCGGCCGCGTAGGCGGCGGTCAGCTCCTCGACGACCCGGGAGAGCGACTGCCCGTCGCAGGCGGTGTGGTCCAGGGCGATCGCCAGGATTTCGGAGTCCGCGCCGGCCCCCGGCGTGCCGGGAGCGTCGCAGGCGAGGAAGAGCCGCAGCGGCGAGCCCTCGGCCCGCCAGCCGCCCAGCGCACGGCGCAGCGCGGCGGTCGCGTCCTCTCCGGGCGCGGCCTCGACGCGCACCGCCGGAACGTCGGCCTCCGCGAGCCGCTGTACGGGCGTGCCCCGTACGACCTCGGGCCGGGCGCGCAGCGCCGGATGTAGCGCGGCCAGGTACCCGGCGGCGGCCCGTAGGCGCGCCAGATCCACGGTGCCGCGCGGAAAGGCGAAGAAGAGCGGGACGACGTCGGGCCGCCCCTGCGGGTCGAGCGAGCGGACCAGCAGGAACCGCCGCTGCGCGCCGGTTAAGGGGAGAAGGCCGCGGGGCGTATCCGCGCCGTCCGCTGTTCGCCGGTACCGGGCGAGGTACTGGCCCGTGATGCTGTGGTGCACGTTGTCCTCTCTCTTGTCGTGCTCGCGCTGAGGCTGACCGTTTCGCAGGGGCAGCGGGGGAAGCGGGTGAGGCGGGGAGGGTGAAGCGGGGAGGGGGAAGGCGAACGCCCGCGGCTCAGTTGGCCGCGGCGGTCTCGGCGAGGGCGTCGGGGTCCGTACCGGGCTCGTCCGCCACGGCGAGGGGCAGGTCGCGCATCGTCCGCAGCCGCGAGAAGAGCAGGGGCAGCGGGACGGCGAGGAAGCCGATCGCGCACACCCACACCGCGGCCCGCGGCCCGTACGCGCCCGCGACGGCGCCGCCCGCGAGCGCGCCGAGCGGCATGGTGCCCCAGACCAGGAAGCGCGTGGTGGCGTTCATCCGGCCCAGCAGCCGGGGCGGGCAGAGCAGCTGCCGGAAGCTGACCTGGGCGACGTTGTAGACAACGGCCCCGAAGAAGACCACCGCGGAGCCCGCCGCGAACAGACCGGCCGCGGCGCCGTGCCCGGCCAGCGGCCACAGGAGCGCGAACGGGCCGCTGACCAGGGCGGAGAGCCAGATGATGCGGGCCTGGCCGAGCCTGCGTGCGAGCCGTCCCGCGCAGAGCGCGCCGGCGAGTCCGCCGACGGCCGAGGAGGACAGCATCAGCCCTATGGCGGCCGGCGGCAGGTCGAGCACCCGCACCAGGAACACCGTCTGTACGGAGAGCAGCAGCGCGGAGAAGAAGTTGCCGAGCCCGGTGGTGGCGACGATGACCCGCAGCAGCGGGTGGCGCAGCACGAAGCCGAGCCCCTCACCGATCTCGGCGCGCAGCGACGTGCCCGCGCCGCCCGCGCGCGGCACGGGCTCCTTGTGGCGGATGGCGAGCAGGAACAGCGCGGAGACGCCGTAGCCGACCGCGTCGGCGACGATCGCCAGATGCGCGCCGAGGAGCTGGACGAGGCCGCCGCCGAGGCCGGGGCCCGCCACCTGGGCGGAGGAGCGTACGGTCTCCAGCGCGCCGTTGCCCGCGACGATCTGCTCCTTGGGCAGGAGCTGCGGCAGATAGCTCTGGTGGGAGACGTCGAAGAAGACCGTGGCGACGCCGGTGATCAGGGCGACGGCGTAGAGCTGAGTCATGGTCAGGAAGCCCGCCACGGCGGCGAACGGGATGCTGGCCATCGCCACGGCCCGTACGACGTCGGCCCGGATCAGCACCGGGAGCTTGCGCATCCGGTCCACCCAGGCGCCGGCGGGCAGGCCCACGAGGAGGAACGCGGCGGTCTCCGCCGCGGTCAGCATGGCGACCTGGAACGCGGGCGCGTCGAGTTCGAGTACGGCGACCAAGGGCAGGGCGACAAGGGTGACTTGCGCGCCGACCTGGCTCGCCGCGGCGCCGGACAGCAGGTGCCGGAAGTCCCGGTGCCGAAGCAGGCCGCCCGCCGCGGCCTGGTGAGGGGTGCTCATTTGCCAGACATTTGACGATGCGCCCCTTCAGAGTCAAAGCGATAAGAGCGTTTCAGGACAGGTTCGTTGGTTTAACGGTGGCTGTGTCAAAAATTTTTAGCTGATTACCGCCAATGAGCGGATGAACTTCGGTCGATGACCAAGTGGAATCACACGCTCACCGCTGGGTTCTGTGTCCGACTAACGGGCGCGAACGCACGATATCCGGACTCGGAGCGACTGTCCGAAAACCGAACAGCCGCCTGAAGCCGCAGGCAACCTACCGGCCGCCCCGTGCATCCGCGCGCGGCGACGGCGCCGCATCCCTCGACCGGCCCGCGGCCGAACCCACAAAAAGCCGCTGCCGCCGTGTGCCCCAGAGGGCTCACGGCGGCAGCGGCACGGCAGCGGTGCGCGGCGGCTATCCGGCGGAACGCCGCGCGCGGTGCTCGCCGCCGGCCCGGCGCCGGCCCGGCGTGGGCGCGGTGAGCAGCGGACGCAGCGGCCCGCCGCGCAGCCGGACGATCAGCGGCGGCGCGAAACGGCGCGCGAGCAGCGTGCAGACCACCCCGACGACGGCCCCGACCACCGCACCGACCAGCACGTCATGGGGGTAGTGGGCGCCCACGTAGACCCGGGAGAAGCCCATCAGCACGGCGATAACAGCGGACAGCGCGCCCAGCCGCTTGTTGACGAGGAACAGGGCGGCGGTCACGGCGGCCACGACCGTGGTGTGGTTGCTCGGGAACGCGTAGTCGTGGAGCTTCGGGCACTTCTCGATGAGGAAGTCGTGCGGCAGCGCCCGGCAGGGCCGCGGCTCGGTGAAGACCGTCTTGATCGCGTCATTGGCGAGATAGGCGATGACGGTGGCGACCGGGGCGGCCAGCGCCGTCGCCATGGCGGCCGCGTCCTTCCGGCGGGCGAGCCACCAGCCCACCAGCATGAAGACGGCGAAGAGCCCGACGCCGACACTGGTGAAGGCGGACATCGGCCCGTTCAGCCACTGCGTGTCACGGGCGAAGTCCGTGATGGTGGTGTAGAGGCCGCCGTCGATGCTGGCCCCGTCCAGGGCGAGAGACGTCGTGCTGGTGGGCGTCATCGGATACGGGCCTCCGGATCGTTCAGGCGCAGGGGTGCGGTACGCCGTCCCCACTGCGGTGGTCGTGAGCCGCCGTCGTACCGTGGGACCATGGGTAACGCCAGGCGTTGCCCACAAGGCGTTCCAGTAGCCGTGAAGCGACCGAGAATACGTGCGTCTACAAGACTGTAGATGATAAATCCGGGCACCCGTGCCGCCCGCCCGGCCCCCGGCGCCGATCCGTCGCCCCCGGTAGGGGAACCCGGCCATACATGTTCACCCTTCTTCCACCAACCGCCGCGCGGGGCATGGGAGAACAAGGGCCATGTGTGCAGACGACATCCCTCCGAAGGCCGATCTGACCGAGGCCCAGTGGGCCGCCGAGCGCGGCACGCCTCCGATATCCGCGGCCGCGCCGGACCGCACGCCCCCGATATCCGCCGTCGCGCCGGACCGGGCGCCCGGCGCGGCCCCCGCCCTGCGACGGCGTACGCTCCTGGCCTCCGTGGCGGCGGGCGTCGCGGTCGGCGGCCTGGCGTCCGGCGCACCCGCCCGGGCGGCCGCGCCGGAGAAGTTTCCGCTCCCGGGCGGAGTGGGCGCGGACGGCTCGCTCTCGGTGCTCATCACCGGAGACGCGGGCACCGGAAAGGCCGCGCAGTACGCCGTGGCCGCGGCGGCGCGCGAGGTGTGCCGGGCGGAGGGGGTCTCCCTCGCCGTCGGCCTCGGCGACAACATCTACGAGAACGGGCCGGAGTCGGGCCACGACCCGGAGTTCGCCGACAAGTTCGAGCGGCCCAACGCGGGCATCGACGTCCCCTGGCTGATGGTGCTCGGCAACCACGACTGCTCCGGCATCATCCCGGGCAGCGGCGGCAACCCCTCCCGCGGCGACCGCGAAGTGACCTACGCGGCATCCTCGCGGCGCTGGTACATGCCCAGCCGCTACTACTCCGTGCCGCTCCCGGCGGGCGGCTCCGGCCCGCCGCTGGTGGAGTTCTTCGCGCTGGACACCAACCCCGTCGCGTCGACGGTCATGCAGACCGACCCGTACTTCACCTGGGACGGCCCCTATATGCGCGAGCAGCGCGCCTGGCTGGACGGCGCGCTGTCCCGCTCCCGCGCCACCTGGAAGGTGGTACTCGGCCACCACCCGTATCTGAACAACGGCGTGCACGGCAACGCCGGCGCCTACGACGGCTTCGTGATCGGCGACTACACCAGCGGCGTCCACCTCAAGGAGCTCTACGAGCAGGTGGTGTGCGGCCGGGCCGACCTGATCCTCTCGGGCCATGACCACACCCTCCAGGTCCTGGAGCCGGACGCGCGCAGCCGCGGCACCCGGCAACTCGTGTGCGGCGCGGCCGGCAAGACCGGGGACGGCCGGGCCCACGGCCGCACTCCCGCCCGGTGGCAGGACTTCTCCCGCCACGGATTCATGGTCGCGAAGCTCTCGGCCGAGCGGCTGACGGTGAACTCCTACACCGTCGACACCGCCGCGGCCCGCGCCCGCCTGGCCCACAGCTTCAGCTCCGCGCCCCTGCTCACCCCCGCCGCCTGACCTCTCGCGGCCGGCCCCCGGAGGGCTCAGTGCGCGTGCGGCTCGGCCCGGTGCACCGGCCCGTGCGGATCCTCGCAGTGCGCGTGCGAATGATCCTCGGGCGCCTCCCCGTGCCGGGCCACGGTCAGCATGCGCGCGGGGGCGTGGTCGACCTGGAGGGTCGTGTGGCCGATCTTGTAGTCGTGCCGCAGGACGTGCTCCAGATCGCGCCGCACCGCGTGGCAGTCGCCCTCCGGGGTGACCAGGACGTGCGCGGAGAGCGCCGGCTGGCCGGAAGTGATCGTCCAGACGTGCAGATCGTGGATCTCGGTCACCGACGGGTTGGCGGCGAGCCGGTCGCCTATGGCGTCGGGGGCGAGGTCGGCCGGGGCGGCTTCGAGGAAGATCCGCCCGGACTCGCGGACCAGTCCGTACCCGGCCCGCACCATCAGCGCGACCACCACCAGCGTGACGACGGCGTCGATGCGCGCGAACCCGGTGGTCAGCACGACGAGCCCGGCGACGGCGGTGGCGATGAAGCCGAACAGGTCGTTGAGGATGTGCTGATACGCGCCCTCGACGTTGAGCGAGGAGCGGTTGGCCCGCGAGATGCACCAGGCCGCCGCGATGTTCACCACGATCCCGGCCAGCGCGGTGAAGAGCACGAGCGAGCCGTTCACGCTCGGCGGGTCGATCAGCCGGCGCACCGCCTCGTACGTCAGCCACGCGGCGAGCAGCAGCAGGGTGACGCCGTTGACCTGCGCGGAGAGGATCTCGGCCCGCTTGAGCCCGTAGGTGAAACCGCCGCGCGCCGGCCGGGCCGCGAGCCGCATGGCGACCAGGGCCAGCACGATCGACGCGGCGTCGGTGAGCATATGGGCCGCGTCGGAGATCAGCGCGAGGGAGCCGGCGGCGATGCCGATCAGGACCTCGACCGCCATATACGCGGTGATCAGGGCGAGCGCGGCGAACAGCCATCGGCGGTCGGCGTCCGCCGACACCCCGTGGGAGTGCCCGGCGTGCCCGCCCGGACCGTGGCTGTGATCGTGGCCGTGCTCGGTGTGCTCGCTCATGGCTCCTGCGCCTCCCCATCAACGCTGCCGACCCCCGCAGTGAAGCGCACCGCGAGCAGATCGGCAAAGGCTGCATCGGTGACCGTTGTCATCATCGATAACGCTGCTCTGACCTGCGGTTATGTAATGGCGGGGAGAGGTTGCGGCGAGGGGCGCGACGCGCTGCCCGAGGCGGAGCGCGCACCTCGGCGAGCGGCCGTACGGGCCCCGGCCGAAGCGCCGAACAGCGGTGCCCGCAGCGCGTGCGGACGGTCAGTCAGTCAGGAACACGCGGCGCCGGTTGCCCTGCGGGCGACTGGGTAGAGGCGCAAGATGATGATCTAGCCCCTGTCCGCCTCCGTACGGGATGTTATGAACACTGGACGACCTAACCCGTCGAACCACAGGCGGGACAAGAAGCAGAACGGCGGCGGCAGCGCCGCAACGGACCGCATGCTTCGCATCGTGCTGCGCCGTGGGAAGCACTCGCTGAGCGCCGAGGACGTGACCGTCACCGACAAGCCGCAAGTGCGCCGCGCGGTGTCGGCGGCGGCGCTCGGCAACACCATGGAATGGTTCGACTTCGGGGTCTACGCCTATCTGGCGGGCACGCTGGGGAAGGTGTTCTTCCCGTCCAGCGAGCCGGGCACCCAGGTGGTCTCCACCTTCGCGACCTTCGCCGCGGCGTTCCTGGTCCGGCCGCTCGGCGGGCTGGTCTTCGGCCCGCTCGGCGACCGCATCGGCCGTAAGCGCGTACTCGCCGCCACCATGATCATGATGGCGATCAGCACCTTCGCGGTCGGTTTCCTGCCCAGCTATGACGCCATCGGCTTCGCCGCGCCGATCCTGCTGCTCGTCTGCCGCCTGGTGCAGGGCTTCTCCACCGGCGGCGAATACGCCGGAGCCACCACCTATATCGCCGAGTACGCGCCGGACAAACGCCGCGGCTTCCTCGGCAGCTGGCTCGACTTCGGCACCTTCATCGGCTACTCCCTCGGCTCCGGCCTGGTCACCGTGCTCACGGCCGTACTCGGCTCCGACGGCATGACCGACTGGGGCTGGCGGCTGCCGTTCCTGGTGGCCGGGCCGCTCGGGCTGATCGGCCTGTACATGCGGCTGCGGCTGGAGGAGACCCCGGCCTTCCAGAAGGAGACGGAACAGGCGGAGGCCGACGCCGAGAGCGCCGAGGGCGACCCGGTCGAGGAGGCCCGCCAGTCCGGCCAGGGGCGGCTGAAGGAGATCTTCACCCGGCACTGGCAGGCGGTGCTGATCTGCATGGGCCTGGTGCTGCTCTACAACGTCACCAACTACATGGTGACCTCGTACCTGCCGACCTTCATGACCGAGACCCTCGGCGAGGACGACCTCACCGCCCAGCTGCTGGTGCTCGGCACCATGATCGTGGTGGTGCTGACCATCACCACCGTGGGCCGCACCTCCGACCGCTGGGGCCGCCGGCCCGTCTTCATGGTCGGCAGCGTCGCGCTCGTCGTGCTCGCCATCCCCGCGGTGGCCCTCATCAAGCAGGGCGGCATCCTCATGCCGGCCTTCGGCTGCCTGATCCTGGGACTGCTCCTCGTCTGCTTCGCCGGCACCTCCGCCTCGACGCTCCCCGCGCTCTTCCCCACCCGGCTGCGCTACGGGGCCTTGTCCATCGCCTTCAACATCTCCGTCTCCCTGTTCGGCGGCACGACGCCGCTGTTCGCGTCGGGGCTGGTGCAGGCGACCGGCGACAAGATGGTGCCCGCCTACTACCTGATGGTCGCGGGCGTCATCGGATTCATCGCCGCCTTCTTCCTGCACGAGACGGCGGGCAAGCCGCTGCGCGGCTCGGGGCCGATGGTGGAGACCACCGAGCAGGCCGAGGCGCTGGTCGCCGACAGCCGCACGGAGGCCAGCCGCCGGGCGCGGGACCTCTGGATCAAGCTCCGGCACCCTTGGGCGCACCGCGAGGAGGAGTAGTCGCGGCGCCGGGCGGCCTCCGGCCCGCCTGCCGGGCCCCGGATCACCCCGGCGCCGAACCGCCCCGCCACGCGCGCAGGTCCGCTTCCACCCGGGCCTGCGCGCGGCTGAGGGCGGGCAGCAGCGCGGCCCGGGTCTCCTCGGGGGTGCCCCGGCCGGCGTGGGTGGAGACGTTCAGCGCGGCCACGACGCGGCCGGAGCCGTCGCGCACCGGGACCGCGAGGGACCGCAGCCCCTCCTCCAGCTCCTCGTCCACCAGGGCGTGGCCCCCTTCGGCGGCGGCGTCGAGGATACGGGCCAGGGCGCGCGGATCGGTGACGGTGTGCGGGGTCAGCGGGCGCGGTTCGGCCCGTACGAGCCGTGCCGCGCGCTCATCGGCGGGCAGCCCGGCGAGCAGCACCCGGCCCATCGACGTCGCGTAGGCGGGGAAGCGGGTGCCGACGCGGATATTGACGCTCATGATCCGGTAGGTGGGCACGCGCGCGATGTAGCGGATGTCATCGCCGTCCAGCACCGCCATCGAGGCGGACTCGCGCACCCGCGCCGCCAGGGACTCCAGATGGGGCTGGACGATGTCGGTGAAACCGAGCCCCGACAGATGGGCGTAACCCAGCTCCAGAACCCGGGGCAGCGGGTGGAAGAGCCGCTCGCGTGAGGCGGCGTAACCGAGCCGCTCCAGGCTGAGCAGCGCCCGCCGGGCGGTCGCCCGGGCCAGGCCCGCCGCCTCCGCGACCCGCGCCAGGGAGAGCCCGCCGGGCCGCCCGCCGAGGGCGCGCAGGACGGCCAGCCCGCGCGCGAGGGACTGGAGGTACTCCGCGCCCAGCTCCTCCTTCGCCGCACGCGTCGAGGACGGGGCCGCCGCCGGGGGAGCGGCGGCGAGGGGTGCCACGGACGCCTCGGCCAGGGCCTCGGCCAGCAGCGGCAGCCGCTCCCGCAGCCGCGGCAGGACGGCGGCGGCCAGTGAGGCGACCGTGTGCCGGCTGGTGTGGCTGACCACGCTCACCGCGCACACGACGCGGCCCGCGGCGTCGGACACCGGCACGGCGACGGCGATCAGACCGGGTTCGATCAGCCCGTCGTCCGCGGCCCAGCCGCGCTCGGCCGCCTCGGCGCGACGCCGCTCGAAATCGGCCTCGGCGCGCGCTGCCGCTTCCGTGGCCTCCGCCGCGCCGTGCCGCGCCGGTACGGCCGGGAAACCGGCGTCCTGCGGGTCGGCCCGCCGCCGCTCGCGCCACGCGGCGCACTCCTCGGCGCCCCAGCCGGCGGCGAACAGCGCGCCTGCGGCGCAGCGTTCGGCGGGCAGCAGGTCGCCGATGCGGAAGGCCAGCGACATGGTGCGGCGCCGGGTGTGCTGGGCGACGAACCGCACCCCGTCCCCGTCCGGCACGGCGAGGGAGACCGACTCGTCGAACTCGTCGGCGAGCCGGGCCGCGAACGGACCCAGCGCCGCCGGGATGCCACTGCCCGTCAGATAGCCGTTGCCGATCTCCAGCAGACGCGGCGTCAGCTCGACGTCGCGACCGACGGCGCGCAGATATCCGACGTGGACCAGCGTGGCGACGACGCGGTCCACCGTCGAGCGGGCGAGCCCCGTGGCGTGCACGAGATCGCTGGGGCGCCTCCGGTGACCGTCCGGCACCGACATCGCGCGCAGTACGGCGAGCCCGCGTTCGAGCGGCCCGACGACCGCCGCGTCGGAGGCGGTGTCAGCTGGGCCCGGGGTGCCGGCGGAGTCGGCGGCTGGTGGACGGGGCACGGAGCGGGCTCCTCGGTAGTGGTGCGGGCGGGGGCTGCGGCGGGGCCCTTCGGAGGCCCCTCGGCATCTCGTGGCAGGGCCATTGACACCCGCGAACGCGCGGGCAGAGACTCGTCCGCGACCCATTATGAACGAAAGTTCACCAGGCGAACAGCAGCATGCGAAGGGAACCATGGCCGAGATTCGAACCCTGCGCGACGCCGTAGCGGAACTCATCCACGACGGGGACACCGTCGCCCTCGAAGGGTTCACCCACCTGATCCCGTTCGCCGCGGCGCACGAGATCATCCGGCAGGGCACAACCGACCTCACGCTCGCCCGCATGACCCCCGACGTCATCTACGACCAGCTCATCGGCGCCGGCCTGGTGAAGAAGCTCGTCTTCTCCTGGGGCGGCAACCCCGGCGTCGGCTCGCTGCACCGCTTCCGCGACGCCGTCGAGAACGGCTGGCCGCGCCCGCTGGAACTGGACGAGCACAGCCACGCCGGCATGGCCAACCGCTATGTCGCCGGCGCCTCGAAGCTCCCCTTCGCCGTCCTGCGCGGCTACCGGGGCTCCGACCTCGCGACCCGTACGGACACCGTGTCCACCGTCGTCTGCCCCTTCACCGGCGAGGAACTGGCGGCTGTCGCCGCCCTCAACCCCGACGTCACCGTCATCCACGCCCAGCGCGCGGACCGCGACCACAACGTGCAGCTGTGGGGCGTTCTCGGCGTCCAGAAGGAGGCCGCGCTCGCCGCCCGCCGCGTCCTGGTCACCGTCGAGGAGACGGTCGACGAACTGCCGCCCACGCCCGGCGCCGTCGTCCTGCCCGGCTGGGTCGTCGACGCGGTCGTCCCCGTGCCCGGCGGCGCACACCCCTCCTACGCGAGCGGGTACTCCGTCCGTGACAACGCCTTCTACCGCGCCTGGGACCCCGTCGCCCGCGACCGCGAGGCGTTCCGGACCTGGCTCCAGGAGAACGTGCTCGGAGAAGGAGCCGCGACCCGATGACCGATCAAAAAGGCGCCAAGGTACAGGAGTTCACCCGCGACGAGCTGATGGAGGTCAACGCGGCCCGTGCGCTGGCCCGCGCGCGTACCTGCTTCGTCGGCATCGGGCTGCCCAGCACCGCCGCCAACCTCGCCCGCCGCACCGTCAACCCCGGCCTCGTGCTGATCTACGAATCCGGCACCATCGGCTCCAAGCCCACCCGGCTGCCGCTGTCCATCGGCGACGGCGAACTGGCCGACACCGCGGACGCCGTCGTCCCCGTGCCCGAGGTGTTCAACTACTGGCTCCAAGGCGGCCGGATCGACGTCGGATTCCTCGGCGCCGCCCAGGTGGACCGGTTCGCCAACGTCAACACCACCGCCGTCGACCGCGGCCCCGGCAGGCCCGAAGGCCGCCTCCCCGGAGCCGGCGGCGCGCCGGAGATCGCCGCCAACTGCGGCGAAGTACTCCTCGTACTGCGGCACTCCACGCGCGGCTTCGTCCGGCGGCTCGACTTCGTCACCACCCTCGGCCACGGCTACGGCCCCCACGACCGTACGAAGCTCGGCCTGCCCGGCCGCGGCCCCGTAGCCGTCATCACGGACCTCGGCATCCTCCGCCCCGACCCGGCCACCTCCGAACTGACGCTCACCGAACTGCACCCGGGCGTCACCGCCGAGCAGGTCCGGGCGGCCACCGGCTGGGAGCTCAAGACCGCCGACCCGGTCGGCGTGAGCGAACCGCCGACCGCCGACGAGCTCCACGAGCTGCGCGCCCTCAAGGCGGCCGGAAGGGACGACGCGTGAACCACGGGACGTCCCGCACACCCACGCAGGCGGAGATCAGCGCCGAGATCGCCGAGCTGCGCGCCGCCTACGCCGAGGCCCGCGCCGGGGGCGCACCGGCCGCGGACCACCCCGCCCGCGACTATCCCCCCTACCGGTCGAGCCTGCTGCGCCACCCCCGGCAGCCGCTGGTGGCCATAGCCGGGGGCCCGGAGACCGTGGAGCTGCACACCCCGGTCTTCGGCCCCACCGACGTCACCGAGTGCGACAACGATCTGACGGTCCAGCACGCCGGGGAGCCGCTGGGCGAGCGCATCACGGTCTTCGGCAAGCTGCTCGACAGCCGGGGCCGGCCGGTGCGCGGGCAGCTGATCGAGCTCTGGCAGGCCAACGCGGCGGGCCGCTACGCCGACCTGAGAGACCGTCACCCAGCTCCGCTGGACCCCAACTTCACCGGCGTGGGACGGACGCTGACCGGGAACGACGGAAGCTACACCTTCACCACCGTCAAGCCCGGCGCCTACCCGTGGCGCAACCACACGAACGCCTGGCGCCCGGCCCATATCCACTTCTCCGTCTTCGGTACGGCCTTCACCCAGCGCCTGGTCACCCAGATGTACTTTCCCGGCGACCCGCTCTTCGCCCACGACCCGATCATGCAGTCGGTCACCGACGACGCCGCCCGCGACCGCCTCGTCGCCACCTACGACCACGCGCTCTCCCGGCCGGAGTGGTCGCTCGGCTACCGCTGGGACATCGTCCTCGACGGCCCCTCGGCCACCTGGACCGACGCCGAGCGCTGACGGCGACCACCGGGGAACCGGCAGCGGCCCCCGGCACCCTGGCACCTCAAGCACCCCTCGCGCACCCCCTGACTACTTGTGAGGCGACACGCGGTGAACACCGATCTCACGGGCGAGTACCGGCCCACCCCCTCCCACACCGTCGGCCCCTTCTACGGCCACGCGCTGCCCTTCACCGGCGGCGCCGATATCGCGCCCGCCGGCCGGCCCGACGCGATCACCCTGCACGGCCGCGTCCTGGACGGCGCGGGAGACCCCGTACCGGACGCCATCGTGGAGACCTGGCAGGCCGGACCCGACGGCGCCCTCCGCGGCCGGCCCGGCTCCATGCGCCGCGACCAGGCCGACGGCGGCTTCCTCGGCCGCGACGGCACGGACTTCACGGCGTTCGGCCGGTGCGCCACCGACGCCGACGGCCACTGGGCCGTCCGCACGCTCCGGCCCGGCCCGACCGGCGGCCCCGACGCCCCCTACATCAGCGTGTGTGTCTTCGCCCGCGGCCTGCTCCACCACCTCTTCACGCGCGCCTATCCCACGGACGGGGCGGCGGACCGGACAATGGGCGGAACCGACGCGATCGCCGCCGACCCGCTGCTCGCCTCGCTCACCCCGCGACGCCGGCGCACCCTCCTGGCCGTCGCCAAACCGCACGGCCCGCACCGCTTCGACATCCGCCTGCAAGGCGAGGAAGAGACGGTCTTCCTTGAATTCCGCTGAGCCTTCCGACGGGACGGCCCACCCGGACACCGGGCTGCTCGCCCCCTCCCGAGCCGGGTCCCCGGCCGAGGCCGCCACCGCGGACGCCGCCTGCCTCGCGGCCCTGCTGGACGCGGAGGCCGCCCTCGTCCGGGCCCAGGCGGCCGTCGGCCAGGCCCCGCGCGCCGCGGCCGACGCCATCGCGGCCGCGGCCCGCGCCGACGCCTTCGACGCACGGGACCTGGCCCTGCGCGCCCGCGACGGCGGCAACCCCGTCATCCCCCTGGTCGCCGACCTCACCGCGGCCGTCGCCCGTACGGATCCCGCCGCGGCGGCGTACGTGCACCGCGGCGCCACCAGCCAGGACATCCTCGACACCGCGCTGATGCTGGTCGCCGCCCGTACCCTGCCGACGATCACCGGCGAACTCGCCCGCACCGCCGAGGCGTTGGCGGACCTGGCCGCCGCCCACCGCGCCACCCCCATGCCCGGCCGCACCCTGACCCAGCACGCCGTGCCCACCACCTTCGGCCTCAAGGCCGCCGGCTGGCGCGCCCTGATCCTGGACGCCCACGACCGGCTCACCGCCGCACGGGCCGGGCTGCCCGCCCAACTCGGCGGCGCGGCCGGAACACTGGCCGCGTTCGACGCCTTCGAAGCGCCCGGCCCCGGCGGCGCACCCGAGACCGGCGGCGCCCGAGACTCGGGCGGTGCGCTGCGGCTGCTCGCCCGGTTCGCCGCCGAGACCGGGCTCGCCGAACCCGACCTGCCCTGGCACACGCTCCGCACGCCCGTCGCCGACCTCGCGGCGGCGCTCGCGTTCTGCGCGGGAGCCCTCGGCGAGCTCGCCGCCGATGTGCTCGTCCTCTCCCGCACGGAGATCGGTGAGGTGGCCGAGGGCGACGGCGGCGGCTCGTCCGCCATGCCGCACAAGAACAACCCGGTGCGGGCCGCCCTCATCGCGGCCGCGGCCCGGCAGGCCCCCGCCCTCGCCGTGATCCTCGTCGGCTCGCTCGTCGCCGAGGACGAGCGCCCGGCCGGGGCCTGGCACGCGGAGTGGCAGCCCCTGCGCGAACTCCTGCGGCTCGCGGGCGGAGCGGCCCGGCAGGCGGCCGAACTCGTGGACGGGCTCGCGGTGTTCCCGCACCGGATGCACGAGAACCTGGGCGCCACCGGCGGTCTGATCGTCAGTGAGCGGATCGCCGCCGCGCTGAGCCCGCTGCTCGGCCGCGCCCGTACCAAGGAGCTCGTCACCGCCGCCGCCCGGCGCGCCGCGGCCGAGCGCGTACCCCTGGCGGACGCCCTCGCCGCGGAGGAGCCGGGGCTCCTGGCGAAGATCCCCGCGGACCGGATCCGGCGGCTGGCCGACCCCGCCGGCTACCTCGGTCGCGCACCGGAACTGACCGACCGCGCCCTCCGGCGCCTGCCCAGGACGGACTCATGACCAGCCTCCACCACCACCTCTCCGGCGATGGCGGCGACAGCGGGCCGCCGCTGCTGCTCGGCCCCTCCCTCGGCACGTCCCTCGCCGTATCGGCGGCGCTACGGGCCCACTTCGCGTCCGCTCCGGTCCCCTCCGGCCCCGCGGTCCACGGGCGATCGGGGCGGAGCTGATGCGCACCACCGTCGGCATCATCGGCGGCGGCCCCGCCGGGCTGCTGCTCGCCCGGCTGCTGCACCGCGCGGGCATCGACAGCGTCGTCCTGGAGAGCCGCGACCGTGCCTACGCCGAGCACCGCCAGCGGGCCGGAGTCCTCGAACAGGGCACCGTCGACATCCTGCGCGCGTGCGGCGCGGGGGAGCGGATGGACCGTCAGGGGCTGGTCCACCGCGGCATCGAGCTGCGTTTCGACCGCCGGTCCCATCGGATCGACTTCCCCTCGCTCACCGGCGGCCGCAGCGTCATGATCTACGCGCAGACCGAGGTGGTGAAGGACCTCATCGCCCTCCAACTCGCCGACGGGGGACCACTCCTCTTCGAGGCGCGGGCGCTGTCCGTCGAGGGGGCCGACACCGGCCGGCCCGTGGTCCGCTACCTGCGCGGCGGCCGCGAGCGGAAGCTGGAGTGCGACTACGTGGTCGGCTGCGACGGGTTCCACGGCATCGCGCGCGATGCCGTGCCCGACGGTGTGCGGCGGACGTACGAGCGGGTCTACCCGTACTCCTGGCTCGGGGTCCTCGCCGACGTGCCGCCCTCCTGCGACGAGCTGATCTACGCACACTCGGCACGCGGTTTCGCGCTGCACAGCATGCGGTCGCCCACCGTCAGCCGGCTCTACCTCCAGGTGCCGAGCGGCGACGACGCGGCCGCGTGGCCCGACGAGCGGATCTGGGACGAACTCGACGCCCGCTTCGCCATCGACCGGGGATGGCGGCTCGAACGGGGCCCGATCACCGCCAAGTCGGTGCTGCCGATGCGCAGTTGGGTCACCGAGCCGATGCGTCACGGCCGGCTGCTGCTGGCCGGAGACGCGGCGCACATCGTGCCGCCCACGGGCGCCAAGGGGCTCAATCTGGCCGTCGGCGACGTCGTCGTCCTCGCCCGCGCGCTGACCGAGCTGAAGGAGACCGGCTCCACCGCGGGGCTGGACGCCTACTCGGACACCTGTCTGCGCCGGGTGTGGCGGGCCGAGCACTTCTCGTACTTCATGACCACCACCCTGCACACGGAACCCGGGCAGTCCCCGTTCACCACACGCCTCCAGCTCGCGCAGCTCGACCGCATCGCCTCCTCGACGGCGGCCGCCACCGAACTCGCCGAGAACTACGCCGGGTTGCCGTTCGGCTGAAGCAGCGCCGCGGCGGCGGACCGCGCGTGCCGGGCCGCCTCGGGGGACCCGGAGACGGCGGCGGTGGTGATCGCCCCCTCCGCGAGCAGCGCCAGGTGGCCGGCCGTCTCGGGCGGCGCCCCGGCGTCGGCCGTGAGCTCGGCCAGATAGCGGTGGAAGGCGGCCTTGTGGTCGCGGGCCGCGGCGGCGACCGCGGGGGAGACGCCGCCGAGTTCGCCGAAGGAGTTGATGAACGCGCAGCCGCGGAAGCCCGGTTCGGCGAACCAGTCGTGCAGCCAGTCGAAGACGGCCAGTACCCGCGCCCGCGGATCGGTCCGCTCGGACACGTACGCGGCCAGCGCCCCCCGCCACCGGGTGTCGCGCCGCCGCAGATACGCCTCGACCAGGTCGCCCTTGGAGGGGAACAGCTGGTAGAGGCGCTTGAGCGAGACACCCGACGCGGACCGGATCTCATCCATGCCCACGGTCTGCACCCCGCGCCCGTAGAAGAGCTCTTCGGCCGCGTCGAGCAGCCGGTTTCGGGCGATGTCGGGATCCACAGCAGACCTGCCTTGCGAGAGAACAACCGTTCTCCCACTGTACCGCCCGGTGTCGTGGAACCGCGCCCGCCGACTTGTGACGTGCAAAGCGGATGAAGCGCCTGTTTCCCGGCAGGGCCGCTGTTTCGCCGTCACGCTCGGTGGCGTCGGCGGAGTGGAGTGCTAAGAGGGTGTGAACGGTCCGCGTATGGACGGGCGTACGGGAGAGAACGGGTCTTCGCCGGGCCCCGTGTGCCGATGCCCGGCCGACCTCGAAGGATTGCCGCGAACGGGCTGAAAACGGGAGTGAAAGAGAGTAGCTAGATCACCCCTTGGTCCGCGAGCCTATGACCGAAAGTAAGTTGACACATTCCGCCTGCGAAGTAACCATCATCTCGATGTCCGAGACGGGGGCGCATGCGGACAGTGGCGAAACATGGCACCACCGCGATGCGCCGGTCATTGCTAGGAGGAGCTATCACGTCATGATCCACTCCGAAACTCCCACCGATGGGACACCGGTCACCTTTGAGAGGCCGGTGCGTACTCTGATCAGTGGCGGTCCGGGGAGCCAAGAAGCCGTTGGGGGCGGCCAGAGGCAGCTCTTTGACGCAGCTCTCCATCCATGGAAGCGCACCCCTGGCGGGTCGCGACTTCGAAGGATTCACCAGTCCGTAGGGAACGAAACCACGGCGTGGAGGTTCTGATGGCCTTGTATCTGGCCTCTTCCACGACCGTACCCGTACCGACTGCCGGCACCGCGGTCACCACCGTGAAGGGCCCGGCCGCGGCAATGGTCCGCCAGCGGCGCGGCGGCTCCTCGAATCCGGCCCGCACGGTGATGGTTCCCATCGATTCCCTGCTGCCCTCGGATTCGCCGCGCACCGCGGGTGAGGACGACGGGCATATTCAGGTACTCGCGGAATTGGATGCTCCACTTCCGCCTATTATCGTGCACCGCTCGACGATGCGCGTTATCGACGGAATGCACCGACTGCGCGCCGCCCAGGTCAGTGGCGCGGAGTGCATCGAAGTCCGCTTTTTCGAAGGCACCGAGGAGAATGCCTTTGTCCTCGCGGTCAAGCTGAATGTCGCCAACGGACTGCCGCTCTCCCAGAGCGACCGCACCGCGGCCGCCGTACGGATCCTCGGCAGCCATCCGCAGTGGGCGGACCGGCGCATCGCCGCCGCCACCGGGCTCGTGGCCAGTACTGTCGCTGCGATGCGCAAGCGTTCAACCGGTGGCATCGAGCAGTTGAACGCCCGAGTGGGCCGCGACGGGCGGGCCCGCCCGCTCAACTCCGCCGAAGGGCGCAGGCGCGCCAGCCAGGTGATCGCCGACCGGCCCCACGCTTCCCTGCGGGAGATCGCCGACGCGGCCGGGGTCGCCCCCGCCACCGCGAAGGACGTGCGCGACCGGATCCTTCAGGGCCGCGACCCCGTCCCGTCCAGGCTGCGCGCGGCGGAGGCCCAGCAGGAGACGGCCGCGACGGTGGTGGCGGCGGCCCGGTCCGGGGCGGACCGCCTCGACGCGCGGGCCGTCGCCGAAGCGACCGCCGCCGGGACCGCCTTGCCGAACATGCGCAAGGACCCCTCGCTGCGCACCGAAGCGGGGCGCACGCTCCTGCGGCTGCTGAGCGCTCACTCCATCGGTGAGGAGGAGAAGTGGCGGCGGCTCGTGGACAGCGTGCCCCGGCACCGGGCGGATTCGGTGGCCCGGGCCGCCCGGGCCTGTGCCGAGCAGTGGGTCCGCTTCGCGAAGGAGCTGGAGCTCCGCGGCACCTGAGCGCGGCCGGGGCGTCCGCACGTCCCGTCGAAGCCGGTGACGTCGGGGCCGGTGACGCTTCGGCGTCGCCGGCCCCGACGGCGTTCACGGCTGCACGCTCTACGGTTCACATTCCCGCCCAGGAAAGGTGAACCACTGCGGACGGGCGGGCCGGCGGGTGAATTGCCGACGGCCGTACCCGGCCATGTGCACGGCCATCCGACGGCGTTGGCACGTCTACCCCCAGGTGATAGTTTCGCGGCGTAATGCGGAGGGCCGAAAGCGGGGCGGGGAATTCCATCGGCTGCCGCTGATCGCGGTCACCGCGTATATACGCAGAATACTGCAACCGTGAACAGGGCACGCTGGATTTTTTTCGGACGCCCGCGGAAGAGGGAGTTTTCGCTGTGACGGACGTGCAGGACTGGAAGCCGCTGGAGATTCGCCCCGAGGACGTCGGGACGCGGCCGGGGGCGGCCGGCCTGGTGGAGTATTTGAAGGGCCATCCGGGATTCGACGCGCTCCTGGTGGAGAACAAGGCAGTGGTGTTCCGGGACTTCGCCGTCCCGGAGGGCGAATTGGAGCCCGTACTCGATCTGCTGCTGCCGAACCGGCTGGCCTACGTGCACGGAAATTCGCCGCGGACCAAGGTGGGGGAGAATGTCTACACCTCCACGGAATATCCGCAGGAGCTGACGATCTCCATGCACAACGAGCTGTCCTACAGCGCCCATTGGCCGTCGCGGCTGCTGTTCTACTGCGCCATCGCCCCGGGCTCCGGTGGCGCCACCCCCGTCGTCGACGGGGTGAAGTGGCTGGCGTCGCTGGACGACGAGGTGCGGGAGGCGTTCGCCCAGGGCGTGCGCTACTCCCAGAACCTGCACGACGGCCTCGGCCTGGGCAAGAGCTGGCAGGACACCTTCGAGACCGACGACCGCGCCACGGTGGACGCGTTCCTGGCGGGCTCCGCCGCCGAGTGGGAGTGGAAGAGCGACGGCAGCCTGCGGGTGAGCCAGGTCCGCCCGTCCACCACCCGCCACCCGGTGACGGGCGCGGAGGTGTGGTTCAACCAATCGGACCAGTGGCACCCCGCGGCGCTGGGCGACGAGACCGCGGCCGAGCTGGCCGAACTGCTGCCGGCGGACGAGCTGCCGCAGTCCGTGACGTTCGCGGACGGCAGCCCCATCCCGGGGGCGTACGCGATCCAGGTGCGGGACCGGGGGCTGGAGGCCGCCGTCGACGTGGACTGGCGCCAGGGCGACCTGCTGCTGATCGACAACGTTCTCGTCGGGCACGGGCGGAGGCCCTTCACGGGCGACCGCAAGGTGCTCGTCGCGATGACCGACTGACCCGTCCCGCCCCCTACCGACATGTTGTGAGCTGCCTGCGGGTGGCCTTCGCGATGACAGGAGTCAATCCATGACGAATCCGTTCGAGGATGCTGAGGGTACCTATCTGGTGCTGGTGAACGATGAGGGGCAGCATTCGCTGTGGCCCGCGTTCGTGGAGGTGCCGGCCGGTTGGGCGGTGGTGCTGAAGGAGACGGCGCGTCAGGCGTGCGTGGATTACATCAACGAGCACTGGACCGATATGCGGCCCAAGAGCCTCGTCACGGCCATGGACGGCACCGCCGCCTGACCGGTCCACCGACGGCGCACACCGAGGCGGCCGGCGACCGCGGGGCGCGAGCCCCGTACGGGCCGGCCGCCTTCGTGCGTCCCGGTCGCCTTCGCGCCCGATGCCGTGCCGCGCTGATCACCTGACGAAAGTGGGGGTCAGGTCCTGTCTAAGGACCCCTGACCACGCACTCACCGGCCCGTAGCGTCCTTGACACGCACCGCCGGAGAGGACTTGGACCACGATGCTCACCCTGCAGGGCCTGACGAAGAGGTACGGCGAGAAGACCGCCGTCGACCAGCTTTCGCTGGAGGTCGCGCCCGGTAAGATCACGGGTTTTCTGGGGCCGAACGGCGCCGGGAAGTCCACCACGATGCGCATGATCCTCGGACTGGACCACCCCACCTCCGGCACCGCCCTCATCAAGGGCAAGCGCTACGCGGACCTCTCGCACCCGCTGCGGGAGGTCGGGGCGCTGCTCGACGCCAAGGCCGTGCACCCCCGGCGCACCGCGTACAAGCACCTGCTGGCCATGGCCCGCAGCCACGGCATCAGCGCCAAGCGCGTCGACGAGGTGCTCGGCGTCGCGGGGCTCGGCGAGGTCGCCGGGAAGCGGGCCGGCTCCTTCTCCCTCGGGATGGGGCAGCGGCTGGGCATCGCCGGAGCGCTCCTGGGCGACCCGGAGGTGCTGATGCTCGACGAGCCGGTCAACGGCCTCGACCCGGACGGCGTGCTGTGGATCCGCAACTTCCTGCGCTCGCTGGCCGCCGACGGCCGCACCGTGTTCGTCTCCAGCCACCTGATGAGCGAGATGGAGCTGACCGCCGACCGCCTGATCGTCATCGGCAAGGGCAAGCTCATCGCGGACGCCCCGATGGCGGACATCCTCTCGCGCAGCTCCCGCAACTCCGTCAAGGTGCGCGGCCCCGAGGCCGAGGGCCTGCACATGCTGGCGAACCGGCTGCTGGAGGAGGCCACCGACGTGACGTGGCAGTCCGCCAGCGAACTGGTCGTCACCGGGCTGAGCGTCGAGCGCGTCGGCGACCTTGCCCACGAGCGGCACGTACGGCTGCACGAACTGCGGGCGGTGGAAGCCTCCTTGGAAGAGGCGTACATGGAACTGACCGCGGGGAGCGTCGAATACGGCGAGAAGCAGGCCGCGACCGGAGAGAAGCAGACCGCACCCGGGGAGAGGCAACTTGCCGTCTGACCGCCGCCGCGCCGCCCGGACCGCCACCGGCCCGCCCCGGCGCACCGCCGTCTCGCACCGAACCGCCGGCCCGCGCCGGCCCGGCACCTTTCACCGAACCGACCAGAGAGACCGCGTCCGATCATGAGTTCGCTGACTACTTCCCCCGCGGCCGCGCCGCGCGCCACCCCCCGTCCCTCCGGCGGCGGCCTGCCCGGCGCCGTGGCCGCCGAGTGGACGAAGCTGTGGTCGCTGCGCTCGACCTGGTACTTCCTCCTCGCCGCCGCGGCCGTGATGGCCGTGACGGCCGGGTGCATCGGCACCGTCTCGCACGATGCCACGGCCTCGGTGGCCCGACCGGCGACGCTCGCGACCGTCTACGGCGTCGAGTTCGTCGTCGCGGCCCTGGCGATGCTCTCCGTCACCGGTGAGTACGCCACCGGCAGCATGACCAACACCCTCCAGTGCGTGCCCAACCGGGCGCGCATGCTGGTGGCCAAGAGCATCACCCTGGGCGGCGTCGCCTTCGGCGTGGGCGTCGTGCTGGCTGTGCTCGGGGTGGCCACCGGCGGTGCGGCCATGGACGCCGGCACCTTCGAGATGTCCTACGTCGCGGGCCAAGTGCTGGCCATCGCCGTGCACTTGGCGCTGCTGAGCGTGCTGACCATCGGGCTCGCCTCCATCCTGCGGAGCTCGGCCGGTGCCATCACGGCGCTGTTCCTGCTGCTGCTCATCGTGCCGATGATCCTTCAGTCGATTCCCGCGGACTTCTTCACCGACCTGACGCAGTTCCTGCCGCAGGCGGCAGGCACGCAGTTCATGGCGGACGAGGCCGAGCTGTACGGGCCCGTCGCCGGGCTGTTGATCCTCATCGCCTGGGCCGCCGCGTTCCTGACCGCGGCCACGGTCGTCCTGCGCCGCCGCGACGCCTGAGCGTCGTGGCCACAAGCCGGCTGGGCCGGCGCCTTACTCCCCCGGAGGCGCCGGCCCAGTCCGTTCCTCGAAGCGAGGGCTTCGAGGGGCCGCTCAGTCGTCCTCGTCCACCAGGCCCGCCTCGTGGGCGAGGACGGCGGCCTGCACCCTGTTGCGCACCTGGAGCTGACCGAGCACGGCGCTCATATAGCTCTTCACGGTGCCCTCGACGACATGCAGCCGCTGGGCGATCTCCGCGTTCGACAGCCCGGCCCCGACGAGCGCGAGAACCTCGCGCTCCCGGTTGGTGAGCACCTCGATCCGGTCGCGGGCCGCGGCACCGCGCCGCATACGGCTGCCGGCGGAGCCGGAGCTCAGTTCGCCGATGACCCGGTGGGCGACCTTCGGTGAGAGATAGGCGGCGCCACCGGCCACGGCCCGTACGCCCGCCAGCAGTTCGCGCGGGTCACCGGACTTGAGCAGGAACCCGCTGGCGCCCTCGCCGAGCGCACGGACGATGTATTCGTCCTCGGAGAAGGTGGTCAGCATGAGAGCGGCGGTGCCCGGCACGGTCCGTTTGATCTCGGCCGCCGCGTCCAGGCCGCTCATCCCGGGCATCCGGACGTCGAGCAGTACGACGTCCGGATGCTGACTGCGAGCCAATTCGACGGCCTCCAAGCCGTTCGTCGCCTCCGCCTCGATCACCTCGATCTCGGGGTCCGTGGAGAGGACGGCTCGAACTCCGGCGCGGATCATGGCCTCATCATCGGCAAGCAGCACTCGAATCACGTGAGTACCGTACGAGTTTCATTGCCGGGACAGAATCGACGAAAGTAAGAAATGCTCAGACTGTCAGCGGGGATGTCAGGTGTGCGTACTTCCCCCGGTAGTAGAGCAATGGACCGACCGCGCCGTCGGCGCCGAGTCCACGCACATCCGCCGTGACGATGAGATGGTCCCCACCGTCGTATTCGGCCTGAAGTTCGCAGTCCACCCACGCCGCGACGCCGGAGAGCAGCGGCATTCCATGGGGGGAGAGGTCCCACTCCACCCCGCTGAACTTGTCGCCGCCGGACCGGGCGAAGCCATTGCTCAGCCCCTCCTGGCCGGCCGCGAGCACGTTGACGCAGAACCGCCCGGCGGCGCTGATGACCGGCCAGGTGGTCGAGGACCGGCTCGGACAGAGCAGCACCCGTGGTGGTCGCAGCGACAACGAGCTGAACGACTGGCAGGTGAACCCCACCGGGCCGTCCGGGCCGAGGGCTGTCACGACGGTTATGCCGGAACAGAAATGTCCCATTACTGACCGAAACTCCTGAGGGTCGATCCCCTCCGGAGCCACGGCATTGGCGACGGCTTCACGCACTGTCGCTCCTTCCTCCCGTTGAAGGGAAATGATACCGATTGGCTTTCACCCGGACAGTGCTACCGGGAACCGAATTCCAGCCAGCGGACCACAGCCCGAGGCCGGTCCGCCCGCCCCGATTCACGCGGGATTCACACGGCGCACACCGAGCGCGCCGATACTCAACCAAGAGAAACCAAAAGGGAATCGCCATGTCCGACACCGGCAGCACCACGCCCGCCGCCTCCGTCCCGGCCACCCGCACCGCGATACCGCGCCGTCTTCTGATGTGCTCCCCGAGCCACTACGACGTCACCTACTCCATCAACCCCTGGATGGAGCCCGAGAAGCCGGTCGACGGCCGTCTCGCCCTCGCCCAGTGGGAGCGGCTGCGCGACCTCTACCGCGAACTCGGCCACACCGTCGACGTCATCGAGCCGGTCGGCGGCCTGCCCGACATGGTCTTCGCCGCGAACGGCGCCACCGTCATCGACGGCCGGGTCCTGGGCGCGCGCTTCCGGCACATGGAACGCACCGCCGAGGGGCCCGTCTACCTCTCCTGGCTCCGGGAGCACGGCTTCGGCGAGGCGCACTGGCCGGAGCACATCAACGAGGGGGAGGGCGACTACCTCCTCGCCGGCCGCCGGCTGCTGGCCGGCACCGGCTTCCGGACCGACCCCCGCTCCCACGCCGAGGCCCAGGAGTTCTTCGGCCTGCCCGTCACCGGCCTGACCCTGGTCAACCCCCGCTTCTACCACCTGGACACCGCCCTCGCCGTGCTCGGCGACGACGAGATCATGTACTACCCCGCCGCCTTCTCCCCGGGCAGCCGGGCGGCCCTGCGGGAGATGTTCCCGAACGCCCTGCTCGCCACCGACGAGGACGCTGCCGTCTTCGGCCTCAACGCCTTCAGCGACGGCCGCCATGTGCTGCTGCCCGAGGCCGCCACCCGCCTCGCCGCCGCGCTGCGGGAGCGGGGCTACGAACCGATCGGCCTCGACCTGTCCGAACTCCTCAAGGCCGGCGGCAGCGTCAAGTGCTGCACGTTGGAGCTGCGCACCGGCCGCACGGCCACCTGACGAAGGTCAGGGGTACCCGCTGCCGTTTGTGCAGTGCGCCATCCGGCGTACCGCTCCTACGGTCGTTCCACAGGGGGTCAACGCCCCACGGAGGACCGCGAAGCAGGGCAGCGGACGATCGCCGCCGGTACCGAATGCCCACTGAATGGAGATCAGGACACTCATGCTCTCGACATCCACCGCGTCAGCGGCAACCACCTCGTACGTCACCTCCATCGCGGACACCACGCAGCAGATACGCGCCGCCCAGCGGCTGCGCTACCAGGTATTCGGCGAGGAGATGGGCGCCACCCTCCAAACGCCCCTCGCCGGCCACGACATGGACGCCCACGACGACCTCGCCGACCACCTCATCGTCACCGACACGACCACGGGCGAGGTGGTGGGCACCTACCGGCTGCTCCCGCCCGGCCGCGCCGAACACTCCTACTCGGACAGCGAGTTCGACCTCCGCGCACTGGACGGGCTGCGCCCCTCCATCGTCGAGGCGGGCCGCTCCTGCGTCCACCCGGACCACCGCAGCGGCGCCGTGATCAACCTCATGTGGTCCGCGCTCGCCCGCTACGTCCTGCTCTCCGGCCACCGCTACCTGGCCGGCTGCGCCTCCGTGCCGCTGGCCGACGGCGGGCAGGCCGCCTCCAGCGCCTGGCTGCTCGGCACCGCCAAGCACTCCTCGCCCACCGAGCTGCGCGTACACCCGCACCGCCCCTGGATGCCCGCCGACCTGGAGGCCGTGCACCCCAGCTACGCCGACCTCCCGCCGCTGCTCCGCGGCTATCTGCGGCTCGGCGCGTGGATGTGCGGCGCGCCCGCCCACGACCCCGAGTTCGACGTCGCCGACTTCTTCGTGCTGCTCGACATGGACCAGCTGAACGACCGCTACCGCCGCTACTTCCTGGGGGAGACCCGATGAACCCCTGGGCCGTGGACGCACGGTGCACCCCCGGCTGCGCCACGCACGCCGCGCCGCGCGTACCGATGGCGGAGATGGTCCGCCGCTACGCCGCCCTGACCTACGAGCTGACCCGAGGCGTGGCCAAGGGCGAGCGGCTCGCCGAGTTCGAGACGCTGCGCGCCCAGGCCCGGGGCATGCTCACGGCGCTCGGCATACGGCTGGAGGCGGCCCCCGAACCGCTGAGCGTCAGCGGGCCGCACGGAGTCGGCACGCTCATCGTCGCCAACCACGTCTCCTGGCTCGACATCATCGCCGTGCTCGCCGTCGAACCGGCGACGCTGCTGGCCAAGCGGGAGGTGGGCGGCTGGCCGCTGATCGGCACGCTGGCCCGGCGGATCGGCACCCGGTTCATCGACCGCGAGGGGCTGCGGGCGCTGCCGGGCGCGGTCGCGGAGCTGACCGGGACGCTGCGCGCCGGCCGGTCCGTGGTGGTCTTCCCGCAGGCCACCACCTGGTGTTCGACGTCCGGCGGCCGGTTCCGGCGCGCCACCTTCCAGGCGGCGGTCGACGCGGGCGCGCCCGTACGGCCGCTGACCATCGACTACCGCCAGCACGGCGCGCCCAGCACGGTGGCGGCCTTCCTCGGTGACGAGGACTTCGGCACGTCGCTGCGCCGGGTGGTCAGCGCCGGCGGGCTCAGCGTGCGGGTCACCGCGCATCCGCAGCTCGCCCCCGGCGCCGACCGGCGCACCCTGGCCGCCCGTACCCGGTCCGCCGTGTGCGGCACGGAGTTGCCCGCCCATGTTTGAGCTGTTCGACCGGCTGGTCGAGCTGTTGCAGTCCACCCTCGACTCCCCCTGGCTCTGGGTGATCGTCTTCCTGGTGGCCGGTCTGGACGCCCTGCTGCCGCTCATGCCGAGCGAGACGACCGTGGTCATGGTGGCGGTCCTGCTCGGCTCCGATCTGCCGCAGCTCGCGCTGCTCGCCGCCGTCGCCGCGGGGGGCGCGCTCACCGGCGACTGCCTCAGCCACGGCGTGGGCCGGTGGCTCGGGCCGCGGGCGGTCGCCCGGCTGATGCGCGGCGAGAAGGGCCGGCAGCGCTACGAGTGGGGCCGCGGCATGGTCGCCCGGCACGCCACGACGCTGGTCGTCGCGGCGCGCTTCCTGCCGGGCGGACGGGTCGCCTCCGGGCTGTCCACCGGCAGCCTGGGATTCCCGCTGCGCCGCTTCGTCACGCTGGACGCGATCGGGGCCGGCCTGTGGGCGGTCAGCAGCACGGCCATCGGCTTCATCGGCGGGGCCAGTTTCAGCGACGAACCGGTGAAGGGGCTGCTGCTGGCGTTCGCCCTCGCCCTCCTGGTCGTCGGGGCCATCGAGTCGGCGCGCCGCGTCCGCGCGCGCCGGGGCGGCGCGGGCTCCGTGCCGCTGCCCGACGCACGGGCCGTGACCGGCGGGCCGCGGGCCGCCGACCCCGCGGCCGGGTCCGTCGCGGAGGCCGTCGCGAATTCCGACTGACCGACCGCCCGGCGCGTCGAATTCCGGATTCCAGTAATCCGGTTGTCCGTGCCGGGCCGGTCCGCACCATGACGGTGCGGCAGCTGTGCGGGGCCGGGAATACGGAATCATCCGTCCCGGCCCTTCGGCATGCCCGGTGCCACCCTTGCGAATCCACCTGGATTCCGGTAGGGGCACGCGGGGGCAATGCCGCCGACGCGTCCCCGTACTCGGCAGTGGAATCTGCTGTGACCGTTCAAGGGGACCTTTGACTGTTCTTGATCTAGTGGGTAGCGTCGAACCGCTTTGGTGCGCATCGGCATTGACTGCCAAATGCGCGCGGACCGGAGCGCGGTCTTGGCTTACGCGGTCCTGACGGGGGATGGTGGGCGAGTTGCGTGCGATGCGCTGTCGGCCGGGCGGATATCCGAGCCCGGTTCACGCGGCCTTTAGCGGATTCTCAGCCATTCGGTGACGGAACCGATTGGATAATGTCTGGCCCGTCGGTCGGAAGGCCCGTGACCGATTATTTCCGCGTGGTCCGTCGCCCTCGTTTTTCGCGTGGGTCGGCGCCCTCGTGTTTTCTGTTCGCCCCGAATTCGCAGGGAGCTTTCATGGGGGCAACCATGCCTATGTTCCAGGAGATCACCGAGGCGCAGATGATGCCGCGGCTCGTGCGTCTCGGCCCGAATCTGTACGGGGCCGTCTTCACGCTGATGAAGCTGCTGCCGGCCCGCTACATCCTCCGCCGCGCCATGGAGCGCGGTGACCTGGACCGGGACACCGTGATCACGGAAACGACGTCGGGCACCTTCGGGCTCGCCCTGGCGATGCAGGCTGCCCTCATGGAGCGGGACCTGATCCTGGTCAGCGACCCGGCCATCGACGCCAACCTCTTCCGCCGCCTGGAAGACCTCGGGGCCCAGGTGGAGATCTGCCCGGAACCCGCGCCCACCGGCGGCTTCCAGGAGGCCCGGCTGCGCAGACTCGCCGAGATCCGCGCCGAACTGCCGAGCAGCTTCTGCCCCGAGCAGTACACCAACCCCGACAACCCGCGGTCGTACGCGGTCGTCGCCGAGCAGCTCACCCAGACGCTCGGGAGGATCGACTGCGTCGTGGGCCCCGTCGGCTCCGGCGGCTCGATGTGCGGCACCGTCCGCACCCTGCGCGAACAGACCCCGCACACCCGGGCGATCGGCGTCGACACCCACCGCAGCGTGCTCTTCGGCCAGCCCGACGGCCCCCGCGCCCTGCGCGGCCTCGGCAACAGCCTGTGGCCCGCCAACCTCGACCACACCGTCTTCGACGACGTCCACTGGTGCACCGCCTCCGAGGCGTACGCGGCCACCCGCCGCCTCCACGCCAAACACGCCCTCTTCCAGGGGCCGACCAGCGGCGCCGCCTACCTCGCCGCCCAGTGGTGGGCCCGGCGCAACCCCGACTCGCTGTGCGTGGTGATGCTCCCCGACGAGGGCTACCGCTACCAGGCCACCGTCTACGACGACGCCTGGCTCGCCGAGAACGGCCACGCCGGCACCGCGATGCCCGCGGAACCCGTCGAACTCACCCGCATCGACCAGGCCCAGGACCGGTGGAGCCACCTCGCCTGGCGGCGCAGCCCGTACGGACACATACCCGGCGCCGTCGCCATGACCGCCGACCCGCGGAACGCCGAGGCGCTCTCATGAGCGGTACGGGCCGGCTCACCGCCACCCTCGGCGCGCGCACCCAGCGCGTGGTCTACGGCGACCCCACTCCCGCCGAGACCAGCCGTGAACTCGGCTTCACCACCACCATCGACCTGGCCCACGTCGTCATGCTGACCGAACGGGACCTGCTGCCCGCCCCGGCCGCCGCGGCCCTGCTCGACCACATCAGCCGACTGCGCGCCACCGGCTTCGCCGAACTGCTCGGCCAACCCGCCCCCCGCGGCCTCTACCTGATGTACGAGAGCCACCTGGTGGCGGCCCTCGGCGCGGACATCGGCGGCAAGCTGCACACCGGCCGCTCCCGCAACGACATCAAGGCCACCATCACCGCGATGCGGCTGCGCACGGAACTGGCCGAGCTGCTCGGCCAGGTGCTGCGACTCCAGGGCGTACTGCTCTCCCGCGCCAGGGCGTACCGGCACACCGTCATGCCGGTCTACACCCACTTCCAGCCGGCCATGCCCATCACCTACGGCTACTACCTGGCCGGCATCGCGGTCGCCCTCGACCGGGACATCGACGCCCTGCGCCACACGCTGGCCGGGCTCGGCCGCTGCCCGCTGGGCGCGGGCGCCGTCGCCGGTACGGACCTGCCCATCGACCCGGCCCGCACCGCCGGCCTCCTGGGCTTCGACGCGCCGCCGCTGCACGCCGTGGACGCCGTCGCCAGCCGGGACGGCGTCCTGCGGGCGCTGGCCGTCATCAGCGGCGCCGGCATGACGCTCAGCCGGCTCGCCACCGACCTCCAGCTGTGGAGCACCCAGGAGTTCGCCTTCATCGAGTTCCCCGAACGGCTCGTCGGCGGCAGCTCGGCCATGCCGCAGAAGCGCAACGCGTTCCTGCTGGAGCACGTCAAGGCCAAGGCGGGCGTGGCGCTCGGCGCCTGGACGGCGGCGGCCGCCACCATGAAGTCCACTCCGTTCACCAACTCCATCGAGGTGGGCACCGAAGCGGTCGGCCCCGCCTGGGGCGCCCTGCACACCGTGACCGAGTCCGTACTCCTGGCACAGGTGCTCGTGAGCGGCGCCCGCCCCGCGCCGGAGCGGATGGCCCAGCGCGCCGACGAGGGCTTCGTCACGGCCACCATCCTCGCCAACAGGCTGGTGAGGGAAGGCGTACCGTTCAGGACCGCGCACCATGTCGTCGGCGCCGCCGTGCGCGAGGCCGTCGAGACCGGCGCCACCGAACTGCGCCTGCCGCCGGACACCCCCGGCGCCGGGAACGCCTCGCTGCCGCCGCTCGGCGAAGTGGTCGCCGAGCACGACCGCGGCGGCGGCCCGGGCATGTTCGACACCGCCTTCACCACCGTGCGCGGACGCCTGGCCGAACACGGCGACTGGCTGCGCGGGCACCGGGAGCGCCTCGACGCCGCCCGGCACGAACTTCTGACGTCCGTCGGCAAGCTCATCGACGGCGCGGAACCGACGGGGCGGACCGGAAAGGCACGCGATGAGTGACACCCGCGGCGAACGGCAGTGGTTCGCCTTCCTGGAGAGCAACACCACGGGCACCGGACGGCAGTTCTGCGCGGCGGCCGCGGCACGCGGCACGCGCCCGGTGCTGCTGGCCCGCGACCCCGCCCGCTATCCGTACGCGGCGGAGGACGGCATCGAGACCGTGGTGCTCGACACCGGGGACTTCGACGCCGTCCAGCAGGCGTGCGAGCGGCTCGCGGCCGAGGCCGGGCTCGCCGGGGTCGCCTCCAGCTCCGAGTACTTCGTGGCGCCCGCCGCCCGGGTCGCCGCGAAACTGGGGCTGCCCGCCGCCGACGGCGACGCCATCGCCCGCTGCCGCCGCAAGGACACCCAGCGCGATCTGCTCGCCGCGGCCGGCGTGCCCTCGCCCGAGTACCGCTCCGTCGGGGAGGTCGCCGAAGCCCTCGGCGCGGCCCGGGAGATCGGCTACCCCGTGGTGCTCAAACCCGTCAGCGGCTCCGGCTCCGTCGGCGTGAAGCTCTGCCGCGACGAGGAGGAGACGCGGCAGTGGGCGGACCGGCTGCTGTCCCGGACGGGCGACGAACGGGGCACGCCCGTACCCCGCCGCCTGCTGGTCGAAGCGGCCGTCGACGGACCGGAGTTCTCGGTGGAGACCTTCGATACGGACGTGGTGACCGTGGTCGGCAAGCACCTCGGGCCCGAGCCCTACTTCGTCGAGACGGGCCACGACGTGCCCGCGGCCGTCCCCGAGGACGTACGGGCCGCCCTCGCGGGCACCGCCGTACGGGCGCTCGCCGCCCTCGGCCTCGGCTGGGGCGCCGCCCACACCGAACTGCGCTGGTCCGCCGCGGGGCCCGTGGTGATCGAGGTCAACCCGCGGCTGGCCGGCGGCATGATCCCCGCCGCCGTCAAGGCGGCCACCGGCACGGACCTGGTGGACGCGGTCATCGCCCGCGCCTGCGACGGACCCCTCCCGGCGCCCGGCCCCGCGGCCGGGCACGCCGCCGTCCGCTTCCTCATGGCGCCCGGGGCCGGCCGGGTCACGGCCGTCGGCGGGCTGGACGAGGCGGCGGCCGGCCCCGGCGTCGTCCTGGCCCACGCCACCACGGCCGCCGGGAAGGCCGTGGGCATCACCCACTCCTTCCTCGACCGGCTGGGCTACGCCGTGGCCGCCGGCCGGGATGCCGAGGAGGCCGCGCGGCGCGCCCGCGCGGCCGTACGACTGATCAGGATCGAGATGCGGGCGACGGTACGGGACGAAGGGGGCGGCGGGCAGTGACGGAGAACGCGAGCCAGGGGGTGCCCACCAGCGCCCCGCGGTGGACGGCGCCCCGCGCGCACGGCCACGGGACCGGCGAGCACCACGGCCGGATACCCGAGGAACTGGTGGCGGACCTCCGCCGCGCCGCCACGCGGCTCGGCGTCGATCTCGCCGCCCTGCTGCTCGCCGCGCACGCTCGGGTGCTGGCCACCGTGACGGCGGAACACGAGCTGATCATCGGTCAGGTACGTGCCGCCGGCACGGCTCCGACCGCGCTGCGGCTGACCGTCGCCAACTCGACATGGGCCGAACTGGTGCAGCGCGTAGGGGAGTCGGCGGACGGCCGGGGTGCGGGCCCGGCTGTGGCGGCCGAGATCGTCTGCGATCTCACCGGCCTCGAAGACCCCGGCTCCGAGACCGGGCCCGTCGAGGGGCCGGGCGGTCTCTTGGGCGGCATCCCGGGCGACGGAGCGCTGCTGCGCGTCGCCTTCGCCCGGGACGGAGCCGGGCTGGCGCTGCGCGTACTCTTCGACCGCGCCACGCTGAACGAGGAGTACGCCGCCCGCCTGACGGGGTATCACCTCAGCGCGCTGCGCCTGCTCGCCGCGGCCCCCGACGCCCCGCACCACCGGCAGAGCCTGCTCTCCCCGGCCGAGACGGAGACCCAGCTCTACGGTCTGTCCGGGCCCCGGGCTGGGCTGCCGGAGGGGACGTTCGTGGACGTCTTCGAGGAGCAGGTCCGTACCGGCCCCGATCGGGTCGCCGCCGTGCACGGCGCGGTCCGGTGGACGTACGGCGAACTCAACGCCCGCGCCAACCGGTACGCCCACGCCCTGATCGCCGCCGGAACCGGGGCCGAGGACGTGGTGGCCGTGGTCATGGACCGCGGCCTCGACTGGATCGCCGCGGCCCTGGGCGTCTTCAAGGCGGGCGGCGTCTACCTGCCCGTACACCCGGACTTCCCGGCGGAACGGATCGCCGGTCAACTCGACCGCAGCGACTGCCGGCTGGTGCTCGCCGAACCGTCCGCCGAGGCGCGCGTACGGGAGGCGGCGGCCGGCCTCGACCAGCCGCCGCGCATCCTGCTCGCGTCGCAGGCGGGCCTCCGGGACAGCACAGGAGGCGCAGGAGCGGACGCCGCCGAGAACCCCGGGGTCGCCGTCGCCCCCGGCCAGGCGGCGTACATCTACTTCACGTCGGGTTCCACCGGCGCCCCCAAGGGCGCGCTGTGCGAGCACGCGGGGCTGCTCAACCACCTCTATATGAAGATCGAGGACATGGGCATGACGGCGGGCGGCGGCGAGGTGAGCGCGCAGACCGCCGCCCAGTTCGTCGACATCTCGCTGTGGCAGTTCGCCGCGCCGCTGCTGGTCGGCGGCAGCGCCCGGGTCGTGGACACCGACACGCTGCTCGACGTCGACCGGTTCCTCGACGAGCTCGTGCGCGGCGCGGTCACCGTCGCCCAGGTCGTCCCCTCCTACCTGGAGGTGCTGCTCGCCCACGTGGAGCGGCACCCGCGGCCGCTCGACGGCCTGCGGGCGCTGTCGGTGACCGGCGAGACGCTGCGGCTGGAGTCGGCGCGGCGCTGGTTCCGGGCGTATCCGCACATCAGGCTGGTCAACTCCTACGGGGCCACCGAGGTCTCCGACGACACCATGCACGAGATCCTGGACCGCGCGCCGGAGGGCGACTTCGTCTCGGTCGGCCGGGCGCTGCGCAACGTCAACGCCTATGTGCTGGACGAGAATCTGGCGCTGGTGCCGCTCGGCTCGCCCGGCGAGATCGCCTTCTCCGGAGTCTGCGTGGGCCGCGGCTACATCAACGACGAGGAGCGGACCCGGCAGGCGTTCGTCCCCGATCCGTTCCGGCCCAACACCCGGATGTACCGCACGGGGGACTTCGGCCGCCGGCTGCCGGACGGGCGTATCGAGTACCTCGGGCGCCGGGACGAGCAGGTCAAGATCCGGGGCTTCCGCATCGAGATCGGGGAGATCGAGAACCGGCTGCTGGCCATGGCGGGCGTGCGTGACGCCGCCGTGGTCATCGAGGGCGCGGCGAGTGGCCCCCGCAACCTCGTCGCCTTCTTCACCGGCGGCGAGGAGCTGTTCGCCGAGCGGCTGCGCGACTTCCTCGCCGCATCGCTGCCCGACTACATGGTGCCCACCTACTTCCACCGGCTGCGGCGGCTGCCGCTGACCGAGAACGGCAAGGTGGACAAGAAGGCGCTGACCCGGCTGGCCGGCACGCTCGGCCACGGCGGCGCGCCCTACGTCGCGCCGCGCACCCCCACCGAGCAGCGCCTGGCCACCCTCTGGGCGGAGGTGCTGAACGCCCCGCTGGAACGCATCGGCAGGGACGACGACTTCTTCGAACTGGGCGGGTCCTCGCTCGCCGGGGTGCGGCTCGTGGTCCGGATGGACCGGGAGCTCTCGCTCAAACAGCTCGTCCGGTACCCGGTGCTCAGCTCCCTCGCGGCGGCCCTCGACGGAACGCACCCCGGGGGCGAGGGGGCGGCCGCGGACGGTCTGCTCCAGCCGCTGTCCCGGGTCGGCGCCGCGCACCACAGTCTGGTCTGCTTCCCCTACGCGGGCGGAAACGCCGTCAACTTCCGCGCACTCGCAGCTGAGTTGGAGCGGGACGGCATCGCCGTGTACGGGGTCGAGCCGCCCGGGCACGATCTGGCCGGCGACGGTGAGTCGCTGGCCGACGTGGCGGAGGTGGCCCGGCGGGTGCACGCGGAGATCGTGGCGCGGATCGGCACGCCCCTGCTGCTGTGGGGGCACGGCGAGGGCGCGGCGGCGGCGCTGGAGACGGCGCGGCTGCTGGAGGCCGGCGGCCGGCGGGCGGAGCGCGTCTTCATCGGGGCGCTGCTGCTGGAGGAGATCGACGACCTGCGCCGCGAGATGCGGACGGTCGAGGACGCCGACAACCGCACCCTCCTCGCGCGGCTGCGCTCCGAGAGCGCCTACGTCGAACTCGACGGCCTCAAGCCGGAGCGCGCCGAGGTGGTGGGCTCGGCGTACCGCCATGACGTGCTGACGGCCAATCGCCATCTCATCACCGTCCGGCAGAACGCCGAGCGGTACGGCATCAGTTCCGCGGTGGACGTCGTCGTCGCCCAGGACGACGCGACGACCAGCGGGTTCGGCGAGCGGCACGGTGAGTGGAAGCTGGTCGCGGACACCGTGCGGCTGCGCGAACTCGCCCAGGGCGGGCGGTATTTCGTACGGGCGTCACCGGCGGACAGCGCGGCGCTGGTACGGGCCGCGTGTGAGCGGCCGCGGCATACGACGGTGTGACGCCCCGGCGGATTCCAGGGTTCCTGGCGCTGCCGGGGGTTGAGGCGATCGCAGCGACCCAGCGAGGTTCGCAGGCATAGGGAGATCTTTATGACGATGACGGGGGAAGTCGCGCTCACCGGGGGGCACCGCACCGGTGCCACCGGCATGAGCTCGACGTTCGGAACGTTCGGCGAGCTGCTGCAAGGGGTGCTGCCGGAGGACGACGGTGACTTCCTGGTGACGCTGCCGGTGGCCCGGTGGACGTCGGTCACCTTCCAGACGTACCCGGACAGCGACGGGCTGCACGTATGGCCGCCGCACAAGAAGAAGGCGCTGCGGCTCGTCTCGATGATCATGGACGAGGCCCCGGGCCCCAGCGGCGGCCTGCTGACCATCGACAGCATGCTGCCCGAGGGCAAGGGGCTGGCCAGCTCCTCGGCCGACCTGGTGGCCACCGCCCGCGCGGTGGGCAACGCCCTGGACCTGCCGATGCCGCCGCGCCGCATCGAGCGGTACCTGGCCCGTATCGAGCCCACCGACGGGGTGCTCTACCCCGCCGTCGTCGCCTTCCACCACCGCAGCGTGCGGCTGCGGGCGCGGCTGGGCTCGCTGCCGTCGATGGCCGTGGTGAGCATCGACGAGGGCGGCGCGGTGGACACGGTGGACTTCAACCGGATACCCAAGCCCTTCACCGCCGCGGACAAGCGGGAGTACGCCGGGCTGCTGGAGCGGCTCACCGGCGCGGTGGCGCGGTGCGACCTCGCCGAGGTGGGCGCGGTCGCCACCCGCAGCGCGCGGATGAACCAGGCGCTGCGCCACAAGAAGTCGCTCGACGCGATGATCGCCGTCTGCGAGGAGATGGGCGGACTGGGCGTGGTGGTCGGCCACAGCGGAACGACGCTCGGCATCCTCCTGGACACGGCGGACCCGGCGTGCGTGGGCCGGCTGGCCGCCGCGGCGCAGGCGTGCGAGGAGTTGGCGGGGAACGTCACGGTGTACCGCACACTGAGCTTCCACTAGCTCCCCAGGGCCTCTCGTTCAGCGGCGGTTTCTAGGGGCCCTCGCGCGGACCGGGCCCGGCCGGAAGCGGCGCTCCGGGCGTCCGGGCCCCGCGGCCGGGGTATCAGCCATTCGGTCCTTCGGGACGGCCGGTCCGGCGGCCGGTGAGCGTCCCCGGTGCGAAGAGATGCGAAGGTGCCCCCATGGCCAGCAGACGATCCGTCTTCCACCTCGGCAGCCTCGCCCTCGGCGTGTGGGCGCTGTCGTCCCCCTTGGCGTCGGCGGTCGGCGCGCACGAGTCCGGGCCTGCGCGCGGGGGCCGGGTGCCCGCGACGGAGCTCGGGGCCGGTGCGGCGTGCGCGGTGCCGCCCGGTCACGACGCCGAGGTCATCCGGATCGTCCACCGGGTCGGCGGCGAGCTGGACGTCGGCGGCAAGGTGATGCTCGCCGGGTTCGAGGCCGGCTGGGTCGAGTCGCACATGAACAATCTCGCGTGCGGCGACCGCGACTCCGTCGGCGTCTTCCAGCAGCGCCCGAGCCAGGGCTGGGGCACGCCCGAGCAGTGCATGGACGTGGCGCACGCCGCGAACTCGTTCTTCACCCGAGCGGTCACCGTCGCCGGTGACCACCCCGACTGGACCGCGGGCCAGGTCGCCCAGGAGGTTCAGCGGTCCGCGTTTCCCGATCGGTACGACGAGGCCGAGGCCAAGGCCCGCGCGCTCCTCGACGAGGCCGGAGGGGCGAGCGGCGGCCGCGAGCGCTGACCCCGGCCCCGGCGGATCGGGCTACGGCCTCGGCGGCTCGGGCCACGGGCCCGGCGGCTCGGGTTACGGCCCCGGGACCGATCCCCGCCCCGAGCGGTCCCCGGCCGGGGGACCCTCGCCCGGCGACGCCCACCCCCGGTGATCCTCTGGTCAGAGCGTCACCTGCTGTACGGAAAGCGGCCGTCCGGCCGCCTGCTCCCCGGCCCCCGCCGAGAGGCGGACCGTCGCGAATGGCCGAACCATGGGTAGGAGCCCGCGAAACCGAGCAGGAGACAGATCATGACGCGACCCAGGATCCTCATCGTCGGCGGCGGCTTCGCCGGAGTCGAGTGCGCCCGCAGGCTGGAGCGCACCCTGGCCCCTGGAGAGGCGGAGATCGCCCTCGTAGCACCCTTCAGCTATCAGCTCTATCTGCCGCTGCTGCCCCAAGTGGCCTCCGGGGTGCTCACCCCGCAGTCGGTCGCGGTCTCCCTGCGGCGCGGGCTGCGGCGCACCCGGATCATCCCCGGCGGCGCGATCGGCGTGGACGGCACGGCCAAGGTCTGCGTCATCAGGAAGATCACCGACGAGATCGTCAACGAGTCCTACGACTACATCGTGCTCGCCCCCGGCTCCGTCACCCGGACCTTCGACATCCCGGGCCTGACCGAGTACGGGCGCGGCATGAAGACCCTCGCCGAGGCCGCGTACGTACGCGACCACGTCATCGCCCAGCTCGACCTCGCCGACGCGGCCACCGACGAGGCCGAGCGTGTCTCGCGGCTCCAGTTCGTCGTGGTCGGCGGCGGCTACGCGGGCACCGAGACCGCCGCCTGCCTCCAGCGCGTCACCACCGCGGCCGCCGCCCGCTACCCCCGCCTGGACCCGAAACTCATCAAGTGGCACCTCGTGGACGTCGCGCCCAAGCTGATGCCCGAACTCGGCGACAAGCTCGGCGCCGACGCCATGGAAGTGCTCCAGCGCCGCGGCATCGAGATCTCCCTCGGCGTCTCCGTCGCCGAGGCCGGACCCGAGACGGTCACTCTCACCGACGGCCGCGAACTGCCCTGCCGCACCCTGATCTGGACGGCGGGCGTCGCCGCCAGCCCGCTGGTCGCCACCCTCGACGCGGAGACCGTACGCGGCCGGCTCGCCGTCACCGACCGGATGACGCTGCCCGGCTTCGACGGCGTCTTCGCCCTCGGCGACGCCGCCGCCGTGCCCGACATCGCCAAGGGCGACGGGGCCATCTGCCCGCCCACCGCCCAGCACGCGCAGCGCCAGGGCAAGGCCGTCGCCGACAACCTCACCGCCACCCTGCGCGGCGCTCCACTGCGCCCGTACGTCCACAAGGACCTCGGCCTGGTCGTCGACCTCGGCGGCAAGGACGCGGTCTCCAAGCCGCTGGGCGTGGAGCTCAAGGGCATCTCCGCGCAGGCCGTGGCCCGCGGCTACCACCTGATGGCGCTGCGCACCAATGTCGCCAAGATCCGCACGGTGACCAACTGGCTGCTGAACGCCACCGCCGGCGACGACTTCGTACGCACCGGCTTCCAGACCCGGCGCCCCGCGACCCTGCGCGACTTCGAGTACACCGATGCTTACCTGACCCCTGATCAAGTGCGGGAACACACCAAGGCCATGACGGCACATCACTGACACCTGACGGATCGTGGCGAGGGGATCGCGGTGAGCGGCCCCCTCCCGCCGGGCCGCACGGCGCCCCTTGGGCGGGGCGGGGGCCGGAAACGGATGCGGGTGGCCCTGGTGTGCCGGGCGGGCCCGGCCGGTGGCGCGCGGGCACCCCCTGAGACCGGCCGTGGCCGCCCGCCGCCTGGCCGCCCGCCCGCCGCGCCGTCCGTCCGCCCGCCGCGCCGCGTAGCCCCTCGCCCCGGCCGTCGCGTTAAAAATATGGGTAAATATGGGCAAGTGCATCAAATGATGACAGAGTGGGCTCATGGTTGATCGGGGAGCGACGCCGGCCGCCGTATCGCTGCCGGGCGACTGGCCCGCGCACCCGGACCTGACGCTGGCCCTCAACCGCATGGGCACCTTCGACTGGGACCTGGACAGCGGGCTCATGCACCTGGACGCCGCCGCCCTCGCCGTCTTCGACCTCACCCCCGAGGAGTACGACGGCAACCCCGACACCCTCTCCGCCCGCGTCCAGCTCACCGAGTCCGCCCGGCTCGACGGGCTCGTGGCGCGGGCCCTCAAATCCGGCGGTGCCTCCTACGGGGCGTACTTCCGCGTCCAGCGCCGCGACGGCACCCCCCGATGGGCCCACACCCAGGGTCACATCCGCCGCGACCCCGACGGCCGCCCGCACCGCATCCTCGGCGTCGTCCGCGACGCCACCGCCGAATTGGCCCATTCGGTGGAACGCCGCGACGCGCCCACCCGGCGCCGCCACCAGAGCGCCGTCGTCGAACGGACCACCGCCGCCCTCGCACACGCCAGGACCGTGCAGGACGTCATCGACGTCCTCAGCGATTCCCCCGGCCTGGAGCGGCTCGGCGCCGACAGTCTCGTCGTCGGCCTCGTCGAAGGCGGCCGCATCCACCTGATCGCCGAGGGCCCCACGGACAGCTTCGTACCCGGCACCCGCTACACCCGGATCGACGACAACTACCCCATGAGCGAAGTGGTCCGGACCCTCGCGCCCCGCTTCATCGAGTCCCGCGAGGACTTCGCCACCTCCTACCCCGAGCTCTGGGAGCACATCGAGGCGCTCGAACTCTCGGCCGCCGCCTATCTGCCCCTGATCGCCCAGGCCCGCCCCATCGGCGCCCTCGGCCTGCTCTACCGCGACCGGCAGGGCTTCACCCACGAGGAGCGCACCCTCCTCGTCGCCCTCGGCAGCAGCATCGCCCAGAGCCTGGCCCGCGCCATGCTCTTCGACCAGGAACACGACCTCGCCGAGGGCCTCCAGCAGGCGATGCTGCCGCGCCGCATCCCCGCCGTCCCCGGCGCGCAGCTCGCGGTGCGCTACCGCTCCGCGCGGCTCGGCCGGGACATCGGCGGCGACTGGTACGACGTCATCCAGCTGCCCGGCGGCCGCATCGGCGCGGTCATCGGCGACGTACAGGGCCACGACACCCACGCCGCCGCCGTCATGGGCCAGCTGCGGATCGTCCTGCGGGCGTACGCCTCCGAGGGCCACGCGCCCGCCACCGTCATGGCCCGCGCCTCTCTCTTCCTGCACGAACTCGACACCGACCGCTTCGCCACCTGCACCTACGCCGAGGCCGACCTGGCCACCGGGGCGCTCAGGCTCGTACGGGCCGGGCACATCGACCCGCTGCTGCGGCACACCGACGGCACCTGCCGCCGACTGCCGTTCCCGGGCGGACTGCCGCTCGGCCTCTCCGCCCAGTTCGGCCGGCTGGACTACCCCGTCACGGCCATGGAGCTGGACCCGGGGGAGACCCTCCTGATGTGCACCGACGGCCTCGTCGAACAGCCCGGCGCCGACCTGGACGACGGCTTCCAGTGGCTCGCCGGGGTCGTCCGCGACGGCCCGCACGACCTTCAGGAACTCGCCGACCAGCTGTGCGAGCGGGTCGACGAACGCGCCGGAGAGGACGACCTGGCCGTACTGCTGATGCGCCGCACGGGAACCGCCGCGCACAGCGGCGGACGGCTCCAGCAGCACATCGCCTCCGCCGACCCGGAGGCCCTGTCCGCCGCCCGGCACATGATCCGCGCGGCGGTACGGGCCTGGGGCGCGGGCGAGCGCGCGGACGACATCGAACTCGTCGCCGACGAGCTGATCACCAACGCCCTGCTGCACACCGACGGGGCCGCCGTGGTGACTGCCCGGATGCTCCCCGTCACGGGCGGCGAACGGCGGCTGCGCGTCGAGGTGGAGGACCGGTCGAGCGCCATGCCGCGGCGCCGGGAGCCCGGCGAGGCGGGGGTCTCGGGGCGCGGCCTGCTCCTCGTCGACGGGCTGGCCGACGTCTGGGGCGTGGAGTCGCGGGGCGCCGGCAAATGCGTGTGGTGCGAGTTCACCTGTCCGGAACGCGACCGCTGAGTTCCGGCGCCCGCCGCGCCGGGCACAGCACAATGGATGCCGGAGCCAAGGCCGTCACCGCCGCGCGTCCCGTGCCGCACCCCTCAGGAGGTCACCGGCCATGAACGAGCCGATCCGCCGATCCGACCCCACCGCCCCGCACCCCCGCGCCGTGGTCCTCGGCACCGGCCTCGCCGGTCTGCTGGCCGCCGCGGTCCTCGCCGAACACTGCGCCTCGGTCACCCTCGTCGACCGGGACCGGCTGGCATCAACAGCCGCCTCCCGCAAGGGACTTCCGCAAGCCCGCCACGCCCACCTGCTGTGGTCGGGCGGCGCACGCGTCATCGAGTCCCTGCTGCCCGGGACCACCGACCGGTGGATCGGGGCGGGCGCACGCCGCAGGCCCCTGCCCACCGACACCTCCGCCCCAACCACAAAGAGCGGGGTGCACCCAGCGGCGGAGACGCAATACCCGATGGCCTGC
>NZ_JBWKFF010000002.1:0-75272 GCF_056434425.1 Streptomyces sp. NPDC044033 | reverse complement strand
TTTCCAAAATCCCCCCCCACCCCCCTTTTGTGGTCGGTGTGCACACGCTTCATAGCTCCCCGGCGGCCTGAGACCACCACCCGGGGGCTCGCGCTGGCCCCCCCCCGCATCCCCCTGCCGACCGGCCTCGTCGCCCTGACCGCGAAGGGCTGGCTGCCCCGCTGGCCGGAGATGCAGTACCTGATGGCCTGCACCCGCGACCTGCTGGACTGGGTCGTACGGGAACAGGTGCTCGCCCGGCCGCACATCACCCTCCGCGACGGCACCGACGTACTCGGACTCGACGGCGACGCCCGGCGGATCACCGGGGTCCGGGTCCGCGACACGGCCGCCGCGGGCGGCGTGGCGCACCTCGCCGCCGACCTCGTCGTCGACGCCACCGGGCGCGGCTCCTACGCGCCCCGCTGGCTGTCCGAACTGGGCCTGCCCGCCGTCCGCGAGGAGCGCGTCGACTCCGGACTCGCCTACGCCACCCGCCTCTTCCGCGCCCCGGCGGGCGCCGAGAACTTCCCCGTCGTCAGCGTGCAGCCCAGGGCCGGACTGGAGCGCGCCGCGCAGGGCGCGACCCTCGTCCCGATCGAGGACGGCCGGTGGCTGATCACCATCTCCGGCACGCGCGGCGGCGAACCGTCCAAGGAGGCCGACCAGTTCGAGGGGTTCTGCCGACGGCTCGTCCACCCCGTCATCGCCGACCTGATCGCCCAAGTCGAGCCGATCACCGACGTGTTCGTCTCCCACAGCACCGTCAACCGGCGCCGCCGCTTCGAGCGCCTCGCGCGGTGGCCCGCCGGGTTCGTCGCCGCCGGCGACTCCGTGGCCACCTTCAACCCCGTCTACGGCCAGGGCATGTCGGTGGCCGCCCTCGGGGCCGACGCGCTCCGCCGGGAACTGCGGCGCGGCGGCCTCGGCGACCCGGACCTCGCCCGGCGGGTACAGCGCGCCCTCGCCCGTACCGCCGACAACGCGTGGGACCTGGCCACCGGGCAGGACATCCGCTACCCCGGCGCGATCGGCGACCAGCCGCCGGTCGCCGCGCGGCTGCTGCGCGGCTACTTCGACCGGCTGACCCGGGCCGCCACCGGCCGGCCCGCCGTGGCGCGGGCCATGATCGACGTCATGACGCTGTCCGCGCCCCTCGACGCCCTGCTGCGGCCCGCGGTGGCGCTCGCCGTGCTGCGGGGGCCGGGCAGCGCACCGCTGCCCGGCCCGCCGTTCACGGAGGCGGAGCGCTCCCTGTGCCGGGCGCCGCGGTGACGCCGCCGCGCGCGCCCGGCCTCTGCGACGCGACTGCGGGAGCTTACGGGCGCCCTTGACGCTACGGTCGACAGCGCGCTACGCGGTGCCACCCCTGACGGAACGGGCGCGCCCGCCGAACCCATCGGCCCAGCGGGCGCCCGTGCGGCCGGCCCAGCCGACGCGGTCCCGTCGGAAACGGCTCAGACGTCCGCCGAAGTGTCGATGATCTGCCGGATCGCCGCACCGCTCGCGAGGTCCTCCAGCGCCGTGTTCAGCCCGCTCAGCGGCAGCGTGCCGGTGTGCATCTGCTCCACCGGCATCTGCCCGGCCCGCCACAGGCCGAGATAGCGCGGAATGTCCCGCCGCGGCACCGCGTCGCCCATGTACGAGCCGACGAGCGACTTGCCCTCACCGGCGAACGCCAGCGCGGGGACCTCAAGCGTCCGGCCCGGCGCGGGCAGCCCCACCGAGACGACGGTGCCGCCGCGGGCCACCGACTCCAGGCACCCCGCCATCACCTGCGGGCTGCCGACCGCCTCCACGGCGAACTCGGCGCCGCCGCCGGTCACATCGGCGACAGCCGCCGCGTCCTCGGGCGCGAACACGTGGCTCGCGCCGAGCCGCAGCGCAAGGTCCCGCTTGGCGGGGGAGGGGTCGACGGCGATGATCGGCCAGGCGCCGACGGCGCGGGCGCCGAGGACGGCGGAGAGCCCCACCCCGCCCAGGCCGTGCACCGCCACCGACTGACCGGGCCGCACCGCGGCCGTGTTGATGACCGCGCCCGCCCCCGTCAGCACCGCGCAGCCGAACATGGACGCCACGGAGAACGGCACGTCCGCGGGGATCTTGACCACGGACTCCTGGGCGACGACCGCGTACCGCGCGAACGCCGAGACGCCGAGCTGGTGGTGGACCAGCTCCCCGGCCGCGCCGCGCAGCAGGGACGGGCCGTGCAGCAGCCCGCCCGACCCGTTGGCCTCGGCCGCCGCGGCGCACAGCGCCGGGCGCCCCTCGCCGCACCGCACGCACCGCCCGCAGCTGGGCACGAAGACCAGCGCCACATGGTCGCCCGCCTCGACGTCCCGCACCCCGGGCCCGGTCTCCTCGACCACGCCGACGGCCTCGTGCCCCAGCACCATCGGCAGCGGCCGGACCCGGTCGCCGTTGACGACCGACAGGTCGGAGTGGCACAGGCTCGCGGCGGCGACGCGCACCCGCACCTCGCCCTCGCGGGGATCGCCCAGTTCGACCTCCTCGATCTCCACCGGCCGGGTGGTTCCGTACGGCCGCTCGGTCGAGGTGGTGCGCAGTACCGCGGCCGGCATCCTCATACGGCGGCCTCCCCGCACGGCGTGACCTGGAGGACCTCGCGGTGCTCCAGCAGCGGGACCACCTTGCCCAGGACGAGGGTCTTGAAGTGCTCGGTGGCGCAGTGCGCGGTGAAGTCCGCCTCGGCGTCGTACTCCTCGTAGAGCACGATCGTCCGGTCGTCCGCCGTGCCCTGGTGGACGCGGTACCCGCGGCACCCCCTCTCGCCGAGCGAGGCCCGCGCCATCTCGGCGAGCAGGGCGAGTACCTCGTCCTGCGCGCCGGGCGCGGTGCGGTAGCGGGCGATGACGACATGACTCACGGTGTTCTTCTCCTGACGAGGGGGGCGGCGTGCGCCGGGACCGCGGGAAGCTGGTCCCGGCGCAGCTGCCACAGGCGGGGGTCGGAGGTGGCCACGGCGCTGGCGCCCAGCGCGATGGCCGCGGCCGCGTCCTGGGCGGTCTCGATGAACCCGGCGGCGACGAACGGCGTCATCGCCGTCTGGGACTCCTGGCTCATGTGCGCGACGATCGGCGCCGGCATCAGCTCGACGAGGTCGGGCACGCCGCGGGCGACCGCGTCCAGGCTCCGGCGCAGATTCGAACGGTCGGTGACGAAGACCTTCTGCATGGTGAGGAGCCCGAGCGGCCGCCCCTTCTCGACCAGCGAGAGCCGGGTGGAGACCACCCCGCTCGCGCCCATGTGCTTGAGGAACTCCAGCGCGCCCCGGTCCTGCGCGAGGCCCGGACTGCTGTCGACGTTGACGAAGACGGTCTTGCCGGACTTGCGCAGGGCCGGGACGATCTGCGGCAGCTGCCCCACCGACATCGACGCGAGGATGCACACCGACGCCGGTGCCTCGGCGAACGACCGCAGCAGCTGCGGGCCCACGATCGACGCGATGACCGGCACCTCGGCGAGGGCCGCCGAGAGCCGGGGGTCGAGCACGGCCCGAGGCCGGTGGCTGGGGTTCATGACCTACCTGGAGATGGGTGGGAGAGCCTCAGCTCAGGGGAGCGGTGCCGAAGCTGCTGGGGAGACCCAGCTTGCCAGGGTTGAGGATGCCCTTCGGGTCGAGGGCCTCCTTCACGGCGACGAAGGCCGCGAAGCCCGCGCCGAGCGCGTCCCCGAGGTACGGGCCGCGCAGCAGCCCGCAGCCGTGGTGGTGGCTGAGCGCCGCGCCGTGCCGGATGAGGACGGCGTTGGCCGCGTCCCACACCGCGCGGTACCACTGGCGGCGCTCGGCGCGCTCCACGTCCCCGCGCAGCGAGAAGTAGACGCAGGCGCCGTCGGTGTAGGCGTGCGACTGGTGGGCGGAGGCCGCGAGCGTCCCCGGCACCGACTGGATGGCCGCCACCACCTCGTCGTAGATCACCGGCAGATCGGCCCAGGACGCGGCCATCTCCAGGGTGTCGGCGACGAAGCCGGGGCCCGGCGTGAAGCCGTCCGAGGACTTGCCGGTCAGCATCCGGTCGTGCAGCCAGCGCTCGAAGACCCGCTCGCTGTCCAGCTCCGGCCCGTACTCCCCGCAGACCTCCGCGCACACCTTCAGCATGGCGTCGACCAGCGTCGGGTCGCCCTCGTCCGCGATGAGCAGCAGATTGGTCTCGGGGTGCTCGAAGTGGACGCCGCTCTCCAGCTTGTCGTACAGCCGCAGCGCCGCGGGGGTCGCGCCGCGCTGCAGGATGCGGCGGCACGCCTCCAGGCCCTGCTCGAACGTCTCGAAGCCGAAGGCGAGGGCCTTGGCGTACTCCGGCAGGGGGTGCACCCGCAGCCGGACGGCGGTGATGACGCCCAGGGTGCCCTCCGAACCGATGAAGAGCTGGCGCAGGTCGGGGCCGGTCGCGGCGCGCGAGTAGTCGCCGTAGGTGGCCTTGGTGCCGTCCGCGTGCACGACGTCGATGCCGACGACCATGTCCTCGATCTTGCCGTAGCGCGTCGAGAGCTGGCCGGCGCCGCGGCAGGCGACCCAGCCGCCGACCGTGGAGAGGGCGAACGCGGAGGGCCAGTGCCCGGTGGTGACGTGGTGGCGCTCCTGGAGCTCCTTCTCGAAGAGGTCGCCGAACATGCCGGCCTCGACGTTCACCACGTTGGACACCGCGTCGAACGAGAGGATCTTGTCGAGCCCGCACAGGTCCAGCACCACACCGCCGAAGACGGGCAGCGCCGCGCCCGTGACATTGGAGCGGCCGGCCGACGCGGTGACCGGTATCCCGGCCGCGTGGCAGATCCGCAGTACGGCCGCGACCTGGTCGGCGTCCGCGGCCTCCACGACGACGGCCTCGGGCGTCGCGGGGTTGCCGTCTGTCTCGCCGATCATGGAACCGGCCCACCAGTCGCGGGTCCGCGCCACGACCTCGTCGCGCTCGACGTGCACCGCCTTCGCGGCGGAGCGCAGCTCCTCGATGACCGGCTCGGGCACCTCGACGGCGCTCGGCTGGAGCGACGCGGGGCCCTCGCCGGGCGGCGTGGTCCGCGCCCAGCGGGGCGGGGTGGGCGCGCCCACGGTGTAGTCACCGCGGTTGAAGGGGTTGGTGATGGTCTGACGGCTGATCATGCTGCTGCTCCTTCGGGGCCCTCGAAGAGGACGGTCTTCTCGTGCTTGACGGATGCCAGGTAATCGGCGACCTGCTGGTCGACCTGTTCGGGAGAGAGCCCGAGCTCCTGCCCGAGCAGCCGGCCGACCTCGGGGGCCGCGGCGGCGGACGCGTCCCGGGCGAACAGCCGGGAGCGGGTGCGGCGGGAGAGCACGTCGTCCACCGAGCGCGCCATCTCGGACCGCGCCGCGTAGACGACCTCCGCCTTGGTGTACGGCAGCCCGGCGACGACCGGATCGGCGAGGCCCAGGTCCTCCGCTATCAGGTCGTGGACGAACCGGGCCTCGGTGCCGTACCGCTCGCCGAAGTGCGCCGCGAGACCGCCGGACGCGGCCACGGCCTCGGCGTCGTACCCCGCGCCGCCGATCAGCGGGAGGTGGGTGGTGCGGCTGGGCGCCTTGCGGCCGAGGACCGTCATCACCTTGTCGATCACCAGCTCGCCCATGTGCCGGCTGGTGGTGAGCTTGCCGCCGGTGACGGTGACCATGCCGCCCGCGCCGAGCGTGATGTGGTGGTCGCGGCGCATGTCCAGCGTCGCGCCCTCCTTGCCGCCGACCAGCGGCCGCAGCCCGCCGATGGAGCCGACCACGTCGTCGGGGGTCAGCTTCGTCGCGAAGGCCGTGTTCGCGCCTTCGAGCAGGAACTCCATCTCCTCGCGGGTGCAGTGCACATCGTCGGAGGAGCCCCGGAAGTCGGTGTCGGTGGTGCCGAGCACCACGGTGTTGCCCCAGCGGGTGCAGGTGGCGCGGCGCGCGCGGCCCGGGATGGGCACGGTCACCGTGCAGTCGTTGCGGATCTTCTCCCAGGGCACCACGATGTGCACGCCCTTGGCCGGCCGCACCTGCGGGCGGTGCCCCTCCTCGGCCATGCTGTCGACGGAGTCGGTCCACACGCCGGTGGCGTTCACCACGGCCCGTGCCCGTACGTCGATCACCTCGCCGTCCGCGCTCACCTTGGCACCGCTGACCCGGCCCCGCTCGGTGAGCAGGCCCTCGACCTTGGCGCCGTTGAGCACGGTGGCGCCGAGCGCCGCGGCCGTACGGATGATCGTCAGGGTCAGCCGGGCGTCATCGGTGCGGCTGTCGAAGTACAGCAGCCCGCCCTTGAGGTTCTCGGCGCGCAGCGTGGGGGCGTGCGCGAGGACCTCCTCGACCGTCAGCCGCTGGTGGAGCTTGCCGATCCGCCAGCCGCCGATGAGGTCGTACGTCCACAGCAGCCCCTCGAACCCCTTCGCCAGCCGGGGGTCGAAGATGCCCTCCTTCTCCAGGATCGGGAAGAGAAACGGCAGCCGGTGCACCAGATGCGGGGCGTTGCGGCGGAACCGGTGCCGCTCCAGCAGGGAGTGGCGGACGAGGCCCACGTTGCCCTGTTCGATGTAGCGCAGGCCGCCGTGCACCATCTTCGAGGACTTCGACGAGGTGCCGGAGGCGAAGTCGTCCTTCTCCACCAACGCGGCGCGCAGGCCGCGGGAGACAGCGTCGAGCAGGGCGTACGCGCCGGTCACGCCGCCGCCGACGACCAGCACGTCGTACACGTCCTGGCCCAGCTGCCGACGGGAGCCGTCCCGGTCGAGCAGCAGCGGCTTGGCGCGGGCCGCTCCGGCCGAGGCGCGCCGCGGTTTGCGGGCGGGCAAGGTGATCACAATCAACTCCTGGTGTTTCGGGTGGACGGTTGTCAGTCGTCCGCAGGTTTTTCGCGCGCGGGCTCACGCAGGTGCGGGTCGAGGACCGCCTGCCAGCCCGCCCGGTGCTCGGTCCGCTCGGCGGCGGACATGGCGGGTTCGAAGACGCGGCCGCGGGGCTGCGCCTCGACGACCTCGTCGAGGCCGGACCACAGGCCCTGCCGGACCCCGGCCAGATAGGCGCTGCCGCGCAGGCTCGCCGTGGCCGAGTCGGCGACCCGCTCCAGCGGCAGCCCCACGAGGTCGGCCTGGATCTGCATCAGGGCGTCGCTGCCGGAGACTCCGCCGCCCACCCGGAGCTGGCCGAACGGCGCCCGCATCGTGTCGCGGACCCCGTCGATCAGGTCGCAGACGGAGTGCGCGATCCCCTCCATCACCGCGCGGGCGATGTCCGCCCGGGTGGTGGCGAGGCTGAGCCCGGTCAGGGCGGCCGTGGCGTTCGGCCGCCAGGAGGGCGTACGGATCCCGGCCAGCGCCGGTACGAACCACGCCGAGCCGCCCGAGGGGGCTTGCAGGGCCAGTTCGCCGATCTCCGCGGGGGAGGCGAAGAAGCCGAGGTCGTCGCAGAGCCAGCGGAGCGCCGAACCGGTGGTGGAGCAGTACGCCTCCAGGCTGAACTGCGTCACCCCGCCCTGCCGCCAGCCGGGCTGGGCGAGCACCCCGGAGATCCCCGGCCGGGGCAGCGCGGGGCGCTCGCCGGTCGCGACGTCCACGAAGGCGCCGGTTCCGTACACGCACATGCCGCGCCCGGCGGCGAGGCCGCCGAGGGCGATCAGCGCCGCGTGCTGGTCGCCCATGGTGGCGGCCACCGGTACGGAGATCCCCAGCAGCGCCTCGTCGGTGACGCCGTCGCACTCGTCGTCGCCGAGGAGGTCGGGCAGCAGCTCCAGCGGGAAGCCCTGATGGGCGATCCACTCCTCGTCCCACGCGTGCCGCTCCAGCAGATATCCGCCGGTGGAGCAGGCGTTGGTGGCGGAGGTGGCGTGCACGGCGCCGCCGGTGAGCTGCCAGATCAGCCAGGTGTCGACGGTGCCGAAGACCAGCCGGCCCTCGCGGGCCGCGGCGGCGATCTCCGGGTGCCCGGCGATCTGCCGGGCCGCCCAGTAGAACGGCGCGCGGCTGCCCACCGGCCGCCCGGTGCGCGCGGTCAGCACGTCGTCCCACTCGCGCTCGTACGCGAGCAGTTCCCGCGCGTACCGTCGGTCCTGCCACACGACGGCGGGCGCCAGCGGCCGTCCGGTGCGCCGGTCCCACAGCATGGCGGTGGCCCGCTGGGTGGACAGCGCCACGGCCGTCACCTCGACGCCCTCGTCGCGGGCCCAGGTCAGGGCCTGCCGGCAGACGTCCAGGGTGGCCGTCCAGATCTCCCACGGGTCCTGTTCGACCGACGCGTCGTCGGGGTGGCTGACCTCGATGGGCCGGTAGCGGACGTGCCCGACCGCACCGTCGTCCAGGACGATGCCGGCCCGCGTGCCCGTGGTGCCCTCGTCGACGGCGAGCACGCCGCGCCGCCGCGCCGAGCCGTGGTGTGTCTGCGTCATCGCAGCCCTTTCAGTTTGTGCCGGCCGCTGCCGCGGCCGGTGTCTTGCGCCCGGAGCCGTCTCGCTCGCCGGCAGCGTCTTCGTCGTCCTCTTCGTCGTCGGGGGAGACCGCGGCCCGGGTCGGGTCCCACTTGATGACCAGACACGTGATCAGGCCCGCGAGCGGGACGACGGCGACCACCAGGAAGGTGTCGGCCAGTCCGAGAGCGTCCTTGATCTGGGGGAAGAGGTAGAGGCCCACGACGCTGCCGAAGCTGCCGACCATGCCGGTGACCCCGGTGCCCAGGGTGCGCACCTCGCTGCGGTAGGAGAGCGCGGCGATCGACTTGCCGTTGGCGCCCGGGCCCGCGGCGTGGCAGAGGATGAACAGCACCGGCAGGATGAAGGCGACGGCGGTCGGCACCTTGCCGAAGGTCAGCCCCATCGCGACCAGGGCGACGAGCACTCCGGCGAAGCCGCCGGCGGAGCTGAGGCGCAGCCCGAGGCGGCGGGCGAAGTACGCGGAGGCGATGCCCGCGACGATGCCGAAGGCGTTGAAGACCATCGAGCCGATGGTGGCCTTCTCGAAGCTCTCGCCGAAGATGGTGAGGCTGATCAGCGGGAGGTACCAGCCCACCGCGAAGTACTGCATGGCCTGGGCCAGCGAGATCACCGAGGAGAGCACGGTGCGCGGCAGGTACCGGCCGCGGAAGAGGATGCCGGCCTGCCGCATCCCGATCGCCGGGGCGGCCGGCGCGGCCTGGCCGCCCTCGCCCACCGGGGTGCCGGCGACGGCGGAGATGCCGAAGATCTTGTGGAGGCTGCGGACGGCGTCCTCCAGCCGCCCCTTGGTCGCGAGCCACGAGGGGCTCTCCGACAGGAAGACGAACTGGAGGATCAGCAGCACGGCGGCCACCACGCCCGCGGAACCCACCGACCAGCGCCAGATGTCCGCGCCGACGTCGAAGTTGTAGAAGACCAGGGCGAGCGCGAGGTTGCTGGTGGTGGCGATGTACCAGACCGCCTGCCAGAGGTTGAGCCGGCCGCGGATGGAGGCGGGGGTGTACTCGGCCAGCAGCGCCATGGCGACGGCGAAGTCGATGCCGTAGGCGACGCCGACCAGCACCCGGCCCACCCAGACCATGGTGAAGTCCCCCGCGAAGCCGGCGAGCAGCGCGCCGAGGAGCGCGAACACCTTGGCCATGAGCAGTGGGGGCACCCGGCCGATGCGGGTGGCGAGCCAGCCGCCGACCGGGTTGAAGATGATGGCCAGGGCGGGGGCCGTGGCGGTGAGCACCGACACCTGTGTGCTGCTCAGCGACATCTGCTCGGTCATCGGGGCGAGACCGGCGCTGAGCGCGGCGTTGGAATAGGCGTCGAGGAAGAGGCCCCCGAACACGAGGAACCAGATGAATTGCGCCCGGCCGGTGAGCTTCCCGAGACCGTCGATCAGCGCTACGACGTCAGCGACGCCATTGACGCTCTGCCGTTGTGCCATGTTCCCGTCCTTCGAAGGACCGGTCGATGGCACAACAGTGAGAAAATAGGCACGGCGAAGCCACCGACAGGTGGTCTGCGTCTGTGCCTGCCTAAAGAACTACGGCTGAGAGTAAGAAGTTTGTCTCGGCCGCGTCAAGAGTTTCCAGGGAAAACACCTGGCCGCAACAGTCCTGTGCTGGGGCGCCGGCCGTGCGGGCGCTGGCCCGGGCCCCTCCGATAAGCGACTTTAGGGCCCAACTCGCTTTGGGTAAGAGCCACTTGACGCCAACTGGCAACAACCCTAACTTTCACACCTCGATGGTGCCCCGCCGCCTACCTCTCTGTCATGGGCACCTCACCCAAAGGAGGCCGTGATGGCCGTAGCCCCTTCTCACCCCCGTAAGAAGAAGCGGATCCGGCTCGGCGTCGGCCTGGCCGTGGTCGTCGCGGCGGCCGGCGTCTGGACGGCGTCGGCCACCGAGGGCCCCGGCGCGGCGGACGCCCCCCAGCGCAACGGCGCGGGGGAGCAGCGCGGCCACGCGGCCCCGCGCGCGGCCGGCCCGCTGTGGAAGGCGGACCCGGACCGCGGAGTGAAGTCGTTCGAGGGCATCGAGACCAAGCCCGGCTCGGTGAAGGTCGTGAACGACCCCGCGGGCCGGTACGGGAAGACGTACGAGCTCCACACCTCGGGTGAGAAGGAGGACGCCGACACCCGGGTCCGGGTCGAGACGCGCGGGCACCGCACCGCCGACGGGTCGGCGCTGCGCTTCTCCAAGGAGGGCGACGTCTTCTATGTCCACTGGCGCTCGATGTGGGGGCCGCTGCCCGTTCAGCGCGGCAAGTGGGTGGTGCTCTGGCAGCTCAAGGACTACGGGCCGGGCGCCGCCACCCCGCCGCTCTCCCTGCGGGCCCGGGGCGACGGCACCGTCGACCTGGAGTACTGCGACCCGAAGCTGAAGACCACGCGGCTATGGCACACCGATCTGAAACTGGACCAGTGGAACGACTTCGTGGTCGGCTTCAAGATCTCGAAGGACCCGGCCGAGGGCTGGGTGAAGCTCTGGCACGACGGCGAGGCCCAGCAGCTCGCCGGGGGCGGCCTGCAGTATTCGGCGGCGACGCTGCGCGGGAACTGGGTGCTGGACAAGTGGGGCGTCTACCGCGCCGACGGGATCACGGGTCCCGCGACCGCGTATCTCAATGGCGCGGCGGTCGGAAGGTCGTACGAGGACGTCGCCTCCCCGTCTTCGAGCGGCGCCGCGAAGTAGGCTCGCCGGGGTGCCCGGAGGGGCCTCGCCGGGTTGGGGGAACGGACGCGTCGTGACCTATGCTTCACCACTTGCGCAATATTTGAAATCTAGCTACGGCGCACTGGGAGGCATTTCGTGGGAGTCACTCTGTCCAAGGGCGGCAACGTCTCGCTCAGCAAGGAGGCCCCCGGCCTGACCGCGGTCATCGTCGGCCTCGGCTGGGACGTCCGCACCACGACCGGCGCCGATTACGACCTCGACGCCTCCGCGCTGCTGTGCGGCGCCGAGGGCAAGGTCCTCAGCGACCAGCACTTCGTGTTCTTCAACAACCTCGCCAGCCCGGACGGTTCCGTGCAGCACAGCGGGGACAACCTCACCGGCGGCGGCGACGGGGACGACGAGCAGATCAAGATCGACCTCTCCGCCGTCCCCGCCGACGTCGAGAAGGTCGTCTTCCCGGTGTCGATCTACGAGGCCGATGAGCGCAACCAGAGCTTCGGCCAGGTGCGCAACGCCTTCATGCGCGTGGTCAACCAGGCCGACGGCCGGGAGATCGCCCGCTACGACCTCACCGAGGACGCCTCCACCGAGACCGCGATGGTCTTCGGCGAGGTCTACCGGCACGGCGGGGAGTGGAAGTTCCGCGCCATCGGCCAGGGGTACGCCTCCGGGCTCGCGGGCATCGCCTCCGACTTCGGCGTCAACGTCTGAGCCGGACACCGGCGGCCCCGAGCGGTTGCGCGATGCCCTACGTGCATCGCGCAACCATCGGGCTCCGGCAGCGCGTCCTGAGAAGTGCCCCGCGGCACGGAAGGCGCCGCGGGGCCCGTACTACGCGAAAGGCAGGGCCCACGTGGGCATCATCGGCTGGATCGTTCTGGGGCTCCTCGCGGGCGCCATCGCCAAGTTCCTGCTCCCGGGGCGCGACCCGGGCGGTCTCTTCGGCACCACTGTCATCGGGGTGGCCGGGGCCTTCGTCGGTGGCTGGCTGTCCGCGAAGTTCCTCGACAAGCCGATCTCGAACCAGTTCTTCGACGCCGCCACCTGGGGCGCCGCGATCGGGGGCTCGCTCGTGCTCCTGATCCTCTACCGCGTCCTGTTCGGGAACTCCCGGCGCTGACGGCGGGGCGCGGGGGCTCCCGGCGCTGACGGCCGCGTCCGGAGGCGCCCGGCGCCGCTGCGCACCGCCGCCGCCCGCCACCCGAACGGCGCAGCCCGGGCGGTGGCGGGCGGCGGACGCCCGAAGACTGGGGGTATCGCCCGCGCCCCGGAAGGACCCGCCATGCCGCTGCCGTACCGCAAGGACCTCGGACTCCTCGCCCTGCGCGCGGGCGCGGGCGGCGTGCTCTTCGCACACGGCGCGCAGAAGCTCTTCGGCTGGTTCGGCGGCCACGGCCTGGAGGCCACCGGCGAGGCCATGGAGCAGATGGGCTTCACCCCCGGCAAGCAGAGCGCACTGGCCGCCGGTCTCGGCGAGGCCGGCGGCGGCACGCTCCTCGCCCTGGGCCTGGCCACCCCCGCGGCCGGCGCGGCGGCGGCCGGCGCGATGGCGGGCGCCGTCGCCGTGCACGCCCCCGCCGGCTTCTTCGTCACCTCCGGCGGCTTCGAGTACCCCGCCTTCCTCGGCTACGTCGCCGCGGGCCTCGGCCTGGCCGGCCCCGGCCGCTACTCCCTCGACCACGCCACCGGCCACTGCCTGGACCGCCCCTGGGTGGTCGCCGCCGGCTTCACCGCGAGCGCCCTGGCCGCGGCCTGCGTCCTGCGCCGCCGAGCGGCGGCGGTACGGGCCTCGGCAGACCTCGAATCCTTCGACGCCCCCGCTTCGGACGGGGACGGGCCTGCGGCTTCGTAGCGAATGGGCCAGAGGCCCCGTAACGGGCCCCATCAGCCCTTTCGGCCCCCGGGGCCTCGTACGTGCCGTACGGAAGTCGCTGTGGCCCAACCTGCCCTCACACGGTGTCCGGGCGGCCAGAACCTACCTCCGGCAGTCTCGGTTTCAGACGGTAGAAGGTGATGGCGGCCTGGACCACGAGCGCGACCGGCAGGACGAGAAACAGGGCCCACGACACCGCGCCGCCCGCAGCCAGGAGGCAGATGACCGGCAGGGTGAGGAGAGTGGGGAACGTAGAGGTCAGGGCGGCGCGCGTACGGGTTCGGCGGTTCATGGGCCAGGCTCCTTGGGGTAAATAGAGGTAACAGGGTGACCACAGCACGTGACATTCAGGCGCGACTGTCGCGCGCCCGGTCCAGGTAGTCGGCCAGCTCTCGCCAGTCGTCGGCGCGAGCGCCGCGGTCTCCGGACACGGCGGCGGGATCGTCGTGCCAGGCAGCCCTTACACCAGCGGAAATACTGGCATCCCCGCCAGTGAACAACGCGCTCAACTCGTCCATGCGGGCCACCAGTCGGCGAACCTTCCGATCAGCGGGAGGAGCCCCGGCCGCACGGAGCTGTTCGGCCCTGCGGTACAGCTCAGGCCACTCGACCTCAAGCAGGTAATGCATCGCAGGCCCCAGGGCAGTGGCACGAGTCCGCAGGACCTGGATCTGGTCGGTATCCAGGCGGCGGCCCAGCGTTTGCTCGCTCTCCGGGCCGGTACCGCCTATCGCCCGCAGCGCATCGAGCAGAGCCGTGGACGCCGGGGCCTGGCCGGTCGACAACTCGGTACCGAGACGTACGAGCCGCTCCCGCAGAACACCGAGCGCAGCGATGGACGACTCCACGCCGGCCAAGTGGTCCCGGACCAACCGCGCCGGGGCGACCCCGGCATCGAGGCAGACGGCGATGGTGTCCAGAGCCAGCCCCAGGCTACGGAGCGCCAGGACCTGATACAGACGGGCGAGGTCTCCCTCGGTGTATTCCCGGTGTCCTCCCGTGGTGCGCCGTGAGGGGCTGAGCAGACCGATGGTGTCCCAGTGATGCAGCGTGCGCACGGTCAGGCCGCTGGCCTCGGCAAGCCGGCCTACCTTCCAGGTCGCAGAAGTGGTCATGGAGCAACGATGCATCCTCACGTCGCGTGAGGTTCAAGCCGGGATGGATCACAGGAGCGATGTGTTACGGGCCCCGTCGACGGCGGAGAAGGCGTTCACGCGAGCAGACGTTCAGTCTCTGTACGAGGGCTGGGGGTATGACAAAGTCGCCGATTGCCAGCCGTTCGAGGACTCGCCTCTGTACGCCGTCATGGTCAGGAAGCTGGACCCGGCCGCGGCAGTGGGTGACGCGAAGTAGTTCTCACCGTGGGAAATTGACGTCGAACCGCAGCCTTGGCTGAGGCTCATTCCGCCCGAGGCGAAGTACGGGACTCGTCCGGTGGCGCCAGGCGGACGGGCGGCAGCAGGTCGCGTTCGTACTCTCGGTGCCAGCATGCTCCCGTCTCCCGGAGTTCCCTCCACGTCGTGAACCGGTACCGGAACATACGGGCGCGGACGTGACCCGGAGGGTGATCGGGGAACGGGTTGTGGCGGATCAGGCGGAGCGTGTCGCGGTCGTTCAGCAGTAGCCGCTGCGTGAATCCGTTGAACCAGGAGCGCCCGTAGGCGGGGGAGAGGGGGACGAACCAGAGCATCCAGTCGAGCCGCCAGTGGAAGGGCGCCCATTGCCGGGGCCAGCGCCGCGGCTCGCCAGGCTTGCCGTAGAACCCGTACTCCCGCCACACCGTCCCCGCCGTGATCTCCGTGTCCCGCGTGCCCTCGATCACCACCTCCCGCCGGGTGCGGCTGACGCTGCCGAACGCGCCGTAGGCGTTCACCAGACGCAGCGGGTCGAAGGAGGTGTTCATGCGCTGACGGTGCGTGAGGAGGTTGCGGGCGGGGTGGTAACTGAGCATCAGGACAAGGGCGGTGACGGCCAGTACGACGGCTTCGAACCACACTGGGGGAGCGGCGAACCGCGGCGCAGTGGGCAGGGGCAGCAGCCCGGCGGCCACCCGGCCGTCCACGGCGCTGACGGCCAGGAGGATCGTCAGCCAGTTCAGCCACGCGAAGTTGCCCGACGCGACGAGCCACAACTGGGTGACGGCGACCGCCGCGCCTGCCCAGGTCGCGACCGGCTGCGGCGCGAACAGGCCGAAGGGCACGATGAGTTGGGCCACATGGTTGGCCGCCGTCTCCACCCGGTGCACGGGCCGGGGCAGCCGGTGGAAGAACCAGCTCAGCGGGCCCGGCATCGGCTGCGTCTCGTGGTGGTAGTCCAGACAGCTCAGCGTCCGCCAGCAGCGGTCGCCGCGCATTTTGATCAGGCCCGCGCCGAACTCGACGCGGAACAGCAGCCAGCGCAGCAGCCAGAGCACGAGCACGGGCGGCCCGGTGCGGGCGTTGCCCAGGAAGACGGCCAGGAACCCCGCCTCCAGCAGCAGGGACTCCCAGCCGAACCCGTACCAGATCTGCCCGACATTGACGATCGACAGATACAGGGCCCACAGCGCCGCCCACATCGCCATCGACGCCCACAGAGGGACCGCGTCGGCCGCCCCCGCCAGAACGGCCGCCGACAGCAGCGCTCCCGCCCAGGCCCACAGGGCGAAGAACCGGTCCGAATAGTGCAGATGGAAGGCGCTGGGCGCCTTCCGGAACGGCACCCGCGCCACGTACTCCGGTACCGGCAGCATCCCCCGCTCGCCGATGAGCGCGCGGAACTGGCGGGCCGCCGCCACGAAGGCGATCAGATAGACGGCGGCCAGCCCCCGCTGGAAGACCAGCCGGGCGAGCCAGTAGTCGGACGAGGCGAACCACTCCATGGCCGTATGCGTACCACTCGCCTCCGGCGCGGAGGGGCGGACTCAGGACGCTCGGCGCGTCGGGGAGTCGAAGGCCGCCTCGACCGTCAGCAGGTACGAGGCGTCCGACCCCGCCGGGAGCTCCCGCGGCTCCGCGCCGCGCGCGAAGAGCCGGGCCGGCCGCTCGCCGCCGACGGTCGCCCGCTCGCCCGAGACCCGCAGCCACGAGCCCTCGCGCAGCCCCAGCACCGGCACGTCGTTCTCCTCCAGGAACTCCGTCAGCCGCTCCTCGCGCGTCTCGCCCTTGTGCGTGCTGAGCGGGTCGGGGTCCAGGTAGTGCGGGTTGATCTGGAACGGGACCAGGCCGAGCGTCTCGAAGGACGGCGGCTGCACGATGGGCATGTCATTGGTGGTGCGGAGGGTGGGCGCCGCCATGTTGGTGCCCGCGCTCGCCCCCATGTACGGCAGCCCGCCCCGTACGGCCGTACGCAGCGCGTCCCGCAGCCCCGTCCGGTACAGCGCGCTCAGCAGCCGGAAGGAGTTGCCGCCGCCGACGAACACCGCGTCGGCGTCCGCGAGCGCGACGAGCGGGTCGCCGCTCTCGTGCACGCCGCGCACCGTGATGCCGGCCGGTTCCAGCGCGCCGCGCACCCGCGCGGTGTACGCGTCGTGGTCCGCCAACGCGTAGGGCACGAAGGCGAGTCGGGCGCCGGAGGGGAGGAAGCCGGTGACGGTGTCCAGGGCGTGCGCCAGGTAACCCTGGCCGTGCTGGGTGGAGTTGGACAGCAGCAGAAGGTTCATGAAACGTGCTCCTCTTCGTATCAGGGTGCGGGGGCGGTCAGTTCTGGGTGCGGCGCGCCGTCCGCTGCGGGGGAGTGGTGAGCCGCCTCTCCAGCGCGTGCGCGGCCCGGCGCAGCGTGTCCAGGCGGTCGTCGGGGCCGGCGGGGAACCGCTCCTCGGCGCCGCCCAGACTGAGGCTGCCGTACGGTTCCCGGCCGAGGAAGACGGGGACGGCGACGGTGGCCACCCCCGCGTCGTACTCGCCGACCGTCCAGGCATGGCCCCGCGCGCGGACCTGCCGGAACTCCTCCTCCAGCCGGTCCGGGTCGGTCTGCGTACGCTCGGTGAACCGCGCCATCGGGCGGCCCCGGAACAGCCGATGGCGCTGGTCGTCGGGCAGGTAGGCGTAGAAGGACTTGCTGGTGGCCCCCGCGTGCGCCGGATACAGCTCGCCGACCAGCGGGTAGTAGCGCAACGGCCCGGACTCGCCCTCGACGGCCGCCACGCAGCGCATGTGGAAGCTGTCCGGCACGCACAGCAGCACCGTGTCTCCCGTATCACGGCACAGCTCCTCCAGTACCGGCCGGGCCAGCAGCTCCAGCGTCCCCGACCGCTCCCACAGCCGCCCGAGCCGCAGCACGGCGGGGCCGATCCGGTACCGCCGGGTGGTCGGGTCCGAGACCAGGAAGCCGCGCCCGGCCAGCGTCGCCAGCAGCCGCTGCGCGACCGAGGTGTCCCAGCCGAACTCCTCGGCGACCTCGGTCACCCCCCAGTCCGGGCGGGTCCGCTCGAAGGCGAGCAGTACGAGCAGCGCCCGGTCCACGGTCTGGAGCAGGCCGGGCGGGGTCCGGCGGTCCGCGTCGAAGTCGGTCATCGCCGGCCCCTCTCGCCAGGATGTCTCACCATTCAGACCTCGATTGCAGATAACGGGAAACTCTTGCGTTCAACGCTATCCCAACCCAATCTGCTGGGAACACCCCCGCCCGGAACAGTGAAAGAAGCGGCTGATGTTGAAGTACGTGCTGGATGTCGTGGACCTCCTGGATGACCCTGCGGCCTCCGGCAAGAACGTCGTGGACTACCTCGACACCGTCGCCGGCCCCGAGGGCTCGGGCGCGCGGGTCACCACCGTCCGGGGCGAGCGGGGCTCCACCGACTTCGTACTCGTCCGCATCCCCGGCAGCGCGGGCCGTTCCAGCGGCGGCAGCGCCCGCACCCTCGGCGTCGTCGGCCGGCTCGGCGGCGTCGGCGCCCGCCCGGAGGTGACCGGCATGGTCTCCGACGCGGACGGCGCCGCCTCGGCCATCGCGGCCGCCGCCAAACTCCTTGACATGCGGCGGCGCGGCGACACCCTGCCCGGCGACGTGATCGTGGCCACCCACATCTGCCCCACCGCGCCCACCGAGCCGCACGACCCGGTGCCCTTCATGGGCTCGCCCGTCGACATCGCGACCATGAACCGGCACGAGGTCTCGGACGAGATGGAGGCGGTGCTCTCCATCGACACCACCAAGGGCAACCGCATCATCAACCACAAGGGCCTGGCGCTGTCGCCCACCGTCAAGGAGGGATGGGTGCTGCGCGTCGCCGACCAGCTCGGCGAGCTGCTGGCCGTCGTCTCCGGTGAGCCCCTGGTCACATATCCCGTGACGACGCAGGACATCACGCCGTACGGTAACGGTGTACATCACATCAATTCGATTCTGCAGCCCGCCACGGCCACCGCCGCCCCCGTCGTGGGGCTCGCGATCACCTCGGCCGCCGCCGTCCCGGGCTGCGCCACCGGCGCCAGCCACGAGAGCGACATCGCCACCGCCGCCCGGTACGCGATCGAGGTCGCCAAGGCGTACGGCGGCGGGCGGCTGGACTTCCACGACGAGGTGGAGTTCGACAACCTCGTGGGCCGCTACGGGTCCCTCGCACACCTCCAGACCCTCGGCCGAGCACAGGAGTCCTGATGGCAGCTACCGAAACGAAGGCGGTGGGCAGCGACGACTACGCGCTGTCCCGCGTTCCGCGCACCGAGCGATTCGGCTTCTGGACCATGCTGCTCCAGTGGCTCGGCCAGTCCGGCTCGCTCTCCCAGTTCACCCTGGGCGCCACCATCGGCGTCGGCATGACCTTCGGCAACGCCTTCCTCGCTTTCACGCTGGGCGCGGTCATCCTCGAAATCGTCATCTTCGCCATCGGCCTGGCAGGCATGCGCGAGGGCCTGGCCACCCCGCTGCTCACCCGCTGGATCGGCTTCGGCCGCAACGGCTCCGCGCTGGTGAGCCTCGTCATCGCGGTCAGCCTGGTGGGCTGGTTCGGCGTACAGAACACGATCTTCGGCAACAGTGTCGCCGCCCTGGTGGGCGGCCCTCCCGCGCTGTGGTGCGCGGTCGCGGGCGTCGCCATCACCGCCCTGGTGATCTTCGGCTTCAAGTACATGGCGATGCTCGCGAAGATCGCCACCCCGCTCTTCTTCGCGCTGATCGCCTGGTCCATCACCACCACGCTCATGGACCACTCGGTGTCCGAGCTGATCAGCGCCCCGCCGCCGGGCGAGCACCTGCCGCTCGCGGTCGCCGCCACCGCCATCGCGGGCGGCTATATGACCGGCGCGATCGTCGCCCCCGAGATGACGCGCTACAACAAGAAGGGCGCGCACGTCTTCGTGCAGAGCGCCTCCTCGATGATCCTCTCCGAGTACATCGTCGGCATGATCGGCGTGCTCCTCGGCCACCTGGTCAAGAGCAGCGACGTCACCCACATCGTGCTCTCCACCTCCGGCGCGGTCGGCGCGATCGTGGTCATCCTGTCCACCGCGAAGATCAACGACTGGAACCTGTACGGCTCCTCGCTCGGCGTCGTCAACTTCTTCCAGGTCGTCTTCGGCAAGCGGCTGCACCGCGGCGTCGTCACCGTCGGCCTCGGCATCGTCGGCACCGTGCTGTCCGCGATCGGGGTCATGGCGCACTTCACCGAGTTCCTCTCCACGCTCGGCGTCGCCATCCCGCCCATCGGCGGCATCATCGTGGCCGAGTACTGGGTGGTGCGGCGGATGCGCAAGCCGCTGGACGCCACCCGCGACGCCGAGACGCTGCCCGCGTCCGCACCCACCTGGGTGCCGATGTCCCTGGTGATCTGGGCCGCCGCGTTCTGCGTCGGCAAGTTCGTCACCGTCGGCATCCCCGCGCTGAACTCCCTGCTCACCGCCTTCGTCCTGTACTGCGTACTCGGCGGCCTCGGCTGGATCAGGAGCTACGGCACCTCCACCCTGGACGACGGGGACACCAGCCTTCCCGACGCCCGCGAAGCGACCCCCATGGGAGCGGCATGAACACCCCCGACACCCAGCACAGCCCCGCCGAGGAGGAGGTCGTCGACCTCTGCCAGGAGCTGATCCGGTTCGACACCTCCAACCCCACCAGCGACGAGCGCGCCTGCGCCGACTGGGTCCGCGCGAAGCTGGCCGAGGCCGGCATCGACTCCGAGCTGGTGGAGAGCGCCCCCGGCCGCGCGAACGTCATCGCCCGGATCGCGGGCGCCGACCCCGCGCGCGGCGCCCTCCTCGTCCACGGCCACCTCGACGTCGTACCGGCCGACGCCGCCGAGTGGCAGGTGCCGCCCTTCTCCGGCGAGATCCGCGACGGCTACCTGTGGGGGCGCGGCGCGATCGACATGAAGGACACGGTCGCGGTGATGCTCGCCACGGCCCGCCACTTCGCCCGTACGGGCACCGTTCCCTCCCGCGACCTGGTGCTGGCCTTCCTCGCGGACGAGGAGGCGGGCGGCAAGTTCGGCGGCCACTGGCTCGTCGAGCACCGGCCGGAGCTGTTCGAGGGAGTCACCGAGGCGATCGGCGAGGGCGGCGGCTTCTCCTTCGCCATCGACGACACCCGCCGTCTCTACCCGATCGAGAACGCCCAGCGCGGCATGGCCTGGATGGAGCTCACCGCGAGCGGCCGGGCCGGGCACGGCTCCTCGCCCAACGACGAGAACGCCGTCACCGACCTCGCCGAATCCCTCACCCGCATCGGCCGCCACACCTTCCCCATCAGGCTGATCGAGCCGGTCCGCGAGCTGCTCGCGGAGGCCGCCCGCCTCTACGGCGTCGACTTCGACGAGAACGACATCGACGGCAGCCTGGCCAAGCTCGGCCCCGTCTCCGACTTCATGCAGGTCGTGCTCCGCAACTCCGCCAACCCGACCATGCTCCAGGCCGGCTACCAGACCAATGTGATCCCCGGCCGGGCTACCGCACGCGTCGACGGCCGCTTCCTGCCCGGCCACGAGCAGGAGCTGATCGACACCATCGACGAGCTGCTGCTGCCCTCGGTCAGCCGGGAGTGGGTCAATCACGACATCGCCATGGAGACCGCCTTCGAGGGCCCGCTGGTCGACGCGATGTGTGCCGCCGTACGCGCCGAGGACCCGGACGGCCACCCCGTGCCGTACTGCAACCCGGGCGGCACGGACGCGAAGGCGTTCACCCAGCTCGGCATCCGCTGCTTCGGCTTCAAGGGCCTCAAGCTGCCGCACGACCTGGACTACGGCCGCCTCTTCCACGGCGTGGACGAGCGGGTCCCGCTGGAGGGTCTGAGGTTCGGGGTCCGCGTGATGTCGCGGCTCTGGCAGACCTGCTGACGGACAGTCACCTTCCGTAACACCCCAAGACCGCACGCCCCCGCGCCTCCTCCTCGCGGGGGCGTCGCGCGTGCCCCACCCGCCTGTGGCTCGCCACGCTCAGGCCCTTGGCCATGTCCCTGGCCGGTCTCTCAGGCCATGGAGTCCAGTTGGGAGCGCAGCCACTCCTCCACCTCGCCGACGTGCGCCGCCGCCGCCATCCGGGCCGCCTCCGGGTCGCGGTCCACCAGCGCCCGGTGGATGCGGGCGTGCTCCTTGCGCGTACGGTCGTACGCCCCCTCCTGCTGGTAGCCGCGCCACACGCGGGCCCGGAAGGTGCGGGAGGAGAGGCCCTCCACGATCGCGGCCAGTGAGTCGTTGCCCGCCGCCAGGCAGATCGCCCGGTGGAAGGCCAGGTCGGCGGCGAGGATCTCCTCCGGGTCCTCGGTGGCGTTCATCGCCTGGAGATGCTCCGCCACGACGGTGAGCTGTTCGTCGGTGATCCGGGCCGCGGCCAGCGCGGTCGCCGTCGACTCCAGGATGCGCCGCACCTCCATCAGCTCCACCAGCCGCGGGCCCCGGGATATCTGCGCGACCACCCCGAAGGTCTCCAGCAGATCGCCTGCCTCCAGCTGGGTGACGTAGATCCCCGAGCCGTGCCGGGCCTGGAGCACACCGAGGACGGTCAGCGCGCGGATCGCCTCCCGCATGGAGCTGCGGGAGATGCCGAGCTGGACCGCGAGATCCCGCTCGGTGGGCAGCCGCTGGCCGGCCTCCAACTGCCCCCCGGCGATCATCGCCTTGATCTGCTCGATCGCCCGCTGCGTCACTGTCCCCTTGGGGGGCGTGATGTCCTCCATGGTTCCCCTCCCGGCGTCGGTGTCGCGGCAGTCTAACCACGCAAGTGATCGGACCAATACTCCTTCAAGTCGCGAAAATCGGGGTCCTAGGGGTGTTGTGCGCGCCAAGAGGTCTGATAAATATTCGGCGCGGCCGGTGCTGGCACCGGACCGTACCCCAGTGCTTTCCTTGGTGAGGAGCCGTCAGATGACCGGTAGGCCAGTGAGGTTGAGCACGCGAGCCGTGCGCGCGATGGCGGCGGCGGCCTGCGCCGCACTGGCGCTCACGGCGTGCGGCAGCACGAAGGACACCGCGGCCGGCGGGGGAGGCGGCAAGGGCGACGGCAAGGTCGGCGTGATCGTGCCGCTGCTGACCTCGCCGTTCTGGCAGTCCTACAACGACTACGTGCCCAAGATGGCCAAGGCCGAGAGCGTCGACGCGCTCAAGACCGTCAACTCCAACAGCGACTCGGCCCAGCAGATCACCGACATCAACAACCAGCTCAACCAGGGTGTACGCGGCCTCGTCGTGGCCCCCCTCGACAGCGCCGCCATCGCCGCCGGACTCGACCAGGCCGAGCGCAAGGGGGTCCCGGTGGTCGCCGTCGACGTCGCCCCCGAGAAGGGCAAGGTCGCCATGGTCGTACGCGCCGACAACGTTGCCTACGGGACGCGGGCCTGTGAATACCTCGGCAAGCAGCAGTCCTCCGGCAAGGTCGTACAGATCATGGGCGACCTCGCCTCGGTCAACGGCCGGGAGCGCTCCGAGGCGTTCCGCGCCTGCATGAAGCAGAAGTTCCCCGAGGTCAAGGTGTTGGAGATCCCCGCCAAGTGGGAGTCCGACACCGCGGCCTCCAAGCTCGACACCCTGCTCAACGCCAACCCCGACATCAAGGGGATCTACATGCAGGCGGGCGGCGTCTACCTCGCGCCCACCCTCCAGACCCTCAAGAGCAAGGGCATGCTCAAGAAGGCCGGCGCGAGTGGCCACATCACGATCGTCTCCAACGACGGCATCCCGCAGGAGTTCGACGCGATCCGCAAGGGTGAGATCGATGCCACCCTCTCCCAGCCCGCCGACGCCTACGCCAAATACGGCATGTACTACATCAAGGCGGCCATGGCCGGGAAGACCTTCAAGCCCGGCCCCACCGACCACGGCTCCACGATCGTCAAACTGCCCAGCGGCGTCCTGGAGGACCAACTGCCCACTCCGCTGGTCACCAAGGCCAACGTGGACGACAAGAAGCTGTGGGGCAACGCTGATAACACAGCCGACAAAGCCGGCACGGCCAAATGAGCACCGACACGGCCGCGCGCCCCCTCGTCGAGGCCGCCGGTATCACCAAGCGCTACGGGCCCACCGTGGCCCTGCGTGACGGCCAACTGACCGTACTGCCCGGCGAATCGCACGCCCTGGTCGGCCGCAACGGCGCCGGCAAGTCGACCCTCGTGTCGATCCTCACCGGCCTTCAGCCGCCCGACGAGGGAACCATCGCCTTCGACGGCGAGAGCGCACCACCGCTCTCCGACCGCGACGCCTGGCGCGCCAAGGTGGCCTGCGTCTACCAGAAGCCCACCGTCGTGCCCGAACTCACCGTCGCCGAGAACCTCTTCATCAACCGTCAGCCGACCCGGCGCTTCGTCATCGACTGGCGCAGGCTCCGCACCGAGGCCGCCGCACTGCTCGACGCCTGGGATGTCCGCGTGGATCCCGGCGCCCGCACCGCCGACCTCAAGGTCGAGGACCGGCAGATGGTCGAGATCGCCCGCGCCCTCTCCTTCGGCGCCCGCTTCATCGTCCTCGACGAGCCCACCGCCCAGCTCGACAACCGCGAGATCGAGCGGCTCTTCACCCGGATGCGCGCCCTCCAGGCGTCCGGGGTGACGTTTCTGTTCATCTCGCACCACCTCCAAGAGGTCTACGAGGTCTGCCAGGCCGTCACCGTGCTCCGCGACGCACGCTGGATCACCACCGCCCCCGTCGCCGACCTCCCGCGCGCCGCCCTCGTCGAGGCCATGGCGGGGGAGTCCGCCCCCGCCGCCCGTACCGCGGCCGACCGCATCGCCGCCGAGGACGCCCCGGTACGCCTGGCGGTACGTCAGCTGACCGGCGAGGCGTACGAAGCCGTCGACCTGACCATCCGCAGGGGCGAGGTCGTCGGACTCGCGGGCAGTAGCGCCAGCGGCAAGATACAACTCGCCGAATCCCTCGCCGGGCTCCGCGCACCGGCCTCCGGAACCGCCGAACTCGACGGCGAGACCCTGCCGTTCGGCGACGTGCCCGCCGCCCTCAAGGCCGGGGTCGGCTGCGTACCGCGCGACCGCCACGAACAGGGCCTCGTCTTCGGCATGACCATCGGCGACAACGCCACCATGAGCGTCCCGGACCGCCTGGGCCGGTACGGATTCGTCTCCACCGCACGCAAACGGTCCCTCGCCCAGGTCCTCGTCCGCCGCCTCGACATCCACGCCGAAGGCCCCGACCAGCCGGTCTCCGACCTCTCCGGCGGCAACGCGCAGAAAGTCGTGATGGCCCGCGCGCTGGCCGGCGACCCGCGACTGCTCATCCTCATCAACCCGACCGCGGGCGTGGACGTGAAGTCCAAGGAATCGCTGCTCGCCCGGATGGACGGCGCCAGCGAGGACGGCACCGCCGTGCTCGTCGTCTCCGACGAGGTCGACGACCTGCGCCGCTGCGACCGGGTCCTGGTGCTCTTCCATGGCCGCGTCGTCGCCGACCTGGCGGCGGGCTGGCACGAACACGAGCTGATCGCCTCGATCGAAGGAGTGGACCGTGGCTGACACCAAAGCCCCGTCGGTCTCGGAGACCGCCGAGGACCGCGGCGCCGCCGCGCGCGGCCGGGCGGCCGGAAAGTCCGTACTGCTGCGCAGGGCGCGGGAGTTGGCGCTCGTACCGGCCCTGATCCTGATGCTCGTGCTCGGCGCGCTGCTCAACGACTCGTTCCTCACCGAGCGGAACATCATCTCCATCCTCGGCGCGTCCGCGGCCCTCGCCATGGTGGTGCTCGCCGAATCGCTGGTGCTGATCACCGGCAAGTTCGACCTCTCCCTTGAGTCGGTCGTCGGCATCGCCCCCGCCCTCGGCGCGCTGCTCGTACTGCCCGCCGCCCAGGCCGGGTTCGGCACGCAGTGGCCGACAGGCGCGGCCCTGCTCGCCATCGCCGTCGTCGGCGCGGCCATCGGCGCGTTCAACGGCATCCTGGTCGTCAAACTCCGGCTCAACGCCTTCATCGTCACCCTCGCCATGCTGATCGTGCTGCGCGGCCTGCTCGTCGGCGCGACCAAGGGCAAGACCCTCTTCGGCATGCCGGACGCCTTCTACACCCTGGCCACCAGCACCTTCCTGGCCATCCCGCTCTCGGTCTGGCTGGCCGCCGCCTGCTTCGGCGCCGCGGGCTTCGTGCTCAAGTACCACCGCTGGGGCCGCGCCCTGTACGCCATCGGCGGCAACGCCGACGCCGCGGCCGCCGCCGGCATCCGCGTCCAGCGGGTCATGCTCGGCGTCTACATCGTCGCCGGGGTCCTGGCCTCCGTGGGCGGGCTGATGCAGACCGGCTACGTCGGCGCGATCAACGCCAACCAGGGCCAGAACATGATCTTCACGGTCTTCGCGGCGGCGGTCATCGGCGGCATCAGTCTCGACGGCGGCAAGGGCACCATGTTCGGCGCCCTCACCGGCGTGCTGCTGCTCGGCGTCGTACAGAACCTGCTGACCCTCGCCCAGGTGCCGTCCTTCTGGATCCAGGCCATCTACGGCGGCATCATCCTCATCGCCCTGATGATCGCCCGGGTGACCACCGGCAGGGCCCAGGACTGAGGGCCGGCCGCCGGCGACTCGCGCGCCGGCCGTCCGACCTCACCTCGCAAGGAGTACGGAACCCAGTGAAGCTGTTGCGCCACGGCGCTCCCGGCGCGGCGCGCGCCCCGCTCCACCCCGGCGCGCCTCCCGCCCCGCTCCGCCCCGGCGACACCGTCGGACCCGGCGATGCCGCACCCCGCACCGTCGCATCCCGCACCATCGCATCCCGCACCGTCGAACCCGACATCGCAGTGCCCGACATCGAAGAGCCCGGCGGCCGGCGCCGGGCACCCGCCCGAGCCTGAGAGGCCCACCGTGTCTTCAACTGTCCCGCGCGTCACCGCGCTCGACACGTACGACATCCGGTTCCCCACCTCGCGGGAGCTCGACGGTTCGGACGCGATGAACCCGGACCCCGACTACTCCGCCGCCTACCTGGTGCTGCGCACCGACGCGGCCGACGGCGCCGAGGGGCACGGCTTCACCTTCACCATCGGCCGGGGCAACGACGTACAGGTCGCCGCGATCGGCGCGCTCCGCGCCCACGTCGTCGGCCGGCCCGTCGACGAACTCTGCGCCGACCCCGGCTCGCTCTGCCGCGACCTGACTGGAGACTCCCAACTGCGGTGGCTCGGGCCCGAGAAGGGCGTGATGCACATGGCGATCGGCGCGGTCGTCAACGCCGCCTGGGACCTCGCGGCCAAACGCGCCGGCACCCCGCTGTGGAAGCTGCTCGCCGACGCCGAACCCGAATGGCTCGTCTCACAGATCGACTTTCGCTACATCGCCGACGCGCTCAGCCCCGAGGACGCCCTCGGGCTCCTGCGGCGCGGCCGCGAGGGGGCCGCCGAACGCACGGAGCGACTGCTCGCCCGCGGCTACCCCGGCTACACCACCTCGCCCGGCTGGCTCGGCTACTGCGACGAGAAGCTCACCCGCCTCGCCCGGGAGGCCGTCGCCGACGGTTTCACCCAGATCAAGCTCAAGGTCGGCGCGGACCTCGACGACGACATCCGGCGGATGCGCACCGCGCGCGCCGCCGTCGGCCCCGGCATCCGCATCGCCATCGACGCCAACCAGCGCTGGAACGTGCGCGAGGCCATCGACTGGACCAACGCGCTCGCGGAGTTCGACCCCTACTGGATCGAGGAGCCCACCAGCCCCGACGACGTGCTCGGCCACGCCGCCGTCCGCCGGGCCGTGGCCCCCGTGCGGGTCGCCACCGGCGAGCACGTACAGAACCGGATCGTCTTCAAGCAGCTGCTCCAGGCGGAGGCGCTCGACATCCTCCAGATCGACGCGGCCCGCGTCGGCGGCGTCAACGAGAACCTCGCCATCCTGCTGCTCGCCGCCAAATACGGCGTCCCGGTCTGCCCGCACGCGGGCGGCGTCGGACTCTGCGAGCTCGTGCAGCACCTGTCGATGTTCGACTACGTGGCGCTCTCCGGTACCACCGACAACCGTGTCATCGAGTACGTCGGCCACCTCCACGAGCACTTCACCGACCCCGTGCACATCCGCGACGGCCACTACCGCGCGCCGCTCGCCCCCGGTTTCTCGGCCACCATGAGGCCCGAGTCCATCGCCCGGTACACCTACCCGGACGGCGGCTTCTGGGCCGCCGACCGCGCCTCGCGGGGGAGTCAGGGGCCCGAAGGTTCCGAAGGTCCCCAAGGCCCAGGCGGTTCAGGCGGTACAGGCGGTTCAGACGGATCAGAAGGAGAAGCGGCATGACGGAACTTCAGGGCCTCAACGTCCTCGTCACCGGCGGCGGTTCAGGCATCGGCCTGGCGACGGCCCGGCTCTTCGCCGAGCGCGGCGCACGCGTAGCGGTGCTCGACCGCGACCCCAAGGCGGCCGAGAAGCCGCTGCTGGGCTACGCGGCCGACGTGAGCGACGACGCGTCCGTGCGCGCGGCGGTCCAAGCCGCCGCCGCCGACCTCGGCGGCCTCGACATCCTGGTCAACAACGCCGGCATCGGCGCCGCCGGGACCGTCGCCGACAACGACGACGAGGAATGGCGCCGCGTGCTCGACGTCAACGTCGTGGGCATCGTCCGTACGAGCCGGGCCGCCCTGCCGCACCTGCGGCGCTCCGCACACGCCGCGATCGTCAACACCTGCTCCATCGCCGCCACCGCCGGGCTGCCGCAGCGCGCGCTGTACTCGGCGAGCAAGGGCGCGGTCCTCTCGCTGACCCTCGCCATGGCCGCCGACCATGTACGCGAGGGCATCCGGGTCAACTGCGTGAACCCCGGCACCGCGGACACCCCCTGGGTCGGACGGCTGCTGGACGCGGCCGACGACCCCGAGGCCGAACGCGCCGCTCTGAACGCCCGTCAGCCGATGGGCCGCCTGGTCACCGCCGGTGAAGTAGCCGCCGCCATCGTCTACTTGGCGAGCCCGGCCGCCGCCTCCGTCACCGGCACGGCGCTCGCCGTCGACGGCGGAATGCAGGGGCTGCGACTGCGCCCGGCCGAGCGGTGAGGTCCGCCCGGCTCGGCCGCGGCCCGGTCCGCGTCACCGAGCTGTCCTTCGGATCGGCCGGCATCGGCAACCTCTACACCCCTGTGAGCGACGCCGGCGCCAGAGCGGCCGTCGACGCCGCCTGGGCCATGGGGATGCGCTACTTCGACACCGCTCCGCACTACGGCCTCGGCCTCGCGGAGCGCCGCCTCGGCGCCGCCCTGCGCGACCGGCCGCGCGCCGAGTACACCGTGTCCACCAAGGTCGGACGTCTGCTGGAGCCGGACCCCGCCGCGGTGGGCGAGGACACCGCGGGCGGCTTCGCCGTGCCCGCCACCCATCGCCGGGTCTGGGACTTCACCGCCGACGGCGTGCTGCGCAGCGTCGAGGCGAGCCTCGCACGGCTCGGCCTGGACCGGATCGACGCCGTGTACCTGCACGACCCCGACGACCATCTGGAGCAGGCCCTCGACCACGCCTACCCGGCCCTGGAACGGCTCCGCGCCGAAGGCGTCGTCGGCGCGATCGGCGCGGGCATGAACCACGCCGCGCCGCTCGCCCGCTTCATGCGCGACACCGATGTCGACGCGGTGCTGCTCGCCGGCCGCTACACCCTCCTCGACCAGAGCGGGCTGGTGGAACTGCTCCCCGAGGCGGCGGCGCGCGGCAAGAGCGTGGTCGTCGGCGGGGTCTTCAACTCCGGGCTGCTCGCCGACCCGCGCCCCGGGGCCCGGTACGACTACGAGGCCGCGCCCCGGCCCGTACTGGACCGGGCGCTGGCCGCGCGGACCGTGGCCGAGCGGCACGGCATACCGCTGCGGGCGGCGGCGCTGCACTTCCCCTTCGGCCACCCGGCCGTCGCGAGCGTCCTGGTCGGCGCCCGCTCGGCGAGCGAGGTCCGCGACGGCGCGGAGCTGCTGCGGCGGCCGGTGCCCGCGGCGTTCTGGACCGAGCTGCGCGAGCGCGGGCTGCTGCCGGACCAGGTGCCGGTACCGGTCCCGGCCGGGCATTAGCCGCCCACCTCGCGTACTGACTGCCGGCGGCCCGTCCTGCCCGCGGCCGCCCCGTCCCGCCCGTACCGCCTGCCGTCGCCCCGTACGCCCGTACCGCCTGCCGTCACTCAGTAGCGGCCGCGACACCCCTTCGATCCAGGAGCTGCCATGAGGATCGCCCTGCACACCACGGTCCGCGCCGAGCGGATCAAGGAGTACGAGGCGGCGCACCGCGAAGTGCCCGCCGAACTGATCACGGCCATCCGGGCCGCCGGAGCCACCTCGTGGACTATCTGGCGCAGCGGCACCGACCTCTTCCATGTCATCGAGTGCCCCGACTATCCGCGGATGCTCGCGGAGTTGGAGAGGCTGCCGGTCAACGTCGCCTGGCAGGCGCGGATGGGCGAACTGCTGGACACGGCCCATGACTACTCGCCGGACGGAGCCGCCGCCGGGCTGCCCGTCGTATGGGAGCTGTGACGCCGTGGCTACGGAGCCCACGGAGCCCACGGAGCCCACGGAGCCCACGGAGCCCACGGGGCGTACCGCCGTGACCTCGCCGGACAGCGGCCGCCGTGACGCCGTGCCCCCGACGGGGATCGTCGACGCGCACCACCACGTCTGGGACCTGACGGTACGGGACCAGGGCTGGCTCACCGGGCCCCGGATGGCCCCGCTGCGAAGGAACTTCACCCCGGCCGACCTCCGGTCCGAGGCGACGGCCGCCGGGGTCACCGCGAGCGTGGTCGTCCAGACGGTCACGGTGGCCGAGGAGACTCCGGAGCTGCTCGCGCTCGCGGCGGACGACCCGCTGATCGCCGGAGTCGTGGGCTGGACCGATCTGACCGCGCCCGGCGTCGCCGACACCCTCGCCGCCCTGCGCGACTTGCCGGGCGGTGAGCAGCTGGTGTCCGTCCGGCACCAGGTCCAGGACGAGGCGGACCCGGAGTGGCTGCTCCGCCCCGAAGCGCTGCGCGGGCTGGCGGCGGTCGCCGCGGCCGGGCTCGCGTACGACCTCGTTGTCCTCGACCACCAGCTACCCGCCGCCCGCGCCGCCGCCGCGGCCCTGCCGCAGCTCACCTTCGTCCTCGACCACCTCGGCAAGCCGCCCATCGCCACCGGCGGGCTGCGGCCCTGGGCGGAGGCGGTCCGCGCGTTCGCCGCGCTGCCCAACACGGTCTGCAAGCTCTCCGGCATGGTCACCGAGGCCGACTGGGACACCTGGACGGTGGACGCCCTGCGTCCGTACGCCGACACCGTGCTCGACGCCTTCGGCCCCGACCGGCTGATGTTCGGCTCCGACTGGCCGGTCTGCCGTCTCGCGGCCTCCTACTCCGAGGTCCTGGCCGCGGCGCGCGAGCTGACCCGCGGCCTCGGCCCGGCCGAGCGGGCGGCGCTCTTCGCGGGGACGGCGGTACGGACGTACGGCCTGGGCCGGTCGGAGCTGGGCAGCGGCCGGGCCGAAAACGTCAAGTAAAGTTCTGCTGATACTTGAACAGAGATGAGGCTCGGACAGAGCTGAGACTCGAACAGAACAGACAGAGTGGGAAACGGCACCGGCGATGACGGTCACTGAAGAGAACAGGGCCGGTCAGGCGGCCGAGCACCCGGTACGGGCGGGGGAGCCCGCGATCCCCGCCCCCAGCGGGGAACCGGGATCGGAGCCGGACGGCCGCGCGCAGGCCCCCGGCACCGACGCGGAGACCGACGGGCGCGGCGAAGAGCCCCTCGGCACCGACGCGGAAGCCCCCGGCGTCGACGCGGAGCGCATGGCCGTCTGCCTGAGCGTGCTCGCCGAACTCGACGAGCTGCCCGTGGACCACCCCGACGCCATCGCGGTCCGCCGTGCCACCTCGGGCATCTACCGCACGGTCAAGCAGCGCCGACGCCAGGAGCGCCGGGCCGCGAAGACCGCCAACGACAAGGCGGTGACGGAGGCCACGGCCACCGGCGCCGCCGACCGCATCGACGACGAGACGCGCGGCATCCCGCTCGCCGCCACCTCGGCCGCCGAGATCGTCGGCATCCTGGAGCGCCCCCGCTCCTGCTACATCTGCAAGACGCGCTACGTCGAGGTGGACGCCTTCTACCACCAGCTGTGCCGCGACTGCGCCGCGCGGAACCGGGCGTGCCGCGACGCCCGTGCGGACCTGACCGGGCGGCGTGCGCTGCTCACCGGCGGCCGGGCCAAGATCGGCATGTACATCGCGCTGCGGCTGCTGCGCGACGGCGCGCACACCACGATCACCACCCGGTTCCCGAACGATGCCATCCGGCGCTTCAAGGCGATGGAGGACAGCGGCGACTGGCTGCACCGGCTCAAGATCGTCGGTATCGATCTGCGCGACCCCGCGCAGGTCGTGGCGTTGGCCGACTCCGTGAGCGCGGACGGCCCGCTGGACATCCTGATCAACAACGCCGCGCAGACCGTACGGCGCTCCCCGCAGGCGTACCGGGAGCTGATCAACGCCGAGGCGGGCCCGCTGCCCGCGGGGGAGCTGCCGCAGTCCGTCGTCTTCGGCGCGTTCGGCAGCGGCGCACAGCCCGCCCTGCCGGGTCCGGCCATCGCCGGCCATGACGCGCTGACCCCGCAGACCTTGACCGACCTGGCGCTGACCAGCGGTTCCGCGTCGCTCGCGCGGGTCGAGGCGGGGACCGCGATCGACGCGGGCGGGCTCGTACCGGACCTCGACGCGTCGAACAGCTGGATACAGCGGGTGAACGAGGTCGACCCCGTCGAGCTGCTCGAAGTGCAGCTGTGCAATGTGACGGCGCCGTTCGTGCTGGTCAGCCGGTTGCGCCCGGCGATGGCCGCGGCCGCGGCGCGGCGCAAGTACGTGGTGAACGTCTCCGCGATGGAGGGCCAGTTCAGCCGCGGTTACAAGGGCGCGGGCCACCCGCACACCAACATGGCCAAGGCCGCCCTGAACATGCTCACCCGCACCAGCGCCCAGGAGATGCTGGATTCCGACGGCATTCTGATGACCGCCGTCGACACGGGCTGGATCACCGACGAGCGCCCGCACCCGGACAAGGTGCGGCTGGCGGAGGACGGTTTCCACGCCCCGCTGGACCTGGTCGACGGCGCGGCCCGGGTCTACGACCCGATCGTCCGGGGCGAACAGGGCGAGGACCTGTACGGCTGCTTCCTCAAGGACTACGCGCCCGCCGCCTGGTGAGCGGTGGCCCGCCGGGCCGTACAGAGCGGAGCGGCCCACGGGGCCGTACACAGCGGAGCGAAGGGCGGAGCCCGCGACACCGGTCAGGTGTCGCGGGCTCCGCCCTTTTCGCTGTCCGGGCAGACAGGAAAATGAGTCTGGACAAAAATAATTGTCGGTGGGAGGGTGGGGTCATGTTGGACGTGACAGTGATCGAGGACCCCGCCGCCGCCGAGATCTCGCTCGACCCGATACGGGCCCGGCTCCTCGCCGAGCTGGCCGAACCGGCGTCGGCCGCGATGCTGGCCGCCAAGGTGGGCCTGGCCCGGCAGAAGGTGAACTACCACCTCAAGGCGCTGGAGCGGCACGGTCTGATCGAGCTGTTCGGGGAGCGCCGGAAGGGCAGCGTCACGGAGCGGCTGATGCGGGCCACCGCCGCCTCGTATGTGATCTCCCCGCTCGCCCTCGCCGAGGTGCAGCCCGACCCGGCCCGCTCCCGGGACCAGCTCTCCGCCCGCTGGATGCTGGCCGTCGCCGCGCGGCTGGTGCGCGACGTGGGCGCGCTGATCACCGGGGCGGCGAAGGCCCGTAAGCGGCTCGCGACGTTCGCCCTGGACGGCGAGGTGCGGTTCGCCTCCGCCGCCGACCGGGCCGCGTTCGTCGACGAACTGACGCGGGGCGTCGGCGCCCTGGTCAGCAAATACCACAGCGAATCGGCCGAGGGCGGGCGGGAGCACCGCCTCGTCATCGCCGTGCACCCCGCCGTCAAGGCCGAAGCCGCCGCGCCCCGGCTGCCCGGCGGAGCGTCCGCGGCGGCCGAACCGACCGGAGCGGTCGAGCCGCCGGAAGCAGCCGAATCGACCGGAGCGGTCGAGCCGCCGGAAACAGCCGAACCGACCGCAGCGGTCGAACGGTCCGGAGCAATCGAACGGTCCGCAGCAGTCGACCCGACCGGAGCAGGCGAACGGTCCGCAGCAGTCGAACCACCCCCAGCAGTCGAGAAGTGACCGGCAAGTGACCGACGCGAACCGCAGGAGAGACCGTCATGGGTAAGGAATTCGAGATCGTCCGGGAATTCGAGGTCCCGTCGTCCCCCGAGCAGGTCTGGGAGGCGATCACCATCGGCACGGGCGGCTGGCTGTGGCCGGTGGAGTACGAGCCGCGTACGGGCGGTGCCGCCCCCTTCGGCGGCACCGTCACCGCCTGGGACCCGCCGCACCGGCTGACCGCCCGGACCGAGGGCGAGGTCGAGGGCGCCGAGAATCAGACGCTCAACCAGCTCGACCACGTCATCGAGGCCCGCGAGGAGGGCTCCTGGGTGCGCTATGTGCACAGCGGCATCTTCGTGGACGACTGGGACAACCAGTACGACGGTGCCAACCGGCACACCGACTTCTATCTGCACACCCTCCGGCAGTACCTGGCGCACTTCCCCGGCCGCCGGGCCGCGTACGCCGCTGCCGAGGGGCCGGCCGCCTCCAGCGCGCCGGGTTCGTTCGCGTCGGTGCGCCGGGGGCTGGGCCTCGCCGACGACGTATCCGAGGGCGCGCGGGTCCGGGTCGAGCCCGCCGGTATCGCCCCGCTGGACGCCGTGGTCGACTACCGCGACGCGCACTTCATCGGCCTGCGCACGGACGACGCCCTATACCGCTTCTTCGGCCGCGACGCCTTCGGCGCCCCGGTGGGGATCGCCGTGCACCAGTTCGCCGCGGGCGCGGACCAGAAGGAGGCCGAGCGGGCCTGGCAGGGCTGGCTCACCGGCCTGTTCGCCTGAGCCGGGCAGCCGGGCAGCCGGGCAGCCGGGCAGCCGGGCAGCCGGGCAGCCGGGCCGCCGAGCCGCCGGGCCGCCAGGCGCGAGGAGAGGGCCGCCCCGTCGAAGACGTGGGGGCGGCCCTCGGGCCGTGTGCCGGTCAGTGGCTGGTGAGCTCGCCGCTCAGCCGCTCGTGAATCCGGGCGCTGGCCTCGTTCAGACCGGTGAACTCGACGCTCTTGCCGCGCTGCGCGTACTTGGCGGCGACCGCGTCCAGCGCGGACACGGACGAGGCGTCCCAGATATGAGCGCCCGTCAGATCGACCACGACCGAGTCCGGGTCGCCCGCGTAGTCGAAGCGAGCGGCCAAGTCGTTGGCGGAGGCGAAGAAGAGCTCACCGGTCACCGTGTACACGACCCGCCCGCCGTCCGGGTCGGTGACCGAGGTGACACCGGTCAGATGGGCGACGCGCTTGGCGAAGACGGCCATGGCGGCGAGCGTGCCCACGACGACGCCGATCGCGAGATTGTGCGTGGCGACCACGCAGCCGACCGTCACGACCATGACGGCGATCTCACCGGCGGGCAGCCGCTTGAGGGTCTTGGGCGCGATGGAGTGCCAGTCGAAGGTCGCGACCGACACCATGACCATGACGGCCACCAGCGCGGCCATCGGGATGTCGGAGACGACCGGGCCGAACACGATGCACAGGACCATCAGGAAGGCCCCGGCGAGAAACGTGGACAGGCGGGTACGGGCGCCCGAGACCCGTACGTTGATCATCGTCTGGCCGATCATGGCGCAGCCGCCCATGCCGCCGAAGAAACCGGTGACGATGTTGGCGATGCCCTGGCCGACGGACTCGCGGGTCTTGTCGGAACGGGTGTCGGTGATGTCGTCGACCAGCTTGGCCGTCATCAGCGACTCCATCAGCCCGACCAGCGCCATCGCCAGGGCGTAAGGGGCGATCGTCGTCAGCGTATGGAGAGTGAAGGGCACATCGGGCAGGCCGGGCACCGGCAGCGAGGAGGGCAGCCCGCCCTTGTCGCCGACCGTGGGCACGGCGATCCCCGCGGCCACCGTGATGGTGGTGAGCACGGCGATGGAGACCAGCGGGGCCGGCACCACCTTGGTGATCCTGGGGAAGAACACCATCAGGGCCAGCCCGCCGATCACCAGCGGGTAGACGGGCCAGGGCACGTCCCGCAGCTCCGGCACCTGGGCCAGGAAGATCAGAACGGCCAGCGCGTTGACGAAGCCGACCATCACCGGGCGGGGCACGAACCGCATCAGCTTGGCGACGCCCAGCGCGCCGAGGGCGATCTGGAGCACACCGGCGAGGATCACGGTCGCGATCAGATAGCCGAACCCGTGCTCGCGGTTGACCGGGGCGATGACGAGAGCGACGGCGCCGGTCGCGGCGGAGATCATCGCCGGCCGGCCGCCGACGACGGAGATGGTGACCGCCATGGTGAACGAGGCGAACAGGCCGATGCTCGGATCGACCCCCGCGATGACCGAGAAGGAGATCGCCTCGGGGATCAGCGCCAGCGCCACCACCAGCCCGGCCAGTACCTCGGTGCGCAGGACCTTCGGCGACAGCCGGTACGTACGGACGCCGCGCAGCCACGCGGCCGGGGACGGGACGGAAGAGGGCAAGGGGGAACCTGTCGTACTCGGGCCCGCCCCGCAGTGAGCCGGCGGGCGGCGGGCCGAAGCCGTCGTGACGGCTGGGAAGGGTGGGAAGAGTGGTGAGGACGGGGAGACCGGCGCCGGGCGCGGGCCGTCGGTGTCAGAGGCGGCGCATCACGGCGGGCAGACGGGGCTGCCGTGCATCATGGACATGCGCGTCACACTCTCCCGCGGGCTTCGGTCTGCTTCGAGGTGCCGACGCCGTCGTCGACGGCGATCCTGGACACCGGGAAACTCTACCCTAACGTTAGGGTAGAGATGGGTGTGGACGGCATACGGCCGTGGCGGCACGGCACCGGAACGAGAAGGGCCAGGGGCGCGGCGTGGACGGCAAGCACATGCAGATCGGGGAGGTCGCCGAGCGGACCGAGCTGTCGCTGCGCACCATCCGGCACTACGAGGAGAGCGGCCTCGTGGTTCCCTCCGCCCGCTCCCAGGGTGGCTTCCGGCTCTACACCGACGCCGACGTGGCCCGCCTGATGGTCATCCGCCGGATGAAGCCGCTCGGTTTCACCTTGGAGGAGATGCGCGATCTGCTGTCGGCCACCGACCGCCTGGACTCCGGCGAGGAGCTGACCGACGGCGAGCGCGCATCCCTCCTGGAGCGGGTGAGCGGCTTCGAACAGGCCGCCGTCGAGCGCGTCACCAAGCTCCGTACGCAGTTGGCGCGGGCGGAGGAGTTCGCCGCCACTCTGCGCGAACGGCTCGCGCGGGTCTCGGGCGACTGAGCGTTCCGCCGGCCGCGTGGCCGGCAGGCCGCGGGGCGTCGGCGGCCGTCGCCCAGTGCCCCGCGCTTCTCGCGCGCCGGCCGTTCGCGAGCCCGCTGAGCGAACGCCCTGCTTGTGCGGTCGGCTGATCATGAGCCGCCGGTTGGTGGTCGCGCCCCTTGGTGGGCGGCGCGGTACCGCGCCGGGCGTCCGTAAGTCCGCTCAGCGCTCAGCCGAACGCCCCGCCTCTCGACTGCTCCATACGCAGTCGAGAAGCGGGGCGCGGCCTTGTCTCAGCGGTTGGCGAGCAGACCCGGCAGGCCGTCCAGAGCGCCGCCCAAGCGGTCCGACGGCAGGCCGCCGCCCTGGGCGGTCTCGTCGTTGCCGCCGCCGCGGCCGTCCAGGAGACCCTTGACGAGGGTGGCCGCGGAGAGGCCCGCCGCGCGGCCGGCCGCGTTGACGGCGACGACCACGACCGCCTTGCTGCCCGCCGTCGCGCCGACGGCCGCCACGCCGGGGCGCCCGTCCGGCAGCCGGTCGCGGACGGCCTGGGCGAGGGTGCGCGCGTCGTTGCCGTCGCCGTCCGTGGTCGCGGTGACCATGAGCGTGCCGTGGGCGTCACGCGCCGCGGCGGCCAGTTCGGCGGCCCGGCCCAGGGCGGCCCGGCGGTGCAGCTCATCGGCGCGCTGGTCCGCGGCCTTCAGCCGGTCGAGCAGCGTCGCCACGCGGTCGGGCAACTGGGCGCGCGGGGCCTGCAACTGCTCGGCGAGGCGGGCCACCAGGTCGCGTTCCCGGGCGAGATAGCCGAAGCCCTCGACGCCGACGGCCGCCTCCAGGCGGCGCATCCCCGCGCCGACCGAGGACTCGCCGGTGAGCGCGACCAGCCCGACCTGGGAGGCGTGCTCGACATGGGTGCCGCCGCACAGTTCGCGCGACCACGCGCCACCGATCTCGACGACCCGCACCCGCTCCCCGTACGTCTCGCCGAAGAGCGCGAGCGCCCCCAGCTCCTTGGCCTCGGGCAGGCTCATCCACTTCACGTCCACCGGCAGATCGCGGCGCAGCGCGCGGTTCGCGGCCTCCTCGACCTCGCTGCGGGCGCTCGGGCCGAGCGCGCCGCGCCAGGGGAAGTCCAGCCGCAGCGATCCGGGACGGTTGTACGAACCGGCTTGCAGCGCGGTCGGGCCGAGCACCTGGCGCAGCGCGGCGTGCAGCACATGCGTACCGGAGTGCGCCTGCCGGGCGCCGAGCCGCCACTCCGGGTCGACGGCGGCCCGTACCGCGTCACCGGTCGCCAACTCGCCTGCGGTGACCCGGATCTGATGGGCCACCAGGCCCGGCAGTGGGCGCTGCACATCCAGCACCTCGGCCTCCACCGACGCCCCGGTCAGCAGCCCCGCGTCGCTCTCCTGACCGCCCGACTCCGCGTAGAACGGAGTGCGGTCCAGCATCACGGTGGCGATCTCGCCGGTCCGTACGACCGTCAGCGGGCCGTCGGCGCCCAGCACGGCCAGTACGCGGGAGTCCGTCTGGAGGGTCTCCCAGGCGCGCCAGTCGGTGGGGCCGTTCGCGTCGAGGACCGTACGGAAGGCCGAAGTGTCCGCGCTGACACCGGACTTACGGGCCCGCGCGTCCGCCCGGGCGCGCTCGCGCTGCTCGGTCATCAGCGCCGTGAACCCCTCGCGGTCCACCTCGACGCCCTGCTCCTCGGCCATCTCCAGCGTCAGCTCGACGGGGAAGCCGTAGGTGTCGTGCAGCAGGAACGCCTGCGCGCCCGGCAGCGAACGCCCGCCGGACTCCTTGACCTTGGCGACCGCCGTGTCCAGCACCGTCGTGCCCTGACGCAGCGTCGAACGGAAGGCGTCCTCCTCCGCGTACGCCTGCTGCGCGATGCGGTCGAACTGCTCGGCGACCTCCGGGTAGCTGGGCGCCATGCAGTCCCGGGCCACCGGCAGCAGCTCCGGCAGCGCCGGGTCCTGGTAGCCCAGCAGCCGCACCGAGCGCACCGCCCGGCGCAGGATGCGCCGCAGCACGTACCCGCGCCCCTCGTTGCCGGGGGCCGTGCCGTCGCCGAGCAGCATCAGGGCGGTGCGCACATGGTCGGCGACGACCCGCAGCCGCACGTCCGCCTGCGCGTCGGCGCCGTAGCGGGAAGCGGTGAGCTCGGCCGCGCGGTCCAGCACGGGACGGGTCTCGTCGATCTCGTACAGGTTGTCGACGCCCTGGAGGAGGGTCGCCATCCGCTCCAGGCCCATGCCGGTGTCGATGTTGCGGCGGGGGAGTTCGCCGAGGATCGGATAGCCGGACTTGCCGGTGCCCTCGCCGCGCTCGTACTGCATGAAGACGAGGTTCCAGAACTCCATGTACCGGTCCTCGTCCACGGCCGGCCCGCCCGCGCGCCCCAGCGCCGGGCCGCGGTCGTAGTACATCTCCGAACAGGGCCCGCACGGGCCGGGCACGCCCATGGACCAGTAGTTGTCCTCGTCGCCGCGCTCCACGATCCGCTCCGGCGGCAGCCCCGCGACGCGCCGCCAGATCTCGGCGGCCTCCGCGTCGGAGTGGTGCACCGTCGCCCAGATGCGGTCCGGGTCGAGCCCGTAACCCCCCTGCGCCACCGGGGTGGTGGACAGCGCCCAGGCGAAGCCGATGGCCTCTTCCTTGAAGTAGTCGCCGAACGAGAAGTTGCCGTTCATCTGGAAGAAGGAGCCATGCCGGGTGGTGCGGCCCACCTCCTCGATGTCCAGCGTCCGCACGCACTTCTGCACGCTCGTCGCCCGCGGCCACGGCGGCTGCGCCTCGCCCGCCAGGTACGGCTTGAAGGGGACCATGCCCGCGTTGACGAAGAGCAGCGTCGGGTCCGGGGTGGGCAGCGGCGCGCTGGGGACCACGGTGTGGCCCCGCTCGGCGAAGAAGTCGAGGAAGCGGCTGCGGATGTCGGCGGTACGCAAGTCGGGCTCCGAGGGGCTCGGGAGGGAGGTCAGGCGACGCTGGTCGTACGGCCGGCGCGCGCCGCGCCGGCCGCCTTCGCCGCCTTGGCGGTCTTGGCCGTGTTGCTCACGGGGTGCAGTGCCGCGTACTCCAGCGGCGCCGACGGGTCGATGGACACATCGAGCGGCGCGGGCTCGGCGCCCGCGCGCACCAGCAGGTCGCCGACCGCGGCGATCATCGCGCCGTTGTCGGTGCACAGCCGCAGCGGCGGCACCCGCAGGGTGATCCCGGCGGCCTCGCACCGCTGCTGGGCCAGTTCCCGCACGCGCGAGTTGGCGGCCACGCCGCCGACCACCACGAGGGTGTCCACGCCGTGATCGGCGCAGGCGGCGACGGCCTTCTTGGTGAGCACGTCCGCGACCGCCTCCTGGAGGGAGGCCGCGCCGTCCTCGACGGGCAGCGGCTGCCCGCTCGCCCGGTGCTGCTCCGCCCAGCGGGCCGCCGCCGTCTTGAGGCCGGAGAAGGAGAAGGCGTACTTGTCGTCGCGCGGCCCGGTCAGCGGGCGGGGGAAGGAGACGGCGCGCGGGTTCCCCGTACGGGCTGCCCGGTCGACGGCCGGCCCGCCCGGATAGGGCAGCCCGAAGACGCGCGCGACCTTGTCGAAGCACTCGCCGGCCGCGTCGTCGAGGGTGTCGCCCAGGTGGACGATCGGATCGCGGGCCAGGTCCCGTACGAGCAGCAGCGAGGTGTGGCCGCCGGAGACGATCAGCACCATGCACGGGTCGGGCAGCGGGCCGTGCTCCAGGGTGTCGGCCGCCACATGGCCCGCGAGGTGGTGCACGCCGTACAGCGGGACCCCCAGCGAGTAGGCGAAGCCCTTGGCCGCGGCGACGCCGACCTGGAGGGCGCCGGACAGCCCGGGGCCGGTGGTGACGGCCACGGCGTCGATGTCGGTCATCTCCAGCCCCGCGTCGGCGAGGGCGGCCCGTACGACCGGGGCGGCCGCGTGCACATGGGCGCGCGCCGCGATCTCCGGCACGACGCCGCCGAACCGCGCGTGCTCGTCCATACTGGACGCGACGGCGTGGCCCAGCAGCACCCCGTCCCGGACCAGACCCGCTCCGGTCTCGTCGCAGGACGACTCGATTCCCAGCACCACCGGTGAACGTCCCACGCCACTGCCTCCAGCCATTGATCTGTACCTGCGAATTGTACGCAACCGGAACTCTGGCCGGTCCCGGCCGCGACCCGCACGCCACAGGTCAGTAGAGTTCCGTTGCCGCTCGTACCGTATGTCGCGGCCCCTGCTCTGACCTGCCCGTTCTCCTACCTGTCCGTATCCACTCTCGCACCCTGCGCAGTGCCGGGGCCCCAGTCCCGAGCCGTCCCGCTGTCGCCGGCCGTTCTTCCGTCGTCCCAAACCGTCCCGCAGCCGCCAGCCATTCCGCCGTCCGTCCCGGACCTTCCGCCGATTCCCGAGGTACGCCCCCGTGACCCCCGCCCCGCCACCGCCGCCCGAGACGACACCCGGCGCGGCACCCGTGACGGTCGTGGGCATCGGCGCCGACGGCTGGCCGGGCCTCGCCCCCGCCTCCCGGGAAGCCCTGCGCGCGGCCGACGTGCTCATCGGCGGCCCCCGCCAGCTCGCCCTCTTGCCGCCCGGCGAGTGCGCGGGGGAGCGGGTGGCCTGGCCCTCGCCGCTGCGGCCCGCCGTGCCCGGGCTGCTGAGGCGCTTCGCCGGGCGGCGCGTCTCCGTGCTGGCCAGCGGCGACCCCATGTTCTTCGGCATCGGCCGCACCCTGAGCGAAGTGCTCGGCCCCGAGCGGCTGCGGGTGCTGCCGCACCCCTCCTCCATCTCGTACGCGTGCGCCCGGCTCGGCTGGGCGGTGGAGGAGACCGAGGTGATCAGCCTGGTCGGGCGGCCCGCCGCGACGCTGTCGGCGGCGGCGTACCCGGGCCGCCGGCTGCTCGTGCTCAGCGCCGGGGCCGATTCGCCCGCCGAGGTCGCCGCGCTGCTGTCCGAGCGGGGTTTCGGACCGAGCCGGCTGCGCGTACTGGCGCGGCTCGGCGGCGCGGACGAACAGGTCACCGAGGGCACCGCGGAAGGCTGGCCGCACCCGCCGGGCGACGCGCTCAACGTCGTCGCGGTCGACTGCCGCCCGTCCGAGCACGCGGCGCGGCTCTCCCTCACCCCCGGCCTCCCGGATCATTCGTACGAGCACGACGGCCAGTTGACGAAACGTCACGTGAGGGCGGCGACCTTCGTCGCGCTGGCCCCCGCGCCCGGCGAACTGCTGTGGGACGTCGGCGGCGGAGCCGGCTCCATCGGCATCGAATGGATGCGCGCCCACCGGAGCTGTCGGGCCGTCAGCGTCGAGCGGGACCCGGTACGCGCCCGGCGCATCGAGCGCAACGCGCACGCTCTCGGCGTGCCCGCACTGCGCGTCGTCACCGGATCGGCGCCGGCCTCGCTCGCCGAACTGCCCACGCCCGACGCCGTGTTCATCGGCGGCGGGCTGACCGTGCCGGGCGTCCTCGACGCGTGCTGGGACGCTTTGCGGCCCGGCGGCCGGATCGTCGCCAACACGGTCACCCTGGAGTCCGAGGCGCTGCTCGCCGACTGGCACCGGCGCCGGGGCGGCGAACTGGTCCGTATCGCCGTCGCGCACGCCGTACCGGTGGGCGGGTTCACGGGGTGGCGGCAGGCCATGGCCGTCACACAATGGGCGGCGGCCAAGCCCGGGCCGTCCGCCCCGGCTGTCGAGAGTGCCGATCGAGGAGAAGAACGATGACGGTGTACTTCATCGGCGCCGGCCCCGGCGCCGCCGACCTGATCACGGTCCGCGGGGCGCGGACCCTGGCCCGCTGCCGGGTCTGCCTGTACGCGGGCAGCCTCGTGCCCCGCGAACTGCTCGCCGACTGCCCGCCGGACGCCAAGCTCATCGACACCGCGCAGCTCCACCTCGACCAGATCGTCGAGCAGATCGTACGGGCGCACGAGGCCGGCGAGGATGTGGCGCGGCTGCACTCCGGCGACCCGTCGGTCTTCAGCGCCGTCGCCGAGCAGATGCGGCGCCTGGACGCGGCCGGGGTGCCGTACGAGGTCGTGCCCGGCGTCCCCGCCTTCGCCGCGGCCGCCGCCGCGCTGAACCGCGAGCTGACCGTGCCGACCGTCGGCCAGACGGTCGTCCTCACCCGCATCGCCCAGCAGGCCACCCCCATGCCGGACGGCGAGGACCTCGCCACCCTGGGCCGCAGCCGCGCCCTCCTCGTCCTGCACCTCGGGGCCCGCTACGTCGACCGCATCGTGGATCAGCTGCTGCCGCACTACGGCGCCGACTGCCCCGCCGCCGTGGTCGCCATGGCCAGCCGCCCCGACGAACTCGTCCTGCGCGGCACCCTCGCCGACATCGCGGACCAGGTGAAGGCCGCGGGCGTGGTCCGCACCGCCGTCATCCTGGTCGGCCGCTCGCTGGGCGCCGAACAGTTCCGCGACAGCCATCTGTACTCGGCGGACCGCGACCGGCCGCACGGTTCTTGCCGGGCGGCCGGGCCGGGGGACTGAGCCGTGGGGGCACCGCGTCTGCGGCGCCCCCGCTCAATCCCGGCCTGGTGATCAGGCGCTGCCCATGCCGTCCGTCCGGGCCCCGCTGTCCGGCAGGCCCCCGCCTTCCTGCCCCCCAGCCGCCGACGCGGCCGCGTGGCAGGCGCCGCGGCCGTCGGCGCGGGCGATGACGCGGCCGGCCGCGACGCGGACGGCGGCCTCCGTTCCATCGCTGACGGCAGGCACCCCGGCCGCCGCGGCGATGGCGCCCCGCTCGTCGTGCACCAGCCGCAGCCGTGGCCAGGCCGACTCCGGGAAAGCCCGGCGCAGGCCGTGGCAGAGTTCGGTGACGGTCAGCCGGGCGAGTGCGCCCAGTTCGTCGGGGTCGCCCGTGACCAGGACGGCGGTGACCTGGTCGGTCGGGCGCGCGGCCCGTACGGCTTCCTCGGCGGCTTCGAGCCGGTGCAGCCCCAGCACCGCGACCACGCCGTCGCCCGCGAGGTCCACGGGCTCGCCGCGTACCGCGTCCACCGCGGGCGGCGGGGACCAGGGCGCGTCGGCGGGGCGGGCCCGCGGGGCGTAGGGGAGGTGGGGCGGCGGCCAGGCGTCGCCCAGATCGAGCGCGGACAGGTGCTCGCAGGCGCTGACGACGTTGAAGGGGTCGACGAAGCCGGGCGCGGCGGCGGCCAGCCGGCTCGCGCCGTGCAGCGCCGTGAGCACGCTCTCCGCCAGACGTACCTGTCGGCCCGCGGACGGGCGCAACTCTTCCAGGGCCAGGCCGAGCAGGATCGCGTCGACCTTCATGAGCTGCGCGAACGGCAACTGGATCCGTTCGTCGGCGAGGATCGTCGGCATCAGGTCCATGCCCATCCGGGCCGGCCCGTGCCGCTCGTCGGTGGGCTGGGGGAGCGGGGCCAGCCAGGCGCGGGCGAACGCGCCCAGCGCCGCGCGTGCGGTGCGCCCCGGCTCCGCGTGCGGCGGCACGGGCGCGCGTGCGGCGAGCGCGGCCAGCACGGAGAAGTACAGGGCCCGCTTCCCGGGGAAGTTGGAGTAGACCGCGCCGCGCGTGAGTCCGGCGCGCTCGGCGATCGAGTCGATCTTGGCATCGCGGAAACCGCGCTCCGCGAACTCCTCCTCGGCGGCGACCAGTACCTTGGCGCGGTTCTGCTCCTGGAGCTGCGCTCTGCTGAGCCGGACCATCGTGCGCTCGTCCTCCTCATCCGGCATCCGTGGCCGTACGGGCGTTGCCCCGCGTCCTCGTGCAAGATACCGTCACCATTCAGATGACGAGAACATGTGATTCGAGCATCTGAAAATTCGAGCCCGATCCCACGGAGAACCCATGACGGCTGCCGACCAGAACACCAGCGCCATCCCCGAGATCGACCTCACCGATCCCGAGGTGGTGCGCGACCCCTTCACCGCCTACGGACGGGCCCGCGAGCGCTCTCCGCTGGCGCGGCTGCTGGCCCCCGGCGTCGGCCCGATGTGGGCCGTGACGCGGTACGAGGCCGCCAAGGCGCTGCTGGCCGATCCCCGCTTCGAGATCAACGCCGGCAGCTTCCTCCGGCCCGACGTCCCCGAACACTGCCTCGCCTACATGCGGACCATGTCCGAGCAGGACGGCCCGGAACACTCCCGGCAGCGCCGGCTGGTCTCGCCCGCGTTCACCGTGCGCCGCGCCGCCGAGTTCCGGCCGCGGATCGAGCCGATCGTCGAGCGGCTGCTCGACGGGCTGCCGGGCCTCGTCGAGGACGGCTCCGTGGATCTGCTGCGGCACTTCACCCGGCCGCTCCCGATCGACGTCATCTGCGAGTCCATCGGCATCCCCGGACCCGACCGGCCGCGCTGGCGCGCCTACGGCGCCACCGTCGCCGCGGGCTCGGGCCGGGGCTTCGCCGAGGCCGTACCCGGCATCATGGAAGGGGCCAAGGCGGCGATAGCGCGCTGCCGTGCCGCCCCCGGCGACGACCTGCTCTCGGACCTCATCCGCGCCCAGGCCGAGGACGGGGACCGGCTCAGCGAGACCGAACTCGTCACCATGGTCTGGCACTTGGTCATCGCGGGGCAGACGCCCGCCAACCTCATCGCCAACGCCGTGGCGGTCCTGCTCGCCCGCCCCGAACAGCTCGCCGCCCTGCGCTCCGACCTCGCGCTCATGCCGCGCGCCGTCGAGGAACTGACGCGCTGGTGCGGCCCGACCCTGCTGTCGATACCCCGTTACCCGCGCGAGGACGTCGACCTGCACGGCACGCCCGTACGCAAGGGCGAGCCGGTCACCGCCGTCATCGCCGCCGCCAACCGCGACCCCCGCGCCTTCGCCGACCCCGAACGGCTCGACCTCGGCCGCCCCGCCGGACCGGCGGGCCACTTGGGCTTCTCCCACGGGCCGCACTTCTGCCTCGGCGCGTCACTGGCGCGCGTACAGACCGAAGTGGCCCTGACCGCCCTGCTGCGCCGCTTCCCGAACCTCGCCCTGGCCGGGCCGGCGGCCGCCCAACGCGCCATGGACCCGGGCACCTGGCGTCTGGCCGAGCTGCGCGTGACGCTCTGACCCGGCCCCGGGGCGGCCGGGTCGCGGCCCCGTAGTGCGCCCGGACCGCCTCACCGGGCGGACGGCGGCCACGCCGCCGCGTTCGCCCGCTATGAGGAGCGGCTGCGCCCGTACGTCGAGCTCAACCAGGCGCTCGCCACCGAGAACCCCGGCGGGCCTCCCAGCGAAGAGTCGGCGGAACGGGCCAAGAACGCGTTCTCCCTGGACGCCTGACTCCGCACCCGCCGGCTCGCCGTCACCCCTCGCGCGGCCCCCGCGCCCCCGCACGCCCCACGATCGTGCCCGCGCGGTCGATGCAGATGACGTCGACCGCCACCGGCGCGCCGCGCAGCACGCCGAGCGCCTCGTCGCGGGCGGTCCTCGCGACGAGGTCGCCCAGCGGCACACCGCGGGCCGCGCACAGCTGCATCGCCTCCAGGCCGGTGTTGGCCGCCGCCACCGCCGCGGCCAGCTCCTCGTCCGCGCCGCCGCTGCGGGCGAGATCGGCGAGGAAGGACTTGTCCACCTGGGAGCGGGACGAGTGCAGGTCCAAGTGGCCCGCGGCGAGCTTCGAGAGCTTGGCGAAGCCGCCCGCTACTGTCAGCCGGTCCACCGGGTGGCGGCGCAGGTACTTCAGCACCGCGCCCGCGAAGTCGCCCATGTCCAGCAGCGCGTCCTCGGGCAGCCCGTGCTCGGCCACCGCGGCCTTCTCGGACGTCGAGCCCGTACAGCCCGCGACGTGCGTACGGCCCGCCGCGCGCGCCACGTCCACGCCGCGCCGGATGGAGTCGATCCACGCGGAGCAGGAGTACGGCACCACGATGCCCGTCGTGCCGAGGATGGACAGGCCGCCGAGGATGCCCAGGCGCGGGTTCCACGTGGAGCGGGCGATCTCCTCGCCGTGGTCCACGGACAGCTCGATCTCCACGTCGCCGCCGCCGCCGTGCCGGGCCGCGACGGCCGCGATGTGCTCCCGCATCATCTGCCGGGGCACCGGGTTGACCGCCGGCTCGCCCACCTCCAGCGGCAGCCCCGGCCGGGTGACCGTGCCCACACCCGCACCCGCCCGGAAGACCACCCCCGAGCCCGGCGGCAGGACCCGTACCGTCGCGCGGACCAGCGCCCCGTGTGTGACGTCCGGGTCGTCCCCGGCGTCCTTGACGATCCCCGCCATCGCACGGTCGGCGCCCAGTTCCTCGGCGGCCAGCGTGAAGGCGGGCGTCTGCCCCTTCGGCAGCGTGATCGTCACCGGGTCCGGGAACTCACCGGTCAGCAGCGCCGTGTACGCGGCCGTGGCCCCGGCCGTCGCACACGCCCCGGTCGTCCAGCCGGGCCGCAGCCCGGTGTGCTGCAACTGCGCGCCGCGCCCGCCGGTAACGTTCGCCTTCGCCTCAGCCACGGTGCGCTCCGGCCCCGCCACCGGCGCGGCCCGGGCCCTGCCGGGCGCGGCAGGCACGACCAGAAGGGGACCCCATGATCACGCCGCCCACGCCACGCCACGTACTGATCCTCGGCGGCACCGCCGAGGGCCGCCGGCTCGCCGCCGCGCTCGACACCGACCCCGCGCTCCGCGTCACCAGCTCCCTCGCGGGCCGCGTCGCCCAGCCGCGGCTGCCCGCCGGCCAGGTGCGGATCGGGGGGTTCGGGGGGCCCGACGGGCTGGCCCGGTGGCTGCGCGAGCAGCAGGCGGACGCGGTCATCGACGCCACCCATCCTTTCGCCGGCACGATCAGTTTCAACGCGGCACAGGCGGCCGCCGAGGTCCATGTTCCCCTGCTCGCGCTCCGCCGCCCCGGCTGGGTCGCCGGTCAGGGAGACGACTGGCGCCCCGTCGGGTCGCTGGAGGAGGCGGCGGACCTGCTGCCCGCGCTGGGCGAACGGGTCTTCCTCACCACGGGGCGTATGGGGCTCGGGGCCTTCGCCCATCTGACCGGCCAGTGGTTCCTCGTACGGTCCGTCGACGCCCCCGAGCCGCCGATGCCGCCCCGCACGGAGGTGCTGCTCGACCGGGGCCCGTTCACCGTCGCGGGCGAGGCCGAGCTGCTGCGCCGCCACCGCGTCGACGTGCTGGTGACGAAGGACAGCGGCGCGGCGGCCACGGCCGCGAAGCTCGTCGCCGCGCGCGAGGCGGGGGTGCCGGTGGTCGTGGTGCGCCGGCCGCCCGTGCCAGACGGCCTGCCGGCCGCGGGGACGGTGGAGGAGGCGGTGGAGTGGCTGCGCGGGGCGCTCGGGTGACGGGCCCGTAGCCCCGGCTCCTCCGGCCCGGACGCGCGCCCGGCCGCCCTCGTACGTCCGCCAGGCCCGTAGGTCCCATTACGGACGTACGGCCCCGAGCGCCGCCCGCGCCCGCCTCGGCGGGTAGCGCCTCACCCCTCCGGATACCGCCTCGGCGTCCAGACGATCTCCCGGCCGTCACCCCGCCGCACCGTGTGCGTCTGGGACGAGCCGACCAGCAGAATCGTGCGCATGTCGACCTGCTCCGGCTCCAGATCGGCGAGGCGCACGATCCGTACGCTCTCTTCCGGGCCGCCCACATCGCGCCCCAGCACCACCGGGGTGTCCGGGGACCGGTGCTCCAGCAGGAGCTCCCGGGCCTTGCCGACCTGCCAGACGCGGCTGCGGGAGCCGGGGTTGTAGAGGGCGAGCACCAGATCGGCGGCGGCCGCCGCGCGCAGCCGCTCCGCGATGACCTCCCACGGCTTGAGCCGGTCGGAGAGCGAGAGCACCGCGTAGTCGTGGCCCAGCGGCGCCCCCGCGCGCGAGGCCGCCGCGTGCGCGGCCGTCATCCCCGGCAGCACCCGCACCGGCACGTCCCGGTACGGGCCCTCGGAGGCGACCTCCAGCACGGCGGTCGCCATCGCGAAGACGCCCGGGTCGCCCGAGGAGACGACGGCGACCCGCCGCCCCTGCCGGGCGAGGTCGAGGGCGAACTCGGCGCGCTCCGACTCCACCTTGTTGTCGGAGGGGTGCCGCCGCTGCCCGGGGCGCGCCGGGACCCGGTCCAGATAGGTGGTGTAGCCGACCAGGTCGTCGGCCGCGGCCAGCTCGCCCCGGGCCTCCGGCGTCAGCCACATCGGCCCGGCGGGACCGAGCCCCACCACGACCACCTCGCCCTCGTGCGCCACGGGCGCCGCGTCGATCCTGCTGGGCAGCACCGCCACCGCGAAGTACGGCACCGAATCCGGGTCCACGTCCGCCAGCCGGCCGGTACGCTCCCCGCTCATCGTCGCCCGCTCCACGTACCGCGCCTCCGCCAGCCGGCCCGAGCGCTCCAGCGCGCCCCGCACCGTGGGGAACGTCCGCCCGAGCTTCATCACCACCGCGGAGTCCGTCGAGGCGAGCCGCGCAGCCAGCTCCTCCTCGGGCAGCGTGCCCGGCAGGATGGTCAGCACCTCCTCGCCCTCCACCAGCGGCTCGCCGAGCCGGGCGGCGGCCGCGCTGACCGAGGTGACGCCGGGGACGACCTCGGTCGGATAGCGGTCGGCGAGCCGCTTGTGCATGTGCATGTACGAGCCGTAGAAGAGCGGGTCGCCCTCGGCGAGCACGGCGACGGTGCGCCCGGCGTCCAGGTGCGCGGCCAGCCGGGCCGCCGACTGCTCGTAGAACTCCTCCAGCGCGCCCCGGTAGCCGCCCGGGTGGTCGGTCCGCTCCGTGGTGACCGGGTAGACCAGCGGCTCCTCGATGTGGTCGGCGCGCAGATGCCGTTCGGCGATCGAGCGCGCGATGGAGCGGCCGTGCCGGGCGCTGTGGTACGCGACGACGTCGGCCGCCCCGATGACCTCGACGGCCCGAAGGGTCATCAGCGACGGGTCGCCGGGGCCGAGCCCGACCCCGTAGAGCCGCCCCGTGGTCTGCTGCTCGCTCACTCTTCCTCGCTCGCTATCGCGTTGATCGCGGCCGCCGCCATGGCGCTGCCGCCGCGCCGCCCGCGCACCACCAGGTGCTCGATGCCCGACGGGTGCCCGGCCAGCGCGTCCTTGGACTCGGCGGCCCCGATGAAGCCGACCGGTATGCCGATGACGGCCGCCGGGCGCGGGGCTCCCGCCCCTCCTTCTTCCACCATCTCCAGCAGCCGGAACAGCGCGGTCGGCGCGTTCCCGACGGCCACCACCGCGCCGTCGAGCCGGTCGCGCCACAGTTCCAGGGCGGCGGCGCTGCGCGTGGTGCCCAGCCGCTTGGCCAGGTCCGGCACCGACGGGTCGGCGAGGGTGCAGATCACGTCGTTGCCGGCGGGCAGCCGCTTGCGGGTGACGCCGCTGGCGACCATGTTGGCGTCGCACAGGATGGGCGCCCCGGCGCGCAGCGCCTCGCGGGCGCGGGCGACGACGCCGGGGGAGTAGGCGAGATCGCGGACGAGATCGGTCATCCCGCAGGCGTGGATCATCCGCACCGCGACCTGGCTGACGTCGGGCGGCAGCCCGCCGAGGTCCGCCTCCGCGCGGATGGTGGCAAAGGACTGGCGGTAGATGGCCGCCCCGTCCTTCTCGTAGTCGAACACTGTTCCTCGCATGCTGGGATCACTGACTGGGTCTGGCTGGGTCTGGCTGTGCGGTGTCGGGCCGGGGCTGGGCCGGCCGTTGCTTCAGAGGTGGCCACCGGTCGGGCACGCAGGCTACGTGGCGCGCGCCGCCGTCACCGCGTCGGCCAGCCGCCGCCCCGGCGCGATGGCCTCGGCCCCGGCCGGCCCGCCGGGGCCGTCCGCGCTGCCGGGCACCGGCCGTACGGTGACCCGGTAGCCGTCGCCCGTCGCCAGGACGTCGACCCAGTCGCCGCCGGGGTGACCGCAGCGCCGCTCGCAGCCGGACCAGTACACCGGGAGGCCGCCGCCGCTCCGCCCGGAGAGCGCCGCCGCCGCGTCGGCCCGTACGTCCGCGAGGGACTTCGCGCAGCCGGGCCGGCCCGCGCAGGCCCCCGCTCCGTGCCAGGCGGACCCCTCACCGGTGACGAAACCGGCGTCCGCCAGAACCGCCAGCCGCTCCGGGGCGGCGGCGGCCCGCAGACCGGGCAGGACGATGCCGCGCCAGGGTGTCACACGCAGCTCGCCGCTTCCGTCGCAGGCCGCCGCCTCGATGAGCAGCTCCCACTGGGCGACGGTCATCCGCCCGAGGGGCGCCGCCACCGAGAGGGCGTACGCGCCGTGCGGGCCGGGGATGAGGCCGGGGGCGGGCGGAGCGCCCAGCGGTGGTGAGGTCGGGGGAAGCGGGGTGCTGCCGATGCCCTCGGCGGCGAGGCGCGCGGCCAACGGGCCGGTGCGCGGGCGGTGCTCTTGGGGGAGGTCGGTAACGCGCCAGGCGTCGGCACCGCTGCCGTCGCGTGCGCTCAGGAATTCACGCGCCGCCAGCACGGCGGCGCGGGGGGCGTCTTCGCCGGCGAGGCCGAGGGTCGGTCCTCCGATGCCGTAGCCGAGGGCCGCCCGACCCTCCTGACCTGCGATCAATGTCACATCGGGGGCGAGGGCCGCCACGTCGCCGCGGCCGTCGTCGAGACCGAAGAGGAAGCGTCCCGAGAGCCGGGCCGTGTCCGGGTCCGCGCACAGCAGCGCGTCCAGCTCGCGGGCCCAGGCCGGTACGTCCGCGTGTCCGGCCCCGTCGAGTCCGGCGAGCGGCGATGCCGCGATGTTGCGTACGCGCTCGTGCCGGTCGGAGGGGAGCAGTCCCGCCGTGCGCAGCCGGTCCGCGAGCTCCGCCCCGTGGTCGGAGGCGAGTCCGCGCACCTGGATGTTGCCGCGCGAGGTGAGGTCGAGGCTGCCGTCGCCCAGCTCCGCCGCCACGCGGGCCAGCGCCTGTGCCTGACGTGCCATCAGCAGTCCGGCGGGGACGCGGATACGGGCCAGGGCGCCGTCCGCGGCGGGGTGCAGGCGCAGCGCTCCGGGACATGCGTCGCCGCCCTGCCGGGCGGCCGGCCGGTCCCCGGGCGGGGTGGATGCGGGGGCGAGGGGCATGGCGGCGAGCATACCGAGACGTTCCACTTCGGTGAGCGGCGGTGGCTCTCGGTGCCAATGCCTCCGGCGGTTGCTGGGGGTGTTCTGTGGCGGGGCTGGTGTGGGTGGCTGTGTCCTCAAGCGCCGGACGGGCTGAATCGGGGCTCGGCCCCGGTCCCTGGTCCTCAAGCGCCGGACGGGCTGAATCGGGGCTCGGCCCCGGTCCCCGGTCCTCAAACGCCGGACGGGCTGGAATGGGTGACCGTGCGTCCTCGGCCGGGCGGCGGGCTGGATGGGGCGTTCCTTCGTCCTCAAGCGCCGGACGGGCTGGAACGCGTGACCGTGCGTCCTTGGCCGCGCGGCGGGCTGGAATGGGTGGCCGTTCGCTCTTAGGTGCTGGTCGGGTGCCGGGTAGCACCGCGGCTCGCGGTGCATAGCGCTTACTATGCTCATCGGTGGATCATTTCGATCCGCCGGACGCCAGCGACGGCGCCAGGGGAGGAAGCCGGTGAGACTCCGGCACGGTCCCGCCACTGTGAGCCAGGCAGCCATGCCGGGCGAGTCAGGAACTCCCGCCGTCCTCCCACCGCCCGGGGCGCGGACCCCGAGGAAGGCTTGCCGACGCATGCGCATGTTCCGGCCCCGCGCGCCCCGGACGCACCCGCTGTCCGTCGCCCGCCGCTCTGCCGCGGGCTCCCGTACCCCCAGCCGCCGGGCCCCCTCGGCCACCCGGCCCGGAACGACTACGCGAGGCGAGTTCCAGTGATCCTGCTGCTGTCGACGTCCGACACCGACCTGCTCAGCGCGCGCGCCGCCGACGGGCCCGTGCCCTACCGGCTCGCCAACCCGGCCCGCCTCGACCTGAGCGAGCTGCCCGGCCTCCTCGACGGCGTCCAGCTCGTCGTCGTACGGCTCCTCGGCGGCGTACGCGCCTGGCAGGAAGGGCTCGACGCCCTGCTCGCCGGGGACCGCCCCGTGGTGGTCCTCACCGGCGAACAGGCCCCCGACGCCCAGCTGATGGAGGCGTCCACCGTCCCCATCGGCATCGCCGCCGAGGCGCACGCCTACCTCGCCCACGGCGGGCCCGCCAACCTGGAGCAGCTCGCGCGCTTCCTCTCCGACACCGTGCTGCTCACCGGCCACGGCTTCGAGGCGCCCGCGCCCGCCCCCACCTGGGGCCCGCTGGAGCGCACCCCCCGCGCGGACGCGAGCGGCCCGCGGGTCGCCGTGCTCTACTACCGCGCCCACCACATGAGCGGCAACACCGCCTTCGTCGAGGCCCTCTGCAAGGCCGTCGAGGACGCGGGCGGCACACCCGTCCCGCTCTTCGTCGCCTCCCTGCGCGCGCCCGAGGCCGAGCTGGTCGAAGCGCTCGGCGCGGCCGACGCCGTCATCACCACCGTCCTGGCGGCCGGCGGCACCAAGCCCGCCGAGGCGTCCGCCGGCGGCGACGACGAGTCCTGGGACGCGGGCGCGCTCGCCGCCCTCGACGTGCCGATCCTCCAGGCCCTGTGCCTGACCGGGCCGCGCGCCGCCTGGGAGGAGAGCGACGAGGGCCTCTCCCCGCTGGACGCCGCCACCCAGATCGCCGTCCCGGAGTTCGACGGCCGCCTGATCACCGTCCCGTTCTCCTTCAAGGAGGTCGACGAGGACGGCCTGCCCGCCTATGTCGCCGACCCCGAGCGCGCCGCCCGCGTCGCCGGCATCGCCGTGCGCCACGCCCGGCTGCGCCACATCCCGGCCGCCGAGAAGCGCCTCGCGCTCGTCCTCTCCGCCTACCCCACCAAGCACTCCCGCATCGGCAACGCCGTCGGCCTCGACACCCCCGCCAGCGCCGTCGCCCTGCTGCGCCGTCTGAAGGCCGAGGGCTACGACTTCGGCACCGAGCCCGTACCCGGCCTCGAATCCGGCGTCGGCGACGAGCTGATCTACGCCCTCATCGAGGCCGGCGGCCACGACCAGGAGTGGCTCACCGAGGAGCAGCTGGCGCGCAACCCGGTCCGCATCCCCGCCGCCGACTACCGGCGCTGGTACGAGCGGCTCCCCGCCGAACTGCGCGAGGCCGTCGAGGCCCAGTGGGGACCCCCGCCCGGCGAGATGTTCGTCGACCGCAGCCGGAATCCGGACGGCGACATCGTCCTGGCCGCCCTGCGCCGCGGCAACCTGCTCATCCTCATCCAGCCGCCGCGCGGCTTCGGCGAGAACCCCATCGCCATCTACCACGACCCCGACCTGCCGCCCTCGCACCACTACCTGGCCGCCTACCGCTGGATCGCCGCCGACCGGGCCGACGGCGGTTTCGGCGCCGACGCCATGGTGCACCTCGGCAAGCACGGCAACCTGGAATGGCTGCCCGGCAAGAACGCCGGCCTCTCCGCCGCCTGCGGCCCCGACGCCGCCCTCGGCGACCTGCCGCTCATCTACCCCTTCCTGGTCAACGACCCCGGCGAGGGCACCCAGGCCAAGCGCCGCGCCCACGCCACCCTCGTCGACCACCTCGTGCCGCCGATGGCCCGCGCCGAGTCCTACGGCGACATCGCGCGCCTGGAGCAGCTCCTCGACGAGTACGCCTCCATCGCCGCCATGGACCCGGCCAAGCTGCCCGCCATCCGCGCCCAGATCTGGACGCTGATCCAGGCCGCCAAGCTCGACCACGACCTCGGGCTCGCCGACCGGCCGCACGACATCGAGTTCGACGACTTCCTGCTGCACGTCGACGGCTGGCTGTGCGAGGTCAAGGACGCCCAGATCCGCGACGGCCTGCACGTGCTCGGCGGCGCCCCCACCGGCCCCGAGCGCGTCAACCTCGTCCTCGCGATCCTCCGCGCCCGGCAGATCTGGGGCGGCACCGCCGCCCTGCCCGGCCTGCGCGAGGCCCTCGGCCTCGACGAGTCCGCCGCCACCCGCACCGGCGCCGACGAGGCCGAGGAGCGCGCCCGTACGCTCGTCACCGCCATGGAGGACGCCGGCTGGGACCCGGCCGCCGCCGAGAAGGCCTGCCTGGAACTGCCCGACGCGCAGCGCCAAGGCGTCCGCGCCATCCTGGAGTTCGCCGCCCGCGAGGTCGTGCCGCGCCTCGCCGCCACCACCGACGAGCTCGACCACGCCGTGCACGGCCTGAACGGCGGCTTCGTGCCCGCCGGGCCGTCCGGGTCCCCGCTGCGCGGCCTGGTCAACGTCCTGCCGACCGGCCGCAACTTCTACTCCGTCGACCCCAAGGCCGTGCCCAGCCGCCTCGCCTGGGATACCGGCCAGGCGCTCGCCGACTCGCTGCTGGAGCGCTACCGCGCCGACAACGGCGACTGGCCCAAGTCGGTCGGCCTCTCCCTGTGGGGCACGAGCGCGATGCGCACCTCCGGCGACGACATCGCCGAGGCGCTGGCCCTGCTGGGCGTCCGGCCCGTCTGGGACGACGCCTCGCGCCGTGTGAACGGCCTGGAGCCCATCCCCGCCGAGGAGTTGGGCCGCCCGCGCATCGATGTGACCCTGCGCATCAGCGGTTTCTTCCGCGACGCCTTCCCGCACGTCATCGGACTCCTCGACGACGCCGTGCGGCTCGCCGCCGCCCTGGAGGAGAGCGACGAGCAGAACTACGTACGGGCCCACGCCCAGGCCGACCTCGCCGTCCACGGCGACGAACGCCGGGCCACCACCCGCATCTTCGGCTCCCGGCCCGGTACCTACGGCGCGGGCCTGCTCCAGCTCATCGACAGCCGCGACTGGCGCACCGACGCCGACCTCGCCGAGGTCTACACCGTCTGGGGCGGCTTCGCGTACGGTCGCGAGCTGGAAGGCCGCCCGGCCCGCGAGGAGATGGAGAGCGCCTACAAGCGCATCGCGGTCGCCGCCAAGAACACCGACACCCGCGAACACGACATCGCCGACTCGGACGACTACTTCCAGTACCACGGCGGCATGGTCGCGACCGTACGCGCCCTCAAGGGCACCGCGCCCGAGGCGTACATCGGCGACTCCACGCGGCCCGAGACGGTCCGCACCCGCACCCTGGTCGAGGAGACCTCGCGCGTCTTCCGCGCCCGCGTCGTCAACCCCCGCTGGATCGCGGCGATGCGCCGCCACGGCTACAAGGGCGCCTTCGAACTCGCCGCCACCGTCGACTACCTCTTCGGATACGACGCCACCACCGGCGTCGTCCCCGACTGGATGTACGACAAGCTCGCCCAGACCTACGTCCTCGACCCCGAGAACCGCGCCTTCCTCCAGGACGCCAACCCCTGGGCCCTGCACGGCATCGCGGAGCGCCTCCTGGAGGCCGAGAGCCGCGGCATGTGGGCCGAGCCGGACGCGGACACCCTCCAGGCGCTGCGCCAGGCGTTCCTGGAGACCGAGGGCAATCTGGAGGGCGACGACTGAGCCGCCGCCCGGTGGGTGACGGGCCCTCAAATTGCAAATTGGGCCCATCGCCCGGTGATCACTAAGATCCGGGAAATGATCAACACAAGACGGCTGGCGGCGGGCGCCTTCGCGGTGCTCGCCACCCTGGCCGCCGGCACCTCCCCGGCCCTCGCCGCGGACGAAGCGGCGGAGAAAGCCCCCAAGGTAGAACTCGTCCTCGACGTCAGCGGCTCGATGAACGCCAAGGACATCGACGGGCAGTCGCGCATGGACGCGGCCAAGCAGGCGTTCGGGGAGGTGATCGACGCGACGCCGGAGGTGGTCCGGCTCGGCATACGGACCCTCGGATCCGAATACCCCGGCGAGGACAAGGTGATCGGCTGCCGGGACAGCAAGCAGCTGTACCCCGTCGGCCAAGTGGACCGCACCACGGCCAAGGCGGCCGTCGCCCATCTGAAGCCGACCGGCTGGACGCCCATCGGCTACGCGCTGCGCGCCGCCGACAAGGACCTCGGCAACGACGGCGGCACCCGGCGCATCGTCCTCATCACCGACGGCGAGGACTCCTGCGGGAAGCCCGACCCCTGCGACGTGGCCCGTGAACTCGCCGCCAAGGGCACGCACTTGACGGTCGACACGCTCGGTCTCGCCCACGACGACAAGACGCGCAAGCAGCTCAGCTGCATCGCGGAGGCGACCGGCGGCACGTACACCTCGGTGCAGCACGCCGACCAGCTCTCGGGCCGCATCAAGCAGCTCGTCAAGCGCACGGCCGACCCGGTCGAGGCGCCGCCGAAGGCGGTGCAGGGCGCCACGGACCAGTGCACCGACGCTCCGGTGCTGGGCGCCGGGATCTTCACCGACCGCGAGAAGTTCGCCGAACACCGCTGGTACCGCGTGAAGGTGAACCCCGGTCAGGAACTGCGCGCCGCGGTGAGCGTCAGCGCGGACCGCGCCGTCAACCCCGACTACGGAGTGCGGCTGCGCGCCGTCAGCGACAAGGGCCAGGAGCTCGTACGCGGCAGCGACACGGGCAGCGGACGCACCGACGTCCTCTCCTCCGGCCTGCGGTACCCGGTGGCCGAGCAGGACAAGAAGTCCGACGGCAGCCAGCCGGACCCCAGGACCGTCTGCCTTGAGGTCGCCCACTCCTTCTCCGCCCCCGACTCCGTCAAGCGCGAACCGGGGCTGCCGGTCGAGTTGGCCGTCGACCTCGTCAAGTCGCCCGACAACGCCTCCGACGTGGCCGCCTTCGGCCTCGGCCGCGGCTGGGTGCTGCTCGCGGCCCTCGGCGGCATCGGGCTGCTCGCGGGACTGATCTGGGGCTGGCTGACCCGCTGGCGCGTCGCGGTCTGGAGGGCGAACTGATGCGTACGACACGTGTGCTGGGCGCGGCGCTGCTCGCCGCCTCGGCCCTGCTGTTCGCCCCGGCCGCCTCCGCGGCGGCCGACGACGCGAGCCCCGCACCGAGCGGGAGCGCGAGCGCGAGTGATGAGAGCTCCGCGCCGACGGAGGCCGGCACCGGGTTCCGTACCGCCACGGCCATCAAGCAGGGCCAGAAGGCGAGCGCCACCGCCTCCACCGGCGACTACCTCTACTGGCAGTTCCCGGCCGGAGCCGGCCAGCGGGCGACCGCCAAGGCGACCGTGACGCTCCCGGAGGCCAGCCTCCGGCACGGGGCGGCCACCTGGCAGCTCGACGTCTTCGACGGGCTGCGCCGCCGCCAGGCGTGCGCCTCCGGGGAGCCGACGAAGCGGGCGTCCGAGACGGACACCACCCTCACCCTCACCTGCACCCTGCGCACCGTACGGCCGTGGGCCGAGCGCTGGTCGAACGATCCGCTGCCCGGCGCGTACTACCTGCGGCTGACCGTCGCGGACGTACCGGACAAGGACCTCGGCCTGGCGGCCCGCGCCGGGGTCGAGGCGACCGCGGAGGGCGTCGGCGGCTCGTACGACGGCGGCGGCGAGCTGGGCGCGCCGCTGCACGCCCAGGCGGTCGCCGAGCCGGAGGACGGCTGGACGGGCGGCTGGTTCTCGGACCGCTGGGCGTGGACCCTGGGCGGCGGCGTCCTGGCGGCGCTCCTCGGCGTCGGCGGCTACACCCTGACCAGGCACCCCCGCAGCCGCTGGGGCGCGCGCCCGCCGGCCGCGCGCCAGCCGGGGCAGGGGTATCCGGGCGACGGGTACGGCGACGTGCGCTAGCGGACCACGCGGGCGGCGGTACGGGCGACTTCCCCGGGCCGCCGCCCGCACCGCACCAGGGCGTTATGATCGCCGCATGCACTTTTCTCCGTGTCAGAGCTGGTGGCCGTCCTAGCGGGACGGCTTCCGATCAGACACGACCACGGGCCGTCCGCAAGGGCGGCCCTCGTGCGTTCTCCGCGCTCCCGGCCGCCGCCGTCCGGCCCCCACCAGCGAGGAGAACCCCGATGTCCACCACCGCCCTCGACGCCGACGTGTGCCGCGCTCCCGGCGACTACCGCGTACTGACCGGCGACCGGCCCACCGGCCCGCTCCACCTCGGCCACTACTTCGGCACCCTGCACAACCGGGTCCGGCTCCAGAACCTCGGCGTCGAGATGTTCATCCTGGTCGCGGACTACCAGGTGCTCACCGACCGGGACATCGCCGACCGCCTGAGCGACCGCGTCGAGGGCCTCGTCCTGGACTATCTCGCCGCCGGCGTCGACCCCGAACGGGCCACCGTCTTCGCGCACAGCGCCGTCCCCGCGCTCAACCAGCTGCTGCTGCCGTTCCTGAGCCTGGTCACCGTCGCCGAACTGGGCCGCAACCCCACGGTCAAGGACGAGATCGCGCACTCCCGGCAGTCCGCCGTGAGCGGGCTCATGTTCACCTACCCCGTCCACCAGGCCGCCGACATCCTCTTCTGCAAGGCCAACCTCGTACCCGTCGGCAAGGACCAGCTGCCGCACCTCGAAGTCACCCGCACCGTCGCCCGCCGCTTCAACGACCGCTACGCGCACGGCGGTCCGGAGATCTTCCCGCAGCCCCGGGCGCTGCTGTCCGCCGCGCCCAACCTGCTGGGCACCGACGGCGGCAAGATGAGCAAGAGCCGCGGCAACTCCATCGCCCTCGGCGCCTCCGAGGACGAGACCGCGCAGCTCGTCAAGCGCGCGAAGACCGACGCCGAACGGCACATCAGCTTCGACCCCGAGGCCCGGCCGGAGGTCTCCGGCCTCGTCCTCCTCGCCGCGCTCTGCCAGGAGCGCGACCCGCGCCTGGTCGCCGAGGACATCGGCGCGGGCGGCGCCGCCGCACTGAAGAAGCTGGTCACCGAGTCCGTCAACGAGTACCTGCGCCCGATGCGGGCCCGCCGCGCCGCGTACGCGAAGGATCGCGCGTACGTCCGCGAGATCCTGCGCGCGGGCAACGAGCGCGCCAACGCCATCGCCGACGCGACGCTGCGCGAAGTGCGCGAGGCGATGGGGGCGGCCTACTGAAGCGGGCGGGCGGGAGCGGGGCCCGCCCACCGCTCAGGCCAGCCGTCCCTCGGCCGCGAGCCGGGCGATGACCTGGCCCAGGGCCGGCGCTCCGCGCCCGGCGTCGGCCACTCCCAGCCACGCCAGCTCGGCGATCTCCCTCCCCGGCACCGGCTCGCCCGCGGCCTCACCGGTGTAACAGGTCATGTGCAGCCGCCTGCCGTCGTGCCCGTGTGCCACGTCCTCGACGACGAACGCCTCGGTCAGCGCCTCCGGCGCCGCGTCGATCCCCAACTCCTCGGACAGCTCGCGGGAGAGCGCCTGCGGACCGCTCTCACCCGGCTCCAGCTTCCCGCCGGGCAGGTAGAAGACCTCCCGGCCGTGGGTGCGCACGGCCAGCAGCCGTCCGTCCCGCACACACAGCCAGCTCACCGATTCCAGGACGGGGAGTACCGCTGACACCGCTGGGCCACCTCTCGTACGCGCCAAACCGACGTGACGCATTCTCGCAGGAGGGACGGCACGCGCCCGCGGAGCCCCGGGCGTTCCGAGGGGAAGCCGGGACACGGGCGTACGGGGGCGGGGACGGGCCCTACCGAGGCTGCGCCGGAGCATCGCCCCGTACCGCGTGCACGTAGAGCGCCAGGGTGTCCGCGGTGAAGTACGAACTGTAGGAGACGTCCGGGAAGTCCCCTCCGGTGTGATAGCCCCCGATCACCCCGATGAGCCGGTACCCGGTGGGGGACCGCTCCAGGAACGGGCCGCCGGAGGTGCCGCCGATGTACCCCGCGCAGGCGATCTCCAGGAAGTCGCCGGGCGCGGCCGGGTCGGTGCTGGTGTAGCGGTGCGTGGACGAGCGGCAGTCCAGCGGTCTGGGGTACTTGGCGTCGTCGGTGCCCGGGTAGCCGATCAGCCGTACGCGCCGGTGCTCGTAGCCGGGATACACGCCCAGGCGGAAGCCGCCGGCGGCCTCCTGTGCCTCGGTCCCGTCCGCGCGCGGGCCGAGGCGCACGACGGAGTAGTCCCAGCGGGCGCCCGCGTCGGTGCCCAGGTCGTAGTAGCGCTGGTCGATGTAGACGCGCTCGACCGGGAAGAGCCCGAACGGCTTCCGCCCGTCGTGGTAGCGCGGCACGAAGGACAGGTGGCGCTTCGGCTTGGGGGAGCGCAGGCAGTGCCCGGCGCCGACCACGAGGTCGCGGTGCGGGCTGCGGACGATGGTGCCGCCGCAGGAGCGCCCGGTGCCGGTGTCGTCCGCCCAGAAGAACGTGCCCACCTGGGGGAGCCCGTCGAAGGGGTGGCTCGGCGCGGTGGGCCCGGCGGCCGGGGCGGTGCCGCGCGCCGCCGTCCGGGCGCCGTCCGCGACGGGCCGCGCGGCGGCCATCCGCCGCGCCGTCCAGTAGGCGTCGTCCGACGCGGCGGAGGGGCGTTCGGGGCCGGCGGCGGGGTGTGCGGCCGCCGTGCCGGGTGCGGCGGTGGCCGCCGCGACGAGGAGCAGGGCCAGCAGGGGGAGCAGTGCGGGGCGCGGTCTTCTCATGGAGCGGGTCCTCCCGGGGGCGAGAGCTGCGAGGCCGGAGTCTCTGCCGGTACGAGCGTGCCATCGTCCCTCGGGCGCGGTGTGTACGCGAGGGTGCCGCGGCCGTCGCGCGTCGCGGGCGCCCGCGAGGTGTGCCACCCCACAGGTCCGAGGCTTCCCCGCGGGCGGGCGTCACCGCATTATGGTCAAGATGGGTTTGCGGCCCCATAGGTTGCTTCCGTACGGCTGTCAAGAACCGGTCCCCGTTAAACCGGTGGTTAAGTAAGACACACCCTCCTTTCCTTCTGGGGCCCTGGTGCGGCGCGTTACCTCCATGGCAAGATGCTCTCCACGGCGGTTGCGGGCTTAACTGCCCGTGAGATGCCGTGCGACACATTCCGAAGGATGGAGCAAATGGCAGTCGGGGGCGACAGATCGGCGGGGGCCGGTGAGAGCCCGCTCGCGGAACGGCTCAACTACCTGTTCGCGAGCATGCACCCGCCGGGCGCTCCCTACACCAACGGACACGTGGCGGACCGGATCAGCACCGGGACGGACGAGTACGGCGGGGTCAGCGTGACGGAGCAGTATCTGTCGATGCTGCGCAACGGCCGGCGCGCCAATCCCGGTCCCGATCTGCTGCGGGCGCTGGCCAAGTTCTTCGGAGTGCCGGTCGGTTACCTGTTAGGCGATCTGTCGCCGTCTCAGGCCGAGCGGGTGGAGGAGGAGGTCCGCTTCCTCGCCGCCATGCGGGACCAGCGCGTACGCGCGATCGCCCTGCGCTCGGTGGGTCTGCCGCCGGAGGTGCAGGACAGTCTGACGACGATCATCGGCCAGTTCAGACGGCAGATGAACCTTCCGGCGGACCCGCCCGAGACGGGAGCCGAGGAACCGCGTGGCGAGAGCTGAGCGGACCCGGCTTCGCGATCCGGCGCGGATCGGTGGAGACGAGGTGGCCCTGGACGGGGGTCAAGGCCGCCTGCGACACAGGCTGGTGTCGGGTCTGTACGAGCGTGTACGGACCCGGCGCCGCCCGTGCGATCCGTCGGTTTCCGGTCGAGGACGCGGAGACCGGCAAACGGACCGCGGCGGCGGGGGCGAAGACGCCGCCCGCCGCGTACCCGAGCCCTTGTGGTCCGGACCTGTTCCCGGGCCCGGACCGCGCGGATCCGGTGCTGTGGCCAGTCGGGACGCCTCGTGCCGGGGTGCGGGACGCGTCGCTGCCAGGGCACGCCGATGGCCCGTACGGGGCCCTGGGCACCGTACGCGGCGCCTGCGGAACGGACGCCCGAAGTTCACGATCGGCTGCCCGAACCCACTCCGAACAGGGGCCGGCCAGCGCTGAAGCGGCGTTCCGTGATCCGCGCGCGTGGCCTGATATCGCTCCCCGCTCGCTGGTAATCAGTCAGCCGAACAGGTTTTTGATGCATAACCCATCCTTGATGAGGTACAAAGGTTCCTGTGCCCGCCCGGTGTGCATCCCCCGTCGCACCGGGCGGGCCTTCCTTTTGAACAGACGCGCCCTCAGTTCCCCGGCGGGAACTTGAGCAGAGCGGCGGCGGCCAGCATCTGGATGCTCACCGAGGCGAGCGCCTTGTGCGTCGGCAGATGGTGCTGACCGCGAATCAGCAACGCGGCCAGCGCGTAGCCGAACAGCCACGTCAGACCGGCCACGGCGCGTACCGCGAAGGAATGGGCCGGCAGCCAGGCGTGGAGCGCCAGGCGCGGCAGGTCGGTGGTCCAGAACAGCACGATGAAGAGCGTGACCGTGGGGCCGAACCTGCCGTTGCCCCCCAGGCGCCGGGCGATGCTGTGGGTGACGATGCCCAGCACCAGGCTGGCGAACAGGACCCCGGCCTCGACGGTGGCCAGCGACCCCAGCGCGAGCAGCCGGTTGCCGTCCCACTGCTGGCGGAACGAGCCCTTGGTGACGGTGCCGAGCGCGCAGCAGACCAGGCAGAGCAGGACCGCCGCGCCCCACACGCTGCGGTCCCGGGCCTCGTCCAGGATCTCGACGGGGCGGTACCAGAGGCCGGGTATCAGCCGGTGCCAGTACAGCCTGCGCCGTTTCGTGGGGGGCGCGGGCGGGGGCGGGGCGATGGTCGCAGGCATGGTTGCCGTTCTATCACCGGTGATTTCGAGCCGACGCCGGGCCCATCACGACCACCGGCTTGAGCTTCGGGTCGAGGGTGCGCAGCAGGGTTCTCATCACCTCCGGCTTCAGGCTCACGCAGCCCTGGGTGGGGCCGCCGTGGTCGACGTGGAGCCAGACGCCGCCGCCCTTCTTCGCGCCGAGCGGCCGCCGCGGATCGAGCGGTGAGGTGCCGGGCACCCGGTTGTAGTCGATCCCGATGACGTAGTCGAAGGCGCCCGCGAGGGGTTCGCCCTCCACGCCGTTGCCGGAGGCGACGAAGTACCCGTTGTGGTCGTACGGGAGCTTCGCGTCCGGGAAGGCGTGCTTGCCGCCCGCGCCGGTGAGGGTGAACACGCCCTCGGGGGAGCGGAGGTCGCCGTAGTGGTGGTCGGGGGTCCAGCCGTGCGCGGCGTTGTGCGCCGGCCAGCTCGGGCCGGGCCGCCAGAGCCGCGAGTCCTCGGCCCGGGTGTAGAGGACCGCGGTCGAGTCGGAGGAGTCGGCGCCCTGGCCGGTGACCACCAGAACTTGGCGGGATTCCGCCGGTATTCGCTTGCGCGCGGCCGCGTCGAGGCCCGGAATCCGGCCGTCACCGGTCGGCGTCGAGGAGGGCGGCGCGGCCGTCGGCGCGGCGGGCGTCGTCGTCGCGGGGGCCGCGGCCGGGGGCGAGTCGGCCTTGACCTCGTGCCCCGAGGCGGCCCAACTCCACAGTCCCGCGGCGGCGATGGCCGCGGTCGCCGTCGAGAGGACGACCTTGCCTCGCCGCGTCACGCGTACACGTTCGTTTTCGTTCAATTCCGGTCCACCAGGTAGGGATATACGGATCTTTCGCACCCTACCCGGACGCGTGAATTCCGCTGACCGCGGCGACACGCGTGGCTGGAATGAGGCCGAAGGCCCCCGCGCCGCGGGGGCCTTCGGCCGTCAGATCCTGTGCCGTCTCCCCTGGTCGGATCAGCGCGCGTGCCAGACGCCGCGCGCCCGGCCAGGAACATGACACGGACTCTCGGCCGGGCGCCTGCCTCAGCCGCCGATCGGTGTGGGCTCCTCGGCGTCCGGGTCGGCGCCGTGCAGATACTCCTCGCTGATCTCGCGCGGACCGAACGGCCACACCTTCTCGTACCGGGACCAGAGCAGGAACGCCACACAGCCCGCCGCGACCCAGGCCAGCGACCATTCGATCGGGTGCCTGCCGGGCGAGTTCTCGTCCGCGTAGCCGTAGATCACCAGCCAGCCGACGAGCGCGACGACGCTCGGCGCCGGGTACAGCCACATCTTGTACGGCCGCCGCAGACCGGGCTGGCGGCGGCGGAGCACGGTGACGGCGGCGATCTGGGCCAGCGCCTGCACGATCACCATGACGGTGGTGAGGAGCTGGATGATGGTCGCCAGGTCCGTATGCCTGCCGATCATGAAGCCGACGGCCGTGACGGCGCCCATGGTGAGCAGCGACAGCACGGGGAAGCGGTGGCGCGGGTGCAGTTTTCCGTACGGGCGGAAGAAGACCTTGTCGCGGGCGGCGTCGTAGGGCACCCGCGAGCCGCCCAGCAGCCCGGCGAAGACGGAGGCGACGGCGGTGATGAGGATCAGCACGGTCACGGTGTTGGCGGCGCTCTTGCCCCAGGCCTTCTCCAGCACCGCCGAGGCGACGGAGGAGGACGCCGTGTTGTCCGGGTCCAGCATGTCCTTCCAGTCGATGACGCCGAGCGTGCCGATCTGGAGCAGCAGATAGATCGTCATGATGCCGAGGATCGAGTAGATGATGGCGCGCGGCAGGGTGCGGCCGGGCCGCTTGATCTCGGCGCCCATATAGGCGGCCGTGTTGTAGCCGAGGTAGTCGTAGATGCCGATGGTCAGCCCCGCCGCGAAGCCGATCCAGAAGTGGTTGCTGGTCAGCTCGAAGGCGTGCGCCGGGTAGGTGAAGGCCCGCTCCGGGCTGAAGTGGGTGAAGGCGGCCAGGATGACGAGGACCACCGAGGCGATCATCACGGTCCACATGACGACCGAGAGCTTGGCGATGTTCTCCACCCGGCGCCACAGCATCGCGAGGATGACGACGATGGTCACCAGCCCGACGAGGTCGCCCTGCCCCCGGCTCATGCCCGGCCACAGATAGCCGAGGTACTGCACGAACCCGATGATCCCGGTGGACATGGCCAGCGGGATGAAGAGCATCGCCGTCCACACGAAGAGGAACGGCATCAGTTTGCCCGTGCGGTACTGGAACGCCTGCCGCAGATAGACGTAACTGCCGCCCGCGCCCGGCAGCGAGGCGCCCAGCTCGGCCCAGATCAGCCCGTCGGCGAGGGCGAGGATCGCGCCCGCGATGAATCCGATCACGGCTTGCGGCCCGCCGAAGGCCGCGACCATCAAGGGGATCGTGACGAAGGGCCCGATGCCGCACATCTGGCTCATATTGATGGCGGTGGCTTGGAACAGGCCGATGCGCCGTACGAATCCGACGCGCTCGTCCAGTAGGTCCGGCATGTGCATCAGCCCTTTCTCGTGCGTGGCACGCTCCGCGCTGTGCTCTGTGGGGTGTTCCGGCCGGACACCCGCACCGGGGGCGCCGAACCGTGCGGATCCGCGGTGCGGGTGTCCGCGGTGACCGTCACCGGCTCGCCGGGCCGCAGGCCGGCCTGGTTGTCCGTCCACCGCACTGGTAGCACCGGCTTGCCGTCCGCGTCCACGACATGGACGTCGGTCATCAGCGCGGGCGCCGGACCACCGCCCGTGCGGCGCAAGGTGACGGCCGTCGTGCAGGTGCCGCCGGGCCCCCGGTTCGCCCGACACATCGTCAGGTCCTTGTGCGGACCATGGGGACGGGCCTTCGGGGCAACGGAGCTGACGCCCTTTCGGGTCAGAGAGGTGGTGTCGAGCTCGTGCCGGGTGTACGCGCCGGCGTTCCGGTCCGTTCCGGCCGCCCGCTCGCCGTTCACGTGGCCGCCAGCCGCCGAGAGCGCTCCGCCGAAGTCGGGATACGCGCGTGCCGCGGCGTCCTCGACGGTAAAGTCCGACCGGTACCGCCAGGGGATGGGGAAGTCCTTCGCGGAGGTCTTCTTCATGGTGGGGGAGTAGAAGGGACCGCCGTCGCCCGTGCCGTCGACGAGCACGGTGGAGGGCGCCGCCGGGGCGGTGGCGCGCGCGGTGAGGGCGGCGCTCAGCAGCGGGCCGGTGGCGGCGAGCGGCGCGACGGGGCGGAGGGACACGGCGGGTACCTCTCGGGCGGCTGAGGCGGCATGTCGGCTGAGGCGGCCCGCAGATGGGGCGGCCGGCAAATGGGGCGGGCGGCGGAATTCACCTTTCGCGGCTGGAAATTAAGAAACCTTCCTATTGGGTGGGGCAGGACGTTAAGGATTCGCACGGTTCATGTCAATGACCTGAGCGGATTCCGACCGGACAGGGGGAAGCTGTGCGCGGAGGACGAGTGGCCGTCGTGGGCGGGAGCATCGCGGGCTGTGCCGCGGCGCTGGCCGCCGTACGGGCCGGGGCGACCGAGGTCGTGGTGTACGAACGGGCCGCCCAGCGGTTGCAGGACCGGGGTGTGGGCCTCGCCGTCCAGCAGGACCGGTACGCCGAACTGGAGGACGCCGGATACGTCGACGCCGGCATGCCCTGGGTACGGCTCACCCGGCGGGTCTGGCTGCTGGGCGACACGGACGCGCGCGGCGGCCGGGAGATCGGGGTGCTGCCCTTCCCCTTCCGCTCCTACAACTGGGGTTCCCTCTGGCGGGAGTTGCGCGCCCGCGTCCCCGAGTCGGCCGCCTACCACTCGGGCGCCGTCGTCGAATCGGTGGCCCCCGGCCCGGACCACGGGGCGGGCCCGCGCGGCGCCATGCTGCGCCTCGCGGACGGCGCGGAGGAGTGGTTCGACCTCGTGATCGGCGCGGACGGCTACCGCTCGGTCGTACGGGCCGCGATGTACCCGGACGTCGCGCCCCGGTACGCCGGGTACCTCGCCTGGCGCGGTTCGCTGCCGGCGGAGCGGCTGCCGGGTCCCCGGGAGGCGTGGGCCGAACAGGACGCCGCCACCGTCGCCTTCCCCGGAGGCCACATGATCGCGTATCGCATCCCGGGCCCGCACGGCCGCGGCACCTCCGTCAACTGGGTGTTCTACGCGGTCCCCCCGGACGTACCGGGCCTGCGGCTCGACGACCCCACCGTGCCGCCGGCGCGGGCCGTCGCGGACGAACTGATAGAGCATCAGGGGAGGCTGGTGGCCGAGCACTTCCCGCCCTACTGGCGGGAGGTCATCAACCGCACCCACGCGGCGGACACCTTCGTGCAGCCCATCTACGACCTCGCGGTGCCGCACTTCGCCAAGGGCCGCCTCGTCCTCCTCGGCGACGCCGCGGCCATCGCCCGGCCGCACACCGGAAGCGGCGCGGTCAAGGCGCTCCAGGACGCCACGGTGCTGGAGCGCGCACTGCGCTCCGCCGAGAGCTGCGACGCGGGACTGGCCGCGTACGACGCGGAGCGCGCGCCGATCGGCCGGGCGGTGCTGGAGCTCGGCAGGCGGCTCGGCGGGGCGCAGGTGCTGTCCGTACCGGACTGGGCGGCCATGGACCAGCGGACCACCGAGGAGTGGTGGCGCGAGGCGTCGGAGGGCGAGCGGGGGTTCGGCGGCCACGCCCTGGGTGGGTGAGCGAGGGGCCTGTCGATCGCCGTCCCCTTCCTCATCGGCACCGTCGAGCTGACGAGCGCCCTGCGCGAGAAACCGGCGCCGGGCGACTCGCTCACCGGCTGGATCTCCGGCCTCGACGGCGTCGGCTCCGTCACCGTCGGGCACTCCGCGGTGGTCTGGGCGGCGGCGCTCGCATACCGGCGGTTCGGCAGGGTCGAACAGCGGTGGGCGGCCCGGACGGCGCCGGAGGGCCGGCCCGGCCGAGCGGCCGGTGACGGGGCGGCGCGGCCCGGTGCCGTGCCGCCCCGCCGCGCGCTCGGCACCGGTCAGGCCGGCGGGCGGCCGTCTCGGGAGACGACGGTCGCGAGCCCGTCGAGCAGCCACTCCAGGATCTGGTCGAACGGCTGAGGGCCGGGGGCGTGCCGTCCGGGGTCGGTGGCCCAGCGGATGAAGTGGGGGTGCTCGCCCGCGGCGGCGATCCGTTCGAGGTAGGGCGTGACGGCCTTCTCCAGGTCGTCGTCGGTGCTCAGCCCGGAGCGGGCCCGCATGGTCCGCTCCTCAAGAAGGGCGAGACCGGAGCTGAACACCTGGCCGAGCACCGTGTTGACGCACCCCATACGGGTGGCCGCGTCGAGCCCGAGGGGGTCGAGCTCGGTGAGCGCGGATTCGTAGAGGTCGAGGGCGTTGGGCCCCAGCGGGGGGCGGCTGAAAGCCAGGCGCGCGAACCACGGGTGGCGTTGCACGGCGTCCCACCCCGTGCCGCCCAGGGTGCGCAACGCGTGGCGCCAGCCCTCGCCGCGCGCGACGGTGAACTGCCCGTAGACCTGATCGGCCATCAGGTCCAGCAGCCCGTCCTTGCTGCCGACGTAGCGGTACAGGGCCATGGGGCTGCGCACCCCCAGCCCGGTGGCGAGGGCCCGCATGGTGAACTCGCCGGCCGCCTCGCGGTCGGCCATGTCCATCGCGGCGCTCACGATGCGCTCGCGGCTGAGCTGCTCGGTCCGGCGGGGCGGCGGCTCGTCGAACCACACCAGGCCACCGGGGGCGGGGGGACGGTCGGAGGAAGTCATGTCGGTGGCACCCTACCATCGGGTGTACGTTGTCCACCATGAGTGGACAACGTACACAGAGCCCTGAAGTGCTGATCTCCGGCGGCGGCCTGACCGGCCTGACCGCCGCGCTGGTGCTGCGCCACCACGGTGTGGCCGTCACAGTGGCGGAGAAGCGCTCGACGACCTCTCCGCAGCCCAAGGCGCGCCGCTTCCACGTGCGCAGCATGGAGATCTTCCGCGAGCTCGGCCTCGCCGGCCTGGTCCTCCACGCCGCCCGCGACCTCGCCGGCCACGACCACATGGCGACCGGCCGGACACTGGCCGAGGCCGAGCGACTCCCGCTGTGGCAGCCCGTGGCGGCAGGCGCCCCGGCCCTCGACGTCAGCCCCGAACCGCCCTGCCTGATCGCCCAGGACCTCCTCGAACCGGTGCTGCGCGCCGCCGCCGTCGACGCCGGTGCCACCGTGCGGTTCGACACCGAACTCCTCGGCTTCGACCAGGACGAGGACCAGGTGAGCGCCGAACTCCTCGACCGCACGGACGGCAGCCGCCACCGCATCGAAGCCCGGTACCTGGTGGCCGCCGACGGAGCGCGCAGCTTCGTGCGCGATGCCCTCGGCATCAGCCGCTCCGGACACGGCGCCATCGGCGGCCCGAACGTGAACGTCTACTTCCACGCCGACCTCGCCGAGGTCGTGCGCGGCCGGGAGTTCAACCTCTGCCGGCTCGGCCACCCCGACGCCCCCGGTGCGCTCGCCTACGTCGACGGGCGCCGCCGGTGGGTGTTCATGAGCCCCGGCGGCGAGACCGACCGCGACTGGCCCGCCCTGCTGCGGACCGCACTCGGCGTCCCGGCCCCGGACCTCGACGTCCTCAGCGTGCTGCCCTGGCAGGCCGAGATGCTCGTCGCCGACCGCTACAGCCTCGGCCGCGCGCACCTGACCGGGGACGCCGCCCATGTCATGCCGCCGTTCGCCGCCAGCGGGGCCAACACCGGGATCGCCGACGCACACAACCTGGGCTGGAAGCTCGCCGCCGTCCTGCGCGGCGAGGCCGCCCCCGCCCTCCTCGACAGCTACGACGCCGAACGCCGCCCGGCCGGCTGGTTCGCCGCCGACGAGTCCAGCCGCCGCGTCGCGAGCTTCGAGAACCCCTCGTCGCCCCCCGACCCGGCCCTCGCCCACCCCTTCGTCCTGGCCGCCGGGGCGTTCCAGCACACCGAGGGCGCTTTGGCGTGCGACCCGGAGGCCGCGGACGATCCGGAGCCGGTCACCGAGTTCGCACCGGCCGGCCGCGTCGGCACCCGCGTCCCCCACCGCTGGCTCGACGAGGCCCGTACCCGGTCGACGATCGACCTCGCGGGGCCCGGCTGGTCGCTCCTCGCCGGACCGCGGACCGCCGCGCCGCGAGCGGACCGGCTCCGGGTCCACCGGCACGACCTGGACTTCCTGCCCGCCGGCCAGTGCCTGCTGCTCAGGCCCGACCACATCGTCGCCTGGCGGGGCACGGACCCCGACGCGGCGGCCGACGTGCGCGACGGCCTGCTCCGGGGCGACCTGTCCGGGGCGGACGCGGACCGCGTGGAGGGGGGCCGGATAGCTGCCGCGCGCACTGCCGGCGCGTAGCGGTACGGGTGCGCCGCCGCCGGTCCGTACACCGGTCCGTACACCGGTCCGTACACCGGTCCGTACACCGGTCCGTACGGTCCGGCGGCGCGTCGGACTACGCCGTTCGGGGGATGACACGCGCGTAGGGTGGGCGGCGTGACCGATCTCCCTGAACTCCGGATCGAGCTCGACGGGCGGGCCGCGACCGCCGAAGAGCTGTTCGCCCCCCTGATGAGCAACTACGGCCATTTCACTGCCATGCAGGTGCGCGGCCGGGCGGTATGCGGCCTTGAGCTCCATCTCGCGCGGCTCGACGCGGCCACGCGCGAACTGTTCGGCACGGGCCTCGACGGCGCCCGGATCCGCGAGCTGATCCGGCAGGCACTCGCCGGCACCGAGGACGCTTCGGTACGGGTCAACGTCTTCGCCCCGGTTCCCGGCGCGGAGCCCTCGGTACTGGTCAGCGTGCGCCCGCCCGCGACCATGCCGACCGCCGCGCAATCCCTGCGCACCGTGCCGTACCAGCGCCCCGTCGCCCACATCAAGCACACGGGCGGATTCGCACAGGGCTACTTCCGCAACCAGGTCCAGCGGGCGGGCTTCGACGAGGCGCTGCTGGTGGGGCCCGACGGCACCGTGGCCGAAGGGGCCATCACCAACGTCGCCTTCATCGACGGCGACACCGTGGTGTGGCCCGACGCCCCCGCCCTGGACGGCATCTCGATGCTGCTGCTCCGGCGGGAACTGGACAAGGCCGGGCTGCCCTGGCGGCGGGAGGGCGTACGCACCGCCGACTTGGCCTCCTACGGCGGGGCCTTCCTCACCAACGCCCAGGGCATCGCCCCTGTTTCCCGCGTCGACGACCTGGCCCTTCCCGCCGACGTGCCGCTCGTGGACGAGGTCATCCGGATCTTCCGGACCATCGCGGCGGACGCCCTCTGACGGCTTCCTCCGACGGCCTTCTCCGGCACCCCCTTCTGACGCCCCTTCGCTGACGGCTCCGTCGGCGGAGGGGCGTGGTGCGTCGCGCCTTGCGGCCGGGAGGCGGCCGGGGCGGTGGGGGCGTATCCGCGGCACATCGTTTTCGCGCCATCGGGGCCGCCGCTGTCCGTCCCCGGCCGGAACTCCCATCCGGCGATCGTCTTCGCGGTGGACCGCTGGTCAGGTCAACTCGGCTGCTGTGGAGGGGAGTTCGCCGATCTCCGGTTCGTGGGTAGGGTTCCGGCCTGATTGCGCGCGAACACCCCTGGAAGCGTTGACAGTCGAAACCCCTTTCCATACCTTCTTGGATCGTAGGAAAGATAAATGATTGAAGATCCGATAGACGGTGTGAAGGACTGGGGGAGTCTTGATGACCGAGTCGACCGCGACATCCACTGCCGTGCCGAGGCCCGGCGGCGGACGCGGATGGACGCTCGCCGCCGTCTGCGTGGCGACGTTCATGCTGATGCTCGATCTGACCGTGGTGAACGTCGCGCTACCTGATATGCGCACGCATCTCCACGCGACCTTCTCCGACCTGCAATGGGTGCTCGACGCCTACGCCTTGGGGCTCGCGGTCTTCCTCCTCACCGCGGGCTCCCTGGCGGACCGGCTCGGCCGGAAGCGGGTGTTCAACGCCGGATTCGTGATCTTCGTTCTGGCCTCGCTGGCCTGCGGCCTCGCCCCGAACGCGGCATTCCTGTCCGCCGCGCGAGGGGTGCAGGGCCTGGGCGGCGCGATGCTCTTCGCGGTCGGCCCGGCGCTGATCGGACACGAGTACCGCGGCAAGGAGCGGGGCAAGGCGTTCGGGATCTTCGGCGGCGTGGTGGGACTGTCCATCGCGTTCGGCCCGTTGATCGGCGGCGCCCTCACCGACAGCCTCGACTGGCGGTGGATCTTCCTGGTGAACGTCCCGGTCGGCATCGCCGCGCTGGTGATCGGCGTGCTGCGCATGCGCGAATCGCGGGACCCGCGAGCGCACTCGGTGGACTGGTGGGGGCTGGTCCTGTTTTCGAGTGCGCTCGCCCTACTCGTTCTCGGCTTCCTGCGCGGGGAGGCGCAGGGCTGGGGGAGCGCGGCGATCGTGGGCATGTTCATCGCCTCGGCGCTGCTCTTCGTGGCCTTCTATCTCACTCAACGGCGGCTCGGCGAACGGGCGATGCTCCGCCTGACGCTCTTCCGCAACGTCACCTTCAACGGCATCTCGGCGGTCACCCTGCTCTGCGCGGCGGCCACCATGTCCGCGCTCTTCCTGCAGATCTCCTACGTGCAGAACGTGCTGGGCTTCTCGGCCTGGGACACCGGGCTGCGCTTCCTGCCGCTGACGCTGACGCTCTTCGTGGCCGCGGCCATCGGCGGCAGCCTCACGACCCGGATGCCGCAACGCGTGCTCGTCGGCCTCGCGATGACCTTCGTGGCGCTGGGGCTCGCCCTGGTCACGCTGGTGGACGCGGACAGCTCCTGGACGTCGCTGCTGCCCAGCATGTTCGGGCTTGGCCTCGGCATGGGCCTGTTCAACCCGCCGCGCGCCTCGCTGTCCATCGCGGTGGCCGAGCCGTCCGAGGCGGGCATGGCGTCCGGGATCGGCGAGACGTTCCAGCAAGTGGGCGTCGCGGTGGGCATCGCCGCCTTCGGCGCGCTCTTCCAGTCCAGGGTCACCGACCTGTTCGTCAACTCCGACGCCGGACGCCAACTGGGCGATCGGGCCCAGGAGTTCGGATCGGCGGTCGCCGCGGGCGGCGGCTCGCAGGCGGCGGCCGGGATGCCGGCCGCGATCGCCGGGCAACTGGACCGGGCGGCTCGTACAGCTTTCGCGGACGGCCTCCACGAGGTCATGATCGTGTGCGCGTCGATCGCGGCGCTCGGCGCACTGATCGCGTTCGCGTTCATCCGCACCCGCGATCTCCATGAGAGCGCCCTGACCGGGGCGGAGAGCGAGGGTGCCCGCGCCGGGACCGCGGTGGAGACGGCATCAGCGGATGCCACGGGGAAAGTCTCCGCCGGGGCCTGACCGACCGGCGTGCGACGGTGCCCCGGGGACTTCGGCCCCCGGGGCACCTGCCGCTCTCCGTATCCGGTTCCGGCGATCGTGGATGTTCAACCTCCGAGCCACCGGCGATAATGGCAGGTGAGCGCAGACCGACAGACCTTCCCATCCCCCCGACGGAAGCGGCCCTTGATGTCAACCACCGATCATCTCTCCGCCCCACTGCCTCAATCCGCGGCCGAGGCAGTGGACTTCCCCCTCGTGCGCCGGACCGGCTATCTGCTGCACAAGGCCGGGCTCCTGCTCATGCACGAGGCCGACCGGGCCCTGGAATCCCGCGGGATGCGCATGCGGTACTTCTACGTGCTCGCCGCCCTGGAGGGTCAGATCGACCTCTCCCAGCAGGACTTGAGCCGACTGCTGAACCTCGACCCCACCACGATGGTCGCGCTCATCGACGAGATGGAGGGCGCGGGCCATGTGGAGCGGCGGCGGAATCCCGCCGACCGCCGACGCTACATCCTCCATCTGACGGACGCCGGGCGGCAGGCTCTGACCGGCGCCTCGCGCGCCGTGGACGACGTGGAGCAGGGCTTCCTGGCCGCCGTGGACTCCGCCGACCGCGACCGGCTGCGGAAGATCCTCGGAGAACTACTCGCCGGCCGCTTGCCCAGCGTCGTCGCCTGCGATGACTGAACGGCAGAATTCAGCACTCCGCCAAATCACGGTTCCGCATTCTTGGGGGTGATGTATTCGGAGCACTTAATTCCTCCCGTCAGACTCGTGTCAAATGTATTTTGGTTGACTTGAATCAGTTGAAGTGAGCCTCTTCACAAGAGTCCTGTTGATGTTTTCCCGGTGCTAGCCTCAAAGTGAGCAACAACGGGGGAAGGAAAACGGGGATGAGTGAAGAAAGGTTGGTTTTCGACTCGCTCGATGCCTGCCTCGGGCCGCGAGGTTCGAGGTTCTTCGGCACGGGATACAAGCGGGTCGGACAGCAGTTGCGCCACATCGAGACGGACGGGCTCATCGGGCCCGGTGCGGGCGCCGACGCCCGCGCCACGCTCACCTATCCGGCCGACTGGTCCCGCAAGGCCGCGGGCCGCGAACTGCGGCCGCACCTCAGCAGCATCGACGCGCTCGTGCTCGCGGCCTCGCTCGCCGAGATCCATCTGAACGGCGCGCACGGGCTCGACGAGGGGCAGCGGCGCCGCACCTGGCTGCGGACCGCGGACATCCGGGCCGGCAGCCGGCCGCACGAGGACCTCTCGGACTTCGCCGTCTCGGCCCGGCTCGCGCACAGCGCGTCCGCCGGCCCGGCGGACGCCGACGGGGTCGGCCCGAGCACACCGATGAGCAGCGTCTACGACTGCCGCATCGGGGAGTTGAAGGTGCGCTGCGACTTCGTGCACGAGGCGCGCGGCGCTGGAGTGCGCGGCCCGGCCCGCTACGAGACGGACGAGGAAGCGCTCGGCGCCGCCCGCACCCGGCATTACGGCGCGGGCTACAAGGCGCACAGCCACCACGCCGACGGGGTCAGCGTGGACCTTGCCGAACAGCAGGTCAAGGCGCGGCAGTTCGTCGTGCCCAGCGTCGAGCGGCTGTACGAGGCGCAGGGCGCCGAGGCCGCGTACGCGCCCTCGGTGTCGCTCGTCGACACGCTGGTGTGCGTCGCGCAGCTCGCGCAGGCGCTGCTGTACGCGCAGGACGGGGTGGACCGCGGCCGCAGCAACACGCTGTGGATGCGGCGCACGGTGGTCGGTGCGCACAGCCCGCTGCGGCCCATGGCGGGCCCCATCGAGGCCAAGGCGTATGTCACCCGGACCCGGCTGCTCGGGCTCGGCGACGACACCTGGCGGGTCGCCGACCTCGCGGTCGACGACTTCTCCGGAATTCACGGCCGGTGCTCCATAGCGCACCAGCTGCCCATGCTCGCCGCCGCCTGAGCGCTCGGCAGCCGCCGCGGGGGGGGGGGGGGGGGGGGGGGGGGGGGGGGGGGGGGGGGGGGGGGGGGGGGGGGGGGGGGGGGGGGGGGGGGGGGGGGGGGGGGGGGGGG
>NZ_JBWKFF010000001.1:810639-941883 GCF_056434425.1 Streptomyces sp. NPDC044033 | reverse complement strand
AAGAGACGCAGTCCTGGGATTCGCAGGATATCTTCCCCCCCCCCCCCCCCCCCCCCCCCCCACCCCCCTCCCCCCCCCCCCCCCCCTCCTCACCCCCCCCCCCCCCCCCCCCCCCCACGGCTGTGTGCTCGTACGCCCGTACACAGAACCGTCCGGTCCCGGTCATCCCATGGGGAGGGCGAATTCGCACCAGACGGCTTTCCCGCCGCCCGGAGTGCGGCGCGAGCCCCAGGAGGAGGCGATGGTGGCGATGATCGAGATGCCGCGGCCCGCCTCGTCGGCCGGCTCGGGCTTGCGGCGGCGCGGCAGGTGGTCGTCCCCGTCGGTGACTTCGATTATCAGGCGGCGGTCCGTACGGCGCAGTCTCAGCCGCATGGGCGGGGTGCCGTGCTGGAGGCTGTTGGCGACGAGCTCGCTGGCGGCCAGTACGCCGAGGTCGCGCAGTTCGGTGGGGAAGCGCCAGCTGGCCAGTACGCCCGAGGCGAAGGCGCGGGCGCGGGGGGCCGCCTCGATGCCGCCCAGCAGCTCCAGCGCGGCGTTGTGGAAGAGCTCGGCGTCGTGGCCCGTACGGGCGGGGTGCTGGAGCACGAGTACGGCGACGTCGTCGTCGTGTTCCGCGGTGACGCCGAGGGCGCGGATGAGCCGGTCGCACATGACCTGCGGCGAACCGGTGGCACCGGCGAAGGCGCGCTCCAGGGAGGCGACGCCGGTGTCGATGTCCTCGTCGCGGCGCTCCACCAGGCCGTCTGTATAGAGGACGGCGCTGGAGCCGGGGCCGAGCGGTACGGAGCCGGAGGTGTGCAGCCAGCCGCCGGTGCCGAGCGGCGGGCCGGTGGGCTCGGCCGCGCGGCGCACGGAGCCGTCGGGGTCGCGGACGAGGATGGGCAGGTGGCCGGCGGAGGCGTAGACGAGGCGGCCCTCGTTGGGGTCGTGGACGGCGTAGACGCAGGTGGCGATCTGGCTGGCGTCGATCTCGGCGGCGAGGCCGTCGAGGAGCTGGAGGACCTCGTGCGGTGGGAGGTCGAGGCGGGCATAGGCCCGTACGGCCGTACGGAGCTGGCCCATGACGGCGGCGGCGCGCACTCCGCGGCCCATGACATCGCCGATGACCAGGGCGGTACGGCCGGCGCCGAGGGTGATGACGTCGTACCAGTCGCCGCCTACGGCGGCGTCGGTGCCGCCGGGCTGGTAGGTGGCGGCGACGCGCAGGTCGTCGGGTTGTTCCAGTTCCTGGGGCAGCAGGCTGCGCTGGAGCGTGACGGCGGCCTCGCGCTGGCGGCGCTCGCTGGCGCGCAGCCGCTCGGCGGATTCGATCTGGTCGGTGACGTCGGCGGCGAAGACGAGCACCCCTTGATAGGGCTCGCGCGGGCCGTGCGCCTCACTCGCCCCGTGCGACCCGTTGGGCTCGTGCGACGCCCCGTTGGATTCGTGCGATCCGTTGGATTCGTGCGCACCGATCGCATCGCGCGCGTCACCTGCCTCGTCCTCCCCGCGCGCCCCATCCGCCCCACAGTGCTCACAGGGCAAGGCGCCATCGCCGACCGCAGGGTTGGGCGGGCGCGCGGCGGCCGGGGCGGCTCCGTGGGCGGCGCCGACCTCGATCGGGGTGCAGGTGAAGGTGTAGTAGCCGTGGCGCGGCGGGTCGCCGCCCTCGGCGGTGACCCGGCGGGACTTGACCGTGCGCGGCTTGCCGCTGCGCAGGACCTGGTCCATGAGGGGCAGCAGCCCGAGCGCTTCGAGCTCCGGGAGGGCCGTGCGGGCGGGGGCGCCGGGGGCGCGGTGGCCGAAGAACGCGGAGTAGGCGTCGTTGACGTACGCGACGCGGTGCTCGGGGCCGTAGACGACGGCGACGAGGGCGGGGACCTGGCCGAGGACCTCGTGGACGGAGAGCCCGTCGAGGGTGGGGACGGGGCCTTCGGTCTCCGGCGCGTCGGTGGTCACGGCGGCGGTCCGGCGTGTCGCGCCGCCGGCCGCCCTGTCGGCGGCCCTGTCGGCGTCGGACGGGCGGGTCCGTGGCACGGTCTCGGCCCGGGCGGCGGGTACGGAGCCGTTGGCGGCGCTCGCCGCGCTCGGGGTCTGCGACGGTCCCGTACCGCGGTCGGTGCGCGCCGCCGCTCGGCGTTGGGTTCCGGGGAGCCGGGCGCTCCAGCGGGTGAAGTTCACAGAGGATTACCTCGTGGTGTCGTTACTGGGCTGCACACCTGCACGGTGGCCCGGCGGGGGTTGTGGGGGGAGTTCTCCAAGGGAAGGCAGCAAACGTCCGAATCCTCGTGCTTGTCACTATCCTCGCGGTTGTCACTCTTCGCAGGTACGAGCCCACCCATGGTCACACGTCCAGTGTGACCGACCGGACTGACATCCGTCAGACGCCGGCCGTCCGGGAGGAGTTCCCGGCTCCGGCCAGGTGGGTTCAAGTGCCTTCCGGGTGACGCCCCGTGCCCGCGGCGAGTTCGAACTCGGCACGCGGGTTCTCCAGGGAGCCGAGCGAGACGATCTCACGTTTGAAGAGCCCGGCGAGGGACCATTCGGCGAGCACGCGCGCCTTGCGGTTGAAAGTGGGGACCCGGCTGAGGTGGTAGACGCGGTGCATGAGCCAGGCGGGGTAGCCCTTGAGCCGCCGCCCGTAGATGTGCGCCACGCCCTTGTGCAGGCCGAGGGAGGCCACGGAACCGACGTATTTGTGCCTGTAGTCGCGGAGGGGCTCGTCCCGTAGGGACGAGATGAGGTTCTCCGCGAGGACTCCGGCCTGGCGTACGGCGTGTTGGGCGTTGGGCGCGCACTCCTTGCCGGGCTCGTCGGCCGTCACGTCCGGGACGGCGGCGGCGTCCCCCGCCGCCCAGGCGTGCTCGGCGCCCGCCACCTGGAGCGCCGCGGTGCAGACGAGCCGGCCGCGGCCGTCGAGCGGCAGGTCGGTGGCGGCGAGGACGGGGTACGGTTTGACGCCGGCGGTCCATACGACCGTACGCGTGGGGAAGCGCGAGCCGTCGCTGAGCACGGCGACCCGGCCTTCGCAGGAGTCGAGGCGGGTGTCGAGCCGCACGTCGATGTTGCGGCCGCGCAGTTCCCGTACGGCGTACTGGCCCATCTCAGCGCCGACTTCGGGGAGGATGCGGCCGGTGGCCTCGACGAGGATGAACCTCACGTCGTCGGGCTGGATGTTGTGGTAGTAGCGGGCGGCGTAGCGCGCCATGTCCTCCAGCTCGGCGAGCGCTTCGACGCCCGCGTAGCCGCCGCCGACGAAGACGAAGGTCAGGGCCGCGTCGCGGACTTCGGGGTCGCGGGTGGAGGACGCGATGTCGAGCTGTCCGAGTACGTGATTGCGCAGGCCGATGGCCTCTTCGACGGTCTTGAACCCGATGCCGAATTCGGCCAGGCCCGGGATCGGGAGGGTGCGCGATACGGAGCCGGGGGCGAGGACCAGTTCGTCGTAGCGGAGTTCGACGGCGCCGGTGCCCTCCTCGTCGGTGGCGAGGGTCTTGACGGTCGCGACGCGTTTCGCGTGGTCGATGGCGGTGGCCTCGCCGACGACGACCCGGCACCCGGGCAGGGTGCGGCGCAGCGGGACGACGACGTGGCGCGGGGAGATGGAGCCGGCCGCGGCCTCGGGAAGGAAGGGCTGGTACGTCATGTACGGCTCCGGGCTCACCACGGTGACCTGCGCCTCGTCCGCTTTCAACTTCCGCTGGAGGCGGAGTGCCGTGTACATCCCTACGTAGCCGCCGCCGACAATGAGAATGCGCGCCGGTTCCTTCACAGAGGATCTCCTCGCGATGTCGCCCAGCCCGAGGGGGTGCCCGGCAGGGGGCCCGGCGCGGCTCGGCCGCTATCGGATGCTGTGACCCCGGGAAAGCACAGCACCCTCCCATGACGCACTGGCAACAAGAATTTGTCCACAGGCCCAGCGAAATGTGTGACCGGTGGCGGAGGGGCGCGCTCCGGTGTGCGGCCGCCGCCCTGCGGGGAAAGCCCGCAGGTCAGCAGCGGGCCGTGGGGTGGTTGATGTGCGGAGAATCCGGACTGATCGGTTCGGTGTTCCGATCGTGGGGCGGTCCGTGCGGAACTCCCCCTTCTTTCTTGACGCGGGCTCAACTATGTTCGTACCTGGTCGGGGTGGTGAGTCATGTCCCGGCAGTCAGGGCGGGGAGTCTCCGGGGGGAGACGTCATAACCGGGGGAATGCTTATGCACATTCATGGATCTCATTGGTCGGCTGCTGTCGCGTCGTCCGACACCAATGGCAGCCGCCACACGCCTTTGCGTGTGGACGCACAGCGCAATCTCGAACACGTACTACGGGCGGCTCGCGAGGTCTTCGGCGAGCTCGGGTACGGGGCGCCGATGGAAGACGTGGCGCGCCGGGCCCGGGTGGGCGTCGGGACCGTGTACCGCAGGTTCCCGAGCAAGGACGTGCTGGTCCGGCGGATAGCCGAGGAGGAGACCGCGCGCCTGACCGAGCAGGCGCGGGCCGCGTTGGGGCAGGAGGACGAGCCGTGGTCGGCGCTGTCCCGGTTCCTGCGCACGTCGGTGGCGTCGGGCGCCGGGCGGCTGCTGCCGCCGCAGGTGCTGCGGGTCGGCGTCGACGTGGACTCCGAGGCCGCGGCCGAGGAGGCCAGGGCGGCGCACTCGATCGAGGCGCGGGTGCCGCAGCAGCGGCAGCCGGGCTCTTCGATCAACCAGCTGCACGAACTGCGGCTCGTCGAGACGCGTCCGGTCGCCGTCGAGGAACAGGACGACGCGGGAGCGGCGGCGCTGCTGGAGGTCGTGGGCCAGCTGGTGGACCGGGCCCGGGCCGCGGGTGAGCTGCGCACGGACGTGACGGTCGCGGACGTACTGCTGGTGATCGCCACGGCAGCGCCTTCGCTGCCCGACGCGGCGCAGCAGGCGGCGGCGTCGGCACGGCTGCTGGACATCCTGCTGGAAGGTCTGCGGTCGCGGCCCGTGGGGTAGCGCTCGCGCCGAGTACGTCCGATGAGCCTTCCCCGAATGGGTGATGGTTACCGCTCCGGTGTGTGAGAACACCCCGGACGAGTGGTTGCCTTCCCGGACGGGGTTGCGGTGACCGACCGTATGGCACGCTTGCCCGGTATTCGGGAGCGACGGCATGTACGGGGGCCTCCGCGATGGGTGTTGACGGGCGGAATGAGCCGCGCGGGAGCGGGGAGCCGGGCGCACGCCCGGTCCCCCAAGTGCCGAGCCAGGGAGGCCCGTTCACGGGTGGCCCGAGCGGTTCGGACACTCCCGGCGGCTCAGGCGCGCCTGGTGGCCCGGGCGCGGATGACGGTTCGGATGCGGCCGGCGGTTCGGGGTCGGTCAGTGGTTCGGGATCAGCCGGCGGTTCGGGGTCGTCCGGTGGCTCTGGCGGTTCCGGTGCGCCCGAGGGCGCGGCGGAGGGTCCCGTCAACACCGAGCCGAGCGTGCCGCAGCAGCGGAGCGGCGGCGGCTCCATCGGAGGAACTCCCGGCGGTGCTTCCGGCGGCGCTTCCGGCAGCGGTGGCACAGGCGGCGGTACGGACCGCGGAACCACGGGCGGCAGCGCTGCGGCCGGCGGTGGCACAGGCCGTGGTTCTACGGACGACGGCGGCACGGGCCGCAGTGGCGCGGCAGGCGGTGGCATCAGCGGTGGCGCGGGCGGCGACGGCTCGGAAGCGCCGCCGTCGGACACCGAGTTGGTGGCCCGTATGCGGGGCGGCGCGTTGGACGCGGACGCCGCGCACGCCAACGCGGCGTACGAGGAGTTGTACCGGCGGCACGCCGACGCGGTCCGCCGGTACGCCCGCAGTTGCTGCCGGGACGACCACACCGCGGAGGATCTGACCAACGAGGTCTTCGCGCGGACGCTCCAGGCCGTGCAGCGCGGCGCGGGACCGGACTCGGCGGTGCGCGCGTACCTGCTCACCACGGTGCGCCGGGTCGCCGCGGCATGGGGCAGAACCGCCAAGCGCGAGCAACTGGTCGAGGACTTCGCGGTGTTCGCGTCGTCCGCGGCCGGCGCCGCGGCCTCGGACGAGGAGACGCTCGACCTGGGCGCGGACGTACGGGCCATGCAGGAGGCCGAGGCGTCCCTGGCCGTGCAGGCGTTCCGCAGCCTGCCGCCGCGCTGGCAGACCGTGCTGTGGCACACCACGGTCGAGGAGGAGTCGCCCAGCGAGGTCGCGCCGCTGCTCGGGCTGACGGCCAACGCGACGGCGGTGCTGGCGCACCGGGCGCGCGAGGGCCTCAAACAGGCGTACCTCCAGGCGCATGTGAACACGTCCCTGACGTCGGGCGGCGACTGCGCCCGGTACGCGGACCGGCTCGGCGCGTACGCGCGCGGTGGGCTGCGGATGCGGGCGGAGCGGGGGCTGCGCAAGCACTTGGAGGACTGCGCGAAGTGCCGCACCGCCGCCCTGGAGGTCGCGGACGTCAACGAGCGGATCCGGCTGCTGCTGCCGGTCGCGGTCATCGGGTGGTTCGCCGCCGGGTACACGATCAAGGCCGCCGCCGGAGCCGCCGTGGGGCTGGCGAGCGCCGGTGCCGCCGCGGGCGCGGGAGCCGCGGCCGCCGCCTCCGGAAGCGGCGCGGCAGGGGGCGCGGCAGGCAGCGCCGCAGGGGGCGCCGCCGCGAGCGAGGGGCTCGGCGCGCCCGCGAAGGTCGGCATCGGGGCGGCCGCGGTGGTCGCCGCAGGCGCGGTCCTCGCCTACGCCCTGACCGGCAACCACCCTGAACCACCGAAGAAACCGCAGGCCAAGGCCACTGCGGCACCGGTGGTACCGGCCCCCGAACCGACGCCGCCGCCGAAGCCGCCCGCGCCGAAACCGCCACCGCCGAAGCCTTCGCCGAAGCCCAAGCCGCCCCCGAAGCCGGCACCGGCGAAACCCAAGCCGAAGCCGCCCGCGCCGAAACCGACGCCGCCCAAACCCTCGCCGAAGCCCAAGCCGCCGCCCCCGAAGCCGACGCCCGAGCCCACTCCCCCGGCGCCCGTACCCGCCGCCTTCCAGCTCAACACGTTGCGGTACGCGGGGATGGGCGACGGCACGAAACCGGAGGTGCGGCCCGGCGCGAGCAGCTGGCTGTGGCAGCGCTGGGGGCTGCACATCGACGACACGTCGTACGGACACGGGGTATCGGTGCACGCCCCCTCGTCGGTGACCATCGACCTCAACCGCCCCTGCTCGTCGTACGACGCGGTGGCCGGTGTGGACGACATGACGATGGGCCTGGGCGAGGTCCGGTTCTCGGTGTTCGGGGACGCGGCGCGGCTGTGGCGGTCGCGAGTGGTGCGCGGCGGAGATCCGGCGGTGCCGGTGCATGTGCCGTTGACGGGCCGCAAGACGGTACGGCTGGTCGTCGAGTCGACGTCCTCGATGAGCACGGTGGCGGTCGCGGACTGGGCGCAGTCCCGGCTCAACTGCCGTTAGGAGGACGGGCGTACGAGCGCGGTACGGCCCGGCCGCCCCGCGCGTACGCCCCTCGGCCCTCCCCGGCCCGTAGCGGAACCGCTCACACAGTGGGCCGCGGCAGGACCCCGCCCGCGACCGCGCGCTGCCGGGGCGCCTCCGAGCCCGTCCAGCAGCTGCCGCGGCGGGACAGCAGGCGGCGCAGCCACAGTTCCGTGGAGACCAGTTCCGCGAGCCCGTCGAGCGGCAGGGTTTCGCCCTCGGCCGCCGCGCGCAGTGCCTTGCGGACCACCCGCGCCTCGACCAGCCCGGCGTCCGCCAGCAGCGGGGTCTCGAATATCTCCACCAGGCGTCCCACGGACATCCGCAGCCCCGCCCGTACCGCTGCCGCGTGCGAGGCATGGGAGGTGGCGCCCCAGCCAGGCGGCAGTTCGCGGATGCCCGAGCCCGCCAGGACGGCGCGCAGTACGGAGGCGCGCGCCCCTGGTTGCACGCGGAGCGACTCGGGGAGCGCGCGGCAGGCCCGTACGACCTGGTTGTCCAGGAACGGCGCGTGGAGACGCTGGCTGCGCACCTCCGCGGCCTGCTCGAAGATGCGGTGGTCGGCGGCGTGCCGGGCCAGCGCGGCGAAGGCGCGGCGTTCGCCGGGGCGCCGGAGCCCGCCGGGGCGGGCCGCCGCGGCCCCCAGGCGAACCGATACTTCAGCAAGCGCCTCGCCCGTGAGCCAGCGCGCGGCGGGGCCCGGCCTGAACCAGGTGAGGGCGGCCAGGGAGGCGCCCACGGCCCCGGGGCCGGCGGGTTCCAGCTCCGAGCCCGGATGGCCGGCCTCCAACAGCCGTCCCGCCGCGGCCTCAAGCCCGTCCTTGTAGGACGTACGGGCCAGCTTGCGCGCCGCGCGGTAGACGGTGAAGGGGACGAAGAAGGAGTGGGCGTCGGGCCCGTCGGCGCGCGCGAGGGCCGAGACGGGGCGCAGCAGATGACGGCGGCGGCGGTCCATCAGCAGGTCGGCGAGGCGCGCCGGGTGTGCGTCGAGCACCTGGCGGGCGCCGTGGCCGACGAGGTGGTCGGCGCTGCCCGCGGCGAGGCGGCGGCGGTGGCGTTCGGCGGTGACGAGGGAGGGGCCGGGCTCGTCGGTGAGCGGGCCGGACTCCAGGTCGGCGTAGGGGAGGGCCTCTTCGCCCGCGGTGACGACGACGTGGTGCAGCCGCGGGTTGTCGGCAATGGCGCGGGCGCGTTCCAACTCGGCCTGCCGGGAGCGTCCGTTGCCCGTCGCGAGGTCGTTGAAGGTGACGGCGAGCAGCCGCTCGCCCGCTCCGGAGCCGTGGCCGAAGAGCGTGCCGGGGACGCCGGGGAGCCCGGCGGCCAGCAGTGCGAGGGTCGCGGAGGCGCTGCCTCCGGACAGGTCGGCGCCGATGCCGGGCGCGGGCCCGCCGCGCGAGGCGCGCCGGTACGCCGGCCCCATGCCCGGTACGGGGCCGGGGTCGAGGTCGCCGAGGTCGGTCTCCGGCGCGTGCCGAGGTGCGGCCAGCCGTGTCCGTACGGCCTCCACGAGAGCGTCCCGGACACCTGCCACCGCGTCGTCCGCCGCGAGTTGGGGGGCCGCGACGGCGAGCGAGGCCGTTGGCTCATAACCGGTGATGTCGCGCGCGCCGTCCCGCAGTACGAGCGCGTGGCCGGGCGGGACGCGCCGCACCCCGAGGTAGGGCGTGCCGTCGCCGAGCGCCTCCGGGGAGTCGGGGCAGGCGAGCAGCGCCGCGAGGTGGCCGATGTCGAGCTGTGCCTCGACGAGGTCGGCCAGCGGCAGTGCCGCGGTGGCGTAGGCGGTGCCGCGGGCCCACTCGGTGTGGAATACGGGGCGCGCTCCCGCCAGGTCGCCGGCGACCGTGATGCGGCGGCCGACCTGTGCGACCGCCGTGTAACTGCCGCTCCACGCGGTCAGGTGCCTCAGCGCGCCCCCGCGCGCCGCGAACAGCCCGACGCGCAGTTCCTCGTCGCTCGCGCCGCAGCAGCCGAGGACGGCGAGGCGGGTGAGGGGATCGGCCTGCACGACGCGGACCTCGTCCGGCCGCCAGTCCCCGACCGCCCACAGCGGGTCGGGGTCGCCCCACAGGAGCTGCGCGCCGACCGGATGCACCGTGGAACCGTCGGCCCCGGCACCTCGCCGGGTAGCACGGGGACCGGTCCCGGAGGCGGCACTGCTCCACCCCACCAACCACCGCATCGCCGCCTCCACAGGGTGTGGACAAGTAACAGGTCGCAGTCATCATGCACAAGAGGCTGACGGTTTCGGCATCGCCCGGGCAGCGTGTTGATCACGCTTTATCGCCCAACTCGGCCTCAAATGGGGCGAAATGCCGCACCGCCATGGACCGTGCTGGGTCCATGCTGCCATGAGTGGGGCGCGCGAGCGGCGCACCGGAGGCGCGTATGAGGCGTGCGCGGGATGGCGATGCGCTGGGCGCGTGGGTGCGCGACGGGTGGCGACGGGGGCTACAGGAGTGAGGGGCGCGCGGCGGAAGCGGGGAACGAGGCGTACGGAGACGCGGCGGGGGCGGACCGGGAGGGGCGGGGGCACGCCGGAAAGGGCGCAGGGCCACCAAGAAGGTAAAAGGTAATAGGCAGGCCGGAAGGGGCACCGGTCGGGCCGCAGGAAAGGCCCGTAGGCCGAAAAAGGCGCATACGTGCGGAGGATGCGTGCGGGCGTGCGCGAGGAAGGGGCGACCGAACCGTCGTGCACCGGACTGCCGCGCACCGGTTCCGACCCATTGGACCGTCGCGCACCAAGCCGTTGCCCGCCGGGCCGCCCCCTCCCCGGCCCGGGCGGGAGTTCGGCTCATATGTGCACGCCGGCCACAACGGCATGCACCTTATTCAGCCAAACTCGGCCGCGCCCCACTTGGGCGCGTGCGTCCCCGATGCCCGGACCGCGATGTCACAGTCCGGGAGGCGGGCTCCGCCCCCCGGACCGCTCCGCCGCCCGCGGGGAATGAGGCGGCGGTGTCCCCCAGCCCACTCGATCCAGTACAGCGGGCCGACCCACGCATCTCCCATGGAAGCGCTCCCGTGATGGCGCAGGCAGAGGCGCACGGTAGGCGCACGGCCACACACAGGCGGAGCACATGCCCCTCGATGCACGTGCATGCGGACCAGAATCTCGCCATCCGGGTCTGCACCTCTTAACGGTCGGGATCCAGGGAACTACGCTGGGTTTACGAATGCCTCGCGCCTATGCCGGGGCGGCCGTCAGTGCTGGCGAGGGGTGCGCATGTCCAGGGAGCTACGCGGGCCGAATGAGAAGCTCGGGACCGTACTCGCCCTCGCGGGGATCAGCAACGCCGGTCTCGCGCGCAGGGTCAACGACCTCGGCGCGCAGCGCGGACTGACGCTTCGCTACGACAAGACGTCGGTCGCGCGGTGGGTGTCCAAGGGCATGGTGCCCCAGGGGGCCGCGCCCCATCTGATCGCCGCCGCGATCGGCAGCAAACTCGGCCGGCCGGTGCCGCTGCACGAGATCGGCCTCGCCGACGCGGACCCCGCGCCCGAGGTCGGTCTCGCCTTCCCGCGCGACGTGGGCCAGGCCGTACGGGCCGCCACGGACCTCTACCGGCTGGATCTGGCCGGTCGGCGCGGAGGCGGCGGCATCTGGCAGAGCCTGGCCGGTTCCTTCTCCGTCAGTGCGTACGCCACCCCGGCGTCCCGCTGGCTGATAACCCCGGCCGACGGCTCCGTGGCGCGCGAGCTGCACCAGGCCGCCAAGGAGGTGGACGCGGGCGGCGGCTCGGACGGCTTACCCCAGCGGGTGGGCCACTCCGACGTGACCAAACTGCGCGAGGCGGCGGACGACGCGCGCCGCTGGGACTCCAAGTACGGTGGCGGCGACTGGCGTTCCTCCATGGTCCCCGAGTGCCTGCGGGTCGACGCCGCCCCGCTGCTCCTCGGCTCGTACAGCGACGACGTGGGGCGCTCGCTCTTCGGCGCCACCTCCGAACTGACCCGGCTCGCCGGCTGGATGGCCTTCGACACCGGCCAGCAGGAGGCCGCCCAGCGCTACTACATCCAGGCGCTGCGGCTCGCGCGGGCGGCGGCGGACGTGCCGCTCGGGGGGTACGTACTGGCGTCGATGAGCCTCCAGGCGACGTACCGGGGGTTCGCGGACGAGGGCGTCGACCTCGCGCAGGCCGCCTTGGAGCGCAACCGCGGCCTCGCCACGGCGCGCACCATGAGCTTCTTCCGCCTCGTCGAGGCGCGCGCCCACGCCAAGGCGAACGACGGGCCCGCCTGCGGCACGGCGCTGAAGGCCGCCGAGGGGTGGCTGGAGCGGGCGCGGCAGGGCGACGGGGACCCGTCCTGGCTCGACTTCTACTCCCATGAGCGGTTCGCCGCCGACGCCGCGGAGTGCTACCGCGATCTGAAGATGCCGCGGCAGGTGCAGCGCTTCACCGAGCAGGCGCTGTCCAGGCCGACGGAGGAGTTCGTCCGCTCGCACGGGCTGCGCCTGGTGGTTTCGGCCGTCGCCGAGCTGGAGTCGGGCAATCTGGACGCGGCGTGCGCGGCCGGGACGCGGGCGGTGGAGGTGGCGGGGCGGATCTCGTCGGCCCGTACGACGGAGTACGTGCGCGACCTGCTGCACCGGCTGGAGCCGTACGGGGACGAGCCGCGCGTCGTCGAGCTGCGGGAGCGGGCGCGGCCGCTGCTGGTCACGCCGGCGTGAGTGGGGCGGGCCGTGCGGGGCTCTGCCGGGCGGGGGCCCGGGGGCCGTCGATGTGATCCCGGGCGGCCGGGGCAGGGCCGATGGCGGCAGCCGGGGCAGGACCGGCGATGGCGGGCCGGGGGCTGGGCCAGACGGTGGCGGCCGGGGGCACGGCCGGCGGTGGTGGCCCGAACCCGGGCGGCTCTTGGATTTCACCCCGTTGTCAGTGGCACGCGCCATGATGGGGAACGTTGGGAGAGAGGGGCCGGTGCGGCGCCTCGGGGGACGCGCGGCGGGAGGTGACGTGGTGGCGGCGTACGAGTGCGATGTGCTGGTGATCGGCGGGGGGATCGTCGGCCTGTCGACGGCGTACGCGATCACCCGCGCCGCGCCCGGGACCCGCGTCGTCGTGCTGGAGAAGGAGCCCGGCCCGGCCCGCCATCAGACCGGCCGCAACAGCGGCGTGATCCACAGCGGCATCTATTACCGGCCGGGGTCGCTGAAGGCGCGGTTCGCGATGCAGGGCGCGGCGGAGATGATCAAGTTCTGCGTCGAGCACGGCATCGCGCACGAGGTCACGGGCAAGCTGATCGTCGCGACGGAGCGGGCGGAGCTGCCGCGGCTGCACGCGCTGGTCCAGCGCGGCCGGGAGAACGGCATCCCGGTGCGGGAGCTGGGCCCCGCGCAGATAGCCGAGTTCGAGCCCCGGGTGCGCGGCCTCGCGGCGATCCACGTCGGGACGACCGGCGTGTGCGACTACGGCTCGGTGGCGCGGCGGCTGGCGGATCTGGCGGCGGACGCCGGGGCGTCGGTTCGCTACGGGGCGGAGGTCCGGACGATCGGCCGGCGCGGGTCGGCGGTCGCGGTCCGCACGGCGGCCGGCGATGTCGTACGGGCGCGTGCCCTGGTCAACTGCGCGGGGCTGGGCTGCGACCGCGTCGCCCGGCTGGCGGGCGACGACCCGGGCATGCGGATCGTGCCGTTCCGCGGGGAGTACTTCGACCTGTCCCCGGCCCGTACGGACCTGGTGCGCGGCCTGGTGTACCCGGTGCCCGACCCGGCCTTCCCGTTCCTGGGCGTCCATCTCACCCGAGGCGTGGGCGGCGGCGTCCACGTCGGACCCAATGCCGTCCCCGCCCTGGCCCGCGAGGGCTACGACTGGCGGACCGTACGGCCGGTGGAGCTCGCCGGGACGCTGGCGTACCCGGGCGCGTGGCGAATAGCGCGCCGCCACTGGCGCTATGGAGTGGGCGAGCTGCGCCGCTCCCTGTCCAAGCGGGCCTTCACGGAGACGGTGCGCCGGCTGCTGCCGGAGGTGGCCGAGGCCGACCTGATACCGGCGGCGGCCGGGGTGCGGGCGCAGGCGGTGCTGCGGGACGGGACGCTCGTGGACGACTTCCTCTTCGCCGAGTCGCCGCGGGTGGTGCATGTGCTGAACGCGCCGTCGCCTGCGGCTACGGCGTCGCTGCCGATCGGCAGGGAGGTGGCGCGGCGGGCGCTGGCAGCGATGGCGGGAGGGTAGGGGGCGCGGGGGACGCGGGGACGGGACACGGACGTGGACGGGACGGGGACGCGGGGACGCGGGGCTTGGACGCCATGGATGCCACGGCTGCCACGGCTGCCACGGCTGCCACGGCTGCCACGGCTGCCACGGCCATAACGTTCACGCACGTGGGACGGGCCCCGGAACCCTGAGCCCCAGGCCGCCCCCTCCGCGGATCCGCACGCGCACCGCCCGCCCCCCGGTTCCGTAGAATCGAGTCATTGTGTCCGAGAACCCCACTGCGAACCCCAGTGCTGCCCCCGCTGCCCCCGCCGCCCTTGAGGCCGACGAGGGGCGCGTCCGCGACCGCCGCGAGCCGATGTTCCCCGACGGCCCCGCGCCGGACCCGGCGGGCTCGCACCATGAGCGCCGTATCCGCTCGTTCCAGCCGCGCCGCAGCCGCGTGACGCCGGGCCAGGGCGACGCGCTGCGCCGCCTGTGGCCGAAGTGGGGGCTGGACATCGACGGGCTGCGCCGGCTGGACCTCGGCGAGCTCTTCGACGATCCGGAGCTGCCGGTGGTTCTGGAGATCGGGTTCGGCATGGGTGAGGCGACGGCGCAGATGGCGGCGGCCGACCCCGGCACCGGCATCCTGGCCTGCGACGTGCACACGCCGGGCCAGGGCAATCTGCTGAGCCTGGCGGAGCGCAACAGCCTGTCCAATGTGCGGGTGGCGAACGGCGACGCGATCATCCTGCTGCGCGAGATGCTCGTGCCGGACGCGCTCGCGGGCATGCGGGTGTACTTCCCGGACCCCTGGCCGAAGAAGCGCCACCACAAGCGGCGGCTGATCCAGCCGGAGTTCCTGGCGCTGGCCGCGACGCGGCTGGCACCGGGCGCGGTGCTGCACTGCGCGACGGACTGGGAGCCGTACGCGGAGCAGATGCTGGAGGTGCTCGACGCGGATCCGCGGTTCGAGAACGTACAGCCCGAGGGCGGTTACGCTCCGCGCCCCGAGTTCCGGCCGCTGACGCGGTTCGAGGGCCAGGGCCTGGACAAGGGGCATGAGGTCCACGACCTGCTGTTCCGTCGCCTCTGAGCGCTGATCGCCTCGTTGTCGGCCATAATCCGACTATCTCCCACTCTCCCCTGGTTAGGGTCTTCGAGTGCCTGAGTCCCCGCCTCCGCGACAGCCGACCGACCACCCCGCCGCGCCTCCGCCCTGGGGGCCGGCCGCGTCCTGGGGCCCGGGGCCGGCGGCGCACTCATCACCGTCGGCCGCTTACCCGGCCCCGCTCCCGATACCGGCGTACGAGCAGCGCCCACAGTTCGCCGCGGTCCCCGCGCCGGGCGGCTGGCGCTACAAGCCGCGCCGGGCGCTGTGGGAGAACAAGGCGCTGCGCGCCACGGCGCTGATCCTGCTGCTCGCCCTGTCCGGCCTGGTGATCCTGGCGCTCGTACGCGAGCAGACCGGCACGGAGGGCTTCGTGGTGGGCCTCGGCCTGGCCGTACTGCCCGTACCGCTGCTCGTGGCGGCGTTCCGCTGGATGGACCGGGTCGAGCCGAAACCCTGGCGCGACCTGGTCTTCGCGTTCACCTGGGGCGCGTGTGCGGCGACCCTTGTCGCGCTGCTGGCCAACGGCTTCGCCACGAAGTGGCTGCTGAGCACCGTAGATGCGTCGCAGCATGCCAACGCGAATACGTGGGGTGCCACGTTTGTCGCGCCGGTGGTCGAAGAGTCGGCGAAGGCCGCGGCCGTGCTGCTGCTGTTCCTCTTCCGCCGCCGGGACTTCAACGGGATCGTCGACGGCGTCGTCATAGCGGGCATCACGGCCACGGGCTTCGCGTTCACCGAGAACATCCTCTACCTCGGCAACGCCTTCGCCTCGGACCAGAACTTCGGCTACTCGGGCATGCAGTCGACCACGATGGCGACGTTCTTCATCCGCGTGCTGATGTCCCCGTTCGCGCACCCGCTCTTCACCTCGATGACGGGCATAGGCTTCGGCATAGCGGCGACGTTCGCTCCGCGGCGCCGCGTCCTGCGCGTGCTGGTACCCCTTGCGGCCCTGCTGACAGCGATGGGCCTGCACGGCGTCTGGAACGGCGCGTCGAGCCTCCCGGGCTTCGGCTTCCTCGCGGTCTACGGCCTCTTCATGGTCCCCGTCTTCGGCGTGCTGACCTGGCTGACCGTCTGGTCCCGCCAGAACGAGCTGCGGACCATACGCACCCACCTCCCCGCCTACCAGGCCGCCGGCTGGCTCACCCCGCCCGAACCGATCGCCCTCTCCTCGATGCGCGCCCGCGGCATAGCCCGCCACCTGGCCCGCCGCACCGGCGGCCCCCAGGCGGCCCGAGCCGTGACGGAGTACATCTCCTTCGCCACGTCCCTGGCCTTCCTCCGCCAACGCGCCTACCGCGGCGCGGCGGGCCCGGACTTCACGGCGAGGGAACAGGAACTCCTCCACCACCTGTGGCAACGCAAGTCGATAGCCCAACCGGCTCTGACGCACGCCACGCCGGCCCCCCTCTACGCGCCTCACTGGCAGCCCCAGTACGCCCCCGGCCCGTACACACCCCTGCCCCACACTCCGCCGAGCGGCCAGCGCTGAGCGGACATCCTGGGGATGTCGGCAGGCTCAGAGCTCAACCGCTCGTCTCACCCCACTAGCCCCATCACATCCACACCTCACAAGAGTACGTTTATACGACTAACGTTTGGGTTGGCCATGATTCTTGGATCTTGGAGGACCCATGTGGGGCATCGAGGTTGGACACCAGCTCAAGCGTGTAGACGTACATGCCGAGTATGGCGGTAGCGGCCAAGGCGGAATCGCTTCGTCACGTACCACGCCTAACGTCATGTTGTTTACCGACCCCGCCAAGGGGCATAAAGTCGGCTACTTCGATGGTTGGGGCGAGGACGGCCGCTATCACTACACCGGCCAGGGACAGGTAGGCGACCAGTCCATGGTCCGAGGTAACCGCGCCATTCTTAACCACGCCCAAGATGGTCGCGCCCTCCATCTGTTCGAGTCAGTCGCCCCAGGCGTTGTGGAACACATCGGTGAGTTCGCCCTCGACTCGAACCCTTCCTGGTACTCCACCGACGCACCAGACGCCGATGGTGAAATCCGCAGCGTCATCATGTTCCGGCTCAAACCAACCACCGCCTCACCTTCCCAAGGCGCGCACCTGCCATTTACGCCGGTCGCCACGGAAGTAGTCACGGACGTCGAGATCGAGAAGCAGCACACCGAGGGCATGGTCGTCAGCCCCAATGGGAAGGAGTACGAAGCAGAACGACGCGAAGGGCCCCTAGTAACCGAATACTGCAACTACTTGAACGGGCAGGGGCACACGGTCCATCGCAAGATGATCCGCCCCGAGGGTGAACTCAAGCCTCTCTTCACCGATGTGTTCGATGCCACGGAAAACCTCTTGATAGAGGCAAAGGGCACCGTTACTCGTGAGGCAGTCCGCATGGCTATCGGTCAGCTTTACGACTACCGGCGGTTCATCGCCCCTGAGCCTTCCCTAGCTGTACTCCTGCCTTCACGCCCTCGACATGACCTCATCAACCTCTGCCATGCAGCTGGTGTGACGGTCATTTGGCGAGACGGAACCCAGTTCCCCAAGCTCCCAGCGTAGTGGGGGGCTTGGCGCCCGGAGACAACGATTCTGGCTGGTCCGGCCGCCCTGTCAGTCCTTCTTGATACAACTTGCAGCATCACCACGCCACTTAGGGAGATGCTGCAATGGCCGATGCCTTCGCAGATCGCACGACGCCGGTGCCTGGACTGTACGAGCGTCTGATCACCTCGCGGCTTGAAGATCGGCTCAACGAGTTGAACTCCAGCGGCTGGACGGCCATCGAGCAGAAGATCGGCGAGCACTCCTCGCCGCATGTTCTGGCCCGTCACATCGCAGACACCATGCAACGGCTCTTCGCGACCCTGCAACCGGCCGAGCAGGTCCTCGCAGCCAACCACGTCTTGGAGTCCCTGAGCACGCTGGACGGAGCAAGCCAATGGGTCGACCTCATCATGGATGGTCCACGACAGCTAATCTCTGTCGCCGAGCAGGAAGCCCCAGGGGTCTACACCCTCCGTCCAGCGACTCCTTTGTCCGAATCAGCTCTCATCACAAACTCGCCCGAAGACCCCAACCTGGGATTTGAGTTGCGGGCCGAGCTGGCCACTGCCGATCGCGTGAATCTGCTCTGCGCTTTCGTGAAGTGGCATGGGCTGCGCGTCCTCGAAGAGTCGCTCAAGGCCGCCCACAGCCGTGGCGTACCCATCCGCGTGATCACGACTACGTACATCGGAGCCACAGAACGCCGAGCGCTGGACCGCCTTGTCAATGAGTTCAACGCCGAGGTCAAGGTCAACTACGAGTTGCGATCGACCCGCCTCCACGCGAAAGCATGGCTCTTCCGGAGGAACAGCGGATACGACACGGCCTATGTGGGGAGTTCCAACCTATCCCGAGCTGCTCTCCTCGATGGATTGGAATGGAACGTTCGACTCTCATCCGTCGCCACACCGGCTGTTATGAAGAAGTTCGAAGCTACCTTCGACTCATACTGGAGTGAGGCCGCGTTCGAGTCGTACGACCCTGATGTCGATGCGGCGAGGCTGGACGAGGCTCTAGCACGGGCTGGCGGTCGGCAACAAGGCGACACTCGCGCCATTAGCCTCTCGGGCCTTGAGGTGCGGGCATACCCGCACCAGAAGGACATGCTCGATCGGCTACGCATTGAGCGTGAGCTCCACGGCCGGCATCGGAATCTGCTCGTTGCTGCCACTGGTACGGGCAAAACGGTTATGGCCGCGCTCGACTACAAGGAACTCAAGAACCAGCGCCAGGGGCAGAACCTCAAGCTACTGTTCGTTGCCCATCGCCAGGAGATTCTTAAGCAGTCACTCCGTACATACCAAGAAGTGTTGGTCGACTCGAACTTCGGCGAGCTATTGGTTGGTGGGGAGATTCCATCGAATTGGACCCATGTCTTCGCTAGCGTCCAATCACTCAACGCCCGTTCGCTGGAGCGCTTCGCTCCAGACCACTTTGACGTAGTCGTCATCGACGAATTCCACCATGGGGTTTCCTCAACTTATCGACGCATCATCGACCACTTCACACCCAAAGAGCTGCTTGGCCTGACCGCCACTCCCGAACGCATGGACGGCCGCAACGTCCAAGATGAGTTCTTCAACGGGCACATCGCGGCGGAGATGCGCCTCTGGGAGGCACTAGAAAATGATCTCCTTAGCCCGTTTCATTACTTCGGCGTTGCCGACAGTACAGACCTAGAAGCACTCACTTGGAAACGTGGAGCGTATGACACCAGCGAGCTTGACAGGCTGTTCACCGGCAACCACGCCCGGGCTCGGCTCATCGTCAAAGCGGTACAAGATAAAGTGTCCGACCCTGGCACGATGCGCGCCTTGGGGTTCTGCGTATCCGTGGCACATGCTCACTTCATGGCTGACTTTTTCCGCCAGGCCGGTCTAGGCGCCAAAGCCCTCGACGGCAATTCCCCTACTACCGAACGCTCCAAGGCTCTGGGGGAGTTGCGCGACGGGAAAATTCAGATCCTCTTCTCCGTCGACTTGTTCAATGAAGGGTTGGATATCCCGGATGTAGACACTCTGCTACTCTTGCGCCCCACTTCCAGCGCAACCGTCTTTTTGCAACAACTCGGACGCGGGCTTCGACGCACCCCAAACAAGGCCGTACTTACAGTCCTCGATTTCATCGGCCAGCACCGCAAGGAATTTCGCTTCGAGGAACAGTTCCGGGCACTTACGAACCTAAGTCGAAAACGACTCGTCGACAATGTAGAGCATGACTTCCCATTGCTGCCCTCTGGATGTCAGATCATCCTCGATCGAAAGTCCAAAGAACGCATCCTTGAGAACATCAAGACGCAAATCAACATCAATGTAACCCAGCTCGCACGCGAGGTCGCTTCCTACGCCGAGCCTCAGCTTTCTGTTTTCCTAAGGGAAAGCCAACGAGAACTCAAAGAACTCTACCGCTCCAATAACTCCTGGACCCGTTTGCTGCGGAGAGCAAACGTCCTCACCTCCCAGGCGCCAGATGGCGAAGAGGCATTGCTTAAGCGCATGTCTGCCTTTTTGCACGTCGACGACCCTGAGCGCGTCGCCGCCTACACACTGCTGCTACAGGAAGACGCTCCGGGATATCATTCCCTTGATGCCCGCGGGCAAGCGTACGCTCGCATGCTCTTCTTCTCCCTCTGGCCGCTCGGCGGAGGATATTCCTCCTACGCGGCAGGCTTCAAAGAGCTACACAATCAACCAGAGTTGCGGAACGAACTCAGTCAGATCCTGGCCTACAACCTCGAACGCACAGAGCATTACCCCATTGCTCTACCAATCGAACAAGCCCAAATCCCGCTCACTATCCACGCCGCTTACAGCCGAGAAGAGATTCTGCCCGCCCTCGGCCAGGCTGACATCAACGGGTTCCTACCAGGGCACTTTCGCGAGGGCGTGAAGTGGTGTGAGAAAATCAAGACTGATGCACTCCTCATCACACTTGAAAAAGATGACAAAGATTTCTCACCAGAAACTCGCTACAAAGACTACGCAATGAGCCCAGAACTGTTCCATTGGGAGTCCCAAAACCAGACCTCCAGCACCTCCCCTACCGGGCTCCGCTACCAGCGGCACACACAACAAGGCTCCCATGTACTCTTGTTTGTCCGCCGCTACAAGAAGAACGACATCGGCGGACCACAGCCATGGATGCTTCTTGGCCCCGCTGAGTACGAATCTCACAAAGGCAGCAACCCCATGGGAGTCATCTGGAAACTCCAGAGTGAACTTCCCGCTGATGTCTGGACATACTCGGCCATCGCATCAGGGTGATCACTAGATGCTAATCTCACTCAAGGCTGAAGACACTTCCCACGCTTCCAAAGCAAAGTCGAACCTAGACTCGTCATAGGATCGGAGGCATTCCTCCTTTACCTCTCCGCTCTCCTCTCGGAAGCTGGCCCACTGTTTCTCCCAGCGCCGCTCAATTGCTTTGGCCGTGGAAGCGAGTTCGCGAATTCGTGTGAACTCCGGCGAGGTGACGAATGGACCGACTGTGGCGAAAGCCGATGTTACTTCTGCTGAGATCTCAGCGAGGCGAGTCAGTAGCTGTCGGACTGCAAGGGTTCCTGTGCGTGGAACTGGAGGCTCGATCTCACGCCATTGGACAGGAGGCGAGGTAAGAGTGATCCCCGGCACGACAAGAACGGCCAGCAAGAATTGATCGTCACGACGGCTATCAGGGATCAACTGGTGAATCTCAACGCCCGGCAAGTAGGCGAACTGCTGGGCAACCTGCACTAGGAAGGCGAGGTCCAACGAGTCCGCCCACTCTCGGTCAGCACCGCCCAGCTCCTCGACAATTTCCGCAAGGTCAGCGTCCGAGAACCCCATCATCCTGCGTCCTCCAGCTCGGCCTCGAAGTGCATCTGCGCATAGTCGAGGACGGTTTCAGGGTCTCGGCCGTGGGTGTGGAGCCAGTGGAGGAGGTCAGCGATCAGTGCGATCGCGGTCTCTTCGGCTACGGCGAGGCTGAGCGGGGTGGCCTCCCTCGCGGCGGGTGGTGGGTTTCGGTAGAGGGACAGGATGGCCTCGGCCTGGGTGGCTCGGGGGCGCGGTTGGGGTGGCTGGGCGCCTTGGACGGTGTGGTGGGCGGCCAGTTCGCACCAGGTTGTCTTGCCACTCCCCGAAGGGAGAACGCCCCAGCGTTCGGACACGGCGCTGATGAGGCCGAGGCCGCGGCCATTCTCTGAGGTGGGGGTCGCGGCCAAGAGGGTGGGGAGGGCTCGGCTGTCCGGGTCGCGGACCTCGATGCGGAGGTTTGGGCCGTCCATCGACAAGCCCAGGGTGGCGGGTGTTCCCGGTCCCACGTGTGTGATGACGTTGGTGACGAGCTCGCTGGCGCAGAGTTGAGCCGCGTCGATGAGCGCCGGCAGGCCCCACGTCATCAGGTGCGTTCGGATGATTCGCCGCAGTGCGGCCACTTCCTCGGGTTCGGCCAGGAAGGGAATCTCCCATGCCCTTCTCAGCCTGCTGTAGTCGATGTCCATACGCGCCAACCCCTTTGTTCGCCGCAGACGCGAGCACTCTCCGTCGTCTTGTGTGCGAGCATGGCAGCGCCTATCCCGCCATGCAATGTGCACAGAAGGATTCGCCCCATCGAGTGACTGGCGGCAGATCCTCTGCCCGATGAGACTGAACTCCACGTACCAAAAGAGGGGTTGAAGTGGCAGGTTCACCAACCGCTCGTCGCCGTCGGCTGGCGATCGAGCTCAAGAAGCTCCGTGAGGAGAACAGACTCACCTGCGCCCAGGTCGGGCAGGCGCTCGACTGGAGTGGCTCCAAGGTCAATCGCCTGGAGACGGGCCAAGGGCGAGTACAGCCGTCCGACATCGATGCGCTCTGCCGCTACTACAAGACCTCCGATGAGCTGCGTGAACTGCTGAAAGCGCTCGCCAAGGAGTCGAAGACCCGAGGGTGGTGGCATGCGTACGGCGACGCCGTGCCGGCCTGGTTCTCCGTCTATGTCGGGCTGGAACAGGCGGCTTCAGGGCTACGGACGTACGAATGCGAGTTTGTTCCCGGGCTGCTTCAGACGGCGGAGTACGCGCGGGAGTTGCACCGTGCGACGACGCGGTCCCATCCGGATGACACGGAACGAATGATCGCCGTGCGCATGGAACGCCAGGCCCTGCTCACCGCCCCCGTACCGCTGGACCTGTGGGCGATCGTGCACGAGAGCGTGTTGCGCCATGTCATCGGGAACGCCGAGGTGATGCGCGAACAGTTCCAATACATACTGGACATGGCCCAGTTGAAGAACATCACGGTCCAGGTGCTGCCGTTCGACGCTGGGGCCTACCCGGCGACCGGAGCGTTCACGCTGCTGGGGTTTCCCGAGCAGGAGGACCCCGATGTCGTGTACCGCGACGGGCTCTCGGACGCGGTCTACCTGGAGGACCCGCGAGACATCGCTCGGTACACGAAGGCTTTCGACAACCTGCGCGCGTTGTCCTTGAGCCCGCGGCGTTCGAGCGACCTGATCAAAAACGCGATGCAAGGACTTGCCTGATGACCGATTCAGCACCTCTCCGCTGGCGCAAGAGCAGCCACAGCAACGGCTCCGGCGGCAACTGCGTTGAGATAGCCATCCCCCGCGACGGGATGCTCGTACGGGATTCCAAGGACCTGGGGGGACCCATGCTCGGGTTCTCGCGGCAGGCTTGGGGAACGTTCGTTGACTCCGTACGACGGGGCGCGATGAGTTGACGGGGCCGGGTTGACGGAGGAATGCCCCTGCGGGCTCTTCGCGATCACACCGTCCCGACCCGCACCCCCCGTGCCCACCCCGCCCGGTCCCCCCTCGCCAGGGCCTCGGTCAGTGCCCTGACGAGGGCCGCCGGGGTGTCGCGCAGGGTGGTGGGGGTGGTGGTGAGGACGGGGATGGCGTGGGATTGCAGGCGTCGGCGGCGGGTCTGGGTGTGTTGCCGGGCGTCGCGGAGGAAGTGGTGGGCCGTGGAGTCGACTTCCAGCGCCACTCCCGCGCCGGGCCAGTAGGCGTCTGGGGCGGCGATGAACTCGCCGGTGGCGGTGTAGAGGTCCGGGGTCCACAGCGGGGGCGGAAGGGGCGACTCCGCGATCACGGTCCTTGCCTGTTCCTCCGCCGACGAGGCCACGCCCGCCGTGAGTTCCTCCGCCGCCGACGCGACCGTGGGGCTGCGGTCGAGGCCGGCCGCGGAGAGTTCGTCGATCAGGTCGTCCGCCGTGCAGAAGTCGTGCCGGACCGCCGCGGTGAGGATCGCCCGCAGGCCGTGCGGGCGGCCGGGCCAGCGTGCCGCCGTGTCGGCCGCGGCGCGGGCCGCGCTGGTGATGGGCAGGCTCCCGACGAGATGGTGCCGGGGCGGCCAGCGGCGCGTTCTGATGACTCGGACGTACCCGGCGTCCACGACCCGGCGGCCGTCCGGAATGAGCACCTCCACCGATGTCAGCCGAGCCGCCTCGTGCCGCGTCGTGGAACCCGGCGCCATATGGAGCGCCGCACGGCCCGTAAGCAGCGCCGAACTGCCCGAGAGCGGTGTCGCCGCCGCGCGCTGACCCGCCGCGTACAGCACCGCCGCCAGCAGGCGTTGGACCGTATCCGGCACGCCGGACTGGAGCAGGTATACGCGCGGCAGCACACGTTGCCACGGGCCGTTCTCGCGTGCCCTGTTCCAGATCGCGCCCTGGGAGACGCCCAGGGCGCGCAGCTGAGCGTGTGTCGCGAGGCCGCGTTGGCGGCGCACCAGTCGGGTCAGTACCGCCCGGTCGTACGAGATCGGCGTAGGCATGGGCAGTTGCTGCCCAGCAGGAACGGTCCCTCTTCCCCCGGGTCTCCGACTTCTCTCCGCGCGCCCCTCCCTGCGGAAGTCCGCACCTCATCATCGGGTGGCTTCTTCCGCGACGCGTCAGCCGCTCGCTGCCGCCCCCCTCCGCGTCAGCCGCCCGCTGCCGCCGCCCCCTCCAGGCGTAGGGTCGAGGACACGTTCGAGTTGTCTTGTCATGGATCGTGGAGGTTGCGGGAATGGCTGGGGTTCCGACATCTGTAGTGGCGGCCGGTGGGCTGGTCGGGGGTTACGGGGTGGCCCGTTGGACCAAGAAGCGGCCGCTGGGCGGGGCCGCGCTGGCCGCGGCCGGTGCCGTCGCGGCGCGGCAGTGGCAGCAGCGGTCCGGGACCGGCGCAGCCGCCGCGTTGACCGGGCTGTACGTGGCCGCCTTCGCCGGATCGCACCCGCTCGCCAAGAAGGTCGGCGCCTGGCCCTCCGTCTTCGCCGTGGCCGGCGGGGTCGCCCTCGCCTCCTGGGCCGTCGAGCGGCGGAGCTGAGCAGAGCCCTGGGCCGCTGAGCAGCCCTTCCTCGGCCGTCGAGCGGCGGAGCTGAGCAAGCCCCTCCGGGCCGTCGAGCGTCGGGGCCGAGCAGCGGCACAGCCGTACGCGCCCCCGGCCCCGTCCGAAAGACGGCTTTACGGGTCCGGCCCTGCCCCGGCCCGTATCGCCGCCCCTCCCTCTGACTACTTCGACGCCTCCGTCAGCAGGTCCACCTCATCGGCCGTCAGCTGGAGGTCCGCCACCGCCAGCAGCGCCGGCAGCTGCCCCGTGTTGCGCGCGCTCGCGAGCGGGCACGCCACCGTCGGCCGGGCGGCGAGCCAGGCCAGGGACACCGTGGCCTGCTCGGCGCCGTGGGCCTCCGCGACCTTGTCCAGCGCCTCCAGGACGCGCAGGCCGCGCTCGGTCCGTACGTACTCGGCCGCGGTCCCCGACCGCGCGCTGTCCACGGCCGCGCCCGGGCGGTACTTGCCGGTCAGGAAACCCGACGCCAGGCTGTAGTACGGGACCGCCGCCAGGCCGTGGCTCTCGGCCGTCGCGGCCAGGTCGCCCTCGTACGTATCGCGCGAGACGAGGTTGTACTTGGGCTGGATCGCCACGTACTTGGCCAGCCCTTCCGCGTCGGAGAAGGTCAGCGCCTCCGCCAGCCGGTCCGCCGTGATGTTGGAGGCGGCGATCTCGCGGACCTTGCCCTCCCGCACCAGTTCGTCGAGGGCCGTGATGAACTCCGGCACCGGCACGGACGGGTCGTCGTAATGCGTGTAGTAAAGGTCGATGTAGTCGGTGCGCAGGCGGCGCAGGGACTCCTCGACGCCTGCCTTGATGGCGTTGGCCGCCAGGCCCCGGGGCTCCGGGACGCCCGCGCCGACCTTGGTGGCGAGGACGACGTCCTCGCGGTTGCCGCGCGCGGCGAACCAGTTGCCCAGGACGGTCTCGGACTCGCCGCCCGAGTTTCCGGGGACCCACGCGGAGTAGACATCGGCGGTGTCGATGAAGTTGCCGCCCGCCTCCGTATAGGCGTCCAGTACGGCGAAGGACTCCGCCTCGTCGGCTGTCCAGCCGAAGACGTTGCCGCCGAGGCAGAGCGGGTGGACGGACAGATTCCCGATCTTCTTGCGCTTCTCAGCCATGCGCCCATTTAACGCCTTGCACAGGCGCGTTAACGGCATGGATGGATTCATCCGTCCCGTTTTGGCCACTGTGGCCACAGTGGCCTCAAGCGTCCCAACACCCTTGTGGCGTTACGGCTTCATCCCGTGCCCCCGCAGCCATGTCATCGGGTCCACGGGCGCGCCCCCGCCCGGCCGCACCTCCAGGTGCAGATGCGGGCCGGTGGCATTGCCGGTCGCGCCGACCCGGCCGATGACATCGCCCGTCCGCACCGTGCCGGAGTTCACGGCGATCGACGACTGGTGGCAGAACCACAGCTCAGTGCCGTCGTCCAGGGTGAGCACCGTGCGGTAGCCGTACGAGCCCGCCCAGCCGGCCTGGGTGATCGTGCCGCCGTGCACCGCCTTGATCGGCGTACCCGTCGGCGCCGCGAAGTCCTGCCCGGTGTGGTTGGCCGACCACATGTCGCCCGACTGGCCGAATCCGGCGGTGAGCGTGTACGAGCCGACGGGCAGCGCGTACGCGGTGGCGAGCTTCGCCTGCCGCTCCCCCTCCGCCTTCTTGTGGGCGGCCTCCGCCGTCTCCGCCGCTTTCCGCTCGGCCGCCGCCTTCTCGGCCTTCTCCTTGGCCTTCTCCTCGGCCGCCGCCTCCGCCTTCCGCTTCGCCGCCTCGTCGGCGGCCTTGGCCGCCGCGTCCCGGGCGGCGGCCTCGCGCGCCTCGGTGTCGGCGAGGGACTGCTGGTGCTCGGCCTGCTGGAGGATGCGGGCGCGGAGCGCCTCGCCCGCGTTGGCGGTGCCGTTCGCCGCGTCCTCGGCGGAGAGGCCGAGCCCGGACAGCGGCTGGTCCGCGCCGGGGGCCTCCGCGGCGGCCGGGGCGGAGTCGTCCGCCACGAGTGAGCCGATACCCGGCAGGTCCTTCGCCGCCGGCAGCTTCCCCGGCAACTCGCTGATCTGGTCGGCCAGGTGCGCCAGGTCGGGCATGGATATCGGGGGCGCCGGACGGTCCTCGGCGCTGGCCATGCCGCCCGCTCCGACCGCCGCGATGACGCCGACGCCGAGCACCGCTCCGCTACGGGCCATCGTGCCGCCGCGCTGCTTGCCGACCCGGTGCTTGCCGCGGACCGGGCCCACGGAGTCCTCGGTGGGGTTCCACTCCTCCCACAGCTCCGCCCCCCGCTCGCCCGACCAGCCCTCGTTGGGGTCTGCTTCGAAATCCGCGGCTACGTCCGCGTCGAAATCCGCGGCGGCACCCGCGGCGAAATCCGTGGCGAGGTCAGTGCCGGGGCTCAGACCGGTCTCGGGGCCGGAGGTGGGTTCCGCACCGCCGGGAGCGCCCGGCGAAGCCCCGAGTGAGGTGCCGAGGGCAGGTTCATACGACGGCTCATACGAGGACTCATACGGAGGGGCGTACGACGGGTCATACGTCGGCTCGTCGAGGGCAGGCTTGTTGGACGCCACGGGGGCGCACTCCTTTCCTTCCTTCTCGCCTACCGGGTTAGCTGACGGGTTCGGAGCAGGAAGGTCTCCTACGGGCCCCTTCTCGCGAAGGCGCCCGACTCACCCCAAGGTTGGTGGTTCCCCGGTTCCCTGGTGCCTCGTGTCGCCGGTGTTGCCGATGGTGCTGGTGCGCACGGTGTTGCCGGTGTTGCTGGTGCCTGCGGGATTCGGCGAAGGCGCACGGTGCCGCCTCTTGCGACGGTTGTGACGACCGCGCTGCGTTATCGAACGTTAATAGAAGCGAGACCCGGATACCAAGCTGTTGCCCGTAATCCGCACAGGCTTTGGTGAGGACTTTATGGACACGCGTCGGCGAAAGCGGTCGAGTCGGCGCGCGGGCCGAAACCCCTCAGCGGCGATCGTGCAGCAGTCGTTATGCGCAGGGATCAAGATCCACTACGCACCGTGCTCGCCTGCCGGCCGCCGCCCGCAACGCCGGATCGCCAGCAACGCCATGTCGTCCGACGTCCCCCCGCCCGTATGCCGCGCGACGTCCGCGGAGAGCGCCTCCAGCAGCAGGTCCGGGCCGTCGAACAGCCGCCCGCTCAGCCGCGCTTGCGGGTCGTAGAAGTCGCCCCGCTCGTCCCTGGCCTCCGTGACCCCGTCCGTGAACAGCAGCAGCGTCGTCCCCGCCGGGAAGTCCCACGCCTCCACCCGGTCCGGCCATACGCCCAGGTCGCCCATGCCCAGCGGCAGCGCCGGCACCTCCGGTGACGTCTCCACGGCCTTGCCGTCCGCGTACAGCAGCAGCGGCGGCGGATGGCCGCGGTTCACGATGCGCAGCACCGCGCCGCCCGACGCCGCCACCTCCACCTCCGCCAGTACGGCCGTGGTGAACCCCTCGAACTGGTCCAGCCCCTCCCGGCGCACCCCCTCCCGCTGCAACGCCCGCTCCAGGCGGGCCGCGAGCCCTTCGAGGGTCGCCTCCTGCTCCGCCGCCTCCCGGAACGCGCCGATCACGACGGCGACCGCCTCGACCGCCTCCAGGCCCTTGCCCCGGACGTCGCCGACGATGACGCGTACGCCGTGCGGGGTGTCCTGCACCGCGTACAGATCGCCGCCGATACGGGCGTCCGCCTGCGCCGCCACATAGCGCGCCGCGACGCGCAGCCCCTCGCCGATACGGGCCGGGGGCGTCGGCAGCACGGCCCGCTGGGCCGCCTCCGCGATGCCGCGCGCGGACCGCAACTGCTGGTCGCTGCGGCGCACGATGCGGTTGATGCCGAGCGCGAGCACGGCGACGGTCAGGACCGTGGCGACCTTGGTCGCGGACTCGAACGAGTTCACCGCACGGTGGTACGCGTTGGTCCCGGCCGCGGCGGCGACGGCCGCGACGGCGGTGACGACCGTGCCGCGCCGCCCGAAGAGCGGGGCCGCGACCAGCGGAGCGGCCGAGAGGAAGGGGGCCCCGGTGTACTTCGGCGGGGTCAGGAGGTCGAAGAGGACGCCGCCGACGATGAGCACGGCGGGCGCCCAGCGCGCCAGGCGGTTCGCGATCGCGCCGCGGCGCGAGAGGCCGTGCGCGGGCGCTCGTGCGGGCGTGCCCCTGCGTGCCCGGCCTCCGGGGCCTCGCTTCCCCACCGTTCTCTCCTGACCGGTCCGTCCCGCGCGGCGCCCCTCCCAGGCTTCCGGTCGACGCCGGTCCCGGCGACCGCTGTTCGTCCAATCGGGTGACCGCCACCCGCCCCGTCAAACGGGGCCGTCGACGGCGGATCGGGGCGCGGCACGGGCGTAGGCGCTGGTGAGGGTGGTGAGACGGGGAGCGCGCGAGCCATCGGAACGGGCGTACGAGTCAGGAGAGCCGCGCGCGCCGGAGGCCGCGCGCCCCGGCCCAAGCGGCGAGCCGCGCGCCGGGCGCCCCGCCCCGAAACGGACCGGGCCCTGGACACCCCGATCCGGGGTGCCCAGGGCCCAGGGCGTCACAACAGCGCCAGGCGCCAAGCGTGCAGGTGCAGATGCCAGGTGACACGCGTCAGGCACCATGCCTCAAGCGCCAAGCGTCAGGCCGCCGGAGTCCGTCCCCGGCCGCGCCCGGAGCCGCCGTTGCCGCCGCCGCTGCCGCCGCGCCCGCCGCCGCTCCGTCCACTGCCGCCGGCCGCGCCCGAGCCCGAGCTCTGGTACGTACGGCCGCGACCGCCCCGGCTGCCCCGGCTGCGACCGCCGGTGCCGGTGCCGGAACCCGAGCCGGAGCCCGTACCCGGCCGGGACGTCCGCGACTTCGGCTTGCCCTGGGGCTGCGCCGGGGCCGGCGGAGTGATGACGACCGGGACGCCGCTGGGGACGCGGGCGCCCGTGATGCGCGCCAGCTCGGCGTCCTCCGGGCCCACCTTCACGACCTGCGGGGTGATCTTCGCCGTGACCATCATCCGGGTCATCTCACGCCGCTGCTCCGGCAGTACGAGCGTGACGACGGTGCCGGACTCGCCGGCGCGCGCCGTGCGGCCGCCGCGGTGCAGGTAGTCCTTGTGGTCGACGGGCGGGTCCACGTTCACGACGAGGTCGAGGCCGTCGATGTGGATGCCGCGGGCCGCGACGTTGGTCGCGATGAGCGCCGTGACCTGCTCGGTACGGAACTGGTCCAGCGTGCGGTTGCGCTGCGGCTGGCTCTTGCCGCCGTGCAGCGCGGCGGCCCGTACGCCGCTCGCCAGCAGCCGCTTGACCAGCCGGTCGGCGCCGCGCTTGGTGTCCACGAACATGATCACGCGGCCCTCGCGGGCGGCGATCCGGGTCACGGCGTCGCGCTTGTCGTCGTCCGAGACGTGCAGCAGGTGGTGCTCCATGGTGGAGACCGCGCCGACGGACGCGTCGACGGAGTGTGTCACCGGGTCGTTCAGGAAGCGGCGTACGAGCCGGTCGACGTTGCGGTCCAGCGTCGCGGAGAACAGCATCCGCTGGCCCTCCGGCTGCACCTGGTCGAGGAGCCGGGTGACCTGCGGCAGGAAGCCCATGTCGGCCATCTGGTCGGCCTCGTCGAGGACCGTGATGGATACGTCGCCGAGCGCGCAGTCACCGCGCTGGATGAGGTCCGCGAGGCGGCCGGGCGTGGCGATCAGGACCTCGGCGCCGCGCGCGAGGCTGTTCGCCTGCCGGCCGATCGACATGCCGCCGACCACCGTGGTCAGCCGCAGGTTGACGGCGGTGGCGTACGGCGTGAGCGCGTCCGTGACCTGCTGCGCGAGCTCGCGGGTGGGGACGAGTACGAGCACCAGCGGGCGCTTGGACTCGGCCCGGCGGCCGGCGGTACGGGCCAGCAGCGCCAGGCCGAAGGCGAGGGTCTTGCCGGAGCCCGTACGGCCGCGGCCCAGGACGTCCCGGCCGTGCAGCGCGTTGGGCAGCGTGGCGGCCTGGATCGGGAACGGCTCGGTGACGCCCTCCCGGTCCAACGTGGCGAGCAGGCCGTTCGGCATGCCCATGTCGGCGAAGACCTCCACGGGCGGAAGCGCCGGGGTGGTGCTGACGGGCATCGCGAACTCGCCGCCCTCGGAGGCGGCCGGCCGCCGGTTCGGCTGCTGGCGGCCGGGCTGCCGGCCGCCGCCGGACTGTCGCGCCGGTGTCTGCGGGCGGGAGCGGGGCGTGCGGGCGGGGCGTTCGGAACGAGTCATTCGAGAGGACCTTCCCTCAATGGGGTGGCACGCCTCAGGAACGACTTCGCATCGCAAGCCCGTACCGGGACGGACGGGCGCGGAAAAGCCGGGGCGTGCGGGGAGAACTGGGCGGTGGAGCGGTGGTGAGGCTGTGGAGCGGTGGCGCGGTGGTGAGTCGCTGGAACGGTGGAACAGCGGTGGAGCGGAGCAGCAATGGGGCCCGCACCCAGCGGTGCGGGCCCCATTGCGTGGTGCATACGTCTGATCAAATGATCAGGCGCCGACGATGTTCTCCGCCTGCAGGCCCTTCTGGCCCTGCGTGACGTCGAAGGTCACCTTCTGGCCCTCAAGCAGCTCACGGAAGCCGGAGGAGGCGATGTTCGAGTAGTGGGCGAAGACGTCGGGGCCGCCGCCGTCCTGCTCGATGAAGCCGAAGCCCTTTTCCGAGTTGAACCACTTCACGGTGCCGGATGCCATGTCTATCTCCTTCAATGGGGTGGGCCCCACACCGGAATAGACCGGCGAAAAACAAAAATGCGCCTTCGGCTACATAACCGTCAGGCGCACACGAGTTCATGGGTACCACAACTGCAACTCGAACAACCGTAGCACGATCTGGGCCCGGCTCGCACCACACGCCGGGCCCAGGGGAAATCGGATCAGAGTTCGACGCCCTGGGCGCGGGCGTGCCGGTCGGCGGCCACCTCCGCCTCCGCCTCGTCCAGGTAGACCTCGCAGACCAGCCGGCCGCCCTCGGTCAGGTTGTGCTCCAGCTCCCAGAGGCTGACCTCGCCGCCGCCCTCCAGCAGAAAGGCGTGCTCGTAGAACCGGCACCAGGTCGCGTCCCGCCCGCAGCCGCGCCGCCGCGGCTTGGTGATCAGCGAGATGTGGTGCCCCCGAGCGGCCTGGAGCAGCTCGCGGACGACCTCGCCGGGCCCGTCCGCGTTCTCCGCGCGGCGCAGCAGCCGGCGCGCGTGGTCCGGCGAGTCCTCGGCCGCGTACTCCCGGCGCGGCTGCGTCGGCACCATGGCGAGCAGCAGCTCCTCGGCCAGCCAGCCGGGCAGCTCCTCGGCCTCGGAGGCCGGGCCGCTGCCGCCGATCCGCTCGTGCACGCGCCGCTCCGCGCGGTCCAGCGCCGCCTCCTCGGCGTACACCTCGTAGAGGTAGCGCTCGTCGGGGCCGGTGTCGTGCTCCAGCTCGTACAGCAGCAGGCTGCTGCCGTCGGCGAGCAGGAAGACATGCCGGTACGTGTTGCACCGCAGCGGCCGGGGCGGCTCGTTGCGCTGCCGGTACGAGCGGAGCTCGGCCTGGTGCATCAGCGCCGTGCCGAGCCGCGCGAGCACCGGCTCGTCGATCTCGAACCCGTTCTGCGCACGGTCCAGCAACTCCGACAGCTGCCCCGCGGGCGCCCCGCACCCGCTGCCGCCCCCGCCCACTCGCGAGCTCTCCATGAATCCGCACCTCCCGGCTCTCGCCGAACCCGCCCCGCGCACTTGGCCCCGCGCACTTACCGTAGCGGCGCGAACACACGCCACGGGCCAGATTCGGCCGAAGTGCCTCCGCATCCACGTCGCCCCGGTACCGCGCGGATACCGCTTCCGCACGTCAGCAGGGGTTCGGGCGGTGCGTGGGGGCGTATCGACGGGATTCCGGGCGCGACCGCCCGCCCAGTACGCGGGTCGCGCGCTCCGCCCCGGCACGCGCCGAACTATTCATCATGGTTACGTAGCTTTCATGAGCAATGATCCGATCCGTACCCCGGATCTGTCGGACCGCCCCTACCGGCTGACCGCCGAGCGCACCATGGGCGCGTCGCCCGAGACGCTCTACCGCGCCTGGACCGACCGCTTCGACAGCTGGTTCGCCGCTCCCGGGTCGGTGCTGATGTCGGCGGCCGAGGTGAACGCGCCGTTCTTCTTCGAGACGGAGCACAAGCCGGAATCCCAGGACCGGGTGCGCCGCCACCCCCACTACGGTCGGTTCCTGCGGCTCAAGCGGCCCGAACTCGTCGAACTGACATGGGTCACCGGGGCCGGCGGCACCGAGGGCGCGGAGACCGTGGTGACGGTGGAGCTCGCGCCGCACGGAAGAGGTACGCACCTGCGGCTCGCCCAGGCGGGCTTCCCGCACGACAAGGCGCGCGACGGGGCCGCGGACGCCTGGCCGATGGTGCTGGAGCAACTGGACCGGCGCACGTCAGGGTGACGGGCGCGCTGACCACCGTACGCCCGGGTAACCGACGCGCTGACCGGCAGACGGCCGGGACGGCGAAGACGGCGGGGCAAGAGCGTGGGCCGAGCCAGCCGCACAGACGCGGGGCGTCCTCCAGCGCGGACAAGGCTTGGCCGAAGCGTTACGGCCGGGGTACAACGCCCTACTGTCGTCGACATGACGGAGTCAGTGGCAGAGAGGCGCCCACACGAGAACGACCCCGGCGCGGCACGCCTGATCGTCCTGTCCGACGGCATCTACGCCATCGCGATGACACTGCTCGTCATCAACGTGGCGATCCCCGCGCATCTGGAAGACGCCGCATTCCACAAGGCCCTGGGCGATGTGCTTCCCAACCTCGGCGCCTTCGCCCTCAGCTTCGCCCTCATCGCCGGATTCTGGCGTGACCACCGCCGCATCCTCACCGCACGGCCCGCAGAGACGGCCGTGGTCACCCGCCTGATCCTCCTCGGCCTCGGCCTGGTCGCCGTGCTGCCCTTCCCCACCGCACTCCTGGCCGAGTACGCCTCTCAGCCTGAAGCCGTCGCCCTCTACGCGGGCGCCATGGCCGCGATCCACGCGGTGCACACAACCCTGCTGCTGCTCACGCAACGCCAAATGCACCCCTCGGCCATGTCATCCGCCGCCGCGGCGCGCCGCCGCTTCACCGCCCAGCTCGGCTCCAGCGTCCTGATCTTCGGCCTCTCCATCCCCCTGGCATTCGTCGACACCCAGGCAGCCATGTGGTTCTGGCTCACGCTCGTCCCCGCCCACTACTTCCTCGGCCGACGCCTCCGCCGGCACCCGCAACAGTGAACGGCCGGGGCCGGCACGATCCAGTCAGAGTCGGCCCGCACTTCACCGTCGGCAATGCGGCTGGACTGCGTACGACGCCGCCCGGCACGCCATGGCCGAAGAGTTCGCCCTGATGGTGCGCGCCGCCACCTCTTCCGACGGGCCCGGTCGTCACCTCCGGCACCCGCTCATTCCGGGCGGTCGTGAAGGATCCCGGAGGAGACCCCCACGAGCCGACCTGCCCCGCAATGCCCTCGGACAGTCCGCCTCGTGGGGCGGAACCCCGCATCGCGCTCACAAGCGACGCCAGCGGGCCGAGGCGAAGGAGAAGACACCGAAGAGAATCAGCCCGATCGCGACGGCGACCAAGAGCCAGGGGCCCGCCGGGGTCTGCGTGAAGCTGCGGAGCGTGGCGTCCACCCCCTTCGCCTCGTCCGCGTCGAACTGGACGGCTGCGATCAGGATGAAGATTCCGGCCGCCGCGAACACCGTGCCGCGCGCCACGCCGCCGCCTACCCCCAGACCGGTCACGATCTGCCGCGTACGGTGACTCAGCGCGCCCACGTACAGCTGGCGCAGGAACTTGCGCATGGCCGCCCGGCCGGCGGCGCTCAACGTCTCCTCCTTGGCGGCATGAGCGGCAGAACCTGCGCCCCCGCCCCTGTGCTGCGCTTGAGACGACGTCACCGGGTCCTCCCCACGGCCATGGGCGCGCGATGCGCACCCTGCCCCCGAGTGCCCCCGCGAGGGGGCGTGATGCGCCGTCCTCGAAGCAGCCTGTTCACCACCGGCAGGGGTACTCGGCCGGCATGCGCACCCCCGAACCGCGTCTCGGCGAACGCACGAAGCTCGCCTCCTCGGCCGTGAAGGGCTTGACCGGCGGCCGAAGCACCCGCCGTGCCGCCTTGCGCGCCACCGGCTCACTGGCCCTTGCCTCGGCCGCCATCCAGACCGCCACCAAGGTGCTCGACAAGCGCCGGCCGCTCCGGCATCCGCCGAGCGAGGCGGCGTCCTCCCACCGCACAGCCGGTGCCGCCGCCTTCGCGACGGCCGCCGCCTTGGAGACACCCCGCCTGGGGGCCGCCCTCATTCCCATCGCCGCGAGCGTCGCCGTTCACCGCCTCCGTGCGGGAGTTCACGCTCCGGGCCGCGTTCTGACGGACGTCGCCTTCGGCATGGGCGTCGCGGTGGCCACCTGCCACTGGTGGCCGCCGCACCGCGACGAGCCCGCCGACAGCGCCCGCCCGACGATCCCGGTCCCCGCCCTTCCGTCCGGCGAGGGACTGGTCGTGGTCGTCAACAGCGACGCCGGCAGCGAGATCCCGGCCGAAGCCGAACTGCGCGCTCTCCTGCCGAAAGCGGACGTGCGGCTCTGCGCGGCGGGCGAGGACCTGCACACCGTGCTCCGGCGGGCCGCCGCCTACGTATCCGCGCGCGGCGGTGCGCTCGGGGTCGTCGGGGGCGACGGCACCGTCAACGCGGCGGCCGCGCTGGCCGCCGAAAGCCGCCTGCCGCTCGCGGTGTTCCCCGGCGGCACCCTCAACCACTTCGCCGCCGACCTCGGGCTGCCGACCCTGAAGGACACCGCCGAGGCGGTGGAAGCAGGCCGCGGCGGAACCGTCGACCTCGGCCGGATCACCGGCGACGGCAACCGCACCTACTTCCTCAACACCTTCAGCATCGGCGTCTACCCCGAACTCGTCCGGGCCCGCGAGGAGCGCGAGACGTACCTCGGCAAATGGCCGGCCCTCGCCATGGGCCTGCTCCGCGTCCTCGCCGACGGCGCCCCCATCGACGTCACCGTCGACGGACAGCCCCGGCGGCTGTGGCTGCTCTTCGCGGGCAACAGCCGCTACGCCCCGCCCGGCTTCGCCCCCTCCTCCCGCCCGACCCTTGACGACGGGCTCCTCGACCTCCGCCTCGTCGACGGAAGGCATCCCTTCGCCCGCACCCGGCTCGTCGCGGCTTTCCTCACCGGAACCCTCGCTCGCTCCCGCGTCTACCAGGAAACCACCGCTGACCACCTGCGGATCGACGGCGTGGGAAAGGCCACCGACTACACCCGGGACGGTGAGGTGAGCCCCGCCGCCGACACCCTCGTCCTCGACAAGAGGCGCCACGCCCTCACGGTCTACCTGCCCGCGCCACCGTGATCCCGTGCCACTGGCGAACGGCGACGCGGCGCCCGTCCGGGGCTACGCTGCCGAGCAGGCTCCCCGGCTCCCGGCTGCGCACCACTCCACGCTCGCCGCCTTCGAGGGCTGGCGATGGCAGGAGATCGGACAGATCCGCCGGCAGCCACCCGCCCCGACAGCGGCACGCGTACTGATCCTTCGGCTGGGAGAGCGCACGACAGACCATCCCGACGCTCTGGCTCACCATGCCGGGAGCCGGCAACCCGAATAGCCGTGCCCGCCGGCCGGATCCGGACGTGCGAAGACGATGCCGGACCCTTGTCCGGGAGCCACACGGCGGGATACCCGAGCGGAGCGCCCGAGGGTCGACCCGGACGAAGGCACCGGAGAGTTGGGCAGTTCGATGACCTCAGCCAGAAGAGCCGAAGCCGCGGCCGTCACACGCTGCGCGGCGTAGGACGTGGTGGCTTGACGCGTAGTGCCTACCTCACAACGCGGCGGCAAGAGCGACGGCCTGTGCATGCCCCGAGCCGCCACAGGCGCTCACCGGCGGGCGAGTTGCCGCTCACCGGCCGCGCCGGGCGCGTAGGGCAGCCCGTAGTGCTTGAAGATCGCTTCCTCGCCCTCGGCGGGCAGGACATCGTCGGTGCCGATCGAGGGGGCCGTCTTCACCAGCGCTTTGGCATAGGTGACCTTGAGGTAGTCCGGGCCCGCGATCGCGCCGTCGAGGGGGACGAACAGCAACCGGTGCCGGGTGGGCAGTCCGGTCCGTACGGTGGCCATGGCCGGTTCGTCGGTGGTGGTGTCCACGTAGACCGCTTCGAGGACACCGATCTTGTGCGCCTCGGTGTCGATGACGGCGAGGTCGCGCCACTCCCGGACATCGGCTGCGTGAATCATGACGTCTCCCTCCTGAGGTCCCATCCCACCAGCACGCTGCTCAACGCCGTTCCACCGCATGAAGCCGCCGCAGCCCACGGCGCAACGCCCGATCCATCCGCTCGGGAAGCGACTTGCCCTCCGTGGTGGCGACCAGGGCCGCGGCAACCTCTCGGAGTTTGAGATCGCACTGCCGCGCAACGTCCACCAGCAGTCCCCTCGCTGCCGCGCGGCGGCAGGGGGTCAGGGCCATCACCATGCCGCATGCCTGGTCGACTACCGCGCGGCCGGCCATCATGCGGCGCAGCTGGTCGATCTCGGTGCGCAGAGCGGTGACGTCCCGTCCCGGTGGCGTGCTTCCCCATGTGGCCTCGGCCCTCAGATTCCACCGTTCCTCTTGGATCGTGGTGGTCCGCCGCATGACAGGTGCCTCTCGCAGAGTTCCTCGTATCCAGCCTGACCGACGCCGCCGGGAGCATCGGGTTGGGCATCCCCAAGGTCACCGGCGGTGTTCGCGGTCCCGGCGGTCCTGGCGCATCCAGCGCCCTCGGCGCTGGCGTCGGTAGCGGCGGTCCCAGCGTTCCTGGCGATCCCGGCGGTCCCGGTATTCCCCGTACTCGGAATCACTCCCACGCCTCCAGCCCCGGGTACCGCCCCTGCCGTAGTGGACAAGGGCGAAGACCAGCACGGCCGCGGCCACCCACCACAGGGCATTGAGGAAGCCGAGCCCGACCAGGATCGCGAGGAGGATGAACAGGAGCACGAACACGACGGGCCTCCCCAGAGCGGAACGAGTGCATCGCTGCCGGGGGCTGGGGCCTCACTTGACAGCATAGTCCTGCCCAAAGATTGCAGATACCGTGCGACGCACCGCTTATCTCCCCGGCAGAGATGGCCACTTGACATCTGGCCAGTGAATGCGGAAGGGGCTAGCGTGCGCTGTGCCGCCCCAGCCCCTGGCAGCGCCGAACAGCCCTCGCGCCCCCGGGGCGCACCGTGCGCATCCCTGCCGCAGCCCGCCTCGTCACGAGCGTGGCCGCTCCCGCACCCTCCCCTCGCCCGGTATCCCGGCGCGGCCTCGATGCGCTCCATGCGGGCGACGATCCGCTGCCCGCCGCGTCGCACGCATCTGACCACAGGCGGTACGCATGTACGCGCTGATCGTTCCGGCCTCGGCCCCCTTCGTCCTGCTCGCCACCGTCATGGGCCTGTCCTGGTGGGAGGACCATGTCCTGCCACCGGCCGAGCCGGCCGAAGCTCCGATCGCCCCGGTGGCCTCGGCCGCGCTCACTCGGCACGACAGCCCCCAAGGGGTGCTGACAAGGGGCGTTGACAGAGGAAGTCGCCGGGCGTTGACGGACAGCACGGCGTAGGGCCATGCCGCTCCGGATCGTTCGGGCGCGGCATTCCGCCTTCCCGTTTCGCCCGGACCCAGCGGAAACCAGGAACCCTCCCAGCGATCTGGAGGCCCGGCGACGGTGTTGTGGATTCTTCTCTTTCTGCTGATCCTGGTGGTCTTCGGGTTCGGTTTCACCCTGCAGATCCTGTGGTACGTCGCGGCCGCGCTTCTGATCCTCTGGATCATCGGCTTCACGATGCGCGGACGCGGCGGCGGTGGCCGGCGCCGGTTCGGACGCGGCGGCGGTGGCCGGCACCGGTTCGGCCGTAGCCACGGCTGACCCACCCCAGCTTCCCCTCCCTCGCCCGCGGACAGGGCGGCTTGCACGGCGATCAGGCGCGGGAACCCATCCAGTGGACGGACGACCAGAGGACAGCCATGAGCGTGGGACGGACGATCAGGCACAAGGCACAGGCATTCACAGGCCGGATCACGGAACGCTTCGGCAGGAACACCGGCAACAAGCGGCTGCGGCGGCAGGGCAGGAGCGACCGGATCTCCGGAGATCTGAAACAGTCCGGCGACCGGGCCAAGGGCGCCTTCCGGCGCTGACCACGAACGCCCCGGTCGGCGCCCACGCCGCATGGGCGCCGACCGGCCGGCCTCAGCACGAGTGAACCGACAGGGTCTGGTGGAAACGCGGCAGAGCCGCCTGCGGATCGGTGAGGGAGGCGGCGCAGCCGTTTCCGAGGAGTCGCCGGAGAACGCCCCTTGGCCAGGACTCCGGCGCTCCCGCTCACGCATCGCTCACGCACGAGCCGGAAACGAAGCGGCGCCCCGACCGGCCTGAGCCGATGGGAGCGCTGTCTCGCAGGTCGGAGGAGGTCTCTCGACCGATGACGGTGGGCCATCAGGGGCTCGAACCCTGAACCAATGGATTAAAAGTCCACTGCTCTGCCAATTGAGCTAATGGCCCGCACCCCGCAGCATAGCCCGGCGGTGCACGGAGTCCCGAGTCGTGTCCCCGCGAACCGCCGCCGAGGTCCAGGCGTGCGCCACGCGGGGGCGTGCCCGAGGCGGCTCGGGCCCGGACAACGCACAGGGCCCGTACAGCACTTGCGTGCGGTACGGGCCCTGCGGTCAGTCAGCCATGTCAGCCGTTGCGCTTCCAGCGCGGCTTGTCGTCGCGACGGCCGAAGGAACCGGTGCTGGTGGCGCCGCGGTGGCCGGAGGTGCGGCCCTGCGGGCGGTCGCCGCCGGTGCGGAAGCCGCCGCCCGAGGCGGGGCGCTCGTCGCGGCGGTCGCGGTTGTACGGACGGTCGCCGCCACCGGAGCGGAAGCCGCCGGTCGGACGGTCGTCGCGGCGGAAGCCACCACCGGAGGACGGACGGTCGCCACCGGAACGGAAACCACCACCGGAGGACGGACGCTCGTCGCGGTTGTACGGACGGCTCGGACGCTCCCGGTCGCCACCGGAACGGTTGAAACCGCCACCCGAACGGTCATCACGACGCTCGAACGAACGGCCACCACGGTCGTCCCGACGGTCGCCACCGGTGGACGGACGGTCATCGCGGCGGAAACCGCCACCGGAGGACGGACGCTCATCACGGTTGTACGGACGGCTCGGACGCTCCCGGTCGCCACCGGAACGGTTGAAACCACCACCCGAACGGTCATCACGACGCTCGAACGAACGGCCACCACGGTCGTCCCGACGGTCACCGCCGGAACGGTTGAAACCACCACCGGAGGACGGACGCTCATCACGGTTGTACGGACGGCTCGGACGCTCCCGGTCGCCACCGGAACGGTTGAAACCGCCACCCGAACGATCGTCGCGACGCTCGAACGAACGCCCACCACGGTCGTCACGGCGGTCATCGCGACGGTCGTCACGGCGGTCGAAGCTGCCCCGCTCGTCACGGCGCTCGTTCGCCTGGGCCGGCACCGACGCCGCGGCGGCGGCCGCGGCCGCCTCCTGCGCCTTCTCGGTGGCGGCGGCCTCGGCGGCGGCGGCCACGGCGGCCTCCGGGTCCTCGCCGCGCTCACGGGCCGAACGCGCCAGCAGGCGGTCCGCCTCCCCGCGCAGCTCGGTCGCCCGGCGCTGCACCCGCTCCAGCTGCCGGCCGAGGTCCTGGACCTCGCGCTCGGCCTGCTTGGCGGCGTTGTTCGCGGAGTCCGCCTGCACCTCGGTCAGCGAGCGGGCGCCGGTGATCTGGGCGACCTCGTCGTCGAACGCGCCGGCGCCGCCGACGATGTGGCGCGAGGCGTCGACGCCCGCGTCCTCCATCAGCCGGAAGATCTGCTTGCGCTGGTGCGGCAGGGCGAGCGAGACGACGGTGCCGGACTGGCCCGCGCGGGCCGTACGGCCGGAACGGTGCAGGTAGTCCTTGTGGTCGCCGGCCGGGTCGACGTTGAGCACCAGGTCGATGCCGTCGACGTGGATGCCGCGGGCGGCGACGTCGGTGGCGACCAGGACGTTGACCTGACCGTCCTTGAAGTCCGCCAGCGTGCGGGTGCGCGCGCCCTGCGTCATGCCGCCGTGCAGCGCGTCCGCCTGGACACCGGAGTCGATCAGCTGCTCCGCGATGCGGTCGGCGCCCAGCTGGGTCCGTACGAAGATGATCGTGCGGCCCTTGCGGGCGGCGATGGCGGCGGTGACCGGCGCCTTGTCCTTCGGCTTCACGACGAGCACGTGGTGGCTCATGGTGGTGACCGCGCCCTGGGCGGCGTCGACCTCGTGGCTGACCGGGTCGGTCAGGTACCGCTTGACCAGGGTGCCGATCTCGTTCTCCATCGTGGCGGAGAAGAGCATGCGCTGGCCGTCGCTGGGCACCAGGTCGAGCAGCTCGGTGACCTCGGGGAGGAAGCCCAGGTCGGCCATCTGGTCGGCCTCGTCGAGTACGGCGACCTGGACCTTGTCGAGGGAGGCGGCGCCGCGGTTGATGATGTCGCGCAGCCGGCCCGGGGTGGCGACGAGGACGTCGACGCCGCGCTCCAGGGCGTAGATCTGGTTGCCCATCGAGGTGCCGCCGCAGACGACCTTCATCTTGAGGCCGAGCACGTCACCGTAGGGCTGGAGCGCGTCGGCGACCTGCATCGCCAGCTCGCGGGTCGGGGTGAGGATCAGGCCGCGGGGGTGCTTCTTCTCGGTGCGGCCGCCGGCCAGCTGGGTCAGCAGCGGCAGGCCGAAGGAGAGGGTCTTGCCGGAGCCCGTACGGCCGCGGCCGAGGATGTCCTTGCCGGACAGGGCGTCCGGGATCGTCGCGGCCTGGATCGGGAACGGCTTGGTGACGCCGTTCTGCGCCAGCTTGCGGACGATGTGCTCGTTGAGCCCGAGTTCGCCGAAGGTGACGGTCGGCTCGGCGTCCTCCTCGGCCTCTTCGACCTCCTCGACGGCTTCTGCGGTCTCGTCGGTCTCGTCGGTCTCGTCGGCCTCGGGCAGGGAGACGCTCTCGGTGCTCACGGTGTTCTCAGTGCTGTCGGTGCTGTCGGTGCTCACGACGTGCTGCGCGTCTTCGACGCTCTCAACGCTCTCGGGGATCACTGCGTTGTCAGCGGAGACTGCTGTGCTGGAAACTGCTGTGCTGGAAATGGACATGCGAAATGCGAAACCTTCCGGAGTCTCGGCACGCGCCCAAGCTCCGTGTCGGCTTCACAAATGACCGCCTCTATGCGGTCAGCCACGGCAAGGTAAGGAACGCGCCACGCGGCGCGCTTCGGTTCGGCGCCGGGCAAATGGGATCAAACGATCTACCACCATACGCACCCCACCCCGCGCCACGCAAGTCGCCCCTGTTTCGCCTCCGCCACAGGCCGCGGACCGCGGCCGCCCGCCCCGCCGTACGCCCCTCCGCACGCCCCCGTCGTACGTCCGCCGCGCCCCCGGTCGCCGTACGTCCGCTACGCCACCGGACCGGCCTGCGGCGACACCAGCGGCTCCCGCATGGGCGCCGATGCCGCCGAAGACGACGTCGGCGACGCGGGCGGCTGCGAGACGGTCGGCGGCGGGGTCGGCTCGACCGGGTCCGTCGGCTTCGGGGGCTCCTTGGGCCCGGACGGGTCGCCCGGCACGGACGGGGGCCCCGGCCGCCCCGGGAGCGGCGGCTTCGGCCGCGTACCCGGCCGGTCCGGCCGCTCCGGCCGTTTCCCGGGGGCGGGGTCGGCAGCGCCGGCGGGGGCGGAGGACGAGGCGTTCGCGGCGGCCGCCGACCCTCTGGGGGCCGGTTTCCCGCCGTGGCCGTCGGTCCGCGGGCTCTTGCCGCCCTCGGCCGTCTTCGTGTCCGTATCCGTACGCGCCTGGCCGTCGCCCTTCGCCACGCCGCCGTCCGGCTGCGCCCCGCCGCCCCGGTGACCGGACGACTTGGACGGCGCGGGCTTCGCCGGGTCGCTCACGCTCATGCACCCGCCGAGGGCCATGGCCGCGACGGCGACGGCCGCGGCGCGGACGAGCGCGACGGGTACCTGGGATACGGGCGGGGACATCGCGCGCATGGGCATGGGGACCACCTTCGGGTCGCGGGGCACGGGCCCCCTGCCCAACTGGCCTCCCCCCGCGCAGGACACGCGCCCCGCGCATGCCCGGCGCGGTTCGCCCGGCCCCGCCACCCCACAGGTCAGCCGCCGCTCACCCGTACCCCAGCGCGTGCAGCCGCTCGTCATCGATCCCGAAGTGGTGGGCGATCTCGTGAACGACCGTCACCTCCGTCTCCGCGACCACGTCTTCGCGGGACGCGCACATCCGCACCGTCGGCCCCCGGTAGATCGTGATGCGGTCCGGCAGCACCCCCGCGTACCACTCGCCGCGCTCGGTCAGCGGCGTCCCCTCATAGAGCCCGAGCAGCTCCGGCTCCTCCGCGGGCGGCTCGTCCTCCACGAACACCGCGACGTTGTCCATCAGCCTCGTCAGCTCCGGCGGAATCCGGTCGAGCGCCTCGGCGACCAGTTCCTCGAACTCCTCGCGCGTCATCTCCAGCACACCGGCCATTGTCCGTGACGGGCCCCGGCCCCGCCGGGCGGAAGCCGCTCCGGGCGCGACCCCCGGCGACCGCCCCAGGACCGCACCCCCTCCCCCAGCGGCCCCCCGAGGCCCCTTTGGCAGCTCTTCGGGAAACCGTTTTGGCGATACCTCCCCGCATCCCATATGCTTCTCACGTCCCCGACGCGCTGCGAAGCGCCCAGGTGGGCCATCAGCCCTCATCGTCTAGTGGCCCAGGACGCCGCCCTTTCAAGGCGGTAGCACGGGTTCGAATCCCGTTGGGGGCACGCATTACCGTGTGCGAGACTGGTTCACGCCGGTTTCGCACAATGCAAGGTCCTGTGGAGCAGCTTGGAGTGCTCGCCACCCTGTCAAGGTGGAGGCCGCGGGTTCAAATCCCGTCAGGACCGCTGCGGCTGGGTAGCTCAGTTGGTACGAGCGATCGCCTGAAAAGCGATAGGTCGCCGGTTCGACCCCGGCCCCAGCCACACCCTGTGGCACAGGCCCCGATCCCCCGGATCGGGGCCTGTCGCGTTGTACGGGGCCTTCACGAGACCCGGGCGCCCTGTCTTCGCTTGCGGAAACGTCACCGAGGCAGCGGACCAGGTCCCCCGAGTCGGCGCGGACGAGGAGCGGCGTCCGGCAACTCCTCCTAGATCTGCCCGAAGAGCGTCGCATGCCCGGAGGCGGCCCGAGTGAGGCCGAGGAGGAGGACGCACAGCACGGTGCCCTTGCCAGCGCCGCCCAGGCCGAGGAGACCGGCGATACGGCCGGGGCGGACGGCGAAGGAAAGGTCCCCGACCGCCGTGAGCCGACCGGATCTCTTCGTCACCCCCGTGGAATTCGATGACCGCCGAGTCGCGCAGAGCCGCCCCTGACCGCGGCGGCCCCGACGAGGGCGGATGCTCCCGCGACAGCGCAGACGAGCACGGCGGTCGCGATGACACGTGTCGAGCCGTCCAGCTTGAACGCGGTCGCGACGGCGGCCAGTGCGACCAGTACGCCGAGACCGGCGACGGACAGGGCGGTGCCGACAGCACTCCTGCGGTTCATGTCTCTCCTCTACCTCATGGCGTTCGGTACCGTGCTGACTGATCCGACGCCGTGGTGGCGGGTGCTGCCCGCCACGGCATCGGCACTCAGTCACTGCTCATCATCAGGTGTCGATGCCGACCGCGGCACTCGCCGAGGCGACGCCGCTGATCGCGCCTCCGACCGAGAACCCGGTCCAGCGCTCCGGGGCCTCCATGGCCTCCAGCTCCTGCATGCCCAGTTCGAGCGGCGGAGCCGGCTCCTTGGCCCCCTCCATCATGTGTCACACCGGCCCACAGCCCGCGCAGCCGCCGCCTTGAGCACCAAGGCTCGCCTCGCGCTGACGTGTCGGCACGGGGTGGCCGGATCGAGACGGATCGAGCAGGACTCAGCAGGACACAGACACGGTAAATTCCCCGGCTCTCGCGGATCTCCGCAGGTCAGCGCTGCGGCTGGGTAGCTCAGCGATCGCCTGAAAAGCGATAGGTCGCCGGTTCGACCCCGGCCCCAGCCACACCCTGTGGCACAGGCCCCGATCCCCCGGATCGGGGCCTGTCGCGTTGTACGGAGCCGGGGGCGGGGCTTGTACGGGCCCGTACAAGCCCCGTCCCGGCTCAGCCGGAAGCGGCGGCGTGCGCGTGCGCACGTACGGCGGGCCGGCCGCCGGGGTGCCGGTGGCGCCAGATCCAGAAGACCGCGGTGGCCACGACGGCCCAGACCGCCATCACCACGAACGGGAAGGCGTGCTGGTACCGGCCGAAGTAGACGGCGGTGTGCTGCGCGTTGACGGACGCGCCCGGCGGCAGCCAGCGGCCGATCCGGCCGAGTACGGACGGCAGCAGCGGCCAGGACACGGCGCCGCCCGAGGACGGGTTGCCGAGCAGCACCATCACGCCCCAGGTCGGGATCATCGCCCAGCGGCCGATGAGGGTGTTGAACATCGTGAAGACCATGCCCGACGTGAACATCGTGAACGCCAGGATCAGCCAGGACTCGATGAACGGCAGGTCCAGCGCGCCCAGCAGCCAGTCCACGACCGCGGCGATGGTGAAGGCGCCGAGCAGCGAGTAGGCGGCGGTGAAGGCGACCCGCTCGGCGGGGTTGAGGCCCCGGGCGTGCACGCTGAGCTGGATGGCCCCGACGAAGCCGATGATGACGGCGGCGAGCGAGATGTAGAAGAGCGCGAGCCCCCGCGGGTCGCCCTCCTGGAGCGGCTTGACGTCCTTGACGGCCACCGGCACCCCGACCGCCTTGCCGACCTTCGGGGCGGTCTGGGTCAGCACCTGGGCGACGGTGGCACCGGAGGCGCCCGAGACGTCGAACCGGACGCCCCCGTCGGCGACGTCGAGGACCGCGAAGACCTGCTGCTCGTCGATGGCGCGGCGGGCCTGGTCGTACGTCCGGTAGTCGTGCAGCTTCAGCGAGGCGTTGAGGGCCTTCTCCATGCCGCCGATGAACGCCTTGCCCCGCGGGGTGTCCTGGCCGCCGACGACCGCCGTGGGGATGTGGTGCGGGGTGGGGTTGGCCATCGTGTAGGTGTACGAACCGGCGAAGAGTCCGGCCGCCGCGGCGAGGATGAACAGCAGCACCGTCGCGGGCAGGAACGGCGAGTTCTTGAAGGCCGTCCACCGGTCGGCCCTGCTGGGGGGCCTGCCGTGGGCGCCGTGCGCATGGGTCTCGCCGGGCGAATAAGTCTCCTGGTCGTCCTGTTGATCATCCATAAGGCCAAGCTAAAGCACCTATAGGGGACATTCTCGGTTGGGTTCGCAGGCCACAAATGATTCGCCAGTCTTTTCCGGGAGGTGAGATCCTGGAGGCCGTATGTCCAGTCAGCCTGCACCCGCCCTGCCCGCCCTCCTGGAGCGGCTCCCCGACCTGATGCTGCGCGATCAGCAGCGGCTGGGCCGCCGGCTCGACGGCGCGCGCCGCATCCGCAAACCCGAAGCCCGTTCGGCCGTACTGGCCGAGATCGCGGCCGACCTCGACACGGCCGAGCTGAGGGTGGCCGGCCGCCGCGAGGCCGTGCCGCCGATCAGCTACCCCGAACAGCTGCCGGTCAGCCAGAAGAAGGACGAGATCCTGGCGGCCATCCGCGACCACCAGGTCGTGATCGTCGCCGGCGAGACCGGCTCCGGAAAGACCACCCAGATCCCCAAGATCTGTCTGGAACTGGGCCGCGGCATCAAGGGGCTGATCGGGCACACCCAGCCGCGCCGGCTCGCGGCCCGGACCGTCGCCGAGCGCATCGCCGAGGAGTTGCGCACCCCGCTGGGCGAGGCCGTCGGCTGGAAGGTCCGCTTCACCGACCAGGTCGGCGGCGACACCCTGGTGAAGCTGATGACGGACGGCATCCTGCTCGCGGAGATCCAGACCGACCGCGAGCTGCGCCAGTACGACACGATCATCATCGACGAGGCGCACGAGCGCAGCCTCAACATCGACTTCATCCTCGGCTACCTGGCCCAGCTGCTGCCGCGCCGCCCGGACCTGAAGGTCGTCATCACCTCGGCGACCATCGACCCGGAGCGCTTCTCCCGGCACTTCGGCGACTTCGCCTCCGTGGACGCCGCCGGCGGCGGGGGCGAGGCGCGGCTGGCCGCGCCGATCGTGGAGGTCAGCGGCCGTACGTACCCCGTGGAGGTGCGGTACCGGCCGCTCCTGGAGGAGGGGTCCGAGGACAGCGACCGGGACCAGATCACCGCGATCTGCGACGCCGTGGACGAGCTCCAGCGCGAGGGCGACGGCTTCGGCGACATCCTGGTCTTCCTCTCCGGCGAGCGCGAGATCCGCGACACCGCGGACGCCCTGGAGAAGAAGAAGCTCAGATCCACCGAGATCCTGCCGCTGTACGCGCGCCTTTCGCACGCCGAGCAGCACCGGGTCTTCCAGCGCCACCAGGGGCGGCGAATCGTTCTGGCGACCAATGTCGCCGAGACGTCCCTGACCGTGCCGGGCATCCGGTACGTGATCGACCCGGGCGCGGCCCGCATCTCCCGCTACAGCCACCGCACCAAGGTCCAGCGGCTGCCGATCGAGCCGGTCTCGCAGGCCAGCGCCAACCAGCGCAAGGGCCGCTGCGGCCGTACGAGCGACGGCATCTGCATCCGCCTCTACTCCGAGGACGACTTCCTCTCCCGCCCGGAGTTCACGGACCCGGAGATCCTCCGTACGAACCTGGCCTCCGTCATCCTCCAGATGACCGCCGCCGGGCTCGGGGACATCGAGAAGTTCCCCTTCATCGACCCGCCGGACCGCCGCAACATCAAGGACGGCGTGGATCTGCTGGTCGAGCTGGGCGCGATCGACCCGAAGCAGAAGGACATGAAGAAGCGGCTCACCCCGATGGGCCGCAAGCTCTCGCAGCTGCCGGTGGACCCGCGGCTGGCCCGGATGGTGCTGGAGGCCGACCGGAACGGCTGTGTGCGCGAGGTCATGGTGATCGCCGCGGCGCTCTCCATCCAGGACCCCCGCGAGCGGCCCTCCGACAAGCAGGCGCAGGCGGACCAGCAGCACGCCCGGTTCAAGGACGAGACGAGCGACTTCCTCGCCTTCCTGAACCTGTGGCGCTATGTGCGCGAGCAGCAGAAGGCGCTGTCGTCGTCGGCTTTCCGGCGCATGTGCCGCGGCGAATTCCTGAACTATCTGCGGATACGCGAGTGGCAGGACATCTACAGCCAGTTGCGTACGGTCGCGAAGACGATGGGCATCCACCTCTCCGAGGAGGACGCGGCGCCGGACCGCGTCCATACGGCGCTCCTTTCCGGGCTGCTCTCGCACCTCGGCCTGAAAGAGGCGGAGAAGAACGAGTATCTGGGCGCGCGCAGCGCCAAGTTCGCCGTGTTCCCGGGGTCGGCGCTCTTCAAGAAGCCGCCGCGCTGGATCATGTCGGCGGAGCTGGTGGAGACCTCCCGGCTGTGGGCGCGGGTCAACGCGAGGATCGAGCCGGAGTGGGTCGAGCCGCTCGCCCAGCACCTGGTCAAACGCACGTACAGCGAGCCGCACTGGGAGCAGAAGCAGGCGGCGGTGATGGCGTACGAGCGGGTGACGCTGTACGGCGTGCCGATCGTCGCGCAGCGGAAGGTCAATTACGGGCGTATCGACCCGGAGACGAGCCGCGACCTCTTCATCCGCAACGCGCTCGTGGAGGGCGACTGGCGCACGCACCACCAGTTCTTCCACGACAACCGGAAGCTTCTCGGCGAGGTCGAGGAGCTGGAGCAGCGCGCCCGCCGCCGCGACATCATGGTGGACGACGAGACGCTCTTCGACTTCTATGACAAGCGGCTGCCGGACGACGTCGTGTCGGGGGCGCATTTCGACTCGTGGTGGAAGCGCAGACACCGCGAGGAACCGGAACTGCTCAATTTCGAGCACTCCATGCTCGTCAACGAGAACGCCGAACAGGTCACCAAGGACGACTATCCGGACACCTGGCGGCAGGGCGGCCTGAAGTTCAAGGTCACCTACCAGTTCGAGCCGGGCGCGGACGCCGACGGCGTGACCGTCCACATCCCGCTCCAGGTCCTCAACCAGGTGTCCGCCGAGGGGTTCGACTGGCAGATCCCGGGGCTGCGCGAGGACCTGGTCACCGAGCTGATCCGGTCCCTGCCCAAGCCGATCCGCCGCAACTACGTGCCCGCGCCGAACTTCGCCAAGGCGTTCCTGGAGCGCGCGGTGCCGCTCCAGGAGCCGCTGACGACCACCCTGACGCGGGAGTTGCAGCGGATGGTGGGCGTGCGGATGGAGCCGGACGACTTCGACCTCGGCAAGGTCCCCGACCACTTGAAGATCACCTTCCGGGTGGTCGACGAGCGCCGTCGCAAGATCGCCGAGGAGAAGGACATCGAGGCGCTGCGCCTCGCCCTCAAGCCGAAGACGCGGGCGGCCATCACCAAGGCCTTCGAGCAGGCCGCGGAGACCTCCGGCGGCGGCGGCCCGGAGCAGCGCTCCGGGCTCACCTCGTGGACGGTGGGCACGCTGCCGCGCACCTTCGAGACCCGGCGGGCCGGCCAGCCCGTGAAGGCGTACCCGGCGCTGGTCGACGAGGGCGCGTCGGTGGCGGTGAAGCTCTTCGACACCGAGCCGGAGCAGCGGCAGGCGATGTGGCGCGGCACGCGCCGGCTGATCCTCTTGAACCTGCCGTCGAACCCGGCGAAGTTCGCCCAGGACAAGCTGTCCAACCAGCAGAAGCTCGCGCTCTCCCGGAACCCGCACGGCTCCATCGCGGCCCTCTTCGAGGACTGCGTGGCCGCCGCCGCGGACCGGCTGATCGCGGCCCGCGGCGGGCCCGCCTGGGACGAGGAATCGTTCCGCAAGCTCTTCGACGCGGTGCGGGCGGACATCGTCGACGCGACGCTGGACGCGATCCGCAAGGTGCAGGAGGTCCTCGCCGCCTGGCAGGCGTGCGAGCGCCGGCTGAAGGCGACCACGTCGCTGGTGCTCGTACCGTCGCTGACCGACGTCAAGGAGCAGCTGGCCCAGCTCATCAAGCCGGGCTTCGTCACGGCCCACGGCGCGCGGCGGCTGCCCGACCTGATGCGCTACCTGGTGGCGGTCGACCGGCGGCTCCAGCAGCTCCCCACCAACGCCCAGCGGGACCGCGCCCGGCTGGAGAAGGTCAAGGAGATGCAGGACGAGTACGCCTGGCTGCTGGAGCAGCTGCCGAAGGGGCGGCCGGTGCCGCAGCAGGTCCTGGACATCCGCTGGATGATCGAGGAGCTGCGGGTCAGCTATTTCGCCCACGCGCTGGGCACGGCGTACCCGGTCTCGGACAAGCGGATCATGAAAGCCGTCGACGAGGCGGCCCCCTGAGCCACTGGTTCGACCGCACCCCCTGAGCTGCTGTAGAGTCTTGCTTCGCAGCCGCACGAGAGTGCGGGGGCGAAGCGAGGTCCTGTGGAGCAGCTTGGAGTGCTCGCCACCCTGTCAAGGTGGAGGCCGCGGGTTCAAATCCCGTCAGGACCGCAGCATATGAGAGGCCCGCATCCGATCGGATGCGGGCCTTTCTGCTGTCCGTCCGCGGCAGCCCGCCGCGACCCGCGCCCGCAGGCCGTCCCGGGAGGCCGCGTCCGGCCTCCTTTCCGCCTCAGAAGATCCCCTCGGCCCCACAAAGGCCCGTGAAGCCCGTGAGGCCCGCGTGGAGCGCCTGTACGGCCTGGGCGGCCCTTCCGAGCCACTGGCCGTTCCGTGGCCCTTGACGGCGGCATGGTCCACCGGTACCCAGGCAGAAGGAGGTGCGGCGCTCCATGACGAGAACTTCTCCACACGAGACCCGGGCGCTGTTGCGCGCTCACCTGTCGGCGGCGTCGGGCTACCGCCATCTGTCCAGGCACTGCCCCATATGCCACCGGCTCCTGCGGCTGGCGGCGCTGGAGCGGCCGGCCGACCGCAGCAGGGACGAAAGTCCCCCGGCTGGGTGACCAACGGCGGGCGGTTCGGCGCCAGTCGGGTGGAAGGCTATGCGTGGGAGCGTTCTCATGCGTCCCTTTATCGCAGCTGTGCCGTAGGCCACAAGAACGACGCACTGTGACGGGAGTCACCGAAAGAGTTTCAAGGTGGGAGGAACTTACCCCTCACCTACAAAGGGTCAATTTAATATGTGCAATTGCACTCCCCTTAAACGGACTCCGGACGGAGCCCCACGAACCCTCCCGAGCCACCCGTACGGATGCCCCGCAACCACTCGTACGAGTTCACCCGAGCCCATACGAGCCACCCGCCGGCCATCCGTCGGCCACCCCGACCGGCGCGATCAGGGCATAAAAAGATCGCGCTGAACCCGGCGGAGTCCAGCGCGATCGACGACTGCCCAATGGAGCCGGGCGTGGGGCCTGTTGGGGCAGGCGCCCAGTCGTGGTGCAGCTAGATGGAACTGATGACGCGGATGAAGCTGATGACGCAGGTGAAGCGGGTACTGCCGATGGAGCTGGGTGGGCGGCTACCGAGTTGGGGGACCCGGCGGACAGCCCGGTAACGCAAGGGTGTAGCGGTTGTTCAGGCTTCGCTGCGCTGCTGCGGAATGCCCGCCAACAGCGCGCGGACCTCCGCTTCGCGGTAACGCCGGTGTCCTCCGAGCGTGCGGATGGACGTGAGCTTGCCTGCCTTGGCCCAGCGCGTGACCGTCTTCGGGTCCACGCGGAACATCGTGGCAACCTCAGCCGGGGTCAGCAGCGGCTCGGCATCAGGGGTGCGAGCGGTCATGAGCGGCCTCCTCGGGAGAACCGAACCATCACGGTTCTTTCCTCTAAATTCTGCACCTTGACCCGCGTTGCCCGAAATGGCGGACGCGGGCCGAGTCGGTTATAGGACGAACGGCTTGTCCTCGGCACTACAACTACACCATCCGTCCAGCCGCGTCGGCCAAACCGATGGAATTGCCCTCTCAGGTGTTCAACCTCGACGGAACCCGATGGACCATGCCATAGCGGACAGTCACGCCGCCGTGACGATCAGTCACAGCGGGATCAGGGGGTACCGAACCCGCCAAGGAGTGCAATGCCGAGCAATCCGCCCGCAGTTGAACGGAAGGAGCCATTCCCAGGCTCCTTGTCCTATTTTGACACGACAGTGGGGGATGCGCGCAAGGCCCGAAGTCAGTGCTTTAGGTCACGGTTGCGGCAATGGCCCGGATCGGGACCTAGGTCCTTACCGTGGCGGCAACTCATCCGCCACATCAGCATCTCACCGACCCGCCTGCCACTGCTGACTCTGTCATCCCTCTGGCCACGAAAGACTCCTGAGACTTCGACAGACCCGTGAGCACCTCGGCTCACGTACAGGCGCCGATTCGCGTTCGGACCCCGGCGGCTCGATATCGAACCCGGCTCAGCACGCGCCCGGCCACGCACCACCCCCCGTAGAGGACTCGACCCACACGCCGGCCCCGGCACGGAACCCGGCCCACGGAACCCGGTCCACGGCACCGCCCTCCGTACCGGGCCCCCGCCCCACGCTCCGGCCTCAGCTCGCGTACTGGCGGTCCCGTACCGCGCTCCACCGGTCCGTCAGCCGCTCGTACGCGACGCCGGCCCTCGCGCCGTCGCCCTCGCGCAACGCCGCCAACCCCTCCGCCACGTCCTCGACCGACCGGTCGTCGGCGAGGTCCGCCTCCGGCACCACGTGCACCAGCCCGCCGTAGTCCAGCTCGACCAGGGAGCGCGGGTGGAACTCCTCCAGCCAGCGCCCCACCTCCATCAGGCCGTCGATCAGCGGGCCCTCTTCGAGCGAGTCCTTGAGCGTGCGCAGCCCCCGGGCCACCCGGCGCCGGGCCTCGACCATCGGCGTGCGGTAGCGCAGCACCAGCCCGTCGTCGCCCTTGTCGTACTCGCGCTCTCCGGCGGCGAAGAGGACGAACCAGCGCACCGGCACATGCCAGGTCGCCGTCTTGATCCACGGCCGGGCGTCCGGGTTGCGCTCCAGCCACCGCCCGTAGTCCGCCTCCGCCTGCCTGCGCACCACCGGGGGCAGGGCCACGTCCAGAACGAGCCCCGGAAGCTGCTCAGTGAGCCCTTCAAGGGCCTGCCAGCCGCGCAGCCGCGTCCGCCAGGGGCAGACGCAGGTGACGCCGTCCACGACGGCGACGAACGCGTCGCCGCTCTCGTGCACCGGCACCGCGACCGGCGGCGTCGGCAGCAAGTCCGCCAGCGAGCGCCGGAGTTCGTCCTGCGCGCTCGGAAGCTTCTCCCGCTTGGCATAGCGCGCCCAATGGCCACGCTCGGATTCCGGGAAAGCGGCCAGTGGCTCGTAAACCCGCAGATACGCTGCATACGGGACAATCACTGACGACGCCAAGGTCACGCCCGCTCCCTCAAGCCGGAGTCCGTCACTGGGAGTTGTCCTCCCCGCACTGACCAAATCGTCCCACGCCACCGGTGCCTGGGAGAGTGATCCTCGGCACCTACCCGATCTACCGGGCCGCCAGGTCTTACGCTCTTGCCGACCGGCCCTCCCCCACCCCTCGGAGGGCTTCCTCCGCGACATATGGGAGTCACCACAGTGACCGACGTACGTCCCACCGGCGAAGGCGGCAACGTGCTGCACACGCTCTTCCGATCGGACCAGGGCGGCCACGAGCAGGTCGTGCTCTGCCAGGACCGGGAGAGCGGCCTCAAAGCTGTCATCGCCCTCCATTCCACAGCCCTGGGCCCCGCCCTCGGCGGCACCCGCTTCTATCCGTACGCCTCGGAGGAGGACGCCGTCCAGGACGCGCTCAACCTCTCCCGCGGCATGTCGTACAAGAACGCGCTCGCCGGGCTCGACCACGGCGGCGGCAAGGCCGTGATCATCGGTGACCCCGCGCCGGTGGCGGAGGGGGGAGCGAAGTCGGAAGAGCTGCTGCTCGCCTATGGCCGGTTCGTGGCTTCCCTCGGCGGCCGCTATGTGACCGCGTGCGACGTCGGCACGTACGTACAGGACATGGACGTCGTCGCCCGCGCCAACCGCTGGACCACGGGCCGCTCGCCCGAGAACGGCGGCGCCGGCGACTCCTCCGTGCTCACCGCCTTCGGCGTGTTCCAGGGCATGCGCGCCTCGGCGCAGGCCGCCTGGGGCGAGCCCACGCTGCGCGGCCGCACGGTCGGCGTCGCCGGTGTCGGCAAGGTCGGCCACCACCTCGTGCGCCACCTCGTCGAGGACGGCGCCTCGGTCGTCATCACGGACGTACGGGCGGAGTCGGTCGAGCGCGTCCTGGCCCACCACCGGGAGGGGGTCAGGGCCGTCACCGACACCGGCGCGCTCATCCGCGCCGACCTGGACGTGTACGCGCCGTGCGCGCTCGGCGGCGCGCTGAACGACATCACCGTGCCCGCCCTCACCGCGAAGATCGTCTGCGGCGCGGCCAACAACCAGCTCGCCCACCCGGGCGTCGAGAAGGACCTCGCCGACCGGGGCGTCCTCTACGCGCCGGACTACGTCGTGAACGCGGGTGGCGTGATCCAGGTCGCGGACGAGCTGCACGGCTTCGATTTCGACCGGGCGAAGGCCAAGGCGACTCGGATCTTTGACACGACTCTGGCCATATTCGACCGGGCCGGGTCCGAGGGGATCCCGCCCGCCGAGGCGGCCGACCGGCTGGCCGAGCAGCGCATCGCCGAGGCGCGCGCGGTCGCTCTGTAGCCCGTTCACAGTCGTCAACGGCGACCGCCCGGCGGGCGGCGAGGGAGAGATCTCTCACCACCCGTCGGCGGGTCGCCGTCCAGGACACGTTAAAATCGCAGATGACCAGCGGGGACGGGGCTCCTCGCGGGTTCTGCTCCGGGGCGCGTCACGCGGGCGACGTACCGTATGACCGCGGAAGCAGGTACCGTTGAAGCCCTACAGACCGGTCTCTCCTTCGAGAGTCCGCTCTGACTCATGAACGCGTGTCAAGACTCTGGGGCCGTCGAGCCCCGTCATTGAGGGGGTCGAGCCATGGGGCGCGGCCGGGCCAAGGCCAAGCAGACGAAGGTCGCCCGCCAGCTGAAGTACAACAGCGGCGGGACAGACCTCTCACGCCTGGCCAACGAGCTGGGTGCAACTCCCACAAAGCAGCCGCCGAAGAGCGAGCCGCTTGTTGAGGACGAGGACAAGCTGGACGACGATCCGTACGCTCAGTACGCGGATCGTTACAACAATGACGATGCCGAGGCGGAGGACGACGACCAGTCGTCCGATCAGCACTCGCATCGTCGCCGCACTTGACGCTCTTCAGGCGTCCGCCTCCGCGGCACGACCACTGACCCGGTCCAGGGCCCGTCCCCGGACCGGGTTCTGTGCTGCCCCGAGCCGGATCAGACGGCGTCATCACCGTAGGCACCGGTCAGCGCCACTGCCTCGGCGCCCGCGCCGCGCTCGGTGATCTCACCGGCCACCCAGGCGTCCACGCCGCGGTCGGCGAGCGCCGTCAGCGCCACCTCCGCCGATGCCTCGGGCACGACGGCCACCATGCCGACGCCCATGTTCAGCGTCTTCTCCAGCTCCAGGCGCTCGACGCCGCCGAGCCGCCCGACGAGGTCGAAGACCGGGCCCGGCGTCCAGGTCGAGCGGTCCACAGTGGCGTGCAGCCCGTCCGGGACGACCCGGGCCAGGTTGTTCGCGAGCCCGCCGCCGGTGATATGCGAGAAGGCGTGCACCTCGGCCGTACGGGCCAGGGCCAGGCAGTCCAGCGAGTAGATCTTGGTGGGCTCCAGCAGCTCCTCGCCGAGGGTGCGGCCGAACTCCGCGACCTCGCGGTCCAGCTCCCAGCCGGCCCGCTCGAAGAGGACATGGCGTACCAGCGAGTACCCGTTCGAGTGAAGCCCGGACGATGCCATGGCGATCACCACGTCACCCTTACGGATGCGATCCGCGCCCAGCACCTGATCGGCCTCGACCACGCCCGTACCGGCGCCGGCGACGTCGAAGTCATCGGCGGCCAGCAGCCCCGGGTGCTCGGCGGTCTCGCCGCCGACGAGGGCGCAGCCCGCCAGGACGCACCCCTCGGCGATGCCCTTGACGATGGCGGCGACCCGCTCCGGGTGAACCTTGCCGACGCAGATGTAGTCGGTCATGAAGAGCGGCTCGGCGCCGCAGACCACCAGGTCGTCGACGACCATCCCGACCAGGTCGTGGCCGATGGTGTCGTAGACGCCCATCCGGCGGGCGATGTCGACCTTGGTGCCGACGCCGTCGGTCGCGGAGGCCAGCAGCGGGCGCTCGTACCGCTTCAGGGCGCTCGCGTCGAAGAGCCCGGCGAAGCCGCCGAGCCCGCCGACGACCTCGGGGCGGGTGGCCTTGCGCACCCACTCCTTCATCAGTTCTACGGCACGGTCGCCGGCCTCGATGTCGACGCCGGCGCTCGCGTAGCTGGCACCCGTGTCCGGACGCGAAGCGGCCTCAAAAGACTCTGCAGGCATTGCTGGAACTTTCGTGTCGGTGAGCGGAGGCGTTACGGGCGGCGGAGCGCGTCCGCCGCGTCGGGCCCGCCCGCGAGCTCGGTCTCCAGGAGGTGCTTGCCGAGCAGCTCCGGGTCGGGCAGCTCCATCGGGTACTCGCCGTCGAAGCAGGCCCGGCACAGGTCCGGCTTGGCGATCGTGGTCGCCTCGATCATCGCGTCGGTGGAGATGTACGCGAGGGAGTCGGCCCCCAGCGACTTGCCGATCTCCTCGACCGAGAGACCGTTGGCGATCAGCTCGGCGCGGGTCGCGAAGTCGATGCCGAAGAAGCACGGCCATTTGATCGGCGGGGACGAGATCCGGATGTGGATCTCGGCCGCGCCGGCCTCGCGGAGCATCCGGACCAGGGCGCGCTGGGTGTTGCCGCGGACGATCGAGTCGTCGACGACCACCAGGCGCTTGCCGCGGATGACGTCCTTGAGCGGGTTGAGCTTGAGGCGGATGCCGAGCTGGCGGATGGTCTGGCTCGGCTGGATGAACGTACGGCCGACATAGCTGTTCTTGACCAGGCCGGTGCCGAACGGGATGCCGCTGGCCTCCGCGTACCCCACGGCGGCGGGGGTGCCCGACTCCGGAGTCGCTATCACCAGGTCCGCCTCGGCCGGCGCCTCGGCGGCCAGCTTGCGCCCCATCTCCACCCGGGAGAGGTGGACGTTGCGGCCGGCGATGTCGGTGTCGGGGCGGGCCAGGTAGACGTACTCGAAGACGCAGCCCTTGGGCTTGGCCTCGGCGAAGCGGGTGGAGCGCAGTCCGTTCTCGTCGATGGCGACGAGTTCGCCCGGCTCGATCTCCCGTATGAAGGAGGCGCCGCAGATGTCCAGGGCGGCGGTCTCGGAGGCCACCACCCAGCCGCGCTCCAGACGGCCGAGGACCAGCGGGCGGATGCCCTGCGGGTCGCGGGCCGCGTACAGCGTGTGCTCGTCCATGAAGACGAGGGAGAAGGCGCCCATCACGTCGGGGAGGACCTTGGCGGCCGCCTCCTCGATGGTCAGCGGCTTGCCCTCGGAGTCGACCTGACCGGCCAGCAGCGCGGTGACCAGGTCGGTGTCGTTGGTCGCGGCCACATGGGTGGCCCGGCCGCCGTCGCGAGGCAGGTCGGCGACCATCTCGGCGAGCGTGGCCGTGTTGACCAGGTTGCCGTTGTGGCCCAGCGCGATGGAGCCGTGGGCGGTTGCCCGGAAGGTCGGCTGCGCGTTCTCCCACACCGAGGCTCCGGTGGTGGAGTAGCGGGCCTGGCCGACCGCGATATGTCCCGTCAGGGAGCTGAGTGAGGTCTCGTCGAAGACCTGGGAGACCAGGCCCATGTCCTTGAAGACCAGGATTTGGGAGCCGTTGCTCACCGCGATGCCCGCGGACTCCTGTCCCCGGTGCTGTAGCGCGTACAGCCCGAAATAGGTGAGCTTGGCGACCTCTTCGCCCGGAGCCCAGACACCGAAGACGCCGCAAGCGTCCTGGGGGCCCTTCTCGCCGGGGAGCAGGTCGTGGTTGAGTCGTCCGTCACCACGTGGCACGTCTTCGAGTCTAGGGCAGGGAAGTGGTTCATCCGAACCGGGGATTGCCAGGAATTGCTCACACCACGGACAGCCACCTGGCGCACACGGGGGATCACCGCCGGGTCCGGGCACGGCCGATGGGGCGCGGGCCTGTCGACCGGTCCGCGCCCCATCTGCCCGTACGGGCCGCTCCGGTGGTTACCGGACCGCTTGCTGGGGGGCCTGCACGGCCTTGGACGGGGCCGCCTCGCGGCCGAGTTCGCGCACGGCGCGCGGGTCGGCCTTCTCGTCCAGCGTGATCCTGCTGTTGGCGTCGAACAGAGGCGAACCCGGCACGAACGCCTTGGTCTGCAGGGCCTTGTTGAGCAGCACGGCCGCCTTGGGGCCCAGCACCAGACCACCCTGGACGTTGACTTCGCGGGCCTTGGTGTTGACGGCGGCGTTCACCTTGGGGCGCGAGAAGGTGCCCAGTTCGATCGGCGTCTTGCGGTCGAGGTTCGCGCGCATGATGCCGGTGGTCAGGTCGGCCTGGAAGGCGGTGAGCCGGGCGATCCGCTGATTGCGGAGGTTGACCATGGCCATGCCGGTGGTCTTGAAGGCGAGCCGCCCGCCGACCTTGCCCTTGACGTTCGAGACGGCGCCGGACTTGACGCCGAAGTCGAGGGTCTGTTCCGCGTCGACCTTGGCCCCGAGGTTGCCGCGGGCGTCCAGCCGGGTGAGCAGGATGCCCTTGGCGCGGAGCTGCGCGACGGTCTCGGCGGAGACCGTGATCTTGGTGACGCCGCTTTTGACCGCGATCTCGGCCTTGGGGACGGGCGCGGTCCGGACGGTCTCGCTCCGGTCGCCGGAGGCGGCCGAGGCCATCCCGGGAACGGCCGCGAGGCCGAGCGCGAGGGCGCCGGTGGCCGCGACGGCAGCGCCGCGGGTCAGGGCGCTGCGGGAGGTGGCAGGCGTGAATGAGGACATTGCGTGACGTTCCCTTCTGAACGGTCGATTCGCATACACCACGGAATGCCACAGGTGGTGATGGCGCGACTCCAGAGGGTTATTAGGGGGTAGGGCTTCACCCGCTTGCCGAGACGGCGCAGGCCCGGCCGGACGCGGGCCGCGCCGTACGGGTCGGCCCGGCCGGCCGTCTCGGCGCAGTCGGCGGTCCCGGCCCATTCGTACGGGTCACCCCATTCGTACGGATCGGTCCGGCCGGACGGGTCAGCCCACGCGTACCGATCGGCACGGCCGGACGGGTCAGCCCATGGGCCGGGCAGGTCAGCCCAGCAGCGGCAGCCGGTCGGCCAGGTCCGCCCGTTCGCCGCTCGCCGAGACCGCGCCGGCCTCGACGGCGGTCACCCAGTCCGTACGGCCGGCGGCCAGCCGGATCCAGGTCAGCGGGTCGGTCTCGACCACGTTGGGCGGGGTGCCGCGGGTGTGGCGGGGGCCCGCCACGCACTGGACGACCGCGAAGGGCGGCACGCGGACCTCGACGGAGCCGCCGGGGGCCTTGGCGGCGAGCGCGTCGGCGAGCAGCCGGGTGACGGCGGCGAGCGCCTGCCGGTCGTGGGAGACGGCGGTGCCGGTCGCGGCCGTCAGGTCGTCGGCGTGCACCACGGTCTCCAGCAGCCGGGTCACCAGGAAGTCGTTGACGGTCATGGCGCCGTAGCCGGTCGGGACGAGGGAGGCGGTGCCGGCCTCGGCGACGGCGGCGGTCAGCCGCCCGATGGCCGCGTCCAGCCGGGCGACGACCGCCCCGGGCCCCGACTCCCCCGCGGCGGCGAGCGCGTCGCCCTCGGCCGCGGTCGCCGCCGCGATGTCGTCGGCCTGCTCGCGGAGGGCGGCCAGATACCCCTGGAGATCGAGCTCGGCCGCGGCGGGCGCGGGCCGCTCGGCGAGGGCGCGCGGCAGCGTCTCCAGGCAGACGGCGATGTGCACGATCAGGTCGCGCACCGTCCACTCCCCCAGCCGGCTGCGGGCCGCGAGCAGCGGCTCCGCGTCGGGCGCGGCGCACAGCGTGCCCACCGCGCCCCGCACCGCCCGCAGTTGGCCGTCCAGGGCGGCCCGCACCTTGGCGGGGTCGTACGTACGGGCGCGGGGCTTGCGCTGAGCGGAAGGCATGGGCCCGACCCTAATCGGCGACGCGGGTTTTCTCCGCTGCCGCCCCGGCCGTCACGACCTCGCCGCCGCGGGGCACTCCGACGCCGCGCCGGCGGAACGGGACGCCTCTACCGAGGTGGTCGCGGTCCCGGTCGGGCGGCTCAGGGCTGGGCGGCGGCCACCATCACGAGCAGCGGGACCACCCGGGCCGCGGGCACCTCGTACTGGCCCCGCGACGGTGTGTGCAGCCAGCCGGCCGCGCTCAACTGCCGCAGATGGTGGTAGATCTGGCCGGTGGTGCCGATCCCGTCGAGTTCGGTCAGCGCCGCGACGGTGTCGCGGCCGTCGAGGATCTCGCGCAGCAGCCGCAGCCGCACGGCCTGGCCCAGCGCGGCGAACGACTCCGCGGCCGCCGGCCAGTCCGCGTCCAGGACGGTGTCGGTGGTCAGTCCGTACTGCCACTCGTACCGCGGCCCCGCCGGCATCCGCACGGCCCCGGTGAACAGCACACCCCCACTGGCGGCCCCGCCCTCGGAGAGCCGCTCCTTCAGCCCCTCCAGGGCCCAGTAGTCACCGCCGTCCGCCTCCTCGGCGGCTCGGGGGCCGTCACCGTGCCGCTCCTCCAGTGCCGCGAGCCGCCTCTCCAGCTCCGCCACGCGCTCTTCAAGATCCATAATCACAAGTTACGTACTTACGTAGTTATTGGCAAGTCTGGGCACGGAAACCGCCGATGGCCGGCCTCTGACAGACGGGGTACGGGTGCGTACCCGTACCCGTACACTTTCGGAATGACGGAAGGAGCCCACATGTCCGACGCCAACGTCCGCATCCCCGCCGCCGCCCGCGACCGGCTGGCGGAAATAGCGGCTGCCGAGGGCCTGTCCCTGCGCGCCTACCTCGCCCGCCTCGCCGAAACCCTCCTCACCCCCGCCGAGCGGGCCGAACGGGCCGAACAGGCACGCGCTGTCCTGCGGGAGTGGAATGGCTACAACCCGACCGAGGCCGAACAGGCCGAGCTGGACGCCGAGCTGGACCGGCGGCTGGCCGAAGCGACCGCCGCGTGACCGACACCCTGCACATCGTGCTGGACGACACGGCCATGGTCGCCGCCGGACGCGGCAACGTCCTGGCCTCCCGGCTGATCCATCGCGTGCACGCCGAGTCGGGCTGGTATCTGTACGCCCCGGCGTGCGCGCTGGTCCAAGCCGACCGCTCCCGTCCCGGGACCGCCGAGCACATCGCCGCGCTGCCCGGCATCGCCATCCTCGATCTGGACCTGCCCGCGGCTCTCGCCGTCGCCCGCGACGGCACCTGGGCCGCCGCTCACAGCCGGTACGTCGCCCAGCCGACTCCCGACCGGCCCGAGGGCGCGGTCATCGCCACCGCCTCCCCGGAGAACTGGAAGGGCCAGCCGGTCCGCATCCTCGATATCGCCGCCTGACCCCGCGCACGGCCTCCGACGCACGACGGCCCGCCCCCATCGCGGGGGCGGGCCGTCAGTCCGTACAGCGGGCCGAGGTTCAGGTCAGCAGGCCCGGGATCGTGGCCTCGTGCGCTTCGCGCAGCTCCGCCAGGGACAGGGTGAACTGGCCCTGGATGTCGATCTCCGCGCCGTCGATCACGCCGATACGGGCCACCGGAAGGCCGCGCGCACCGCACATGTCGTTGAAGCGGAGCTCCTCGCTGCGCGGGATCGCGACGATCGCGCGGCCCGCCGACTCGGAGAAGAGGAAGACGAAGGGGTCCAGCCCGTCCGGGACGACGACGCGGGCGCCCTTGCCGCCGTGCAGGCACGACTCGACGAGGGCCTGGATCAGGCCGCCGTCGGAGAGGTCGTGCGCCGCGTCCACCATGCCGTCGCGGGAGGCGGAGATCAGGATCTCCGCGAGCAGCTTCTCCCGCTCCAGGTCCACCTTGGGCGGCATCCCGCCGAGGTGGCCGTGGACGACCTGGGACCAGGCCGAGCCGCCCAGCTCCTCCTCCGTGTCGCCGAGGAGGTAGATCAGCTGGCCCTCCTCCGCGAACGCGACCGGCGTGCGCCGGGTGACGTCGTCGATGACGCCCAGCACCGCGACCACCGGCGTCGGGTGGATGGCCGTGTCCCCGGTCTGGTTGTAGAGGGAGACGTTGCCGCCGGTCACCGGGGTGCCCAGCGCCAGGCAGCCGTCCGCCAGACCGCGGGTGGCCTCGGCGAACTGCCACATGACGGCCGGGTCCTCGGGCGAACCGAAGTTGAGGCAGTCGGAGATGGCGAGCGGCTTGGCGCCCGTGGCCGCGACGTTGCGGTACGACTCGGCCAGCGCCAGCTGCGCGCCCGTGTACGGGTCGAGCTTGGTGTAGCGGCCGTTGCCGTCCGTGGCGATCGCGACGCCGAGGTTGGTGTCCGCGTCGATCCGGATCATGCCGGAGTCCTCCGGCTGCGCGAGGACCGTGTTGCCCTGCACGAACCGGTCGTACTGGTCCGTGACCCAGGACTTCGACGCCTGGTTCGGGGACGAGACGAGCCGGAGCACCTGCGCGCGCAGCCCGTCGCCGGTGGCCGGGCGCGGCAGCTTCGCGGCGTCGTCGGCCTGGAGCGCGTCCTGCCAGTCGGGCCGGGCGTACGGACGCTCGTAGACCGGGCCGTCATGGGCGACGGAGCGCGGCGGCACGTCCACGATCTGCTCGCCGTGCCAGAAGATCTCCAGCTGCGAACCCTCGGTCACCTCGCCGATGACGGTGGCGATGACGTCCCACTTCTCGCAGATCTCCAGGAAGCGGTCGGCCTTGTCGGGCTCGACGATCGCGCACATGCGCTCCTGCGACTCGCTCATGAGGATTTCCTCGGGCGAGAGGGAGGAGTCGCGCAGCGGCACGGTGTCCAGCTCGACGCGCATGCCGCCGCTGCCGGCGCTGGCCAGCTCCGAGGTGGCGCAGGACAGCCCCGCGCCGCCGAGGTCCTGGATGCCCGCGACGAGCTGTTCGGCGAAGATCTCCAGGGTGCACTCGATGAGGAGCTTCTCCTGGAAGGGGTCGCCGACCTGGACGGCGGGCCGCTTGGCGGGCTTCGCGTCGTCGAAGGTCTCCGAGGCCAGCACCGAGACTCCGCCGATGCCGTCGCCGCCGGTCCGGGCCCCGTACAGGATGACCTTGTTGCCCGGGCCGGACGCCTTCGCGAGGTGGATGTCCTCGTGCCGCATGACGCCGATGCAGCCGGCGTTGACCAGCGGGTTGCCCTGGTAGCAGGGGTCGAAGACGACCTCGCCTCCGATGTTGGGCAGGCCCAGGCAGTTGCCGTAGCCGCCGACGCCCGCGACGACGCCCGGCAGGACGCGCTTGGTGTCGGGGTGGTCGGCCGCGCCGAAGCGCAGCGGGTCCACGACGGCGACGGGGCGGGCGCCCATGGCGAGGATGTCGCGGACGATGCCGCCGACGCCGGTGGCCGCGCCCTGGTAGGGCTCGATGTACGAGGGGTGGTTGTGCGACTCGACCTTGAAGGTGACCGCGTAGCCCTGGCCGACGTCGACGACGCCCGCGTTCTCGCCGATGCCGACGAGCATCGCGTCGTTGGCGGGGACCTTCTCCCCGAACTGCTTCAGATGGACCTTGCTGCTCTTGTACGAGCAGTGCTCGGACCACATGACGGAGTACATGGCCAGCTCGGCGCCGGTCGGGCGGCGGCCGAGGATCTCGCGGATACGCGCGTACTCGTCCGGTTTCAGGCCGAGTTCGGCCCACGGCTGCTCGGCGTCCGGCGTCTGCTCGGCGTTCTTGACAGTATCGAGGGTCACGCTCGGTCGCTCCTTCGCGCGTGGTGGCGCTGTCGTCCCGTCCCGGGGCGCTCAGTCGCTCCCTCGGCCGTTGTGGTGTCGGGAGTCATCAGGCGCCCACCAACTGCTGCAGAACCGAGGTGAAGAATCCGAGGCCGTCCGTGCGGCCGGTGCCGATCAGCGGCTCCACCGCGTGCTCGGGGTGCGGCATCAGACCGACGACGTTGCCCGCCGCGTTGGTGATGCCGGCGATGTCGCGCAGCGAGCCGTTGGGGTTCATGCCGAGATAGCGGAATGCGACGCGCCCCTCGGCCTCCAGCTCGTCCAGGGTGCGCTCGTCGGCCACGTACCGGCCGTCGATGTTCTTCAGCGGGACGCTGATTTCCTGGCCGGCCTCATACGTGTTCGTCCAGGCCGTGTCCGCGTTCTCCACCCGGAGCCGCTGGTCGCGGCAGATGAAGTGCAGATGGTTGTTGCGCAGCATCGCGCCGGGCAGCAGGTGCGTCTCGGTGAGGACCTGGAAGCCATTGCAGATGCCGAGTACCGGCAGCCCCTGCCGGGCGCCCTCGATGATCATCTCCATGACCGGCGAGAAACGCGAAATGGCGCCCGCCCGGAGGTAGTCACCGTAGGAGAAGCCGCCGGGCAGGACCACGGCGTCGACCTGCTTGAGGTCCCTGTCGCGGTGCCACAGCGGCACCGCCTCCCCGCCGGCCAGCCGGATCGCGCGCTGGGTGTCGCGGTCGTCGAGCGTGCCGGGGAAGGTGACCACGCCGATACGGGTGTTCCCGAGGCCCGAAGAGCCCCCGTCACGGGTGGTGGAAGAGGCTCCGGCGGTCATGAGTCGACCCGGACGGTGAAGTCCTCGATGACGGTGTTCGCGAGGAAGGTCTCCGCCATCTCGCGGATACGGGCGAGGGCGGCGTCGTCGAGCGGGCCCTCCACTTCGAGTTCGAAGCGCTTGCCCTGACGGACGTCGGCGATCCCCTCGAAACCCAGGCGTGGCAGTGCGCGGTGCACCGCCTGCCCTTGCGGGTCGAGGATCTCCGGCTTGAGCATGACGTCGACTACGACGCGTGCCACTGGCACTCCCGGTGGTGTGGTGCGTAAGGCGGTCCCGCCAGCGTACCCGTCCGGAAAATCTACGCGCATAGATACAGATCGGACCTCCATCGGGCCAACTGCCGCCGCACGGTCACGTTCTGGCATCACCGCGGGTATCCGCCGGGGAAAATTCCGGGGAAAACGTACTGTCCTGATTGCGCTGGGACACGCGGGCGGAATTAACTGGGCTTCACAATGCAATGTCCCGCGCTGTACAAATGAAAAAGCATTGATCCGTGACAACCGACCCCCTCGCATCTCCGCACGTCCTCGTGGAGCTGCTGGCCGAAAGGACCGATTTCCGTGGCGCAGCGCGTAGTGGTCACACTCTCCGATGACATCGACGGCGGGGATGCCGCGGAGACGGTCACCTTCGGCCTCGACGGTAAGTCGTACGAGATCGACCTCAACACCGCCAATGCGAAGAAACTGCGCGTGGCCCTCGCCCCCTACCTGGAGGCCGGCCGCAAGCAGTCCCGCTCGGGCAAGGTCTACCGGCGCACCGCCGTCGCCCCCGACCCGGCCGCCGTACGGGCCTGGGCCCGCTCGCACGGCATGGACGTACCGCCCCGCGGCCGCATCCCCAAGAAGGTCTACGAGGCGTTCAACGCCGCCGCCTGAGCCGATTTGCATGACACCCCAGGTGATCCGCTAGAGTCTGGAGCACGCCGAGGGGCCGGGCCGAGAAAGCCGGGACTCACGGATCACGCGGGTGTAGCTCAGTAGTAGAGCGCCCCCTTTCCAAGGGGGAGGCGCAGTGTGCGATTCCTGTCACCCGCTCTCATCATCTCCGGTCCACGCAAGTGGATCAGAGGAAGTGATGGAAGTGCCGGTCAGTGTGGACTGACCGGATGCGTGCGGACGTAGCTCAGTTGGTAGAGCACCACCTTGCCAAGGTGGATGTCGCGAGTTCGAGTCTCGTCGTCCGCTCAGAGAATGAAGGCCCGGTCTCCTGGAGACCGGGCCTTCGTCGTGTTCACGACCCCCTCACCTCCCCCCGGCTCATGACATTCGTCAATCGCACTGATGACAGCTCGCACTGACCATCACGCCGACCGCGCGAAATCCTTGATCCATGGACATCGGGGAGAACGTGATCGACGTCACCGGGCTGCGCCGCCGCTACGGGCCGCCCGGCGACGGCAAGAAGAGCTTCGAGGCGGTGCGGGACATCTCGTTCCGCGTGGGGCGCGGGGAGTTGTTCGCCCTGCTCGGGACGAACGGGGCGGGCAAGACCTCCACCGTGGAGCTGATCGAGGGCCTGGCCCGGCCGAGCGGCGGCTCGGTGCGGGTGCTGGGCCACGATCCGTACGGGGAGCGGCGCGTGGTGCGGCCCCGGATCGGGGTGATGCTCCAGGAGGGCGGATTCCCGGCCGAGTTGACGGTGGCCGAGACCGTACGGATGTGGTCGGGGTGCACGACCGGGGCGCGGCCGGTGGACGAGGCGCTGGAGCTGGTGAAACTGGCGGACCGGCGGAGCGTGCGGGTCAAGCAGCTCTCCGGCGGCGAGCGCCGCCGGCTGGACCTGGCGCTGGCGCTGCTGGGCCGGCCCGAGGTGCTCTTCCTCGACGAGCCGACGACCGGGCTCGACCCGGAGGCCCGGCACGAGACCTGGCGGCTGGTGCGGGAGCTCCGCGAGAACGGCACGACCGTCCTGCTGACCACGCACTATCTGGAGGAGGCCGAGGAGCTGGCCGACCGGGTCGCGATCATGGACAAGGGGCGGATCGCGGCCTCCGGGACGCTCGCCGACGTGATCGCCACGCACCCGGCCCGTATCCGCTTCTCGCTACCCGAGGGCTGGTTCGTCGGCGATCTGCCGCCACTGGCCGAGCTGGGGGTGGAGGACTACGCGGAGACCGACAGGGGGGTCGAGCTGCGCACCCGGGAGCTCCAGCGGTCGCTGACCGGGCTGCTGCTCTGGGCCCGGGACAAGAACGTGGAACTGGACGGACTGGACCCACGGACCGCCTCGCTCGAAGAGGCGTTCCTGTCGATCGCGGGGAGGGCCGCCTGATGGCTGTGACGGAACGCGGGGAGACGACGCGACCGGCGACGGGGCCGGACCCCCGGAGCGCGGCGGCCGTCACGGTCACGCGGATGCTGGCGCTGGGCCGCGCCGAGGCGACGCTGATGGGGCGCAACAAGACGGCGCTGTACGTGGCGCTGCTGATGCCGGTCTTCATGGTGTGGATGATGCACTCGGCGACGGCGAAGATCGATCTCGCGAAGACCGGGATGTCGGTCAACGAGGCGACGATCACCGGGGCGTTCGGCTTCGTGCTGATCTTCGCCGTCTATCAGAACCTGTCCGGGGCGTTCGTCGCCCGGCGCGAGGAGCTGGTGCTCAAGCGGCTCCGTACGAGCGAGGCGAGCGATCCCGAGATCCTGGCCGGCTCCGCGCTGCCCGCCGTGGGCCTGGCGCTCGCGCAGTGCGTGGTGCTGCTGGTGGCCGGTGCGGCCTGGCTCCACCTGCGCGTACCGGCCCGGCCCGATCTGCTGATCGCGGGGTTCGTGCTGGGCGTCGTGCTGTTCGTGGCGCTGGCCGCCGTGACGGCGACGGGCGCGAAGACGGCGGAGAGCGCGCAGCTGCTGTCGATGCCGCTGCTGCTCGTCTCGGTGGCGGGTTCGGGGATGGCCGTTCCGCTGAAGGTGCTGCCGGACGTCGTCGCGGACGTCTGCAAGGTGCTGCCGATGACGCCGGTCGTGGAGCTGATGCGCGGCGGCTGGCTCGGCACCCTCGGGTTCGCCGAGACGCTGGGGTACCTGGGCACCGCGCTGGCCTGGGTCGTACTGGCCGTGTTTGCTGTACGCAGGTGGTTCCGCTGGGAATCGCGGCGTTGAGGGACCGGCTCGGCAGGGAGTAGCGGCACATGTTCGGACGGGGAAAGCAGCGGGTGCGGTGGCGGGACCGGTCCAAGGTCTCGAAGGTCGACCGCTACACGCGGTGGACGCTGTACGGCCTCCCGTGGCTCTTCTTCGTGCTGGGCGCCCTCTCGCTGGTCGCCGAGACCGAGCAGCCCGTGCTGACGGGGGCGCTGATCGCGCTGGGCGCCGTCCATTGCCTGTTCGGGGTCGGCCTGACCCGGCGGGCGCTCGCCCGCTATCTCGGCCAGGGCGACGCCCCATGGCGGCTGCTGGCCGGCCACGCGGTCCTGCTGCTGGGAACGCTGGCCGTCCTGGTGGCGCTCACCGCGCACGGCGAGCCCCAGCACCCGACCGGCGGCGGGTGGGTGCCGATCGCGAGCCTGCTGCCGGTCGCCGGGGCGGCGAGCCTGCTCGTGCGGCTGCGCACGTACGTCATCGGCTGCGCCGTGGCGTCGCTGCTGGCGCCCGTGGCCTTCATTCCGAGCGGCGTCGACCGGGCGGGCCTGATGGCGATGGGGATCGTCGTCTTCGTGTTGGGGCTGTGGGTGGCCGCCGTGGTGCGCACTTCCGGGTGGCATCTGTCCGTGGTGTGGGAGCTGGAGGGCGCGCGCGACGCCCAGGCGCGGCTGGCGGTCGCGGAGGAGCGGCTGCGGTTCGGGCGGGACATGCACGACGTGATGGGCCGCAACCTCGCGGTGATCGCCCTCAAGAGCGAGCTGGCGGTGCGGCTCGCGCGGCGCGGTTCGCCCGCCGCGCTGGACGAGATGACCGAGGTGCAGCGGATCGCCCGGGAGTCCCAGCGGGAGGTCCGGGACGTGGTGCGCGGCTACCGGGAGGCCGATCTGCACACGGAGCTGGCGGGCGCGCGGAGCGTGCTGGCCGCCGCCGGGATCGACTGCCGGGTCGACATGGACGCCGTGGGGGCGGCGGCCGGCGCGCGGGCCGAGGCGGAGTACGGCAATGGGGCCGGAGGCGGGGGCGCGCTGCCTGCGGCGGTGCAGGCGGCGCTGGGCTGGGTCGTACGGGAGGGCACGACGAATGTGCTGCGCCATGCCGAGGCGTCGCACTGTGCGGTGCGGGTGTCGGTGGCGTACGGGGCCGACGGGGGCGCGGCGGTGCTGGTGATGGACAACGACGGAGTGGTGGCGGGGGGCGCGTCCAACGGGGGCGGCTCGGGGCTGAACGGATTGCGGGAGCGCCTCGCGGCGCTCGACGGCACGGTGGTGGCCGAGCAGCGGCCGGGGGGCTCGTTCCGGCTGACGGCACGGGTGCCGTTGGCCGCGGGAGCGGCGGACCGGGAGGACGGCGGGGGGACGGCCGCACCGCCTTCGGGCTCCTCGGTGGAGCCGTCGGGCCGCCGTCGCTCCCTCCGGGGCGTGGCTCGCGGGCTGCCCCGGCCCGGCGGGCGGGGCGCCGCGGCGGCAGGCCGTGCGGCGAAGGGGGCGCCGTAGGAAGAGGGTGACGGGGCGGAAGGGGCAGCGGGGGCAGCGGGGGCAGGAGCAGGGAACGGCGCGGACGGCCGGGCAGGCCGGAGGGCCGTCGGGCGGTGGGAGGAGAGCGGGTCATGGAAGAGAACGGGTCGGCTGAGCACGCGGCGGCTGAGCACGCGGCGGCTGAGGACGGATCGGCTGAGGGGACGCCGGTCGCCGGGTCGGGCGCGGGGGCGGGGGCGGGCGGCGGAGTGAGCGACGGCTCGGGGACGGGCGGTGGGGTGAGCGACGGCTTGGGAACGGGCGGTGGGGTGAGCGGCCGCTCGGGGACGGGCGGCGGAGTGAGCGGCCGCTCGGGGACGGGCGGCGGAGTGAGCGGCCGCTCGGGGACGGGCGGCGGAGTGAGCGGCCGCTCGGGAGCGGGCGCGGGGTCGGCTGAGGGGGCGGCCGACGGATCGGCTGAGGGGGCGGTCATCCGCGTTCTGCTCGCCGACGACGAGCATCTGATCCGGGGGGCGTTGGCCGCGCTGCTGCGGCTGGAGGACGATCTGCGGGTCGTCGCCGAGGCCGCGACCGGGCCGGAGGCGGTGGCCATGGCGCGGGCGCACCGACCGGATGTGGCGGTGCTGGATCTCCAGATGCCGGGGGCGGACGGTGTGAAGGTCGCCACATCGCTGCGGAGCGAACTGCCCGCCTGCCGCACCATGATCGTGACGAGCCATGGGCGGCCCGGCCATCTGAAGCGGGCGCTGGAGGCGGGGGTGCGGGGGTTCGTACCCAAGACCGTGTCGGCGCAGCGGCTGGCCGAGATCATCCGCACGGTGCACGCCGGAAGCCGTTATGTGGACCCGGAATTGGCGGCTGACGCCATCAGCTCCGGGGCTTCGCCGCTGACCGCTCGGGAGGCGGAGCTGCTGGAGCTGGCGGAGAACGGGGCGCCGATCGCGGAGATCGCCGAGCGGGCCGGGCTGACGCAGGGAACCGTCCGCAATTACCTCTCGGCCGCCGCCGCGAAACTGGGTGCGGAGAACCGTCATGCCGCGGCGCGCGCGGCGCGCGCTCAGGGTTGGCTATAGTTGGTCCCGCACCGCACGCACAGCGCGGCGCACGCGGACGTAGCTCAGTTGGTAGAGCACCACCTTGCCAAGGTGGATGTCGCGAGTTCGAGTCTCGTCGTCCGCTCAGAAGTGAAGGCCCCAGCCGTTCAGCGGCTGGGGCCTTCGGCGTTTTACGACGGGCCCCCCGACGGGTCCCCCGGCAGGTTTCCGGGGAAGCGCAGGCGGAACCGGGCGCCGCCCCCTTCGGCCTGTTCGGCGGTGAGTTCCGCGCCGTGCGCGCGGGCGATCTGGCGGGCCATGGCGAGTCCGAGGCCGGAGCCGGGGAGCGCGCGGGCCTGACGGGAGCGGTAGAAGCGGTCGAAGACGTACGGGAGGTCCTCGGCGGCGATGCCGCGGCCGTGGTCGCGGACGGTGAGATCGAGGCCGCCGCCGTACGAGCCGGTGAGCGCGACCTCCACCGCGCCGTGCGGCGGGCTGAACTTGGCCGCGTTGTCGAGGAGGTTGGAGATCAGCCGCGCGAGGCGGGCGGGGACGCCGGGGACGGTGCCCGTGTACGTACCCCCGCTCACGCCCGTACGCCCGCTCGCGCCCGTACCCGCGCTCATGCCCGTACCCGCGCTCGCGCCCGTCCCCCTGTCCAGGCCCGCGACCGTCACCGTCACCGTGAACGCCGTGTCCGGCCAGTGCTCGCGGGCCTGCTCGACGCAGCGTTCCGCGAGGCGGTCCAGGCGGACCTGTTCGACGAGCGGCTGCGGCTCCTCGTCGCGGGCCAGCTCGATGAGGTCGTTGACCAGGCCGGTGACCTCGCGGAGCTGGCGGCCGAGCGCGCCCGCGGCCCGGTCGCGCTGGGTGTCGGAGAGCCGTTCGGAGCGGGCGAGGAGTTCGGCGTTGGTGCGCAGTGCCGTGAGCGGGGTGCGCAGCTCGTGGGAGGCGTCGGCGACGAGGCGGCGCTGGGCGGCCACCGACTGCTCCAGCTCGCCGAGCATGGTGTTGAAGCTGGTGGCGAGGCGGGTGATCTCGTCCTGGCGGCGGGCTTCGTAGGGGGCGAGTTCGATGCGGTGGGCGGGGTCGCGGGTGGCGGCGATGCGTTCGGCGGTGGCGGTGAGGCGGGTGACGGGGCGCAGGGCCGTACGGGAGGCGAAGTAGCCGAGCCCCGCGGCGAGCAGCACCCCCGCGCCGCCAACCGCGCCGAGCAGCAGCCCCGCCTGCCGGACGCCCTTCTCGACGATGTCGGAGCGGATCGCCACCTGGAGCGCGCGGTCGTTCTTGGTGGGGGTGGTGAGCATCCGCAGCGGGTGGCCCTGGTGGGTGGTGTCGCTGTAGTACGCGCCGCGGGCCCCCGCGGCGACCTGCCGGGTGGCCTCGGTGACGGGCAGGGCCAGGCTCTTCTCGCCGGACGCGGCGGGTTTCCCGGGGTCGGCGGGGACGATCTGGGCGCAGGCGGGGGCGGAGAGCCAGCGGCAGTCGCTCTGGAGCGCGCCGTTCTTGCCGCTCCAGTCCTCCTGTTTGATCAGCGTGGACTGCTGGGTGAGCTGGAGGTCCAGCTGCCGTACGAGCTCGTAGCGGATGACGACGTAGGCGGCGGCGAGCACGCCGAGCGCGACGAGGGCGACGGCGGCGGAGGTGACGAGGGCGAGGCGGGTGCGCAGCGGGGTGCGGCCCAGCGGATTGCGGCTCAGCGGATTGCGCGGCGGGCGGCGGCTCAGCGCGGTGCGCCGGTGGCCGCCGCTCACCGTTCGGCCAGCAGGTAGCCGATGCCGTGCACGGTGTGGACGAGGCGGGGCGCGCCGTCCGCCTCCAGTTTGCGGCGCAGGTAACCGATGTACACGGCAAGGGAGTTGGAGTCGGGTCCGAAGTCCGTTCCCCAGACGAGCTGTTGGATCGTCTCGCGGGGCAGCACCTGCCCGGGGTGGCGCAGCAGGACTTCGAGCAGGGTGAATTCGGTGCGGGTGAAGTCGATGCGGTTGCCGCCCCGGCGGCCGGTGCGGGTGACGGGGTCGACGGTGAGGTCGGCGAAGGCCAACTCGGCCTCCTCCTGCGGCGGCAGGGCGGCGGTGGCGCGGCGCAGCAGGGCGCGCAGCCGGGCGAAGAGCTCGCCCAGCGCGAAGGGCTTGACGAGGTAGTCGTCGGCCCCGGCGTCGAGGCCCGCGACGCGGTCGGAGACGGCGTCGCGGGCGGTGAGCACGAGTACGGGCGTACGGTCGCCCATCTCGCGCAGCCGGCGGCAGACGGCGAGGCCGTCGAGTACGGGCATCGCGAGGTCGAGGACGATGGCGGCGGGCGGCGCGGCGGCGATGGCGGAGAGGGCTTCGAGGCCGTCGGCGGCGGAGCGGACCGCATACCCTTCGACGGTGAGTCCGTCGACGACGGCGGCCAGCACCTCGGGGTCGTCGTCCACGGCGAGGATGTCGGGTTCGACGGCCGCGCCGTCGGCCGGCGGCTGCGCGACGGGCATGGGCGGGGCCTCTCACGTGGGTGCTTTTCCACGCATACCTTGGCAGAACCGTTCTTAAAACACTCTTAGAGCGGCTCGCGACGCTGCTCCCATGGCTACAGCACACGACACCCAGGGGCCTCGCGGCCCGCTCTCGGTGATCGTCGGGGCGGGCGGCACCGGCGGGCACATCTACCCGGGGCTGGCCGTCGCCGACGCGATCCGGCGGGCCGAGCCGGATGCCGTGATCAGCTTCATCGGCACCGAACGGGGGCTGGAGACCCGGCTGATCCCGGCGGCCGGATACCGGCTGCACACCGTCGACATGATCCCCTTCGACTCCTCGATCGGCTCCCGCCGCTTCCTGCTCCCGGCGGATCTGCTGCGCTCCGGGCGGCAGGCCCGGCAGCTGATCGAGGCGCAGGGCGCACAGGTCGTCGTCGGCATGGGCGGCTATCCGAGCGCGCCCGCCGTGCTCGGGGCGCGGCTGGCCGGGCGGCCCTCGCTCGTCCATGAGTCCAACGCGGTGCCGGGGCGCGCGAACCGGTTCGCGACGGCGCTGACCCGCAATGTGGCGCTGGCCTTCGACCGCAGCCGCGAACATCTCTCCACACGGGCCGCGCTGGCCGCCGAGACGGTCGGGATGCCGCTGGTGGGGGCGGTGGCCGGGCTGGACCGGGCGGCGCTGCGCGCCGAGGCGCGGGCGGAGTTCGGGGTGCCGGACGGCGCGCGGCTGGTGCTGTTCAACGGCGGCAGCCTGGGCGCCGCGCGGCTGACGGAGGCCGCGGTGGAGCTGGCGCGGCGGTGGCGGTTCCGGCCGGACGTACGGCTGGTGATCAAGACCGGGCCGACGACGCTGGACGAGGTGCGGGCGCGGCTCGTCGCGGACGGCTGCGCCGAGGTGGCGCGGGCCGTCGGCTATCTGGACCGGATGGATCTCGCTTACGCGGCGGCCGACCTGGTGGTGTGCCGGGCGGGTTCGGCGACGGTCGCCGAGCTGTCGAGCGTACGGATGCCGGCCGTCCTCGTCCCGTATCCGCACGCGCCGCACGACCACCAGACGCACAACGCGCGGGTGCTCTCCGACACGGGCGCGGGGCTGCTGCTGCCGGACGGCGAGACGAGCGGCGCGCGCCTCGCCGAGCTGATCGAACCGCTGCTGGCCGATCCGGCGCGGCTGGCCGCGATGGGCGCGGCGGCGGACCCGGGCACGCACGCGCGGGCCGCCGACCTGATGGCGCAGTGGGTGCGGCGGCTGGCGGGGCGCACCGCGCCCACCGACCTTCCTTATCCGACCCCTGAGAGGACACACGCATGAACGAGAGCATCTGGGCCGGTCGTACGGTCCTGGTCACCGGCGCCGAGGGCTTCATCGGTTCGGCCCTCGTCGACCTGCTGGTCGAGCGCGGCGCGCGAGTGCGGGCGCTCGTGCACTACAAGCCGTACGCCGAGCGCGGGCATCTCGCGCGCTACTTCGCGGCGGACTCCCCCGTCGAGATGCTGGCGGGCGACGTCCGGGACGCGGGGCGGGTGATGGACGCGGTCGCCGGGTGCGACACGGTCTTCCACCTCGCGGCGCTGATCGGGATTCCGTACAGCTATGAGGCGCCCGAGGCGTATGTGCAGACCAATGTGGTCGGCACACAGAACGTCGCCGCGGCCTGCCGGCGGCACGGCGTGCGGCGGATGGTGCACACCTCGACCAGTGAGGTGTACGGGACCGCGCTGACCGCCCCGATCAGCGAATCGCACCCGTTGCAGCCGCAGTCGCCGTACTCCGCCTCGAAGATCGGCGCGGACATGATGGCGCTGTCGTACGCGCACGCCTTCGAGCTGCCGGTGACGGTGGTGCGCCCGTTCAATACGTACGGGCCGCGGCAGTCCGCGCGCGCCGTCATCCCCACCATCCTGGCCCAACTGCACTCCGGGGCCGAGAAGATCAGGCTCGGCTCGACGACGCCGACCCGCGACTTCACCTATGTCACCGACACCGCCGAGGGGTTCCTGGCGATGGCCGAGTGCGACCGGGCGATCGGGCACGCCGTCAACCTGGGCACGGGCCGCGAGATCTCCATCGGGGACCTCGCCCAGTCGCTGATCAAGGCGTCGGGGCGGGACGCCGAGGTCGTCGTGGACGCCGGGCGGCTGCGGCCGGGCGGGAGCGAGGTGGAGCGGCTGCTCTCGGACAACTCCCGTGCCCGTCAGTGGGCGGGGTGGGAGCCCCGGGTGGACCTGGAGGAGGGGCTGGCGCGGACGTCCGACTGGGTGCGGGACAACCTTCGGCTGTTCGCGGCGGACCGCTACCAGGTGTGACATTGCCGCGGGGCGGGGCGGCGCTTTCAGGGCTCCGCCTCGGCCCCCGGTCCTCGGACTCCCCCGGCCACCGCTGGGAGGCGCCCCCGGACGGGCCGGTTGGCGTGCTCCTCGCGTGGAAAGGCAGGCCGGAATGGGCCCGCACCGCGTCAGATCTTGAGTACGCGGATGCCGGGGCCGCACAGCGTGCGGAGATCCTCGGGGTCCGAGGTCAGGACGGCCGCTGGTGCGGGTGAGGCGAGTGCGGTGGCGGCGACGATCGCGTCGAGTGCGTATTTGTGGCCGTGCACCCCGGCTTCGGCGAGGAGTCTGCTCGCCTGCCGGGCAATGGCCTCGGTGGGCGGGATGATGTTGACGCGGGAGGCGGCGTAGTCGAAACGGGCCTGGTCGGTCCGGGGGTCGCGGGCCTCGACGAGGGTGACGGAGCTGATGACGACGCGAACGTCCTCCGCCTCGGCGGCGGCCAGCCATTCGGTGAGGTCGGTCGTGCGGCGCACCAGCTTGGACAGTCCCTCACCGTTCAGGACGAGCGTGCCGCTCACGCGGGGTCGGCCGAGTCGGCCTTGTTGCCGCGTAGGATCGCGCGCTTGGCCTCGACGGCGGCCTGGTCGACGGGGCCGTGTCCGGCTTCCGCGTCTTCGATGAGCTCGCGCAGGCGGTCCCGTTCCAGCTGGCGCTGGATGAGCGATTCGACGTAGGCGGACATGCCCCGCCTGCCGGTGTGGGCCTTGAGAGCCACGATGGTGCCCTCGTGGAGCGAGACGGAGACCGGGCGGACGGGGCCTTCGCCGGGAGCCGGGGAGATAGCCATGGCAGCAGTTTGACAAAACTCTTGTTATTGGGTTGGCGACACTGCGCCCCGGGGACCGTCCGGCGCCCGGGGCGCGGGCGCTACGCCCAGGGTGTGCCCGTCAGCCGTTCGTACGCCTCCACGTACTTGGCGCGGGTCTGCTCCACCGTCTCCGGCGGGAGCGGGGGCGGCGGTTGTTCGCTGTGGCGGTCCCAGCCGGAGGCGGGGGAGGTCAGCCAGTCGCGGACGAACTGCTTGTCGAAGGACGCCTGCGGGCGGCCCGGTTCCCACTGGTCGGCGGGCCAGAAGCGGGACGAGTCCGGGGTCAGCGCCTCGTCCGCGAGGACCAGTCGGTCCCCGTCGAAGCCGAACTCGAACTTCGTGTCGGCGAGGATGATCCCCCGCTCGCGGGCGATGTCACGGGCGCGCGTGTATACGGCGAGCGTGGTCTGGCGGAGCTGGGCCGCCGTCTCCGGGCCCACCTGCCGGGCCACTTCCTCGTAACTGACGTTCTCGTCGTGCTCGCCGACCGCGGCCTTGGTGGCCGGGGTGAAGATCGGCGACGGCAGCTCGGACCCGTCGACCAGCCCCTCGGGCAGGGCGAGCCCGCAGACCGTACGGGTCTCCCGGTACTCCACCAGGCCGGAACCGGTGAGGTAGCCGCGCGCCACGCACTCGACCTGCACCATGTCCAGGGACTTGCAGACGAGCGTGCGGCCCTCCCAGTCGGCGGGCGCGCCCGCCGGGAGCTCCGTCGACAGGACGTGGTCGGGCACCAGGTCCGCGAGCTTGTCGAACCACCACAGGGAGAGCTGCGTGAGCACCCGCCCCTTGTCGGGGATCTCGGTGGGCAGCACCCAGTCAAAGGCGGAGGTGCGGTCGCTCGCGACCATCACCAGCTCGCCGCGTTCGTTGCGGTAGAGGTCGCGGACCTTTCCGGTGTGCAGATGCACAAGACCCGGCACCTCTACGGGATCGGGCTTCTCGACGAATCCGGACACGCGTCCTCCCGGTGGGTTGCTCCAAGGGCCCCGATTCTTCCCTACTCTGCCGCACGCCTCCCCGCGAGGGTCACTCCGATGCCCGTGACGGCCGCCAGGCACGCGGCGGCGAGGAGGATCAGGGCGGGGTCGAAGGCTCCGCTGAGGAGCGTGAATACGTACGGGGCGAAGAAGCCCAGGTAGGCGAGAACCCAGAAGCGGGAGGTGAGCCGGGCCAGCCCGCCGGGGGGCGCGAGCAGCGCGACCTCGGTGAGCCCGTACGTCACGCAGAGCCCGTAGCCGGCGCCGATCAGCGCGGCGGCGACCAGCGCGACGGCGGGGTCGGCGTGTGCGGCCGCGAACGCCGCGATGAACAGGCCGACGGCCACGGCCAGCATCCCGGCGATGGCCGTCGCCACCCGGTGGCGGGCCGCGAGGCGGCGCGCGAGCGGCTGCACGAGCAGCCCGCTGCCGGGCGTGACGGCGGTGGCGACCCCCGCGTAGACGGTCTGCCAGCCGTCCAGGCCCCCGTCGACGAGCCCCGGCAGGGTGGCGAAGGCGAGCGTGGGCGCGGCGAACACCCAGGGGGCGACCGGCACGACGAGCGTCAGGAAGCGCGAACGGACGGGACCCATGTCGGGGGCTGGGGCCTGGGTGGCCGGGACCGGTGCCTGAGCGGCGGGAGCCGGTGCCTGAGCGGCCGGGACCGGTGCCTGAGCGGCCGGGACCGGTGCCTGAGCGGCCGGGACCGGTGCCTGAGCGGCCGGGACCGGTGTCTGAGCGGCCGGGACCAGCGCCTGAGCGGCCGGGGCCGGCGCGGCGCCCGTCGTCTCCGGCGAGCGGAACGCGGCCGCCGCCGCGACCGCCGACAGCACCAGGTGCGGCACGTACGCCGTCAGCATCGGATTCGGCGCCCACTCGGCGAGGAAGGACGCGGCGAGGCCGCCCGTCGCGAAGCCCGCCGAGAGGAAGAGCCCCGAGCGGCGGGCGGCGGCGCCCGGCGCGGAGGCGGTGTCGTGCGGCGGCGAGGACAGCTCCTTGATCCACACGCTGCCCGCCGTGAGCAGCACCCCCGCCCCCAGACCGGTCAGGAAGCGCCCCGGCCACAGCAGCCACACGGCCGTCGAGCCCGCCATCAGCGTGCAGGTCGCGACCGCGGAGAGCGCGAGCGCGCTCAGCGCGACCCGGCGGCGGCCGAGCCTGTCGGCCGCCGGGCTGCCGAGCAGCAGGCCGGGGATGAGACCGACGACGTACACGGCGAAGAGGCCGGTGGTCGCGGCCGTGGACAGACCCAGCTCGGAGCGGTACGCGCCGAGCAGCGCCGAGAACTGGTTGGCGCTCCAGCCGGACGCGGTCATGACCCAGCCCGCGCGCAGCCAGTCGCGACGGTCGCGGGGGCGGGAATGGTGGTGGGCCGGGGCTATTCGGCCGGCCTCCGTGTCGGCCTCGGCGGTCAGGTGGTCTGCGGGCATGCTCATGGCCGCATTTCTACGGGCCGTACGGGCCCGTGCGCACCAGCCGTTCAGGGATCGTGAACGAGGTTTCCCGGTCGCCCCGCGCCCCGCATATCGTGGAGGGCATGGATCTCCGTCGGCTGTCCTCCTTCCTGGCGGTGGTCGAGGAAGGACACTTCGGACGGGCCGCGGCGCGGCTCTTCCTCTCCCCGGCCGCCGTCACCGGCCATGTGCAGCAGCTCGAACGCGACATCGGCACGCACCTCCTGCACCGCGCCCCCGTCGCCCCCACCGCCGCCGGCGAGCGGCTGGCCGGGCACGCCCGTACGCTCCTGGCCGCCGCCAACGCCGCCGTCGACGACGTCATGGAGATCGCGCGGGGCCGCGAGGAGGGCCGGCCGCTGCGCGTCGGCGTCATGGGCCACGGCTCCGCCGAGGTGACCCCGGCCGCCGTGAACGCCTTCCGGCGGGCCCGGCCCGAGACACCGGTGACGCTCGTGCAGCTGAACTTCACGGAGCACTCCAGCGCCCTGAACGAGGACCGGGTGGACGTCGCCTTCGTACGGCCCGTACCGGACGACGACCGGATCGCCGTGGACGTGCTGACCACGGAGCAGCGGATCGTGGGGGTCTCGGCGGCCTCCCCGCTCGCGGACGCCGCGGGCACCGGAGTGCATCTCGCGGACGTGCTCGACCTGCCGTTCCTGCGGCTGCCGAGCCATACGCCGCAGCCCTTCACCGACTATCTGTACTTCGCGGAGACGCGCGGCGGCGACGCGCCCCGGCGGAGCCCGGACTACGCGCTGACCCCGCAGGACGTGCTCACCAGCGTGGCGTCGGGGCGCGGCGCGGGCTCCGGTCTGAAGTCCTTCGCGCGCTACTACCCGTGGCCCGGGACGGTGTACGTGCCGGTGCTGGACGCGCCGTGGGCGCACAGCGTGCTGGCGACACGCGCCGGGGACAGCGACCCGGAAGTGCGCATCTTCCGGGCGCTGACGGTGGCGCTGGCGCGCGAGCTGGGGCCGCGGACGGCCCGGTAGGCCCGGCAGGTCCTGACGGCCCGGCAGCCCCGGCAGCCCCGGCAGGCCGCGGACCGCCCGGCAGGCCCCTGCCCGATCCCCGGACAAGGGCCCCGAGGCCCGCACCGCACAGCCTCAGTCCCGCTTGCAGATCCGGTCGAGGAGATTGGCCGTGGCCCGCTGGATGCGGGGGTCGACATGGCCGGGGCGGTCCAGCGCCGGGGACCAGGCGAACGTGCCCGAGGCGAAGACGAGAGCGCCGCTGGGCGCGCGGTACAGCGAGGTCTCCTGATACCGCGTGCTGCCCTCGCTGTCCTCGTACGGGGAGTGGGCGAGGAGGATGCGACGGGTGTGCTCGGGCAGGGCGGTCCGGGGGTAGTAGCGGTCGGCCTCGCCCGCCACCATGCCCGGCAGCTCCTCGCCCTCCCCCGCGCCCACCGCCTCCCACAGCCAGTGCCCGGCGTTGCGCACGACCATGGGCGCGGGCTCCGGGACGCGGCCCGCGTACTGGATGCCCAGCAACTGCTGCTCCGGGGCGGCGACCTCGCGCCACAGGGCGGGGCGGCCGGGGCCGCGGCGCTTGCGGCAGGTCAGCAGGCGGTCGGCGGTACCGGCCGGCGAGGAGGCCAGCTCCACCTGCCAGTACATGGTGTTGGCGGAGAGGAAGACCAGCGACGTGCCGGAGTCGCGCGCCGCCTCGACGGTGCGGCGCATGGGCGCGGACCAGTACTCGTCGTGGCCGGGGAAGACCAGGCCGCGGTAGCGGGAGGCGTCGACGCGGCCGGCGTGCAGATCGCGGGTGTCGGCGTACGCGAGGTCGTAGCCGTACCGCTCGGCCCAGCGGATGAAGTCGTAGGCGTGCCCCACGTGGAGGGGCAGCCCCGCACCGGCGTACGGGCGGTCGAAGGAGACGGTGACCGCGGCGTCCTCCTCGCCGAGGAGGCGGCCGTCCCCGTCCCAGGCGTGGTAGAGGCTGGCGCCCGTATGGCCGTCCTCGGGGTAGAGGTTGTACGCCTGCCAGGTGATGTCGGGGAGGACGAGCAGCAGGTCGGCGGGGCGATCGTCGCGGACCGTGAAAGGGATGTGGCTGCGGTGGCCGTCGAGGGTGGTGAGCACGGCGACGTACGCGCCGAGGTTCCAGTAGGTGGGGATCTGGAGCCGCCAGGAGAGCCACCAGTGGTGGCAGGAGACGGTCCGGTCGGCGGCGAGCGGGGGCAGCTGGACGATGCCCGACAGCCGCGGACTCGTGGTGATCTTCTTGGCGCCGTCGCCGCTGTAGTGCCCGATGCGGTAGATGTCCACGCTGAACTGCTGGGGCGGGTCCACGGTGATGCGGAAGTCGATGGCGTCGCCCGGCGCGGCCGAGCCCGTGGACGCGAAGCCCTTGATCTGGCGGTGGACGTCGTCCGCCATGCGCGGGCCCCGGGTCCGCGGGGCCGGGATTTTGGCCCCGCCGCCGGACGGGCCGCGCTCCACGTCCACGTACCAGGGGATGATCTGGCCGGTGTCGTCGAAATAGTGCTCGCTCCCGCGCAGCCAGGGCACCGGGCCCTGGCCGAAGGGGTCCGAGACCGCGTGCGCCAGCGCCCCCGACTCCCATCGGCGGATCTGCTCCGTTCCCACGTGCGTCCCCTCCTTGCCTCTCGCCGCGTCCCCGCCGTGCTGCCCCGCTGCCTCGCTCACTGTGCTGTCGCGACGTTCCGTTTCGGCCGTGCCGGCCCCGGTCTTCGAAGGCAACGAGGCCCCAGCACATCACATAACGCACTCATATCGTCACCGCTTGTCGCTATTTTCCCGGCGGGTCGACTGCCGACCGATGGCCGCGCCGACCGCTGGATACCCCTGGGTTCCCCGGTTTCACACCAGCCGGACAGGCTTCTCCGGACGTACCCCGACCTCTCCGAGCCATCCGCGCAGCGGCCCGTCGTCGCCGTCCTCGACGAGGCTGAGAACAGGCCCGGCCAGATCGGTCCGGCGTGCGCCGCCGAACAGCAGCGCCGGCCCGTCCAGCCAGTCCAGGCCGGGCACCGCGCCCGCGGAGTCCATGGCCGCGCAGCACACCATCGCGGTGACGTGGTCGGTCAGCAGCTCACGGCCGGTGCGCGGCGGCTGCAGCGGGAAGGGCGGCGCGAGGCCGTCCAGCCACGGGTCGTCCGCCACCCGGTCGCCCGGTCCGCACTCGCGCTGGGCCGCCTCCTGCTGGGCGGCCTCCTCGCGCGCGACCTCGGCGGTGAGCCAGGTCGCCAGCCCGTCGCCGACGTCCGCACCGCCATCGGCGGAGGTGAGCCGCGCGATGACGCGGGCCAGCGTCGGCGCGGCCGGGGGCCCGGCGTCGGCCGGGACCCCCGCACGGTCCGTGGAGCCGCCCGCGCCGTCCGTACGCCCCACCGGGCTGTCGGCAGCAGCCGCGGGTAGTCCGTCCGTACGGGCCCGGGTACGAGCCTGTGTACGCGCCTCCGTACGGGCCTCCTGGGCACACGCCCCTGTACGGGCGCCCCCCGGCCCACCGACCGCCCCATGCGCAGCGGCCCCATTCGCGGCAGCCCCATCCGCGACGGCGGCATCGGTCGCGGCGGCGGCATCCGTTACGGCGGCGTCCGGGGGTGACGGGCTGTCCGGCGGGGTGACGTCGTCCAGGGCCCGGTGGAGGCGGGCGGCCTCCTGGCGCCATTTGCGGTCGACGACCTCCTCCGGATACTGGCCCCAGGCGACCGGGGACCAGTCCGGGCCCGGCTCCGGCGGACCGCCGTGAAAGAGCCGGGCGGCGAGCAGCGAGGTGGCCTCGTCGATGAGGCCGGGCTCCTCCAGCAGGTCGCACGCGGGGCGCTCGCCGAGCCGGGTGGTGAACCCGTCGGCGAGGCGGTCGCGGCGCGACAGCTCGGTGAGCGCGGCGACGACGCCCGCGTCCAGCCGGGACGGCCAGCGGCCCATCCGCCACGCGGGCAGCGCCACCCGGGTCAGCAGCCGGTCCCAGCCCGCGTAGGCGAGCCCGACCTGTTCCTGGGCGACGATCCGCAGCCCGTAGTCCACGCCCTGGGCGCGCTCGGAGGCGGCCGCGGCGACGCCCCGCTCCATCTCGGCGGCGTGCACCCGGCATGAGCGCAGCAGCAGCCGGGCGACCCATCCCACGAAGGCCAGCGCGGGCCTGCGCACGACGGCGAGCACGGCGGCGGCCGGTCCGGTCGCCGCGCCCCGCCCGTCTCCCGCGCCGACCGCGACGGCCGCGTCCAGTCCGCGCACGAACCGGCGGGCCGCGGCTATGTCCGGATTGGCGGAGGGCCCGGTGCCGGCGACGACGGGCGCGAGCAGCGCCCGCAGCTCGGCGACGCGCATCCACCACAGGAACGGCGAGCCGACGACCAGCACGGGCGCTTCTGCCTTCCGGGCCTCCGGGCCGCCCTGGCCGGTCTGGCCGGCCTGACCCGCCTGGCCGACTTGCCTGGCCTGCCTCGCCTGCCCGGCCTGTCCGAAGCGGCGGCGCGAGCGCCGGCCCCGCGGACCGTGCGCCGGGTGCGTACGGTCCTCCAGCCAGCTGTCGCAGTCCGGCGTCAGGGCTATCGCCGAGGGGGCCGGGACGTCGAGCCGGTCGGCGAGGTCGCGGACGAGGCGGTAGAGGTCGGGGGCGGTCTCCTCCGGCACGGGGACGGTGGGGCTGTACGCGGGCCGGGCCCGTACGACCACCGCGGCGACGCCCGCGGCCAGCACCAGCACGACGGCGGCGACGCCGACCACCGTCCAGCGCACCGCGTCCCAGCTGTCGCCGATACGGCCCATGGCGCTGCCCGCGAGCAGCACGACGGCGGCGGCCGCGGGGAGCAGCGCGACGGCCAGCGCGGCGCTGCGGATGCGCAGTACGGCGAGTGCCCTGCCGCGCGCCGCCTGGGCTCCTGCTTCCGGACCTGCCACGAGACCGATCACCCCCTGCTGCCTGCACTGACGGTGGGTGTACGCGGGCGTGCGCCGACGGCGACGCCCACGTGCCCACTCTGGCACCGGCCACTGACAACGCAATGCCGGTGGGCCAGTTGCCGGATGGCAGCTGGCTTGCGCCGCACCCTAGTTGGGGGTGGGCCGCGCGTCAGCAGGACGGGAGAGCGGTCACTCGATGGAATGGCTTTGGGTAAAGAACCTGTACTTCGGAGTAGGAAGGCCGCAGGGGGTGGCCAACAACCCCGGAACGGAGCGTTCCACCGGCGGCGGTCCGCCACGGCCCGCCACGGCCCCGAAGCCCGCACCTACGCGGTACGGACCCGCCTCAGCCCCTGGCAGCAGCCAGTCCGTGACGGCAACCGCCTCAGCCTGTGGCAGGAGCCGCCTCAGTCCGTCGAAGCAGCCGACTCGGCAGCCCGCGCCGCGATGTCCGTCCGGTGGTGCGAGCCGTCCAGGCGCAGCCGCGAGACGGCCTCGTACGCGCGGGTACGGGCCTCGCCCAGGTCGGCGCCGGAGGCCGTGACGGACAGGACGCGCCCGCCCGCGCTCACCACCCGGCCGGAATCGTCCCGCTTGGTGCCCGCGTGCAGCACGTACGCGTGCGGGGCGTCCTGCTCGGCGACGTCGGACAGGCCCTCGATCGCGTCGCCGGTGCGCGGGGTCCCCGGGTAGTTGTGCGAGGCGACGACCACCGTGACGGCCGCGCCCTCGCTCCAGCGCAGTTCGGGGAACGTCGCCAACTCCCCGGTGGCGGCGGCGTGCAGCAGCCCGGCCAGCGGAGTCTTGAGGCGGGCGAGGACGACCTGGGTCTCCGGGTCGCCGAAGCGGGCGTTGAACTCGATGACCCGCACGCCCCGCGAAGTGATCGCGAGCCCCGCGTAGAGCAGCCCGGAGAACGGCGTGCCCCGGCGGCGCAGCTCGTCCACGGTGGGCTGGAGGACCGTCTCAAGGACCTCGTCGACCAGCTTCGGGTCGGTCCACGGCAGCGGCGAGTACGCGCCCATGCCGCCCGTGTTGGGCCCCTCGTCCCCGTCGAGCGCGCGCTTGAAGTCCTGGGCGGGCTGGAGCGGCACGACCGTCTCGCCGTCCGTGACGGCGAAGAGCGAGACCTCCGGGCCGTCGAGGAACTCCTCGATGACGACCCGCTCGCAGGCCAGCGCGTGGGCGCGGGCCTCCTCGACGTCGTCGGTGACGACGACGCCCTTGCCGGCGGCCAGGCCGTCGTCCTTGACGACGTACGGCGCGCCGAAGGCGTCGAGCGCGGCGTCGACCTCCGCCGGGCCGGCGCAGACGTAGCTGCGCGCGGTGGGCACCTCCGCGGCGGCCATCACGTCCTTCGCGAACGCCTTGGAGCCCTCCAGCCGCGCGGCCTCGGCCGAGGGGCCGAAGGCCGCGATGCCGCGGTCCCGGACCGCGTCCGCGACGCCCGCCACCAGCGGCGCCTCGGGGCCCACCACCACGAGGTCGGCCCGGAGCGCGAGGGCGAGGTCCGCGACGGCCGCGCCGTCGAGGGCATCCACGGGGTGCACCGTCGCGACCTGGGCGATCCCGGCGTTGCCGGGGGCGCAGTGCAGAGCGGTGACGTCGGGGTCGAGCGAGAGAGAGCGGCACAGGGCATGTTCGCGGGCGCCGCCGCCGATGACGAGGACCTTCACGGGGTGCAGCCTACGGGAACGCCGATTCGGTCACCGCGCGCACTCTTTCGGGTGAGGGGAGTCCGCGGCCTATACCCGATACCGCGCCACTTCCGGTGGGAGATTCATCGATCTTGGGCTCAAGGCAAGCCGTTCGGCGGTAGGAATGGGGGCCTGCGCGTCAGTCGCCAGCCGTCAAGTCGTCACATAGGGAGCGCACGGGTGAGCCAGCCGGAGATGCAACCCGAGGGGCCACCACGGGAGGAGGGCGAACAGCAGGAAGAGCCGCGGCACGGCGACGATCTGCGCGGCCGGCCCTTCCCGCTCGGCGACTGGGGCGAGCCCGCGGACCGGCTGGACGAGCTGTACCGCTGGGTGGAGGACGGCGCGCTGCGCGTCATCTCCTGGTACCTCGCGGACCGGGTGAACAAGCGCCGCTGGGCGCGCGTGCTGCGGGCGGGCGCCGCCCTCGGCGCGGTGGCGGGCGCGTCGCTGCCGCTGCTGGAACTGGCGGGCGTGCTGCACGGCGGCGCCGCGTGGGGCTTCGTGGCGCTGCTCGCGGCGGTGGCGTGCGTGGGCTGCGACCGGTTCTTCGGGCTGTCCTCGGGCTGGATGCGGCACGTGGCCACGGCGCAGGCCGTACAACGCCGCCTCGGGGTGCTCCAGTTCGACTGGGCGTCGGAGAGCGTGCGCGAGGTGCTGGGCCCGACGGAGGGCACGGCGAGCGAGGCGGCCGAGCGCTGCCTGACGGTGCTGCGGCGCTTCTCGGAGGACGTGACGGAGCTCGTACGGTCGGAGACGGCGGACTGGATGGTGGAGTTCGGGTCCGGCACGGGTCCGCTGCTGCTGCAGTCGCTGGTGGCGTGGGGCCCCCGGACCGAGGGCGGAGCCCCCGTCACCCGCTTCCCGCTGCCGCCGGGCACCCGCCCGAACATGCCGCGCCAGCGCCCCCCTGAGCCGCCGCGCTGACGCTCCGGGGGTGCCGGGCTGACGCTCCGAGCCGCCGCGCCCGACGCTCCAGGGCGGTGGCTCGGAGCGTCGGACGCGGCGGGCTGGGGCCGGCCCCCCGAGGAGGCCGGACCCCGAGGAGGTCGGACCCCGTGAAGACCGGCCCCCGTGGAGGCCGACCCCCGTGGAGGCCGGCCCCCGTGGAGGCCGGCCCCCGTGGAGGCCGGCCCCCGTGGAGGCCGGCCCCCCTAGCTGAAGACGATCATCGATCCCTGCCCCAGGCTGCGCGTCACGGCGGCGTGCAGCCCCAGCCACACATGCCGTTCCCGTGCGAAGGGGCTGTCCTCGTACGGGCCCGGGGCCGCGGGTTCCTCCAGGCCGGTCGGGCGGGCCGGGGGCGCCGGAGCGGCGGGCGGGTTGGCGTGGTCGATGCCCAGCACCGGTGCCACCGTCTCCAGTTCGCGGAGCAGCCCGTATGCGGAGCCCAAGGGGCCGCCGCCTTCGAGGAGTTCGTCGTTGGAGAGCGGATGGGGGAAGTCGACGGGGACGTACGCGCCGGCGTGGTCGTAGTGCCACACCAGGTGTGACTGCTGGGCCGTGGACTCGAACATCTCCAGCAATTGTTCGTAGTCGCCACCCAGTTCATCGACCGGGGTGACGGCGAGTCCGCAGATGTGCAGGAGGTAGGCGCGGCGCAGGAAGTGCAGCGCGTCGTAGTCGAAGCCGGCCACCGGGGCGACATCGCCCGACAGTCCGGGCATGTAGTTGTAGACCGGTATCGGCTGCAGCCCCGCTTCGCCGAGCGCCTTGTCGTAGGCGGCGATCTCCTCCGCGAAGGGGTTGTCGGGGCTGTGGCACAGCACGTCTACGAGGGGGACCAGCCAGAGGTCACAGGCCACGTGAACTCACTCTCGTTCGCGTTGATGCGATGGTCGGGCAAGCGTAGTGCGGGTAAGCGATCCATCACACAGTGCGTGCGACGGCGAATGCGGCGGGGGACATCAGGGCCGCCGGGACCGGCGGCAGCCCGTACGGACGCGGCTCGGGGCTCAGCTCTCGGACACTGGCCCCGGACCTAAGCCGGTCTCCGCCCACCCCGCGCCCCACCCCGGCAACCGCGGCGGCGCGTCGACGAGCGCGAGCGAGTGCGCGTTGTACGCCGTGATGATCCGCCCCACCGCCCCGGAGTCCTGCCCCACCACCGCCTCGACCAGTTCGATATGGCCGTGCCACAGCCGCCCGCGCAGCTCCGGCAGCCGCCGCAGCCGCGGCACGGTGAAGATCCAGCTCTGTATCCGCACCCGGTCCAGAAAGTCCATGATGTACGGATTGCCGATGAGCCCGGCGAGTTCGCGCCAGAACCGCAGGTCGTACCCGATGAGTATGTCGAGGTCGCCCGTGCGCGCCGCGCGGCTCGCCTCCTCGGCCCGCCGCCGCACGGAGGCCAGCGTGGTCGGCGTGGAGGTCCGTACCGCGCGATCGGCGGAGCAGCGGAAGATCCCCTCGACGATCAGCGTGCGGGCCTCGACCATGTCGCGGAAGTCCTCGCAGGAGAACTCGTGGACGCGGAAGCCGCGGTGCTGCTCGACGTCGAGCAGCCCTTGCGCGGACAGGTCGAGCAGCGCCTCGCGGACCGGGGTGGCGGAGACTCCGTACTGCTCGGCGATCTCCTTGACCGTGAAGTGACGTCCGGGCGGCAGCCGGCCGGCGAGCACTTCGTCGCGGAGCGCGTCGGCGATCTGCGCGCGCAGCGTGGTGCGCAGGACTGCGTTGGCCCTTGCTGAGTTCCCTGACATCTGCGCCTCTCGTCTGTCGCGCACACGATATGCGAGGCGCGTTGCGGAGGCTGCTTCACTGCCGCGCATGACGCAGGCCGCGCCGTCGGGGGGAGGGGGAGAGACGGGCGCGGCCTGCGGGAGAGGGGCGAGTGGGGGGCGAGTGAGGGGCGAGTGGGGGGCGAGTGGGGGGCGAGCGAGCGGGGGGCGGAGTGATCCTCCTCAGACGGTGAACCCGTCCGCCACCGTCAGAGCGGCGTCGAGCAGGGCGAGCCCCTCCTTCGCCTCGGACTCGGAGATGGTGCAGGGCGGGCAGACGTGGGTGCGGTTCATGTTCACGAAGGGCCACAGCCCGGACTTCTTGCAGGCGGCCGCGAAGGCGGCCATCGGCGCGTTCGCCTCGCCCGACGCGTTGTACGGCACCAGCGGCTCGCGCGTCTCCCGGTCCCGTACGAGCTCCAGCGCCCAGAAGGCGCCGGTGCCGCGCACCTCGCCCACCGAGGGGTGGCGCTCGGCGATCTCGCGCAGGCCCGGCCCCAGGACGTCCGCACCGATACGGGCGGCGCCCGCCACGATGCCCTCCTCCTCCATCACGTTGATCGTCGCGACGGCGGCGGCGCAGGCCAGCGGGTGGCCGGAGTAGGTGAGGCCGCCCGGGTAGGGGCGGGTCTCGAAGGTGGCGGCGATCTCCGCCGAGATGGCGACGCCGCCGAGCGGTACGTAGCCGGAGTTGACGCCCTTGGCGAAGGTCAGCAGGTCCGGGACGACGTCGAAGAGGTCGGCGGCGAACCACTCGCCCGTACGGCCGAAGCCCGCCATCACCTCGTCGAGGATGAAGACGATGCCGTACCGGTCGCAGATCTCGCGGACGCCCGCGAGATAGCCGGGCGGCGGGGCCATGATCCCGGCCGTGCCGGGGATCGTCTCCAGGATGATCGCGGCGATGGCGGCGGGCCCCTCGAAGGCGACGGTGTCCTCAAGGTGCCGGAGCGCGCGGTCGCACTCCTCCGCCTCGGTCCGCGCGTGGAAGGGCGAGCGGTAGAGGAAGGGCGCCCAGAAGTGCACGACGCCCGCCGAGGCGGTGTCCGACGGCCAGCGGCGCGGGTCGCCGGTGAGGTTGATCGCGGCGGCGGTCGCACCGTGGTACGAGCGGTAGGCGGAGAGCACCTTCGTACGGCCCGTGTGCAGCCGGGCCATCCGCACGGCGTTCTCGACGGCCTCCGCGCCGCCGTTGGTGAAGAAGATCTTGTCGAGGTCGCCGGGGGTGCGCTCGGCGATCAGCCGCGCGGCCTCGGAGCGCGGCTCGACCGCGAAGGCGGGCGCGAAGGTGGCGAGCCTGCCGGCCTGTTCCTGGATCGCGGCGACGACCTTCGGGTGCTGGTACCCGATGTTGGTGAAGACGAGGCCGCTGGAGAAGTCGAGGTAGCGGTTGCCGTCGTAGTCCCAGAAGTACGAGCCCTCGGCGCCCGCCACCGCCAGCGGATCGATGAGCCCCTGCGCTGACCAGGAGTGGAAGACATGCGCGCGGTCGGCGGCCTTCACGGCGGCGCCTGCCGCGGGGTCGGGCTGCGCGGTGGCCTGCTGCTGGGGCTGCGTGCTCACAGTCGATACCTCGGATCGATGAGGGGCGCTCGGGCCCGCCGGGACGGGATGCGGACACCGCCAGGTTAGGGACCGGGCGGAGGGCCCGGTACCGGCAGTGTGTATGGCAGTCGCCCCGGACGTGGACACACTGCCGACCCTCGGGGGGGTGGGGGCGGTGGGGGCGGGGTCCCGGCTGTGGGCTGAGCGGCCGAGGGCTACGGGTTACGGGTTACGGGCCGGGGGCCGGGGGCTACGGGCCGGGGGCTACGGCATCAGCCACGGCTCCTGCGGCAGCGGGCGCCCGGTCTCGATGAACGTCTTGAGGTTGGACAGCACCGCCGCCCACCCCCCGGCGGTGGCGTCCCGCTCGGCCTCGTCGGCCAAATCCTGATGGGTCACGGTGAGCCGGACGATCTCGCCGTACGGTTCGATGTCGAAGGTCACGCGGGAAGGCTCGGCCTCCCGCCCGCCGCCGGGCTCCGCCCAGGTCGTCACCAGCCGCGTGGGCTCCGCGTTCACCACGACCGTACCGACGACGTCGGCCGTGCCCGAGCCGTCCGTACGCCGGTGCTCCCACGCGGAACCGACCTGCCAGTCCGAGACATTGCTGTGGCCCCAGAAGGCGGCGGTCTGCTCGGGATCGGTGAGCGCGTTCCAGAGCCTTTCCGGGGTGCTCTGGATATAGGTGACGTAGACGAATTCCAGCTTGCCGGCCATGACTTCCTCCATTTGCTGAGCTTGCTTTGCTTGCTCGTCTGCGCTCGTTGCTCGTCTGCTCTGGTTGCTCGCCTGCTCCGCTTGCCATTTGCGGGCTGTTGGCTGTCTGACTGTCAGCGCTGCCGCACAGCTCTCCCAGTGTCCGCCCATCGCACTCACACAGCCTGCCGGGGTCTTTCGGGCCGGAGGCCGTCTACTCTCTCCCCCGCACGTGACCAGCGGGGGAGAGGAAACGCGCCACCATGCGCGGAACACGCCGGACACGCGAGACACACGGAATACGCGAAATACGTGGAAAACCACGTGGACCAGCGCGGCAGCACTGGCCGCCATCGCCGCTCTGACGCTGACGGCCACCACGGCCTGCGGCATGACCGGCTCCGCCAAACGGGCCAAGGGCTCGGTACCGATCACCTTCCGGGGTGCCTGGGAATGCGCGATCGTGGAAATGGGACACGAGACCGGCCGCATTCTGCGGATCGATATTGGGCGGACGAAACACACCCGCTCCATAAAGGTCCGGACCACCGGGCCGCGCGCCTACTGCCAGGCCGTCGGCACCTTCACCACCATTTCCACCTATCGCCTGGCGTACCGGGCCCGGACCACCGACTCCCTTCCCCGCAAGGGCTCTTGCGAGGAAAGGCGGAAGCAGTCTCTGTGGCGCGGCGACAACGGCACCGTCTCCTGGGAATCCGACGGCTCCACCGCCGTCCTGCACCGCGCTCCCGACGGCAATTCCACCGTCGACTCCCAGTACCGCGGCACCTGGAAGTCCGCCGCCACGGGCCTGACGGTCACGGTGAAGCAGGGCACCATCGGCACCGAGTCCGCCAAGATCACCCGCGACTCCCCCGGCCGCCACTACACGGCCGCCGCCTATGGCCTCGGCTCCCACGGCTCGGGCGGCCTCACCCTCAGCCCCATGAAACTCCCCGCCACCGAATCCCCCACCTGCCCCGAAAGCGACGCCTCCCTCACCCTCAACGCCAACCCGTCGGCCCCGTACGACCGCAACAGCCTCGTGGCCACGCGCCTGGGCGACCCCGCACACCGGACGACGCTCACGCGGGTGCGGTGACGCGGGCTCGCACCGCAGGGGCTGACGCAGGCTCGCACCGCAGGACCCGTCCGGCCTCCGCAGGAGGAGGGCAGGGGCCGGGCGGGTCAGCGGGCGGCCTCGGAGTCGACCGGTCAGCAGCCGTCCGCGCTACGGACGGTCAGCCGCCGTCGGCGCTACGGACGGCGGCTCCCTTTGTCTCCGCCCTGCACCTTCTTACGGCAGTCCGGCAGCCGTTCACCTACGGTCGTCGGGTCCACCACCGGCCAGTCGTCCAGCGAGTAGCAGAGCTGTGCGTGCAGGAGTTCGGCATCGGCGGGCACGAGCCGGAGCGTGACATCACCGCCGAACTCACCGTCGCACTGCAACCAGAGGTGGATCGCGATCCGCCCGTCCTCCTCCCGCCGCACCGGCTTGCTCGGCACCCGGCTGATACTGAGGGGCCCCGGAACCCCGGGCCCCGACGGCGTCGACGTACGTACCCCCATCAGCGGGCCACCCCCGCCTTCTCAGCTCGGTCCGCGATCGGCGTGAGGCGAACCCGCATACCGTTGGGCCCGATGTCGATCCCACTGAACGCGAATACGGGCGCCACGTACGGAAGCGGCGACTCGTCCGCCGCCCCGCACGCGCTACGCCCCGCCCCCGGCGCCGGGCCGCCGAGCGGCCTGGCGGCCGGGGTGTCGGGAGATCTCCCCTCTGTGGTGGCGGTGAACAAGGATGTGACGCAAGCGAGTGTTCGCCGCAGGATGGAATGGATACGGTGGGCCATGTTGACGCTCCTGGTTAGCGTTGACCATGCCCCGGGGTGCTGCGAACACCGCCGGGGCGCTCAATTGCCTGCTGTAACAGCGTGACTACAGCGCGCAGTTGCGACGGTAGCGCCAGACAGCGCTGCCCATCAACCTTGATGCGCCATTAGGTGCGGAATTGGCATATGCCAGGGGCTGCCCTCGGCTTGCGCGTCACATCACGGCGTCGAACTCGCCCGTCTTCGTACCCGCCAGGAAGGCCCGAAGCCTCGCCGGTGTGGTCTTGATGACAACGCCCGGTTCGTCACTCTCACGCAAGAGCACGGCCCCGCCGTGTGCGGCGAGTTCAAGGCAAGCGTTGCCGTCGGCCTCCGCCGAGAACGAGGACTTACGCCACTGGATCGTCACGATTCTCACGCCTTCATAGTTGCCGAGCTGCTTCACGGATGAACTCCCGTGAACGGGCTGGACAAAGACAGCGCTGTTCCATGCGGTCCAACACCATGCGAGAGTTCGCGAGATGCGTCTCCGAATGCAGGAACGCCGCCCCTCCCGGGATGTCCGTCTGCATCGTATCGAGCTGTGGAACTGGACCACACGCGTGGAAAGTTGAGCTTCCCGCGTTGGGGAACCCACCTGCTGCGAATGGCAGGACGCGAACGGTCAGCCTGTCCCGATCACTCTGGTTGAGCAGGTGGTCCAGCTGAGCTCTGGCCACGGATCGCCCGCCGAACTGCATGCGCAGCGCGGACTCGTGGATGAGGAACGTACATTCCGGCGGCTGCGACCGGTCGAGTACCCCGCTGCGCCTGATCCTGAAGGCCAGCCTCTTCTCCAGGGCATCAGATGCCAGGGACGGCACCGCTTCTTCGAATAGGGCACGCGCATAGTCCTCGTGCTGCAGGAGCCCCGGCATGTGCATCACCTGTGCCGCCCGGATCGCCACCGCGTGGTGCTCAAGCTCCGCGAGGTCCAGATTGACCGCACTGAACGTACCCCGGTACTCGTCCCACCAATTCTCACCGCGCTCGCGGGCCATCTCGACGAGCGCGTCGACGTACGCCCGGTCCGGGCACGAGTAGTTCACGGCCCATACGCGGACCCGATCAGCACTGACTCCGAACCTGGCGGACTCGGTGTTGCTGATGGTGGTCTTGTCGACGCGGTGCACCGCAGCGGCTTCGGCAACCGACAGCCCCACATGCTCGCGCATCTTGCGCAGCTCCGCGCCCAACCGCCGTTGTCGCTCGGTCGGAGGTTTGCGTACCGGCATCGACTCCCCTTCCCCTGGAACACACAGCGTATCCGGGCCGTCACGCGCGCCCCCTGGCGGCGTCACGCCGGGCCGCCGTCCCCGATCCCGCCCGTCGTCACACCCGCCACAAGGCCCGGAACTGCACAGGGGCGGGCTGCGCGGGAAGTGTGCGGTTCGATGCTGCCGCGTGGGGCGGTATTGGGGGTGGGTCGGGTGCGGGTTTCGTTTCGGACCCTTCGGGTCCAGGGCGCTGGCAGCGGGAGGGGAGGGGGCGGGGCTGGGGTCGGTTCGCTGGCTGCGGGTGGGTTCGTGGCTGGGGCCAGAGAGGCTCGCTGCGCTGCGCCGCTGGCTGCTGCCGCGAAGTGGCTGTTGCCGGTGAGCGGGTGCGGGTGCGGGTGGGTCACGGCCTGTGATCCACAGCGACGAGCCGCAGGGGGTGCGGCGCGCTGCGCTGCGCCTCGGTCGTGCTTGCTGTCCGGGGGCGGTTTCCGCCCGCAGAACGAGGGCCCTGAGGTGGGGAAACCCTCCTCCGACGCCAAATGTGCCCGATATGCCCGATCTATTAGGTTGAACGGGCAACAGGGGGACTTACCATCCGATTCCGTGTCCGAAAAGGCGCTTTTGCCTGGCGGTAAGTCCACCCTACCTACGAGTAGGGCACGAGCCCCTTCGGCAGCAACCGGCGGCGTAGCGCAGCGGAGCTTCTTGCGACCCCGGCCCCTGACCGGGCGACGATCAGCAACCGGCCCGGGCCACCCCCTCCGCCGCCGGAACCCTAGGCCGCAACCCCGAGACCACCCGCACCCGACGTCCCCACCACGACCACTTCGCGGCAGCGGCCAGCGGCGAAGCGCAGCGAGCCTCTCTGACCCCAACCCCGCTCCGGGCCGCAGGCAGCGGACCGAGCTCAGCCCCGTCCCCTCCCCTCCCGCTGCCGGCGCTCTGGACCCGAAGGGTCCGAGACGAAACCCGCACCCGACCCACCCCCAATACCGCCCCACGCGGCAGCAGTCTGTGACACCAGCCCCGAACAGAGCGGCAAGGAACGAACCAGCCCCGCCGCTGCCGGCCTTCAGATCACAGACCCGAGACGCACCCGCACCCGCACCCGCTCACCGGCAACAGCCGCATCGCCGCAACAACTTCGGCCGCCGACAGCCCCACACGCTCGCGCACCTTGCACAACTCCGCGCCCAACCGCCGCTGTCGCTCGGGCGGCCGATGAGCAACCGCCGGGGCATCCCCTTCCACAGCACTGATATGCCCGCCCGCCCTCTCACAAGGGCGGGCGGGCATATGGGTGCGCGGTTTCCTACAGGCCCCTACCGGCCCCTACAGACTCCTACAGACTCCTACAGGAAGGAGTTGATCTGGATCGTCTCCGTGCGGCCCGGGCCGACGCCGATGGCGGAGATCGGCGCGCCGGACATCTCCTCCAGCGCCTTGACGTACGCCTGCGCGTTCTTCGGCAGGTCGGAGAACGTCTTGGCCTTGGTGATGTCCTCGGACCAGCCCGGCAGGTTCTCGTAGATCGGCTTCGCGTGGTGGAAGTCGGTCTGGCTGTACGGGAGCTCGTCGACGCGCTTGCCGTCGACCTCGTACGCGACGCAGACGGGGATCTGCTCCCAGCCGGTGAGCACGTCCAGCTTCGTGAGGAAGAAGTCCGTGAGGCCGTTGACGCGCGTCGCGTACCGCGCGATGACGGCGTCGAACCAGCCGCAGCGGCGGTCGCGGCCGGTGGTCACGCCGCGCTCGCCGCCGATCTCGCGCAGCGCCTCGCCGTCGGCGTCGAGCAGCTCGGTCGGGAACGGGCCCGAGCCGACGCGCGTGGTGTACGCCTTGAGGATGCCGATGACCCGGTTGATCTTCGTCGGGCCGACGCCCGTACCCGTGCAGGCGCCGCCCGCGGTCGGGTTCGAGGAGGTGACGAAGGGGTACGTGCCGTGGTCGACGTCCAGCAGCGTGCCCTGGCCGCCCTCGAAGAGGACGACCTTGCCCGAGTCGATGGCGTCGTTGAGGATGAGCGTCGTGTCGGCGACGTAGCCCTGTAGCTGCGGGGCGTAGCCGAGCAGCTCCTCGACGACCTGCTCGGCGACGATCGCGCGCCGGTTGTAGAGCTTGGCGAGGAGCTGGTTCTTGAAGTCGAGGGACGCCTCGACCTTCTGGAGCAGGATCGACTCGTCGAAGAGGTCCTGGACGCGGATGCCGACGCGGTTGATCTTGTCCGCGTAGGTCGGGCCGATGCCGCGGCCGGTGGTGCCGATCTTCCGCTTGCCAAGGAACCGTTCCGTCACCTTGTCGACGGTCGTGTGATACGGCGTGATCAGATGAGCGTTACCACTGATCATGAGCTTGGACGTGTCGACGCCACGCTCGTTCAGTCCGCTCAGCTCGGAGAGCAGGACCGCCGGGTCGACGACGACTCCGTTACCGATCACCGGGGTGCACCCCGGCGAGAGGATGCCGGAGGGGAGGAGGTGCAGTGCGTACTTCTGGTCACCGACGACGACCGTGTGGCCGGCGTTGTTGCCTCCCTGGTAACGCACCACGTAGTCCACTGAGCCGCCGAGCAGGTCGGTGGCCTTCCCCTTGCCCTCGTCACCCCACTGAGCACCGAGCAGCACAAGTGCGGGCACAGGCGTACACCCCTTCCGGGCGGGGCATGTCCAACGTGCGCGATGGTTTCTGACATCGCTAGAGCCGTCGAACCGGTGCCCCGGAATAGACGAAGCCCCTGGCGCAATAGCGCAAGGGGCTCTTGCACCGAGATGCTACCTGAGGAAGGACCGAGGTGTCGGCTCCAGAGCCCCACACGAGTGGCGCGCACCCGTTGCTCGTGGTCATCGACCCCGTTGCCCGCCGCGTGGACGGCGAGTCCGTACGGATCGCGAAAGACGTGCTGTGCGCGGCCGCCACGACCAAGATCTGCTTGCCCGAAGGGCCGGAGGAGGTCGAGCGGGCGCTGTCCCGCCGGGGCCATCGCCGGACCGTCGTGATCGGCGACGATCTCGCCCTGCTGCGGGTGGTGGGGCTGCTGCACCGGCAGCGCGAGTTGCCGGGGGCGACGCTGGCGGTGGTCCCCGTGGGCTCTGCCGCCTCGGTCTCGCTGGTCCGCGCGCTGGGCGTGCCGACGGGCGCGGTGGCGGCGGCCCGTGCGGTGCTCGACGGCGCGGAGCGGCGGCTCGACCTGCTGGTCGACGACAGCGGGGGCGTGGTCCTCGGGGGGCTGCGCATCCCGTCGGGCGGCGGCTGGGGCGGTGCGTTCGGCCCGTACGAGGCGGAGGACGAGGCGCCCGCCGACGACGCGCACGCGCCCCACCTGCCGTACGTGCCCGAGGCGGCCCCCTCCGGCGACTCGCGTACGGACGGCCCGCGTACGGACGGCTCGCGCGGCTCGGGCACGGGCGGCTCACGCGCGAACGGCGACCGGCGCGACGGGCCGGGCGCCGCGCCCGCCCCCCACGACGACCAGCGCGGCGGGCGGCATCAGCACCAGCCCTGGTGGACACCGGCCGCCCGGACGGCGCGTACGGCCCTGACCCTGCTCGCCACCCCCGCGTCCGCCCGCCGCCGCCCTCCCCCGCCCGCCGCCCAGCGACTGCGGGTGGAAGCCGACGGGGTGCTGCTGGCGGATCTGGACCGGCCGGTGGAGCGGGTGACGGTGTCCGCCTCGGCGGCGGACGGGCTGGCCGACGTCGTGGTGCACCGCAAGCTCTCCGACGACGGGATACGGGCCCGCGCCCGCGCCGTCACGGTCTCCGGGCCGGACTTCCGCTACCGCGCCGACGCGGTGGTCGGCGGGCCCGTGCGCACCCGCACCTGGACCGTCCTCCCGGACGCCTTCCAGCTGACGCTGCCCCGGCAGCAGGACTGAACGGGGGCGTGGGCCGGGGAGTGCGGAAGGGCCGCGCGCGCCCGGCCCCGCGCCCGCACGTCCGCCCGTAGGCCCGTAGGCCGCCCGTACGTCCGTAGGCGATGACGGGCCTTACGCCTGCGGCCCGAACTTCGCCGTTCGGTGCTCGCGCCAGCGCTCCAGCATGCCCAGCAGTTCGTCGTGCATGAACTGGAAGAACTCCACCGTCTCCGACACCCGCTCCCCCGCCGGCGTGTCCGGCCCCAGCGCCTGCGCCCCCTCGCTCAGCAGCTTCCCCCAGCGGGAGACGAGCTGGTCGCGGCGGGTGATGGTCTCGTACCAGAGTCCGTCGTGCAGTCGGTAGCGGTCCCGTCGTGAGCCGGGTTCACGCTCGCGGCCGACCATGCCGATGTTCGTGAGGTAGCGGACCGCGCCGGAGACCGCCGCCGGGCTGATCTTCAGCTGCTCGGCGAGTTCGGCCGAGGTGAGCGCGGCCGTGTCAGTGGCGAGGAGCGCGACGAAGACGCGGGCGGCCATGCGCTGCATGCCCGCGTCGGTCAGCGCTCCGGCGAACCGCTCGACGAACTGGGAGACGGCCTCCGGGTCCCGCTGATGACCGCCGGGGCCCGCTCCGCCTCCGGCGGCCCCTGCCGTCCCGGAAGCGGCCCCCTCTGTCCCAGAAGCGGTGCCTTCCGTCCCGGAAGCGGTGCCCCTCCCGGAAGCGGTCTCCTCCCGCAGTGCCGCACCCGTCACGTCGCGCTCGCCCATGTCTGCATCATCTCCCCTGGCCAGGCCGTCGCTCCAAGTTTATACACTTCCTTAACTTCACAAGTTTGTGAAAAGACCGTAGCTTCAGAAACATGACGACGGCAATCAGCGTTTCCGGTCTCCACAAGTCATTCGGCCGGACGCACGCGCTCGACGGCCTCGACCTCTCCGTCGAAACCGGTGAGGTACACGGCTTCCTCGGCCCCAACGGATCCGGGAAGTCCACCACCATCCGCGTCCTGCTCGGCCTGCTCCGCGCCGACCGGGGCGCCGCTCAGTTGCTCGGCCGGGACCCCTGGCACGACGCGGTCGAGCTGCACCGGCGCCTCGCCTACGTCCCCGGCGACGTCACGCTGTGGCGCAACCTCTCCGGCGGCGAGGTCATCGACCTGTACGGGCGGCTGCGCGGCGGGCTCGACGCGGCCCGCCGCGCGGAGCTGCTGGAACGCTTCGAACTCGACCCCACCAAGAAGGGCCGGGCCTACTCCAAGGGCAACCGCCAGAAGGTCGCCCTCGTCGCCGCCTTCGCCTCCGATGTCGATCTGCTGGTCCTGGACGAGCCCACCTCCGGCCTCGACCCGCTCATGGAGGAGGTCTTCCAGGGCTGCGTCACCGAGGCCCGCGAGCGCGGCCGGACCGTACTGCTCTCCAGCCATGTGCTGAGCGAGGTCGAAGCGCTCTGCGACCGCGTCAGCATCATCCGCGCCGGCCGCACCGTCGAGAGCGGCTCCCTCGCCGACCTGCGCCATCTGACCCGTACGAGCGTGAGCGCGGAACTGGCCGCGCCGCCGGGCGGGCTCTCCGGACTGCCCGGCGTCCACGACCTGTCCGTACAGGGCAAGCGGGTCCGGCTGAACGTCGACACCGACAAGCTCGATCCCGTCCTGCGGCAGCTCACCGAATCCGGCGTGCGGTCCCTGACCAGCACCCCGCCCACGCTCGAAGAGCTGTTCCTGCGCCACTACCAGCCCGAGACCGACGCCCCGGCGGCGCCACGGACCGGGGCGGCGGCCCGATGAGCACCCTCGTCAAGCCCGGGGGCGTACACCTCGCCCGGCCCGGGGCCGCCCATCTCGCCGGCACCGGGCCGCTCACCCGCCTCGCGCTGCGCCGCGACAGGATCATGCTGCCCGTGTGGGTGTACGCGCTGTCCGCCGCCGTCATCTCGACGGGGCTGTCCTTCAAGAAGCTCTACGGCACCGCGGCGGAGCGCGCCGACTTCGCTCGGTCGATGTCCGTAAACAGTTCGCTGCGCGCGCTGTACGGGCCGGTGCTCGGCGACTCGGTCGGCGCGCTCACCGCCTGGCGCATGATGAGCTTCGGGGCAGCCCTGACCGGCGTCATGAGCCTGCTCATCGTGGTGCGCCACACCCGCGAGGAAGAGGAGAGCGGCCGCCAGGAACTGCTGTCCTCGGCCGGGGTCGGCCGCCGCGCGCCGCTCACCGCGGCCCTGTCCACCGCCCTGGCCGCCAACGTGCTCGTCGCCGCCCTGATCGCCATCGGCCTCCCGGCCATCGGCCAGGGCGCGGCGGGCGCGCTCGCCCTCGGCCTCGCCGTCGGCGCCACCGGCATGGTCTTCGCGGGCGTCGCCGCCGTCGCCGCGCAGCTCACGGAAAGCGCCCGGCTCGCCAAGGGGATCACGGCGGCGGTGATCGGCGTGGCCTTCACGGTACGGGCGGCCGGGGACGCCTCCGCCGCGCAGGGCCGGTCGCCGCTGGTGTGGCTCTCGCCCCTCGGCTGGCCCGAGCAGGTCCGGCCGTACACGGGCGACCGCTGGTGGGTGCTGCTGCTGCCGCTCGCGCTGACGGCGGCGACCGTGCTCGGCGCGTACGCCCTCACCGCCCGCCGCGACCTCGGCGCCGGCCTCCTCGCCACCCGGCCCGGCCCCGCCACCGCGGGCACCGCGCTCCGGGGCCCGTACAGCCTGGCCTGGCGGCTCCAGCGCGGCACGCTCCTCGGCTGGGCGGCCGGGCTCGTCTTCGCCGGGGCCGTCTTCGGGTCCATCGCGCACGGCGCGGCCGACATCGTGGGCGACAACCGGCAGACGCTGGAGATGTTCGAGCGGCTGGGCGGCAGCCACGGGAAGGCCGGCCTCACCGACGCGTTCCTCGCCGCCATCACCGGCATGCTCGGCCTGGTCGCCGCCCTCTACGCGACGGGCTCCGTGCTCCGGCTGACCGGCGAGGAGACCGGCGGCCGCGCCGAACCGCTGCTGGCCTGCGCCGTCGGCCGGCTGCGGTGGGCCGCCGGCCATCTGGTGATCGCGTTCGCGGGCACGGTCGCCGTCCTCGCGGCGGGCGGCCTCGCCATGGGCCTCTCGTACGGGGCGACGGCCCACGACATCAGCGGCCAGCTCCCGCGTGTACTGGCCGCCGCCCTCGCCCAGACCCCGGCGGTCTGGGCGCTGACCGGGCTCACGGTCCTGCTCGCGGGCGCGCTCCCGCGCCTGGCCGCCGCCGCGTGGGGCGTGGTCGGGGTGGCCCTGGCCGTCGGCTGGCTCGGCCCGGTGGTCAACGCCCCGCGGTGGGTCATGGACCTCTCGCCCTTCGGCCACCTGCCCAAGCTGCCGGGCCCGGTGGGCTCCGCGAGCCCGTTCCTCTGGCTGACCGCGCTGGCCGCGATGCTCACGGCGGCGGGGCTGTACGGGCTGCGGCGGCGGGACGTCGGCTGACGCGGCGGCCACCGCAGCGCCTTCCCGGACGTGCCTCCCCGGACGTGCCTCCCCGAACGTGCGGCGCCGGACCTGTAGCGGAGTCCGGCGCCGCACTCGCACTCCCTGGTCACCCTGGTTCGACCAGCATCTCCTTCAGCCCCCGGATCACGAAGCCCGGTTTCCGCACAGGTTCCGACACCAGCCGCAGGCCCGGCGCGCGGCGCAGCAACGCGCCGAAGGACGCCGCCAGTTCGAGGCGGGCCAGCGGTGCGCCGAGGCAGTAGTGGATGCCCGCGCCGAGGCTGAGGTGCGCGATGTCGGGGCGGGTGAGGTCGAGGGCGTCCGGGCGCTCGAAGCGCGCGGGGTCGCGGTTGGCGGAGCCGAGGAGGAGCGCGACCTCGCTGCCGCGCGGCAGGTGCGTACCGGCGACCTCGATGTCGTCGAGCACCCAGCGTTCGAACAGGTGCAGCGGAGTGTCGAAGCGCATCAGTTCCTCCACCGCGCCCGGCAGCAGACCGGGGTCCGCGCGGAGCGCCGCGAGCTGCCCGGGGTGGCGGAAGAGCGCCAGCCAGGCGTTGCCCGTCGTGTTGACCGTGGCCTCGTGCCCGGCGTTCAGGAGCAGGGCGCAGGTGGAGACCATCTCCTGCTCGCTGAGCCGGTCGCCCTCCTCGTACGCCGCGATCAGCGCGCTGATCAGGTCCTCGCCGGGGTCGGCGCGCCGGGCGGCGATGAGTTCGCGCAGATACGCGGAGAATTCGAGCGAGGCGCCTACCGCCGCGCGGGCGCTGTGCTCGCTCGGGTTGAGCTCGTACATCCCGCAGATCGCGGCCGACCAGGGGCGCAGCAGCCCGCGGTCCGCGGCGGGCACCCCCAGCATCTCGGCGATCACGGCGACGGGGAGCGGTTCGGCGACCGTCGCGACCAGGTCGCCGCCGCCGTCGGCGAGGAGCCCCGCGACCAGCTCGTCGGCGGTCCGCTCGACGTACGGGGCGAGCCGCTCGACCGTGCGGGGCGTGAACGCCTTGGAGACGAGGCGGCGCAGCCGCGTGTGATCGGGCGCCTCCAGGTCCAGGAGCCCGTTGTCGTTCAAGGCGTGGAACGGCTCGTGCCAGTCGGGCGGCGCGCTGCGGCCGAACTCCTCATGGCTGAAGCGGTGAAGGTACGTACGTCCGAGCCGCCGGTCCCGCAGCAGGGCGCGTACGTCGTCATAGCCAGGCACCAGCCACTGCCGGGAGGGCGCGAACCAGTGGACGCGCCCCCGCTCGCGCAGTTCGGCGTAGCCGGGATACGGGTCCGCCGCGAACTCGGGCGACCAGGGGGCGAACGCGAGGGCTTCGCTCATGCTCCGGAAGCGTAACCGGCGACCTCACGCACCGGGAGTGGTGAATTCCCATTGCCCGCCCATTGATCACCCATTGATCTCGTGCGGCTCGCCCCTGCGCCCCTCTTAGGCCGGCGCCAATTGCGCGGCGAATACGCGGGGTTGCCGCCGCGCGCAACGGGCAGAAGGCCACCAGCGATCCAGGGGACGGCCCACGCACCCGCCCCATCGCGGGGAGACACCTTTACCGACGGACGAGCGGAACACCGTCTCGGGCGGCCGGTATCCGGCACGGAGGTATCTCGTGGATCGACTGGATTCCCGCGGAGCGCGGCGCGCGCTGAGGGTTCTGGGGTCGGTGCTGGCGGCCGGCGCGGTGTGCGCCGCGCTCAGCATCGCCATGACGCTCGTACCCGGGCTGCGCACCACCGGCAGCGGCAACGCGGGGCAGGCATACGGGGCCGCGGCGTCGTCCAGCGCGGTGCTGGTGCTCTTCTATATGGCGAAGACGCTCCGGCTCCAGCGGGACGAGACGACGCTCCAGCGAGCGGAGTTGTCCTTGCAGCGCCAGGAAATGCAGCTCCAGCGCACCGAATTGGAGTTGCAGCGCGAGGAGCTGCGCCGGTCGGCCGGGGAATTGCACCGCAGCGCGGAGGCCGACCTGCGCCGCCTCCATATGGACCTGCTCAAAATCAGCATCGAGCACCCGGATCTGGCGAAGGCGTGGCCGGAGTACACCCCCGGGCTCTCGGTGAAACGGAACCGGCAATACACCTATGCCAATCTCATGTACTGCCACTTCATGCTGGCGCACCAGCTGGGCATGGTGACGGACCGCGAAGTCCTGGGGCATTTGCGCTACATCACCGGGACCGAGATCTTCCGGGGCTACTGGGAGGCGGCCCGCAACCTGCGGGCGGAGATGGACCCGGCCTCGCAGGAGGCCCGCTTCGCCGCGCTCGTGGACGAGGCGATCCTGCAGGCCGACGCCCAGGCGGCATCGGCGGTGACCGCGTCGCCGGACGGGCCGGGCCTGTGACGCGGGCTGCTACGGGCCGGTCCGGACCGGCTCCGGGCCTGTGACGCGGACCGGCTCCGGGCTGCTTCGGACCGGCTCCGGGCCGCTTCGAACCGCTCCGGGCGGCCGGCCGGGAGCGCCCGTGACGCCTGGGGACAGTGGTCGTTGAACGTGTGATGACTATCTGGATCTCAAGGCGACTGGGCGCGACCCCGTCCGAACGCGGCAGCCTCGGCAACGCAAGCTGCCCGGACCTCTTCGAGCTGAACGACGGCCGCTTCGCCGTCATCGGCACGGACATGACGGCGGAGCTCGACGACGCCCTGCCCCCCGACGCGGGCCGCGCCGACTACGAACGGATCGTGGTCATCACCCGGGAAACGCTGCTGAGGGCCAAGGGCGACATCGCCGGACTGTGAGCTCGCGCCCGGCCCGGCGGCGGCCGACCCGGCGGCGGCTGGGCCTCCCTCGATAGCTCGCCATTTAGTTGTGTCACCTACAATAATGTCACTGACACAACTAAATGGAGTCCCACCATGCCAGACGCAACCCCACGACGACCATGGCTCGTGCTCGCCATCTGCTGCATGAGCATGCTGATCGTCAGCCTCGACAACACCATCCTGAACGTCGCCCTGCCCACCATCCAGCGTGATCTGCACACCTCCGTGTCCGGGCTGCAATGGACGGTCGACGGCTACACGCTGGTACTGGCCAGCCTGCTGATGCTCGCCGGCTCCACCGCCGACCGCGTGGGCCGCCGCCGCGTCTTCCAGGCCGGGCTGGTGATCTTCAGCGCGGCATCCCTGCTGTGCAGCCTCGCCCCCGGGCTCGGCTGGCTCGTCGCCGCGCGCATGCTCCAGGCCGTCGGCGGATCGATGCTGAACCCCGTCGCCATGTCGATCATCAGCAACACCTTCACCGAACCCCGGCAGCGCGCCCGCGCCATCGGGGTGTGGGGCGGCGTCGTGGGCATCACCATGGCCGCCGGGCCGATCACCGGCGGAGCGCTGGTGGAGTCGGCCGGCTGGCGGTCCATTTTCTGGATCAACGTGCCGATCGGCGTGGCCGCCCTGTTCCTGGCCCGCAAGTTCATACCGGAATCGCGGGCGCCGCGGCCCCGCCGAGTGGACCCGATCGGCCAGGCGCTCATCGTCGTCCTGCTCGTCGCCCTCACCTACGCGATCATCGAATCGCCGGAGCGCGGCTGGACCTCGCCCCTCGTCGCCGGCAGCGCGGCCGCCGCGCTGTGCGCGCTGCTCGGGCTCCTCTGGTACGAACCGAGGCGCACCGACCCCCTCATCGACCTGCGGTTCTTCCGTTCCGCGCCGTTCGCGGGCGCCACCGTGAACGCGATCGCCGCGTTCGCCGCGCTGGGCGGCTTCCTGTTCGTCAGCTCCCTGTACCTCCAGAACGTGCGGCACCTCGACCCGCTGCACGCCGGGCTGTTCATGCTGCCCATGGCCGTCATGGCGCTGCTGATGGCACCGCTGTCCGGCCGCATGGTGGCCTCGCGCGGCCCCCGGCTCCCCCTGCTGCTCGCCGGGACGGCGCTGTCCGCGAGCGCCGTGCTCCAGGCGCTCACCTACTCCGCCCACCTGCCGACGGCCGTACTGGTCGTCGCGTACCTGCTCTTCGGCACCGGCTTCGGCCTGGTCAACGCGCCCATCACCAACACCGCCATCACGGGGATGCCCCGCGCACAGGCCGGCGTCGCGGCGGCGGTGGCCTCCACCAGCCGGCAGGTCGGCCAGTCCCTCGGCGTGGCCGTCATCGGCGCCCTCATGGCCGGCGAGGCGTACGCGAACCCGGCGGCCCTCACCGACGCGGGCCGCACGGCATGGTGGATCATCGCCGGCTGCGGCGCCGCCGTGGTGGTCATAGGTACGCTCGCCTCCGGCCGCTGGGCCCAGGCAACGGCCCAGCGCACAGCGGAGCGGTTCGCTTCAGAGGAGACTCCGGAGGCCGCGGGGAACAAGGAGACAGTGAGCACCTGATGGAGCGTCTTGATGCCGACGGGCCCCACGAGGGGGACGACTCCACCGCCCGGGCGGCCGCCCGGGCCTGGCAGGGGATGAGCACGCTCCTGATGGAGCGCTACAACCGCCGCAAGGCAGTCGCCGAAGCCCTCGGCATGAGCTTCAGCCGCGTCAGGGCGCTGCGCCGGCTCCGCTCCGGTCCGATCCCCCTGCGGGAACTGGCCGAGCGGATGGGCAGCGACCCGCCCTACACCACCGTCATCGTCGACGACCTCGTGCGGCGCGGCCTCGCCGAGCGCATCGCCAACCCCGCCGACCGCCGGTCCAAACTGGTCCGCCTCACCGAGGAGGGCGAGGCGGCGGCCGCCCGCGCCACCGACATCCTGTCCATCCCGCCCGACGCCATGCTCGACCTGCCCCCGGAGGACATCCAGGCGCTCGACCGCATCGTGGCGCGGCTTCTGCAGTGACCCCGCCACGGCACCGCCGCCCCACCGGGGGTGCGGGCCGGGCGGGCGTACGGGCCGGGAGACGGGCTTACGGGCGCGGGTTCACGGTCCCGGGCGGGCGTACGGGCGCGGGTTCGCGGTCCCGTCCCGGGGCCGCCGTCGCCTCAGCCGCCCGGCGTCACCAGCCCCGCCTCGTACGCGAAGACCGCCGCCTGGGTGCGGTCGCGCAGCCCCAGCTTCACCAGGATGCGGCTGACATGCGTCTTCACCGTCGACTCGGCGACGACGAGCCGCACCGCGATCTCGGAGTTGGAGCGCCCCTGGGCGACCAGCACCAGGACCTCCGTCTCGCGCTCGGTGAGGTCGGCGACGCGGTCCTGGGTGGGGGTGCGCGGGGTGCCGAGGCGGGAGAACTCCTGGATGAGGCGCTTCGTCACGGTCGGCGCGAGCAGCGCCTCCCCGGCCGCCACCACCCGCACCCCGTCCGCCAGTTGGCGCGCCGAGGCGTCCTTCAGCAGGAAGCCGCTGGCCCCGGCCCGTAGCGCCTGGTAGACGTACTCGTCGAGGTCGAAGGTGGTCAGCACCAGCACCTTGGCGTCCGCGTCGGCGGCGACGATCTCGCGGGTGGCCTCCAGGCCGTTGAGTTCGGGCATCCGGATGTCCATCAGCACGATGTCCGGGTTGAGGGCCGCGACCTGCCGCACCGCCTCGCGGCCGTCCACCGCCTCCCCGATGACCTGGATGTCCGGCTGGGCGTTCAGCAGCACGGAGAACCCCTCGCGGACCATCATCTGGTCGTCGACGATCAGTACTCGAATGGTGTCGCTGGTGCCGCTGTCTCCGCCGGCCACGCCGCCTCCCCCGTTCACGCCGCTCACACCGTTCATACCGTTCACGCCGCTCATACCGTTCAGCCCGGTCACGCCGATTCCTCCGCGGCCTCGACGGGGATGAACGCCACGACTTCGAACCCGCCGTCCTCCGTCGCCCCCGCCGTCATCTCGCCGCTGAGCATCGTCACGCGCTCCCGCATCCCGAGCATCCCGTGGCCCGAGCCCGGCGACGGCTTGGCCAGCCGGTTCGCCGGGCCGTTGACGATGCGCAGCCCGAGCCCGCTCATCACGTACGACACCTCGACGCGCGCCTCGGCGCCCGGCGCGTGCCGCAGCGTGTTGCTCAGCGCCTCCTGCACGATGCGGTACGCGGACAGTTCCACGCCCTGCGGCATGGTGCGCACCACGCCCGTCGTGACGTGCTCGACCGTCAGCCCCGCCGCCCGCACATTGTCGACCAGTACGCCGAGGGCGGCGAGCGTCGGCTGCGGCGCCTCGGGGTCGACCTCGCCGAACGCGTCCGGGTTCTCCGACCGTACGACGCCGAGGACGCGGCGCAGCTCGGTGAGGGCCGAGACGGCGTTCTCGCGGATGGTGGCGAACGCGGCGGCCAGCTCGGGCGGGGTCTCCTCGACCCGGTACGGCGCGGCCTCCGCCTGGATGGCGACCACCGACATGTGGTGCGCGACCACGTCGTGCAGTTCGCGGGCGATGGTGGTCCGCTCCTCCAGCACCGTGCGGCGCGACCGCTCCACCTCGGTGACGGCGGCCTGCACGGCGACCTGCTGCTTGGACTCGCGTACCCCGCGCAGGCCCAGCATGACCAGGAGCAGGGCGCCGAAGACGATCAGGAGCACCAGGGTGTCCCGGGTCCAGAGGTGGCCGCGGAACGGTATCCCGAGCACGACGATGAGCGCGACGGTGATCCCCCACATCTCGCCGGACGCCCGCGGCCGGAGGCGGAACGCGGCGATCAGCATCACCGCCCCGTAGGAGACGACGCCGGTCGGGGTCCACGGCCAGAAGGACTGGAAGCCCGACAACAGCGCCGTGGGGATGGCCGCGGCGACCGCCAGCCACCACGCGCCGACCGGCCGGAGGAGCACGACGGCGAGTGGCACTCCGGTCGCGAACATGCCGAGCAGCCCCGAGAGCCCGGGTTCGAAGGACATGAAGGGCATGAACGTCAGCAGGAAGGCCGCTGCCAGGAACACGGCGTGCGGGAGCCAGCGCGCGTAGACGACAGCCTTTCGCGGCACGAACCGCAGCAACGGATGGTCATCGGCGAGCGGCGGCGCCGGGCGGAACGCGAACGCGTCCGTGATCAGGTCTTCGCGGATCGTCTGGAACACGCCCCGCGCCACCCGGATCTCACTGTTCGCGCCGTTCGGCCGCTGATAGGTGTCGTTCACATCAACCACGGTAAGCAGCGGAGGTGCCCGCCGTCGTCCCCGCTGGTGAGGATCTGTACGGGTCCGCCTCAAGTACTACACGCTACGACCCGGCGGCCCGGAGGGCGGCCAGGAACAGGGCGAAGGCGTCCGTGCCGGGCGTGACGGGCGCGTAGTGGCCGGTGCCGGGCAGCTCGTGGAGGACGATGTCGCCGCCCGCCGCCGCGGCCTCGGCGGCGTAGCGGCGGGAGACGTCCACGGGAACGTCCGGGTCGGCCGTGCCGTGCAGGATGACGACGGGGGCGCGGGGCGGTAGCAGCCGCGCGGGGTCGGCTTCGGCGCCGCGGGCCTCCGCCCCTTGCAGCAGTTCGGCCACCGCGTCGTCGCTCAGCCGCAGCTCGCGCGCGTACGCCAGGTCCGCTACGGGCGCGAGTGCGACGACCCGGTCGATGCGCGGGGCGTCCGCCTCCCGCCAGCGGCTGCCTGCCGGGAGGCGGTGGCGGGAGGCGGCCCAGAGGGCGAGGTGGCCGCCCGCCGAGTGCCCGGCCACGACGTGGCGCACTCTGCGGCTCCGGCCCGCGCTTCGGTTCGCGCAGTGGGCCGCTCCCGCCTCCACGGCCCGTACGACGTCGTCGAACGTCCCGGGCCAGCCGCCGTCCCCGCCCACCCGCCGGTACTCGGCCAGCGCCACGGTCACCCCGTGCCGGGCGAGCGCGGCGGCCGGCGGCGAGAGGTGCGCGCGGTCGTACGCCTGCCGCCAGAAGCCGCCGTGCAGCAGCGTCACGAGCGTGTCCGTACCGGTGTCCGCCGCCGCTCCCGCTCCGCCGCCGGACGCTTCGTAGACGTCGATGACCTGCGAAGGGTGCGCGCCGTAGCGGACCGTCCGGTCGGGCGGCACGGGGGCGAGCGCGAGCAGCGCGGCCTCCTCCTCGACGGGGCCCGGATCGGTGGCGGCCCCCGGTTCCGGTCCGGCCCCTGGCTCCGCGTCGGCCTCTGGCTCAGCTGCCATGGGTCAGCCCGCCGTCCCGCCGCCCGTCAGCACCTCCGCCAGTACGCGCGCGGCGCGCTCGGCGTCGGCGAAGCGCGTGTAGAGCGGGGTGAAGCCGAACCGCAGGACGTCGGGGCGGCGGTAGTCGCCGACGATGCCGCGCCGGATCAGCTCCGCCATGACCTCGCCCGCGTCCGGGCAGCGCAGCGCGACCTGGCTGCCGCGCTCCGCGTGCGCGGCAGGGGTAGCCGACTCGACCCGCCCGGCCGGCACGTACGCGGCCACGCAGCGCAGGAAGAAGTCGGTCAGCGCCAGGCTCTTGGCCCGTACGGACGCGACGGAGACGCCGTCCCACACGTCGAGCGCGGCGTCCAGGGCGAGCATCGAGAGGATGTCGGGCGTGCCGACCCGGCCCCGGGCCGCGCCGTCGGCGGGTGCGTAGCCGCTCGCCATCGCGAACGGGTCCGCGTGCGAGTTCCAGCCGGGCAGCGGCGAGTCGAAACCGGGCTGGAGGTCGCGGCGCACGTACAGGTACGCGGGCGAACCGGGGCCGCCGTTGAGGAACTTGTACGTACAGCCGACCGCCAGGTCCACGCCGTGCGCGTCGAGGTCCACGGGCAGCGCGCCGGCGCTGTGGCACAGGTCCCAGACGACCGGCGCGCCCGCCGCGTGCGCGGCGGCCGTGATGCCGGGGAGGTCGTGCAGCCGGCCGGTGCGGTAGTCGACGTGGTTGACGAGCACGGCGGCGGTCCGCGGCCCGACGGCGTCCGGGATCTCCGCGACGGGCAGCGGGCGCACGGCGCAGCCGGTCATCCGGGCGGCGGACTCGGCGATATAGCCGTCGGTGGGGAAGGTCGCGGCGTCGACGAGGACCTCATCGCGGACGTGGCCGCCGTCCCCGCCCGCGTACGGGGCACCGGAGCCGGAGGCCGAGGCGCGGGCGGGGCCGGAGCCGGGCGCCGGGTCGCCGACGGGGCCGCTGCTGGACCCGGACCCGGACGCCACGTCGCGCGCAGGGCCGCTGCCGGGCCCGGACGCCGGTTCCCCGCCGGTGCCCGTGAGGCCCCCGGCGCGGGCGAGGCGCACGGCGGCGACGACCGCCTTGAAGACGTTGACGCTCGTCGAGTCGCCGACCACCACCTGGCCCGGGGCCGCGCCCACCAGCCGGCCCACGCGGTCGCCGACGCGCTCGGGCGCGGTCCACCAGCCGCTCTCGTCCCAGGAGCGGATCCGCATCCGCCCCCACTCGTGCTCGACGGCCTCCGCCAGCCGCCCCGGCACGGCGCGGTGCAGCGCGCCGAGGGAGTTTCCGTCCAGGTAGACGACCTCGTCGAGGCCGTACCCCGAGAACTCCGCGCGCTTGCCGCGCAGTTCGTCGCCCTCGTCCAGCTTCGCGGCCTCGGCCCGCAGCTCCATCGCGTCCATCCCGGGGTCAGACATGGCTGCGGGCCGTCCACAGCTCGGGGAAGACGTTCTTCGAGGCGCGTTTCTCCAGCCAGGCCACCCCGGCGGAGCCGCCCGTTCCCGTCTTCGCGCCCATCGCCCGCCGTGTCGCGAGGAGATGGTCGTTGCGCCAGCGCCAGACCAGTTCGGCGACCTCGGTCAGGGCCTCGCCGAGCCGGACCAACTCCCCGCCCCCGGCGGCGTCCCCGGCCGCCGAGTAGATGTCCTGCCAGATCCGCTCGACCGCCTCGTCCGGCTCGTACCGGGCCGTCGGGTCCCGGTCCAGCACCGCCGCCGGAACGGCGAATCCGCGCCGCGCGAGATAGCTCAGCACCTCGTCGTACACGCTCGGCTCGGCGATCGCCTTCTCCAGCTCCGCGAGCTCGCGCGGCGAGCCCCGGTGCGGTACGAGCATGGAGGCGGACTTCTCTCCGAGCAGGAATTCGAGCCGCCGGTACATCGCCGACTGGAACCCGGAGCCCTCACCGAGCGCCGCCCGGTAGGCGTTGAACTCGCCGGGGGTCAGATGGGCGAGGGGCTTCCAGGACGCGTTGAGCGATTCGAGCTCGTACGTGGAGCGCTTCAGCGCGGCCAGCGCGCCCGGCAGGTCGTCCTCGCGCAGCGAGCGGGCCGTGGTGTGCCACTCGTGGACGATAACGGTGAACCACAACTCCATGACCTGGGTGGTCACAAGGAAGACCATCTCGCCGGGGTCGTCGGAGAGCGGCTGCTGAAGGTGGTTGAGGACGGACGCGTGCACGTAGTCCTCGTAAGGGGTGGTGCTCTCGGCGCCGATGCTGAGGTCGGGCGCGAAACGCGCGGCAGGGTCCTCCGGCGTGTAAGGGGACACTTCGGTTTCGTGTGACATCGCTGTCCCTTCGGTACTGCTGCCGGGTAGCGGTCCGCCCCTTCCAGTCGGCATCGGAGCCCCGGTCCCCTCTCGGCCCGGATCACCGGGCCTCAGCGCATCATGCGTCGCCCCGCCGGATACGGCAAGCCCTCGGCGAGAGGGGGCGCGCCGACGCACCGACGCGCCGGGCGCCCGGTCTCGCGGGCCGCCCGGCGCGTCGGTGCATCGCGCCGCGGTACGCGTCAGCCCAGCGTGTCGGCGGCCGTCGGGGACGACTCCCGCAGGAACGTCGAGCAGCGCTCGTACTCCTCCTGCTCGCCGATCGACTGCGCGGCCCGCGCCAGGGCGTGCAGCGCGCGCAGGAAACCGCGGTTGGGCTCGTGCTCGAACGGCACCGGGCCGTGGCCCTTCCAGCCGGCGCGGCGCAGCGCGTCGAGCCCGCGGTGGTAGCCGGTGCGGGCGTAGGCGTACGACTCGACGACCCGGCCGCCCTCGAACGCCTCGTCGGCGAGCTGCGCCCACGCGAGGGAGGACGACGGGTACTTGGCGGCGACCTCGGAGGAGGCCGCGCCGGAGGCGAGCAGTTCGCGCGGTTCGGGGTCGTCGGGCAGATAGGCCGGGGGCGGTCCCCCGAGCAGGTTCTCGTGAATGGACATGGGCTCCAGTCTGCCTGGTGCGCGGGCCGGTGGGGCGCTCGCGGGTGATGTCCGTACGAGAGACCCGGCCGGCGGCTGCCCCGCCGTCGGTCGCGTCCGGGCCCGAAGCCGCACGAGAGGCCCGGCCGATGCCCGCCCCGCCGTCAGCCACGGCCGGATCCGAAGCCGCACGAGAGGCCCGGCCGATGCCCGCCCTGCCGTCAGCCACGTCAGTCACGGCCCGACCCGGGGTCGAGCGGTGGAGCCGTCACCCCGCAGTGGTAGGCGCACTCCGGGTGGCATATTCGGGGTTCGGCGGTCGCCGGTTCGCCGGCCTCCGCCGCTCCCCCGCCGCCCCCGGACTCCTTGCGCACCGCGAACCAGCCGATGAGCGCCGCCACCACCAGCGCCCCCGCGCACATCGGCATCGCCCGCCGGAAGGTGTCGCCGAACTGCCCGGCGTCCCGGTACGCGTCCGGGCCCATGCCCGCCAGCAGCGGCAGGGCCGCCACCGCGACGAGTCCCGCCGCCCGCGCCGCCGCGTTGTTGACGCCGCTGGCCAGCCCGGCCCTGCCGACGTCGACGGAGGCCAGCACGGTCGCGGTGAGCGGGGCGACGAGCACGACCATGCCCAGGCCCAGCACGATCAGCGCGGGCAGCACGTCCCGCACGTACCCGGCACCGGGCGTCACCCGCGTCATCAGCAGCATCCCGGCCGCGCACAGCAGCGGTCCGACGGTGAGCGGTACGCGCGGCCCGATGCGCTGGCCCAGCTCGCCGGAACGGGCGGACAGCAGCAGCATCAGAACGGTCGTCGGGAGCAGCGCGGTCCCGGCGGCGAGCGCCGAATACCCGGCCACGACCTGGAGTTGGAGCACGGAGAGGAAGAAGAAGCCGCCGAAGGCCGCGTAGACGCAGACGGTCACCGCGTTGACGGCCGTGAACTGGTGCGAGGAGAAGATGTTCAGCGGCAGCATCGGCTCGGCGCGCCGCCGCTCCACGTACCCGAAGGCCACGCCCAGCAGCACCCCGGCGACCGCCGGACCGATCACCCAGGGCGAGGCGCCCTTGTCAGGCGCGGCGATCAGGGCATAGGTGACCGCTCCGAGCGCGAGGGCCCCCAGAGCCGCTCCCAGCACGTCGAACCGGCCTCGCGCCCGCGGGTCGCGGGTCTCCGGTACGTGCCGGAGGGCGACCGGCACGCAGACGGCGGCCAGCGGCAGGTTGATCAGGAACACCCAGCGCCAGCCGGGCCCGTCGACCAGCCAACCGCCCACGAACGGCCCGATCGCCGAGGCCACGCCGCCCAGTCCCGACCAGGCGCCCACCCCCCTGGCCCGGTCGTCCGGGTGGAAGGTGGCCTGGATGAGGGCGAGCGAGCCGGGGGTGAGCAGGGCGCCGCCGATGCCTTGCAGCGCGCGGGCGGCGATCAGCACCCCGGCGTTGGGCGCGAGGCCGCAGAGCAGCGAGGCGAGCGCGAACCACACCACCCCGACGACGAACACCCGGCGCCGCCCGAACCGGTCGCCCAGCGCTCCGCCCAGCAGGATCAGCCCGGCGAGCGTGAGCATGTAGGCGTTGACGGTCCACTGCAGCACCGCGAGGTCGGCGTTGAGATCGGCGCCTATCCGGGGCAGCGCCACATTGACGACGGTGCTGTCCAGCATCGCCATCCCGGACCCGAGCACCGCGGTGAGCAGTACCCAGCGCCCCGCGGGTGTGCCGACCCGTACCGCGCCGGGCCCTTCGGCGGCGGGCTCTCCCGGCCCGGTGACGGCCGCCGGCCGCGGGGCGGACTCCCTCGGGGAATGGCTCATACCCGGATCATCCCCGCGCCGGCCGGGCCGGGCCAGAGATAGGACACGGTCCGGGGGCCCGTACGACGAAGGGACCCGGTCCGGAGCCCGTACGACGAAAGGGCCCGGCTTCCCCGCTCGGTGAGCCGGGGAGCCGGGCCCTTGGGCCGGGCTGAGCGCGTACGGACGTACGCGAGCGCCCTACTTCAGCTTGGTGCCGGTCGAGCGCAGGTGGGAGCAGGCCTCGGTGACGCGCGCGGCCATGCCGGCCTCGGCGGCCTTGCCCCAGGTGCGGGGGTCGTAGACCTTCTTGTTGCCGACCTCGCCGTCGACCTTCAGGACGCCGTCGTAGTTGCGGAACATGTGGTCCGCGACCGGACGGGTGAAGGCGTACTGCGTGTCGGTGTCGAGGTTCATCTTGACGACGCCGTTCTCCAGCGCGGTACGGATCTCCTCCTCCGAGGAGCCGGAGCCGCCGTGGAAGACGAAGTCGAACGGGTCGGCCTTGCCGTACTTCGCGGCGATGCCGTCCTGGAGGTCGCGGAGCAGCTCGGGGCGGAGCACCACGTTGCCGGGCTTGTAGACGCCGTGCACATTGCCGAAGGAGGCGGCCAGCAGGTAGCGGCCCTTCTCGCCCAGGCCGAGGGCCTCGGCGGTCCGCTCGACGTCGGAGACGGTGGTGTAGAGCGAGTCGTTGATCTCGTGGGTGACGCCGTCCTCCTCGCCGCCGGTCGGGGTGATCTCGACCTCAAGGATGATCTTCGCCTTGACGGCGGCGGCAAGCAGCTCCTGGCCGATGGCGAGGTTGTCGTCGAGGTTCTCCGCGGACCCGTCCCACATGTGCGACTGGAACAGCGGGTTCTGACCGGCGGAGACGCGCTCCTGGGAGATGGCCAGCAGCGGACGGACGTACCCGTCGAGCTTGTCCTTCGGGCAGTGGTCGGTGTGCAGCGCGATGTTGACCGGGTACTTCTTGGCGACGATATGCGCGAACTCGGCGAGCGCGACGGCGCCCGAGACCATGTCCTTGCTGTACTGGCCGCCGAGGAACTCCGCGCCACCCGTGGAGATCTGGATGATGCCGTCGCTCTCCGCCTCGGCGAAGCCGCGCAGCGCGGCGTGCAGAGTCTGCGTCGAGGTCACGTTGATGGCCGGGTAGGCGAACTTGCCTGCCTTCGCCCGGTCGAGCATCTCGTTGTAGACCTCGGGGGTTGCGATGGGCATCTGTCCGCTCCTTGTGATGTGCGGGTGGGTTTGTGGCCCTGACCTAGGAGGTGCTGGAAATCCAGGGGGGCGACGTCCTCGTCGGGGCCCATCTTTCCAGACTCGGCCAATTGCTCCACACGGCGGACACTCCGGACGCGCGAAAGGGGCGGGGTGTTTCACGTGAAACACCCCGCCCCTCCAAGAAGCCCCAGGTCAGCGCCGGGTGCCCGCTCAACCCAGGTCGAGGTCGCCCAGAGAGTAACCCGTCAGATACCGCAACCCGGCGTCCGCGACGGCCGATGCGGCACCGCGGTCGACGATCGTCGCGACGGCGACGACCTCGGCGCCCGCCTCGCGGGCCGCCTCGACGGCCGTCAGCGGAGAGCCGCCGGTGGTGGAGGTGTCCTCGACCACCAGCACCCGGCGGCCCTTGATGTCCGGGCCCTCGATACGACGCTGCATGCCGTGCGTCTTCTGCGCCTTGCGCACGACGAAGGCGTCCAGCTTGCGCCCGCGCGCGACTGCCGCGTGCAGCATCGAGGCGGCCACCGGGTCGGCGCCGAGGGTGAGCCCGCCGACCGCGTCGAAGTCGAGGTCGGCCGTCAGGTCCAGCATGAGCCGGCCGACCAGCGGGGCGGCCTCGGCGTCCAGGGTGATCCGGCGCAGGTCGATGTAGTAATCGGCCTCCAGCCCGGACGAGAGGGTCACCTTGCCGTGGACCACGGCCTTGTCCTTGATCTGCCGCAGCAGGTCGTCACGCACGTCACTCATGCCGATGAGCTTACGGTCATCGGCCGGACGCCCGCGCCCACTGCCCGGACGTCCGCACGCTCCGCACGTCCGCACGCTCCGCTGAAGGCTCGTGCCCGCTCAGGACAGCGTCCGCCAGCTCCACGTCGTGGAGATCTCCAGCGGATCGATCGGGGTGACCAGGCGGGGCAGGCTGTTCAGGCCGTTCGGCGGCCCGGACTGCGGCTCGACGCAGATGGCCTCCTGCTGCTCGTCGTAGACGACGACCCACTCGGAGCGGCTGGTCACCTTCAGCTCCAGCTGCCCCGGCCAGGTGAGCGTCACATCGACGCCGTCGGCCATCCCGAAGCAGTCGTCCCAGGGGCCGGGCAGCGGGTCGATACGGCGCCCGGTCGGCAGATGGTCATCGCCGCGCTCCTCCTGCCAGTCGGGCGCGAAGTCGATCCGGGCGTCCTGACCGCCCAGGTTCCGCAGGAACCAGGGGTGCCAGCCGGCCTGCGCCGGGAACGAGTCACTGCCCGCCTCGACGCTCATGGTCAGCGTCACCGCGCTCTCCGCCAGCTCGACCACCTGGGTGACCCGGCCCGGGTAGGGCCAGGGCTCGGCGAGGTCGTAGGTGAAGGTGGCGGCGGACTCGTCCGCACGGACCGTGCGCCAGGCGGTGTCCCGGCCCGTGCCGTGAATCGCGTGCGGCGGGGAGTTGACCGGCAGTTGATGGCGCTCACCGCCGTTGCGGAACTGGCCCAGCTCCGTCCGGCCGCACCACGGCACCATCGGGAAAGAGCCGTACTTCGCGCCCTGCCGAAGCACCTCCGTCCCGTCGATGCGCAGACTGCCGATACGGCAGCCGTTCTCGGGCAGGACCGTCAACTCGGCACCGCCCGCCGCCAGTCGTACGCCGTGCGCCTCGGGCGCGGTCTCCGTCGTGTTGTTGGTGCTCACGCCTACGACCCTAGGCCCTGTCACCCTGCCCCGGCACGCCCGCCGTCGGCCACCGCGGCGCCGCCGGGCGGACGCCCGTACAGCAGCTCATGAAGACCGCTCGTGGAGCCCGCTCGTGAAGCCCGCCGGCGAAGGCCGCTGGCAAAGCCCGCCGGCGAAGGCCGCTGGCAAAGCCCGCCGGCGAAAGCCGTTCGTGGCAGACGCCCGCGGCGAGCACCCGCGCGGATGCCCGTACGGCCGTACGCCGGTACGGCCACTCGTGCCCGTACCGGCTACTTCCGGCGGCGGAGCACGCGGCCGACGACGACCGCGGAGGCGAGCACCACGGCCGCGGCGGGCGCGGCCCAGCGCAGCGTGGCCGTCGAGGCGAGCGCCTCGGGCGCGGGGACGGGTGCGTAGCGGCCGCGCGGCGGCGCGTGGTCGACCTCTTCCGCGCTGCGGCCGATCATCGTGCGGCGCGCGTGCGCGGCCTCGGCGGGCGGCTCGCCGGGGGCGGGAACGGCGACGGAGGCGACGATGCCCTCGTCCTCGTCGTCCCCGAGCGGATCGTTCGGATCCAGGACGTCATCGGCGTCATCCACGTCGCCGCCGTCATGGACGCCATCCGCGTCATCAGCGGCGTCCGCGTCGAGGGAGGGCGGCGGGATCTCCGTCTCGAAGACACCGGCCCTCCGAGGCTCGGCACCGCCATCTGCCGCCCCGGCCTCCGAGGAGTCCGCGCCCAGGTCGGCGGAGAACGCCTCGGCCCACCGGTCCAGCAGCCGCCGGGCCGCCGTCTGAGCCGTCTTGGCGTCGACGTCCGCGAGCCTGCCGCCGCTGCGCACCGTGCCCGCGCACCTCAGCCGCGTGCCGCCGGGCACCGCGTCGGGGGTCAGGGTCAGCGTGAGCGAGACCTCGCCGGAGCCGCGCGCCTCCGTGCCCTCGCCGGTGATCTCGTACGAACCGGAGCGCTCGGCGAGGCGCAGGGTGCCGCGGTAGGTGATGGTGGAGCCGCCGACCCGCAGGCGCAGCCGCCCCGCGAGCGGGCCGCCCTGCGCATCGTCGGCGTCCTGCTGGAGCCCCGGCAGACAGCGCGCCGCCCGCGCCGGGTCCGAGAGGGCCTGCCGGACGGCGTCGGCGGGAAACGGAACGAACACCTCATGCTCCATAGCCACCGAGCCTACCCACCATGACTCTTCCGAGTGCCCCCGCCCGGCGGAAGTTTCCCGCCACGCGCCACCACCGGGCGGCGTGCGCCGATCCGCAGGCCCTGCACGGGTACGGCGCGGATACGGCGCGCCACGGCCCGCACCGCTCGCCTGCGCGAGCCCGTGCGGGCCAGTGCGGACCGGTGCCGAGCCGATGCGGACCGGTACGAGCCGGTACCGCGGCCGGTGCGGGCCGTCGCCGCGACCCGTCGGCCGGTCGGTGGGCGGACCGGCCGCCGGGTGAGCCGATCAGTCGGCGACCGTGAAGCGCTCGCCGGTGTGCTGCGGCTTCTCGGCCTCGTCGACGAGCGCGACCGCGTAGTCCTCGGCGGAGATCCGGCTGTTGCCGTCGGCGTCGGTGACCAGGTCGTCGAGCGCCGTGCGGTACGTACCGGTGCGCTCACCCGGCTCGATCGTCGCGGCGGGGCTGACGTTCGTCCAGCGCACGTCGCTGACGGTCCGGTAGAAGTCCAGCGCGTCGCCGTGGGCGTGCATGATCTGGAGCAGGAACTCCGGCAGCCCGTCCGTGTCCCAGACCTGCTTGCCGTCGGGGGTCCGCAGGGAGCCCGCGCCGCCGACGGTGATCAGCCGCGGGGCGGCGTCGCCCAGCGTCCGCAGACCGGCGACCAGCGCCTTCGCGGCAGGCTCGATGGTCGCGAGGTGGCCGGGCCCGTCGCCGCCGCCTACCGCGCTGATCACCACGGACTGCCCGGCGGCCGCGGCGGCGACCGACGCCGGGTCGAGGACGTCGCCGGTGGTGACGGTGAGCCGCTCGTGCGCCTCGGTGATCTTCGCGGGGTCGCGGACGACGGCGGTGACCTGGTGGCCCCGGTCCAGCGCCTCGCGCAGGACGCGGCTGCCGATGGTGCCGTTGGCTCCGAAGAGAGCGATCTTGGCCATGAGGGGGTGCTCCTAAGAGGTATCGAGGTTTTCGGGGGCGGGGTGTGATCGCGGAGGCCCGCGGTACGGGCGCGCGGGGTCAGTGCTGGTCGAGGGCGCGGGTGAGGTCCTGCGCGGAGGACATCGGACCGCCGAGCCGCCGCACTCCGGCGGCCGTGTGGAGCAGCAGCGTCGGGAAGCCCTCGACGCCGAGCCGGCGGACCTGCCGGAACTCCTCCTCCGCGGCCCGCCGCGTCGCCGGGTCCGCGTAGGCGGCGGCCGCCGCTTCGGCGTCCAGACCGAGGGCGGTGGCGACGCCGGCCCGGGTGTCCGGTTCGGACAGCGCGAGCCCGTCCCGGTACCAGGCGGCCTGGAGGGCGCCCGCCATCTCCAGTGTCCGCTCGGGCGCCTGCCGCCGCAGCGCGGCGAGCGCGGTGGCGGCGTCGGCGGAGTCCAGCACGGCGGTGCCCCGGGCGAACGCCTCGGCGTAGCCGTCGCCGAACACGGCGCCGGTCAGCTCGGCTATCCGCGCGTCGGACTCGGGGATGAACGGGTACGCGGACACCGGCTGCGCCCGGGGCCCGGTGAAGAGCCCGCCGCTGAGTACGCGCAGTTCGATCCGTTCGGCGTTGGCCGCCGCGAATTCGCGGATGACGGGGCCGAACCCGTAACACCAGCCGCAGTAGGCATCGAAGGCGTACGTGAGCTTCGCGCGCTCCATGGCTTCCTCTCCTCGGGTCGTCTTCCCGGACACTCCTTGTCCGTTACGACCAAGCTACGAGCGCCACGATCCGCCGGCCAGGTACGCTTGCGACCAGCCATGGTGAAAAAGCGACACGCCGATCCAGATGCCGAAATCGCCGCCGAGCCCGCCGCCGCGACCGAGCGCGCCGATGCGACCGAGCGCGCCGATGCGACCGAGCGCGCCGATGCGACCGAGGACGCCGGCATCATCGAGCTCGCCTACCAGGCCCCGCCCGGCACCCCCGCCGGACTGGAGGTCATGACCTTCGCCGAGCTGCGCGCCCGCGCCCCCGAAGGGCTGCTACGACGGCCCCAGCGGCTCGACTTCCACCAGTTGCTCATCGTGCGGTCCGGCTCGGGCGCGCACACCGTGGACTTCACCGGCTACGCACTCGGCCCGGGCTCCGTGCTGTGGGTGCGCCCCGGCCAGGTGCAGAGCTTCGGTGAGGCGGCCGGCGAAGCCCAGGCCGATGCCGACACCGACACCATCAACGGGTACGTCGTCCTCGCCCAGCCCGGTTTCCTGCCGTCCGGCACCGCCGCCGCTGCCAAGGCCGAGGACCCCTTCCGCCCCGTCCTGTGGCAGCCCGTGGGCCCGGACCTCGCCGCGGTGGACCGCGCCGTGGACCATCTGGCCGCCGAGTTCGGCTGCGGCCGGGGCCTGCCCGCCGAGGTGCACACCGAGGTACTGCGGCATCTGTTCACCGTGCTCGTACTGCGTCTCGCGTATCTGACGGCCCCGGTGGGCAGCAGCGTCCCCGCACCCAGCGAGACGTTCGAGCGGTTCCGGGCCGCCGTGGAACGGGAGTTCGCGACCAGCCACCGCGTCGCCGACTACGCGCGCATCCTCGGCTACTCCCCGCGCACCCTCGCCCGCGCCTCCCTCGCGGCGGCGGGGGTGGGTGCCAAGGAGTTCATCGACTGCCGGGTGGTTCTGGAGGCGAAGCGGCTCCTCGCCCACAGCGAACTGCCCGCCGCCCGTATCGCCGACCGCCTCGGCTTCGACGACGCGGCCAACTTCTCCAAGTTCTTCGCGCACCGCACGGGGCTGTCCCCCGGCGCGTTCCGCACATCCCTCAAGCCCGCGCCGAACACCGGCTGAGGCCGGCCCACGTCGTATACCGGCTACCCCCGGGCCCCCTCCGCGCGCCCGCCGACGCCCCACGCGAACGGCGCCCACCGCGAGGAGCGGTGAGCGCCGTGGAGGCGCGAGATGCGCGCTGCCGGCGGGGCGGTGCCGACGGCGTCAGGCGCTGACGGCGTCAGGAGTCGACGTCGCCAGACATCGACGGCGTCAGGCGTTGACGCAGGTGTTGCTGGAGGACGGGTTGAGCAGGCCGATGATGTCGATGCTGTTGCCGCAGACGTTGATCGGCACGTGGACCGGGATCTGCACCAGGTTGCCGGACAGCACGCCGGGCGAACCGATGGCCGCGCCCTTGGCGGAGGCGCCGTCGTGGTGGGCGTGGGCCGAGGCCCCGCCCGCGGTGCCCACCATGGCGGCGGCCGCGGCGATGGTCAGGACAGCGGCCTTGGCGATACGCGACATGACACTGATTCCTTACGTAGCCGTACGAGGAGAAGGAGAGCCGTTTTCCGCCCGGAGAACGGGCGAAACCCGATCCGACCAACTTTTCGTACAGGCACGGCTGATCGACGCGCAGGCAAACGGGTGACCACTGCACATCAGTTCAACTGACAATGCATCAGACATTTCATCTGACAATTCAGCCGACAGTTCAACTCCCGTCGCCGGTATGTGCTGACAGCCCGGCTCAACGGCGTTATACAGGCGGGCAGTCGAAGCGGTACGGGCATACGGACGCACGCCCGCCGGGCAGATAGCCGACGCCCGCCCACCCCGGCCTGGCCGCCCCGCTCACCGCGGCACAGACAGCCGCACCGCCACCCTCGTACGCGTCGCGACGAGCCGCCCCTCCTGCGGATAGGCGTGCCACGTACGCCAGCTGACCTGGCCTTCGTGGCGCTGGGCGAGCATCGCGGTGAAGGCGTGCGGGCTGCCGGGGAACGTGCCGGCGAGCCCGTGCGGATGGTCGGCGACCAGCGCCAGCAGCTCCTGGGCGCGGCCCGCGAAGGAACCGCGCGACAGCGTCTCGACGCGCGCCGCGAATTCGTACTCCCAGTCGCCCACGCGCTTCGCCACCCCCAGCGGCAGGGGGGTGCTGCTGCCGGGCAGACAGGCCACGGTCTCCGAGCAGTTTCCTTCCACACCGTCGAGGAGCACCTGGTGGGAGGCGCCCAGCAAGCGCAACTGGACGGTTGTCCCATCCAGTTGGAGGTCAAGGTTGGCCAGGGATGGCAGAGGGTCCTTACCCAGGCACCAGGCCAGATCGGCGGCGCGGGTATCGGTATAGGGAGTGCTGAGGGTGGTGAGCATGGGTCGGCTCCGCAAGCACGCAGTGGAAGGTGGGCCGGCCCGCCCCGGAGGAGGACCAGGGTGTTCGAGTACGCCGGCTCGTGCCCACGTGGGGTTCGTGGGGTCCGAGGACTGTGATTCCGAGGACTTGATTACTCTGCTCAAAAGGGAATCATGAAATGCACGGCGCCCACAGCGTTTTTACCCATCTTCGCCGGGTTTCCATCCCCCCGAGGGCTGCCCAGCTCAATTGTTCAACACCGGAGCGCCCGGCGGACTTTGAGTCCACCGGGCGCATTGACGGCCGGGCCGTTGTCTTCGCGGCCGGAAGCCGGAATCAGCTGCCCCGTGTCAGCTGCTTCCGCAACCGCCTCCTCCTCCGCCGCAGGAGGAGTGCCCTCCCCCGCCGCACGAGTGGTGGCCGCCGCACGAGTGGTGCCCGCCGCCCCCGTGGTGGTGTCCGCCGTCCGACCCGCCGTCCCCGGCCCACCAGCTTCCGGTACCGGCCGCGGTCCCCCCGCCGTACGTGCGACGGCGCGCCGTCCTATTGCCCGGTGACCGGGTGCGGCCGGCCAGGACTCCGACCAGCGTCAGACCGGCGATCGCGATCAGAGCCGCGATGAAGATAGTCATCAGTGCCTCACTCCCTCCCGCTTCGAAGCGAGGCCCCCCCCGCTCCGTGCCTGCCGGGTTTGTGCCCGCACCCGCCTTACGGCAAAGCAGAGTTGAGCAAGACCAGAGGTTCACGGCGGCCGGTCATGACGAACCGTCAGGGAGCCGCCGCGACCAACTGCTTCACCGCCGTACGCAGCGACTCCTCGCGCTTGCAGAAGGAGAAGCGCACCAGCCAGGACGGGGCGCCCTCGGTCACGTAGAAGGCGGCGGTCGGAATCGCTACGACCCCGGCACGCTCCGGGAGTTCACGGCAGAAACGCACCCCGTCCCCGTGGCCCCACGGCCGTACGTCCGCCTGCACGAAGTAGCCCGCGTCCGCTCGGAACGGGCGCAGTCCGGCCTGCGCCAGCCCCTCGCCGAGCAGGTCGCGGTGGCGCCGCAGGGTGCCGCGCAGGCCGTCCGCCCACTCCTCCACCGAGCCGAGCGCCCGCGCCAGCGCCTCCTGGTAGGGCGTGCCGGAGGCGTACGTGAGGAACTGCTTCGCCGCGCCGACCGCGCCGACCAGCCGGGCCGGGCCGCAGACCCAGCCGATCTTCCAGCCGGTGACGTTGAAGGTCTTGCCCGCCGAGGAGATCGCGAGGGTCCGCTCCCGCATGCCCGGCAGCGCCGCCAGGGGCAGATGGCGCGCGCCGTCGTCGTACACGAGGTGCTCGTACACCTCGTCCGTGACGGCGATCAGCTCGCGTTCGCGGCACACCTCGGCGATGACCTCCAGCTCGGCCGCGGTGAACACCTTGCCCGTCGGGTTGTGCGGGGTGTTCAGCACCAGCACCCGGGTGCGGGGCGTCACCGCGGCCCGCAGGGCGTCGGCGTCGAGGACGAAGGCGTCCCCGTCGAGGGCCAGCGGGACGCCGACGAGCCGGGCGCCGGCCAGCCGGGCGTCCGCCGCGTACGCGTCGTAGCAGGGGTCGAAGGCGATGACCTCGTCCCCGGGGTCGCAGAGCGCCAGCAGGGCGGCGGCGAGCGCCTCGGTGGCCCCCGTGGTGACGAGCACCTCGCCCTGCGCCTGGTATTCGAGCCCGTACCGCCGCAGCTGGTGCGCCGCGACGGCCTCGCGCAGGGCCGGCGCGCCGACGGCCGGCGGGTACTGGTTGCTGCCGGCGAGCACCGCCCGCGCCACGTCCTCCAGCAGCGCGCCGGGGCTCTCCAGCTCGGGGACGCCCTGCCCGAGGTTGACCGCGCCCGTGCTGCGGGCGAGTTCCGTCATCTCCGTGAAGACCGACGTGCCCATGGCCCGTACCCGCTCCGCGGGCCTCCACGCCGCCGAGCCCACCGCGCCGCGCGCGTCGGCCTGCCCCCTCATGTCCATACGGTCCCGCTTTCCCGAGTCGTTCCCGAGTCGTCTCCCGAGCCGGCGGCCGGAGCCCGGCCCACCGGGCGCTGCTGCCCTCACGATAGGCGCGGGCGGGCGGGGACCGGGCCGCCGCCCGCACCGGGGCAGGACGGCCGTACGGGCCGGGGCCGGGGCCTCGTACGAGCCGGGGCCGCGATCTCGTACGAGCCGGGGCCGGGCCGCCGACCGCTCCAGGGCCGACCGCTCCAGGGCCAGGGCACCGCACGAGCCGGCACACCGTGCAGACCCGCCCCGGCTCCTGGGCACCATGCCCGTACACACCATGCCCCTACGCACCATGCCCGTACGCACCATGGCCCGCGATGTCACGCCGCCACGCGGACCCTGCGTCCGAGCGGGTGCACGGTCCCTTCGGACGGCCGACAGCGGTCGCGTACCCGGTGGCGGGCCCGCAGAGTCGGGGTGCCGGGCCCGCCACCCACGTGGGGCCGGCCCGTACTCGCAACCGCCCCCGCACCGGAGGTGAGCCGTGTCCGCCGACACCGCCATGCCCGTACGAGCCCCGGAACCGCAGCCGGCCGACGGCGCGGGAGTCTCCCGCAGGAGCGAGCGCATCCGTTGCGCGCTGCGCCGCGCGGCCCCCGCGCTCGGCCTGTACGCCGCCGTGCGGCTGACCGGGATGCTGACGATGGCGGGGTGGGCCTGGTGGATCGGCAGGCACCCGCGGACCGCGCTCGGGCTGGCCTGGGACGGCACCTGGTACACCGGCATCGCCCGGGACGGATACGGCTCGGTCTACCCGAGCGCCGGCTGGGCGGGGCTGCACTTCAGCGACACCGCGTTCTTCCCGCTCTTCCCCGGCCTCATGCGGGGCGTCGCGACCGTCCTGCCGATCGGGCTGGTCAACGCCGGGCTGCTGATCGCCTGGGCCTCGTCGGCGGCCGCGGCCTGGGGGCTGTACGCGGTCGGCGAACGGCTGCACGGGCGCCGGGTGGGGACGCTGCTCGTCCTGCTGTGGGGGCTGCTGCCGCACGCGATCATCGAGTCGATGGCGTACACCGAGCCGCTGATGACGGCGCTCGCCGCCTGGTCGCTGTACGCGGTGCTGACCGGGCGCTGGGGGTGGGCCGGCGGCCTCTCGCTGCTCGCCGGCGTCTGCCGCCCCAACGGCATCGCGGTGGCGGCGGCCGTCTGCTGCGCGGCGGCGGTCCCGCTGTGGCGGGACAAGGGGGCCCGGCGGAACTGGCGGGTGTGGACGGGGGCCGCGCTCTCGCCAGTCGGCTGGCTCGGATACGTGGCCTACGTCGGCGCCCGGCAGGGCAGCCCGCTCGGCTACTTCGCGGTGCAGCGCGGCTGGGGCTCGCGCTTCGACTTCGGCTATGACGCGCTGATGTTCATACGGCATCTGGTGATCGGCCTGAGCCGCCTCGGGTACTACGTGACCTTCGCGGTGATCGTCGCGGCGCTGCTGGCGCTCGTCTGCCTCGTCCTCGACCGGCCGCCGCTGCCGGTGCTCGTCTACACGCTGGTACTCGTCGTCATCGCGCTGGGCGGCTCCAAGTACTTCGCGTCGAAGCCGCGCTTCCTGCTGCCCGCGTTTCCGCTGCTGCTCCCGGCGGCGCTGGCGATGGCGAGAGCCCGGCCGCGCACCGCCGTCGTGACGGCCGGTGCGCTGGCCGGGCTCTCGTTCGGCTACGGGACGTACCTGCTGATGGTCGCCCCCATGCCGATGTAGCCGGTCGGGCCGGGACGGGGCTCGCTCAGGACTCTTCGTCGCCGGGCTTCGCCTCGCCGCCGTCGCCGTCGATCTCGGCCTCCAGGCCGAGCTGCTCGACGAGCCACTTGTCGAACTCGATCGAGGCGCGCACCCAGCTGACCGTGGAGGACACGAAGTGCTCCAGCGAGACGCCCACGCCGATCAGCATCTGCGCCTCGCCGATGAGGCGGACGCTGCCGTCGTCGTTGGTGTGCGTGTAGACCTTCGGCCACAGGGTGCGGCGGTTCCAGTCGTCGATCGCTTCGAGAAGCTTGGCCTTCTCCTCGATGGCGTGCGCACGGTCATAGAAGGTGCGCACGGAGAAGACCTGCTGCTCCTCCTCGCCGCGGAACATGAAGTACGTGCGGAACTGCTCCCACGGCGCGGCGAGGTCGCCCTCGTCGTCGACGACGTACTTCAGCTCCATCTGCTCAAGGAGCTGCTTCACCAGGTCCTGGTCGGGGATTACGGGGCCTGCCGGACCCTCCTCCTGGGGTTCGGGCTGGCCCCCGAAATTCGGAATCGAGGACGGGTCGATGCTCACCGTGGATTTCCCTTCGTACGGTTGCCGACATCCTCCCCCACACCCGCCCCGTCCTGGCAAGCCCGGACGGGGCGGGTGGTTCCGGAAGGGGCCGTTCAGCCCGCGGCCGCCCAGCCGACGGCCACCAGGGCTGCCGTCCGAGCGGCCACCGGGGCTGCCGTCCGAGCTGTTATTCAGGCGGCCGTCCGAGCTGCCGCCCGAGCTGCCGTCCGGGCGGCCGTCCGGATGACAGCCCGGAGGCCGTCCGGACCGCGGTCGCTCAGGCCGCCGCCGCCGAGGTGACGGTCAGCCCCTCCGAGCCGGGCACCCGGTCCACCCGGACCGTGTCCCCGTCGCGGATGTCCCCCCCGAGGATGGCGCGGGCCAGCTGGTCGCCGATGGCGGTCTGCACGAGGCGGCGCAGCGGGCGGGCGCCGTAGTTGAGGTCGACCGCGGTGTCCGTCTCGTCCGGGTCGTGACCGAGGGCGCCCAGCCAGTTCAGCGCGGCGTCCGTGACCTCCAGGACGAGCCGGCGGTCGGCGAGGCGGCGCTGGAGGTGGTCGATCTGGATGCGGGCGATGCGCTGGAGCTGGTCGGTGCCGAGCGCGTGGAAGACCACCAGGTCGTCCAGGCGGTTCAGGAACTCGGGCCGGAAGGAGGCCCGTACGGTCTCCAGCACCTTCTCCTTCTTCTGGTCCTCCTTGAGCAGCGGGTCGACCAGGAACATCGAGCCGAGGTTGGAGGTCAGGATGAGGATGGTGTTGCGGAAGTCGACGGTCCGCCCCTGGCCGTCCGTGAGCCGCCCGTCGTCGAGGACCTGGAGCAGGATGTCGAAGACCTCGTGGTGCGCCTTCTCCACCTCGTCCAGCAGCACGACGGTGTACGGGCGGCGGCGCACGGCCTCGGTGAGCTGGCCGCCCTCCTCGTACCCGACGTAGCCGGGCGGGGCGCCGACCAGCCGGGCCACGCTGTGCTTCTCGCTGTACTCGCTCATGTCGATGCGGACCATGGCCCGCTCGTCGTCGAAGAGGAAGTCGGCGAGCGCCTTGGCCAGCTCGGTCTTGCCGACGCCGGTCGGGCCGAGGAAGAGGAAGGAGCCGGTGGGCCGGTCGGGGTCGGCGACGCCGGCGCGGGTGCGGCGCACCGCGTCGGACACGGCCCGTACGGCCTCGCTCTGGCCGATCAGGCGCTTGCCCAGCTCGTCCTCCATGCGCAGCAGCTTCTGCGTCTCGCCCTCCAGCAGCCGGCCGGCCGGGATGCCGGTCCAGGCGGCGACGACGTCGGCGATGTCGTCGGGGCCGACCTCGTCCTTGACCATCGAGTCCTTGCCGGAGACGGCGGCCTCCTGCTCGGCCTCGGCGGCCGCGGCCTCCTCCAGCTCGCGCTCGACGCCCGGGATCTCGCCGTAGAGGAGCTTGGAGGCGGCGTCGAAGTCGCCGTCGCGCTGGGCGCGCTCGGCCTGGCCGCGCAGCTCGTCCAGCTTCTCCTTCAGCTCGCCGACCCGGTTGAGGGACTGCTTCTCCTTCTCCCAGCGGGCGGTGAGGCCGCGCAGCTCCTCCTCCTTGTCGGCGAGGTCGCGGCGCAGCTTCTCCAGGCGCTGCTTGGAGGCGGGGTCGGTCTCGTTCTTGAGGGCCAGCTCCTCCATCTTGAGCCGGTCCACGGAGCGCTGGAGCTCGTCGATCTCGACGGGCGAGGAGTCGATCTCCATGCGGAGCCGGGACGCGGCCTCGTCGACGAGGTCGATGGCCTTGTCGGGGAGGAAGCGGGAGGTGATGTAGCGGTCGGAGAGGGTGGCGGCGGCGACCAGGGCGGAGTCGGCGATCTGCACCTTGTGGTGCGCCTCGTACCGGCCCTTGAGGCCGCGCAGGATGGCGATGGAGTCCTCGACGCTGGGCTCCGCGACCAGCACCTGCTGGAAGCGGCGCTCCAGGGCGGGGTCCTTCTCGATGCGCTCGCGGTACTCGTCCAGGGTGGTCGCGCCGACCATCCGCAGCTCGCCGCGGGCCAGCATGGGCTTGAGCATGTTGCCCGCGTCCATGGCGGAGTCGCCGCCGGCGCCCGCGCCGACGACGGTGTGCAGCTCGTCGATGAAGGTGATGATCTGGCCGTCGCTGGACTTGATCTCCGCGAGTACGGTCTTGAGCCGCTCCTCGAACTCACCGCGGTACTTCGCGCCCGCGACCATCGCGCCGAGGTCGAGCGAGACGAGCCGCTTGTTCTTCAGCGACTCGGGAACGTCGCCCTTGACTATCCGCTGGGCCAGCCCCTCGACGACGGCGGTCTTGCCGACGCCGGGCTCGCCGATGAGGACGGGGTTGTTCTTCGTGCGCCGGGACAGCACCTGCACGACGCGGCGGATCTCCTGGTCCCGGCCGATGACCGGGTCCAGCTTGCCCTCACGGGCGGCTGCCGTGAAGTCCGTGCCGAACTTCTCCAGCGCCTTGTACGTGCCCTCCGGGTCCGGATTGGTCACCCGCTGCCCGCCCCTCGCGGTCTCGAACGCGTCCAGCAGCTTCTTGGCGGACGCCCCCTGCTGGTCCAGCAGCTCCCCGGTCTGCCCGCCCTTCGCGGCGAGCCCGATGAGCAGATGCTCGGTGGAGATGTACGCGTCGCCCAGCTCCTTCGCCCGCTGCGAGGCGTCGGCGATGGCGGCCAGCAGATCGCGGTTGGGCTGCGGCGGCGCGACGGTGGAGCCCTGCACGCTGGGCAGCGCGGCGAGCTGCCGGTCGGCCCCGGTCCGCAGCACCACGGCGTCGGCCTCGACGGCGGCCAGCAGGTCCAGGATGTTCTCGTTCTCCTGGCCGGTCAGCAGTGCGATGAGCAGGTGCGCCGGCGTCATGTCCGCGTGCCCCGCGGACACGGCCCGGTCATTGGCGGCGCTCAGCGCCTCCCGGCTCTTGTTCGTCAGCTCGGCTTCCACGTCGGCGTACTCCTCCTCGTGCTCGGCTCACGCATACCGTCCTGCCTACTACAGCATGCAGTAAGTTGAGTCTATTCCACTCAACCTCAAGATTGGGCATCGCCCCGAACAGATCTACGTCTCTTACGAGTGAACCGGCCCGATGATCCCCCCGCCACCGCTGGCCGCGGGCGACGCTATCCGTCACCGACAAGGGGAGCAGCATGGCGACGACGGCTCACGCGCCGATGCCGGGTGGGCCTGCCCTCCTGGACTATTTCCTGGCCCTGGAAATCTCCGAAGGTTTCCGGGCCCAGTTCATCGGGGGCGAAATCGTTGTGTCACCCGTGCCGGACGGAGATCGTGAGGACTGCCTCAGCACCCTCAACCAGCAGGTGCTGAGGCAGTCCACGACCGACATGGCCGGGTCCGGGAACAAGGGGCTGAAGGTGCCCGGCGAAGGCTCGCACCCGAGCGACCACGTCATCCCCGATGCCACCTTCGCCCCACGCGACCGACGTCTGTTCCGGGGCGCGCCCTCCTGGATGCCCAGCGACGGTGTCGCCATGGTCGCCGAGGTGACCTCCAGCCAGCCCGACCGCGACCGTGTCGCCAAGCGCCGCGCCTACGCCCGCGCCGGAATCCCGCTCTACCTGCTCGTCGATCGCCACAAGGCCACCACCACCCTCTTCAGCGAGCCCGAGGGCGGCGACTACACCGAGACCCACCTGGTCCCGTTCGGCAAGCCCGTCCCCCTCCCCGCGCCCTTCTCCTTCGACCTGGACACGTCCGACTTCCTCTGACCCCGGCCCGCATACCCTTCCCCCCATGGCCCACGACCTCCGCGCCCCCGCCCCCGAGTACCTCGACTTCTGGCGGGAACGCCATGTCTGCACCCTCACCACGCCCCGCCCCGGCGGGGGCCCGCACGTCGTGCCCGTGTGCGTGACGTACGACCATGACGCCGGGCTCGCGCGGATCATCACCCGCGGGGGCAGCACCAAGGCCGCCAACGTCCGGGCGGCGGGGCCGGAGGGGGCCCGGGTCGCGGTCTGCCAGTTCGAGGGGAAGCGGTGGGCGACGCTGGAGGGGGTCGCGGTGGTCCGTACGGAGGCCGAGCGGGTCGCGGACGGCGTCGCCCGGCACAGCGAGCGGTACGGCCGTACGCCCGCCCCCAACCCGGAGCGGGTCGTCATCGAGATCACCGTGACCAGGGCGCTGGGCCGGGTCTGAAGCACCCGCGCGCGTACGACGAAGGGGCCGGGGAGAACATCCCCGGCCCCTTCGGTCAGCACACGTCACTCCGGACGCTTCGGCCGCCAGACCACGAGCGCGCTGGTCTGCTGCACGTCCTGGTACGGGACCAGGTCGCGCCGGTACGAGGCGTGCACCTGCGCCTCGCGCTGCCGCATCGCCGCGGCCGCGCCGTCCACCGCCTGCGAGAGCTCGGCGACGCGCGCCTGGAGCGCGGCCACCTGGTTCTCCAGCTCGATGATCCGCTTGATGCCCGCCAGGTTGATGCCCTCGTCCTGACTCAACTGCTGCACCGTGCGCAGCAGATCGATGTCGCGCGCCGAATAGCGCCGCCCCCGGCCGGGCGTGCGGTCCGGGGAGACCAGGCCGAGCCGGTCGTACTGACGGAGCGTCTGCGGATGCAGACCGGACAGCTGTGCCGCCACCGAGATCACGTACACCGGCGACTCTTCGGTCAACTGATAAGGATTCGACATAGGAGTGCGCCGGCTGCGCCCGCCTCGGCCGTCCATCTCAAGCTCCCTTCGCGGCCTGGAACAGCTCTGCCCGCGGGTCCTCGCCCGCGGTCGCCTCGCGATAGGACTCCAGCGTGTCCCGCGCCTTGTCGTCAAGGTGCTTGGGCACGGTCACCTCGACGGTGACCAGAAGGTCGCCGCGGGAGCCGTCCTTGCGCACGGCGCCCTTGCCGCGGGCGCGCATCGTACGGCCGTTGGGCGTGCCCGCCGGGATCTTCAGAGTGACGGCCGGGCCCCCCAGGGTGGGGACCTTGACCTCGCCGCCGAGCGCCGCCTCCGGGAAGGTGACCGGCACGGTGACGGTGAGGTTGTCGCCCTTGCGCCCGAAGACGGGGTGCGCGTCGACGTGCACGACCACGTACAGATCGCCGTTCGGGCCGCCGCGCTCGCCCGGCGCGCCCTTGCCGCGCAGCCGGATGCGCTGCCCGTCCGAGACGCCCGCGGGGATGCGGACCTGCATGGTGCGCGACGACGTGGCGCGGCCGCTGCCCTTGCAGACGTCGCACGGGTTCTCGGGGATCAGCCCGCGGCCCTTGCAGTCCGGGCAGGGGTCGGTGAGCGAGAAGCCGCCGCCCGTACCGCGGGAGACCTGGCCGGTGCCCACGCACGTCGGGCAGACGCGCGGGGTGCCGTTCTTGTCGCCCGTACCGGCACACGCCTTGCACGCCGCCGACGAGGACATCCGCAGCGGGACCGTGGCCCCGTCGACCGCCTCGGTGAAGCTGAGCGTCACCTCGGACTCGATGTCCTGGCCGCGGCGCGGCTGGGTGCGCGTGCCCGTACCGGCGCCGCGGTTGAAGAGGCCGCCGAACACGTCCCCGAGGCCGCCGCCGAAGCCACCGGCTCCGCCGCCGCCCTGCGGCCCGCCCTGGGCGCCCCCGAAGAGGTCGCCCAGGTCGAAGTTGAACGATCCGGCACCGCCCTGGCCGCCCGGACCGGCCCGGTAGCCGCCGTTGCCGAAGAGGGTGCGCGCCTCGTCGTACTCCTTGCGGCGCTTGGGGTCGGCCAGGACGTCGTTCGCCTCGGAGATCTCCTTGAAGCGGTCCTCCGCCTTGGCGTCGCCCTTGTTGGCGTCCGGGTGGAACTCGCGGGCGAGCTTCCGGTACGCCTTCTTGATCTCCGCTTCGGTGGCGTCCTTCGGGACGCCGAGGACCTTGTAGTAGTCCTTCTCGACGAAGTCCTTGGTGCTCATCCCCGACGTCCCTCCTCCCGGCCGCTGCCTTCTTGCCGCACGTCAGCCCTCTTTCGGGCCACCGCTCTCCTCATCAGAGCCGTCCGCGTCGGCAGCGCCCTCGTCCGACTTGGCCTGCGCGCCGGGCTGCGGCTCGGCGACCGCGACCCGGGCCGGACGGATCGTACGCTCCCCGATCCGGTACCCGGGCTGGAGGATCGACACGCACGTGGTCTCGGTGACATCGGGCGCGTAACTGTGCATCAGGGCCTCGTGCACCAGCGGGTCGAAGGGCTCGCCCTCCTTGCCGAACTGCTGCAGTCCCATCTTGGCCGCCACCGTCTCCAGTGACTCCGCGACGGACTTGAAGCCGCCGACCAGCTCCCCGTGTTCACGGGCCCGGCCGATGTCGTCGAGCACGGGGAGGAGCTCGGCCAGGAGGTTCGCCGTGGCGGTCTCCTTGACTGCGGCCCGGTCCCGCTCCACGCGGCGACGGTAGTTCTGGTACTCGGCCTGCAACCGCTGGAGGTCCGAGGTGCGCTCGTTGAGCGCCGTACGGGCCTGGTCCAGCTGTGCGGTCAGAGCGATGTCCTGCTGTGCGTCCCCGGCCGGGGCCGGGGGGGGCGCCCTCCCGGCTGGCGCAGGCTACTGCTTCCAACATGTCGGGGGTGCGTGTGCGGAGGGGGAGGGGGGTTTCTCCTCCCAGAAAAGGGTG
>NZ_JBWKFF010000001.1:720616-810629 GCF_056434425.1 Streptomyces sp. NPDC044033 | reverse complement strand
GGTGAGGGGGGGGGGGAGAAGGGGTGGGTATTGGGGGGGGGCGGCAGATCTTCCCACATTTCCCCCCCCTCCTACCCCCCTCCTCCCTCCTCTCCCCCCCCCCCCGGCGCCCTGCGCCGCATCGTCAGGGGCTGCGGCGTCGGAGGGGACGTCGGGCTTCTCCTCGAAGCCCGGGGTCTCCTCGGTCACGCCGCACCGTCCTTCTTGGGCTTCTCGTCGTCGACGATCTCGGCGTCCACGACGTCCTCATCGGCGGACTTGGCCTGCTCGCCGCCGGGGGCAGCGCCCTCGGCGCCCGCACCGGCCGCGCCGGCGCCGTCCTGGGCGCCCGCGTACATCGCCTGGCCCAGCTTCTGGCTGACCGCGGCGACCTTCTCGGTCGACTCGCGGATCGCGGCGGAGTCCTCGCCCTTGAGCTTCTCCTTCAGGTCGGCCACGGCGGTCTCGACCTCGGTCTTGACGTCGCCCGGGACCTTGTCCTCGTTGTCCTTGAGGAACTTCTCCGTCTGGTAGACGAGCTGCTCGCCCTGGTTGCGGGACTCGGCGGCCTCGCGGCGCTTGTGGTCCTCCTCCGCGTACTGCTCGGCCTCCTGGCGCATGCGGTCGACCTCGTCCTTCGGCAGCGAGGAGCCACCGGTGACGGTCATCCGCTGCTCCTTGCCCGTGCCGAGGTCCTTCGCGGCGACGTGCATGATGCCGTTGGCGTCGATGTCGAAGGTGACCTCGACCTGCGGGACGCCGCGGGGGGCCGGCGGCAGGCCGGTCAGCTCGAACATCCCGAGCTTCTTGTTGTACGCCGCGATCTCGCGCTCGCCCTGGTAGACCTGGATCTGCACGGACGGCTGGTTGTCCTCGGCCGTCGTGAAGATCTCGGACCGCTTGGTCGGGATCGTGGTGTTGCGCTCGATGAGCTTGGTCATGATGCCGCCCTTGGTCTCGATGCCCAGCGACAGCGGGGTGACATCGAGCAGCAGGACGTCCTTGACCTCGCCCTTGAGGACACCGGCCTGGAGGGCCGCGCCGATGGCGACGACCTCGTCCGGGTTGACGCCCTTGTTGGCGTCCTGGCCGCCGGTCAGCTCCTTGACGAGCTCCGCGACGGCGGGCATCCGGGTCGAGCCGCCGACGAGGACGACGTGGTCGATCTCGGACAGCGAGATGCCGGCGTCCTTGATGACGTTGTGGAACGGCGTCTTGCAGCGCTCCAGCAGGTCCGCGGTCAGCTGCTGGAACTGCGAGCGGGTGAGCTTCTCGTCCAGGTGCAGCGGGCCCTCGGCGGACGCCGTGATGTACGGGAGGTTGATCGTCGTCTCGGTGGACGAGGACAGCTCGATCTTCGCCTTCTCAGCGGCCTCACGGAGGCGCTGGAGGGCCATCTTGTCCTTGGCCAGGTCGACGCCGTGACCGTTCTGGAACTGCTTGACCAGGTAGTCCACGACGCGCTGGTCCCAGTCGTCGCCACCGAGGTGGTTGTCGCCGTTGGTGGCCTTGACCTCCACCACGCCGTCGCCGATCTCAAGGAGCGAGACGTCGAAGGTGCCGCCGCCGAGGTCGAAGACCAGAATGGTCTGGTCGTCCTTCTCCAGCCCGTAGGCGAGGGCGGCCGCGGTCGGCTCATTGACAATACGCAGGACGTTGAGGCCCGAGATCTCGCCGGCCTCCTTGGTGGCCTGGCGCTCGGAGTCGTTGAAGTACGCCGGGACGGTGATGACCGCGTCGACGACCTTCTCGCCGAGGTACGCCTCGGCGTCGCGCTTCAACTTCTGCAGGATGAAGGCGCTCATCTGCTGCGGGTTGAAGTCCTTGCCGTCGATGTTGATCTTCCAGTCGGTGCCCATGTGGCGCTTGACCGACCGGATGGTCCTGTCGACGTTGGTGACTGCCTGGCGCTTGGCGACCTCGCCGACGAGCACCTCGCCGTTCTTGGCGAAGGCGACGACGGACGGCGTGGTCCTGGCGCCCTCGGCGTTGGTGATGACGGTGGGCTCACCGCCTTCGAGAACACTGACGACGGAGTTCGTCGTACCCAGGTCGATGCCGACCGCACGTGCCATTTCGATCCTCCAGCTGACTTGAGTGGAACAGGCTCAAGAGTGCAACACCGATTCAAACCTGTCAACAGACCTGAGTCGAGCGCGCTCAACTTTTATACGGGCCTTATAGTCAGCGATGGTGATCGACGGCCCCCGAGCGCCCCACGGGCACCGTACGGAGCCGGCCGGGCGACACAGATCACCGGCCGGGCGACTTCATGGCACCGCCGATACTGGGTAACCTCAGCGCAGACCCACAAAGTTACCGCTTAGTAATCCCAGTAGTCCCCCGCTCTCGCAGGCCCGAGGAGCCATTCCATGCAACTCGCCGCGATCATCGTGTCGCTGGTCCTCATCGTGGTGGGCGTCGCGCTGTTCGGCCGTGCCATCGCGCAGATCTACCGCTTCGTGAGGCTCGGCCAACCCGTACCCGCCGGCTCCCGGACCGACGATCCCAAGCAGCGCACCATCACCGTGGCCAAGGAGTTCCTCGGCCACACCCGCATGAACCGCTGGGGCGTCGTCGGTGTGGCGCACTGGTTCGTGGCGGTGGGCTTCTTCTCGCTGCTGCTGACGATCGTCAACGCCATCGGCCAGCTCTTCAAGGCGGACTGGATCCTGCCGGTCATCGGCGACTGGGCCCCGTACAACGTCTTCGTCGAGTTCCTCGGCCTGATGACGACGCTCGGCATCCTGACCCTGATCGTCATCCGCCAGCTGAGCCGCCCCGGCGACGCGGGCCGCAAGTCCCGCTTCGCGGGCTCCAACTTCGGACAGGCGTACTTCGTCGAGGCCGTCATCCTCATCGTCGGCGTCTGCATCATGACGCTGCACGCCCTGGAGGGCGCCCAGCACCACGTGGACGGCTACGAAGCCTCGTTCTTCGCCACGTACCCACTGGTCGCCGCCTTCAAGGGGATGAGCCTCGGGGCGCTGCAGAACCTCACCTACCTCTTCGCGATGATCAAGATCGCGACGTCCTTCATCTGGATGATCACGGTCGCGCTCAAGACCGACATGGGCGTGGCCTGGCACCGCTTCCTCGCCTTCCCCAACATCTGGTTCAAGCGCGAGGCGGACGGCGACGTCGCGCTCGGCGCGCTCCAGCCGATGGTCAGCGACGGCGTGCCGATCGACTTCGAGGACCCGGACGAGAACGCCCAGTTCGGCGTCTCGCAGGTCGAGCACTTCTCCTGGAAGGGCATCCTCGACTTCTCCACCTGCACCGAGTGCGGCCGCTGCCAGTCCCAGTGCCCCGCCTGGAACACCGGCAAGCCGCTCTCCCCCAAGCTCCTGATCATGGCGCTCCGCGACCACTCCCACGCCAAGGCCCCGTACCTGCTGGCGGGCGGCGGCAAGGACGAAGAGGGCAATGAGAAGGCGAGTGCGGAGCAGCTCGCGGACGTGCCCGCGGCGGCCCTCGCCGAGGCCGAACGCCCCCTGATCGGCACGCTGGAGGAGAACGGGGTCATCGACCCCGACGTCCTGTGGTCCTGCACCACGTGCGGCGCGTGCGTCGAGCAGTGCCCGGTCGACATCGAGCACATCGACCACATCGTCGACATGCGCCGCTACCAGGTGATGATCGAGAGCTCCTTCCCGTCCGAGGCGGGCACGATGCTCAAGAACCTGGAGAAGAAGGGCAACCCCTGGGGCCTGGCGAAGAAGCAGCGGCTCGCCTGGACCAAGGAGGTCGAGTTCGAGATCCCCGTCGTCGGCAAGGACGTCGAGGACCTCACCGAGGTCGACTACCTGTACTGGGTCGGCTGCGCGGGCGCCCTGGAGGACCGGGCCAAGAAGACGACGAAGGCGTTCGCCGAACTGCTCCACATCGCGGGCGTCAAGTTCGCCATCATGGGCGGCGACGAGGCGTGCACCGGCGACTCGGCCCGCCGGCTGGGCAACGAGTTCCTCTTCCAGCAGCTGGGCCAGCAGAACGTGGACATGCTGAACATGGCCTTCGGCGAGTCCGACGAGGGTGAGGACGGAGCCGAGGCCGTCAAGGTCGAGAAGTCCAAGAAGAAGATCGTCGCGACCTGCCCGCACTGCTTCAACACGATCGCCAACGAGTATCCGCAGCTGGGCGGCGAGTACGAGGTCGTCCACCACACCCAGCTGCTCCAGCACCTCGTGGACGAGGGCAAGCTGGTCCCGGTGACGCCGGTCGAGGGCCTGATCACGTACCACGACCCGTGCTACCTGGGCCGCCACAACAAGGTCTACACACCGCCGCGCGAGATCATCGCCAAGGTCCCGGGGCTGCGCAACGAGGAGATGCACCGCCACAAGGAGCGCGGCTTCTGCTGCGGCGCGGGCGGCGCGCGCATGTGGATGGAGGAGCGCATCGGCAAGCGCGTCAACAACGAGCGCGTGGACGAGGCCCTCTCCCTCAACCCGGACATCGTCTCCACCGCCTGCCCCTTCTGCCTCGTCATGCTGACCGACTCGGTCAACGGCAAGAAGAACGACGGCAAGGCCAAGGAGTCCATCCAGGTGGTGGACGTCGCCCAGCTGCTGCTGGAGTCGGTCAGGACCCCGGCGGACCCGGCGGGTGAACCGGAGAAGGCGGACGAGCCGGAACCGGAGCCGGTGAAGTAACGCCGGAGCCTGTACGTGCCCGACGGCCGGTCCCTCGCGCATCGCGGGGACCGGCCGTTGTCGTAGGTGCGTGGGACTATGAGCATGTACTGAGCCCACGCCCAACAGACGGAGCCGGATCGTGGACTACGCCAAGATGCGCGCTATCGCCGAAGAACTCCTCCAGCACGCCCCCGATACCGTGCAAGCCATTGAGATCGGCGGCCACGACCTCGTGATGATGATGTCCCCGTCACGGCCGCACGAACTCATCGCGATGCGACTGCGCCGTCAGTTCGACCGCCAACTGGCCGAGGGCCTCGTGGCACACACGGGTGGCGAAGTGGAGGACCCCGCGATCGGCAGGCTCCGCCGACCCGATCTCCTCGTCGTCTCGGAGGAAACATTCGCCGAAGAGACCATGGCGCCCTTTAACCCGAGGGACCTGGAACTGGTCGCCGAGATCGTCTCTCCCTCGAACCACGCCAACGACTACGCGCATAAAATGCAGGACTACCCGGCCATGGGCATCCCCCTCTATCTGCTGGTCGATCCGCGCAAGGGCACCGTCGCGGTCATGTCCGATCCCGGTACCGGCGCCGACGGCCAACCCCGCTACCGGGCCCGCCACGACTACGTGTTCGGCGACAAGGCAGCCGTTGGGCCATGGACGATCGACACGTCGGAACTTCCCCTGTACGGCCCGGCTGAATAGGCGTCACGCGCGCAGTGGCCATCCGCTTGACCTAAACCTTGGTTCAACTTCTAGCGTCGTAGGAGCTGATCGCGAACGAGCGCGAGACGCCCTCGGGTCGCACCCGAACCAACCGCAAAGGTGAAGCCTCATGACGACGCCCGCCACCCCCGTAACCGCCCCTTCGCCCGCCGACCCCGAAGCGACGGACGAGGTCCTGGCCTGGCAGCCGATCGGCTACTGGAGCGGTGTCGCCCACCAAGCGGTGATCAAGCACATCCGGGACGCGATGGCGCGTCAGGGCATCACCCAGCCCCAGTGGTGGATCCTCAACCAGCTGGACGGCAGCCCCACCGGCCGGACGCGCGAGGAGCTGGCCGACCGGCTCGCGAGCGTCGCCGACGGTCCGTACGAGATCTCCCGCTCGGTCGACCTGCTCCGCCACCAGGAGCTGCTGGCCCCCGCCGACGACGGCCGCCTCCACCTCACCGACGCCGGCCGCGCCGCCAAGGCCCGTATCAAGCAGCTCGTCACAGACCTCCGCACCGAGCTGCACGAGGGCATCACCGACGAGGAGTACGTGGCCGCCCTCAAGGTCCTCCGCCGCATGATCCGCAACACGGGCGGCACGGACGCGCTGCGCTGACGGGGCCGCGCCCGGCGGGCTGTGGCCGCCGGGCGCGGCGTCTGCGGCGATCTCTCAGGGCGATCTCTCAGGCAGCAGTGCAGTGTTTCTGCGCGTCGACGCGCACCTTGCGCCCGGTGAACTCCTCCAGGACGGCGATGTTCTCCGGCGCGTAATTCGTCGCCGTGATCTTGTCGGCGTCCTTGCTGCCCAGCTTGCCGGTGTAGGGCGCGGACTTCTCCAGCCAGTAGGCGGTGCGCAGGAACTGCGTCAGGACCAGGTCGCGCAGCTTGGGCTCGGCCTTGATCCTGGCCCAGTAGTCGGGGTGCCGGTCCTTGGCGACGCGCAAGTAGAGCAGCAGATACCGCAGGTTGGTGGCGGCGATGTCCCGGGCGTTACTGGCGCCGACCCCCTTGATGTACTCCTGGAGCACCGTCACCGCAGGCAGGCCGGTCAGCCCCGCGTTCTGCTCCGCCAGCACCCCCTGGAGGAGGTAGGAACCCTGCGTGCCGTCCCGCAGGTAGATGTCGTCCATGGAGGCGGAGAGCCTGTCCTTGATCAGCGGCAGGATCTCCTTGCGGGCGAAACCGCCGTGCACCGGCACCGTCAGCGCCTGCTGACCGCCGTTGATCCACGCCGCGATGCTGACGTCCCACTTGGTCCGGGACGGGTCGAGGTCCCACATGTGGGTCTCCTCGTGGATCGCCACCATCATCGACTCGGCGAACCCCTCGAAACTCCGCTTGTTCACGAACTGGTCCCAGTACTTGTCCTTCGCCTGGGCGACCGCCAGCCCCTCCCCGCTGGGCCAGCGCCGCTTGTACACGGCCTGGAGGGTCCGCATCCAGTTGGAGGAGTTGAAGGCCGCCTTCAGGTCGCCGACGTCGGCGTTGGGCTGCGACGGTTCGCCGTAGCAGTAGGGCTCGGCGGCACGGCCGAGACCGGACTCCCCGGAGGGGCCGGCCGACGCGGAACCGGACGCGGCCACGGTGCCCGCCCCCAGGGACAGGACAAGACAGACGGTCAACAGGCGGGGGGAATGTCTACGGCTCACGAGGACCTCGTCTCGAAGCTACTGCGTGGGGATCCGGCCGGGCCGGGCGCCGCACCGCCCGTCGCCCACCGAACCTACTGACCCGCACGCCCCGCGCCCACTGCCATCACGCCATAGCATCCGGGCATAGGCTCCCCGGCCTCGGAAATCCCCGGTGAACGGAGGCTTGGACCCGACGCCTTGAGGGCCGGGTCCAAGCCTCCGCGTCGGAGGTCCGGTCGCCTCCCTCACACCTCCGCGACCGCTTCCAACGGGCTCAGCGCGGCGGCCCGTCGGGCGGGCAGCGCGGACGCGGCGACGCCGACGGCGAGGGAGAGCAGGACCACGAGGGCGAGGGTGCCCCAGGGGAGGGCGAAGGAGTACTGCGGGATCGCGCCGTTGGCCAGTCCGCTCACCTTCCACGCCCCGAACAGCCCGCCGGCCAGCCCGAGCAGGGTGCCGAAGGCGGCGACGCAGACGGCCTCCAGGCGGATCATGCGGCGGACGCCGGAGCGGTCCATGCCGATGGCGCGCAGGACCCCGATCTCACGGGTGCGCTCCGAGACCGACATGGCGAGGGTGTTGACCATGCCGAGCGCGGAGATCAGTACGCCGATGGCGAGCAGCCCGAACACCATGGTCATCAACTCCCCGGCGACGCCCGCCTGTTCCTGGATGAGCTGGGCACGGTTTTGGACCTTCAGCAGCGGGCTGCCGCCCACGGCGGCACGCAGGCGCTTCTCCAGGTCCTTGGAGACCGTGCCATCGGTGGTGCGGACCAGGACGCGCTGCACGGAGTCGCGCAGGTAGCCGTGTTTCTGCACGTCGGCGCGGTAGCCGAGGACGTCCTCGGCGGTGGGGTTGTCCTGGTAGACGCCGACGACGGTGTAGGTCTCGTCGCGGTCGCCGGCTCCGGGGCCGATGCTCGCCTTGACCTGCTGGCCGGTGGTGACGTGGTGGTCGCGGGCGAAGCCGCGGGAGACGGCGAGCCTGCCGGGTCCGAGGTCCTTGGCGGAACCGCTCAGGTAGTGGAGCCCCATCACGTCGTCCACGGTCTTCGGGTCGACCCCGGAGATGCTCTTGACGAGGGGCCCGGCGGCGATGGTGGAGTCGGCCACGGCGGAGGCGGTCCGTACACCGGGCACGTCGGCGACCCGCCGGACGGCGGCGGAGTCGACGGCGGTGGTGGTGGAGCGGGTGCTGATGACGTAGTCCGCGCTCAGTCCGGCGGCGGCCTGGGCGTCCAGGGCCACGCTCGTGGACTGGTTCACGACGGCGAGGCCGGAGACCAGCGCCGTACTGATCATCAGGGCGACGGCGGTGGCGGCGGTACGGCGCGGATCGCGCAGGGTGTTCTCGCGGGCGAGGTCGCCCACGACGCCGAAGCGGGTGAAGAGCCGGCCGAGGGAGCGGATCACCGGACCGGCGAGCAGCGGGGCCAGGACGATCAGACCGGCCACGAGGATGCCGCAACCGAACATCGCGGTTTGGAGGTTGGCGTCGGTGGCGCTCGTCGCGTCGCTCAGCGAGAACAGCAGCCCCACGCCCAGGGCGGCCAGGACCAGGCCGACCGCCCCGCGGATGCGGGAGACCATGACGGACGGCGGCTGTTCGGCCGTACGCATCGCCTCTACGGGAGCGATCCGCGCCGCGCGGCGCGACGGCAGCCAGGCGGCGAGCACGGTGACGCCGACGCCCACGGCGAGCGAGGCGAGGACCGCGGTCGGGCCGATCACCAGCGGTCCGCTGGGCAAAGGCTCGCCGGACGTCTCCAGTACGTCCGGCAGCACCGTGGCCACGCCCAGGCCCAGTACGAACCCGAGTACGGACGCGGCGAACCCGACCAGGGCCGCTTCGGCGAGGACCGAGCGGACCACCTGGCGGCGGGTGGCGCCGATCGCCCGTAGCAGCGCGATCTCGCGGCTGCGGCGCGCCACGAGCATGGTGAAGGTGTTGACGATGAGGAACGTGCCGATGAACAGGGAGACGGCGGCGAAGAGCATCGGAAGGCGCTCGTAGCTCTTCGTCTTGGTCCCGATGAAGAGGGACTGCTGGTCGGCCAGACCGGCAGCGGTGGTGGCCTCGGCGCGGCCGGCCGGCAGCACGGCGGCGACCCGTTCGGACAGCTGGAACTGGTCGGTGCCCGGCGTGGCGGTCAGGTCCATCCCGCTGTAGCGCCCCGGCGCGGTGAACAGCTTCTGGGCGGTGGCCTTGTCGAACAGCGCCAGGGTGGTGCCCCCGGCGTTCACCTTGCCGTCCTTGGTGGACACCAGGCCCACCAGACGCGGCTTGAGGACCGGCCCGTCACTGGCGAGCGTGACGGTGTCGCCGAGGGAGTAGCCGCCGGCCGCCGCGGTCCCGCGGTCCAGCGCGACCTCACCGCTGTCGCGCGGAGCACGGCCCGCCGTCAGCGGGTAGCGGCTGTCCTCGCCGTCGGGGCCCGGTACGTAGGCGGCGCCGGACCCGCCCGCCGGGCTGTCGCCGTGCATCGGCGTGCCGTCCTTGGCGGCCAGGGTGGCCGAACCGTTCACCTCCGGGCGGACGGAGGCGACACCGGGAACGGCGGACAGCTTCCGCGCCAGGGCGTCGTCCAGAGCTCCGTACTCCTCGCCGACGGCGTCGCCCGGACGGAATTTCGGGCTCACGCTCACGGCGATGTCCGCGTAGTTCTTGGACATGGAGGCGCGGTAGGCGGCGGTGGTGGAGTCGGCGAAGACCAGGGAACCGGAGATGAACGCGACGCCGAGGCAGACCGCGAGCACGGTCATGATCAGTCGGGCCTTGTGCGCGAGCACGTTGCGCAGGGCTGTTCGCAGCATGGTGGGCCTTCGATGTATTTCGATGTATGGGGAGACACGCGGGAAGGCGTGCGGGGAGTCGTACGAGGGGCCGTACGAGGTGGTCGTACGAGGGGTCGTACGAGGAAGGGGCACGGGGAGCCGTACGCGGAAGGGATCGGGGAGGCGGCGTACGGGGAGGGGGACGGCGGCCCGGTGAGCGCGGCGCGGTCAGCGAGCCGTCGGCGGTACGGTCAGCAGGACCGTCAGCCGTACGGTCAGCAGAGCCCGTCAGCCGTACGGTTCAGCGGGCGCGGTGGCCCTGGGACTCGAACGCGAGCATCCGGTCGAGCACGGCGTCGGCGGTCGGCTCGTACAGCTCGTCCACCAACCGCCCGTCGGCGAGGAAGACCACGCGGTCGGCGTGCGCGGCGGCGACCGGGTCGTGGGTCACCATCACCACCGTCTGCCCCAGTTCCCGCACCGAATCGCCCAGGAAGCCCAGCACCTCCGCGCCGGAACGGGAGTCGAGGTTGCCGGTCGGCTCGTCGGCGAACACGATCTCCGGCCGGGACACCAGCGCGCGGGCGACGGCGACGCGCTGCTGCTGGCCGCCGGAGAGCTGGGCCGGGCGGTGCGCGAGGCGGCCGGCGAGCCCCACGGTGGCGACGACGGTGTCCAGCCAGGCCGCGTCGGGCCGCCGGCCGGCGAGGCGCAGCGGGAGCGTCATGTTCTCCAGCGCGGTCAGGGTGGGCAGCAGGTTGAAGCCCTGGAAGACGAAGCCGACCTTCTCCCGCCGCAGTGTGGTGAGTTGACGGTCATTCAGCGATGCCAGCTCGACATCACCGATCCGGGTCGAACCCGAGGTCGCCGGGTCGAGGCCCGCCATGCAGTGCATCAGCGTCGACTTGCCGGACCCGGACGGCCCCATGACCGCGGTGAACCGGGCCCGCGCGAACTCCACGGACACCGAGTCCAACGCGGTGACCTGGGTCTCGCCCTTCCCGTACGTCTTGGTCAGACCGGTGGCACGGGCGGCCGATCCGGTGCCGGGGGCACCGGGAGAACCGGGAGAACCGGGAGAGCCAGGAGAGCCAGGAGAGCCGGGAGCTCCGTGGGAAACGAACATCTGCGACATGAGGACTCCGCCTGGGGGCCTGGGGAACGGCGGCCCGCGACCGTCGCGCGGGCTGGGGGGACGTACCCAGCATCACGCCTCCCGCCTGCGGAAACGTCGTTCCGTAGGCGGTAGTTGAGCTCTGCCGAAGAGGAGAGTACGAGCCGCCCGCCCCTGCCTTTCGGCAGACCTTCGCCCACCCGTTCTCTGCCGTTGGTCGGGCCCGCGGCACTGCCGGGAGGGTGCCGACCGAACGCGCCCCTCACGCGCTCACGCCGCACAGTGCCGAACAGGCAGAGATCAGGGACACAGCCCGGCGCGGTGTGCGAGGAGGGCCGCCTGCACCCGGCTCGTCGATCCAGTCTTCTCCAGGATCGCGCCCACGTGCGTCTTCACCGTGCCGATGCCGATGGCCAGCCGTTCCGCGACGTCCTGGTTGGACAGCCCCTCGCCGAGCATCGCCAGCACCTCCCGCTCGCGCCCGGTGAGCCGCGCGATCCGTTCGTCCCGCGCGGCCGAGTCGTCGGCGCGCGACGCACCGCCGCGCAGCATCCGGGCGATCACCGACCCGGTGACCCCGGGCGAAAGCACCGCGTCGCCGGCCGCCGCGGCCCGGACCGCGCTGATCAGTTCCTGCGGCCCCTCGTCCTTGAGCAGGAACCCCGAGGCGCCGTCCCGCAGCGCCCGCAGCACGTTCTCCTCGTCGCCGAAGGTCGTCAGCATCACCACGCGCGGCGCCGGATCGAGCGCGAGCAACGGCCGGATCGCGGCCAGCCCGTCGCACTTGGGCATCCGGATGTCCACCAGGGCGACATCCGGGCGGTGCGCGGCGGCCTCCTCGACCGCCCGGTGCCCGTCGGCGGCCTCGGCGACCACGTCGATGCCGTCGGCATGCCGCAGGATCAGCCGCACCCCGTGCCGGATCATCGCCTCGTCGTCGGCGAGCAGGACACGGATCGGCTGTACGGGCCCGGTCATCCGGACAGGCTCCGTCATCCGGACAGGCTCGGTCATGGGGTCTCCCAGGGCGAGGCGTCCCGTACGGACGGGACGGTGAAACGGTCGATGGAGATGAGATGCCGCGAGGCGTCGAAGCAGTACCGGGTGACGGCGAACTCGCCGGGCCGGGGGCCACGGCCGGCGGGCGGGAAAACGCAGCCCGCGGTACCGGCAGGCCGCGGCGGTTCATGCCCGGTGGCCGCGGCGCGTTCGGCCGCGCTGTCGTAGACCCCCTTCAGCTCCTGGTACGACATCCCGAGGCGCGGCTCCGGAGGCGGGGTCAAGTGCCTCGGCTGGCCGTACACCAAGGCGATCGCGAGCGCCATCAGCACCCACAGCCCCACCGCCCCGAGGCCGAACGTCAGCACTCTTGCGGTGCGCGGCCCGCGCGACAGCGCCGCCGCGTCGTCGCTCGCGGCCGACACGGAAGCCCTCGCGCCGCCCCCGAACTGATTCCCGGCGACGGCGTCGTCCGGTTCCGCCGGGATGGCCGCGATCACCCGGAATCCGCCGGACGGCAGCGCGTCGGCGTCGAAGGCGCCGCCGAGCAGTTCGACCCGCTCACGCAGGCCGGTCAGCCCGCGCCCCGTACCGGCCTCGGACGGTGCGCCGGACGAAGCGGGCGGCGCCCCATTGCGCACCGTCACCCGCACCGTCCGGTCGTCGTGCTCGACCCGCACGGCGACATGGGCGGCCGTCGCGTACCGATGTACGTTCGTCAGCGCCTCCCGCACCACCCGGTGCACCGCGCGCCGCACCCGCGCCGGGCATCCGTCGAGGTCAGGGCCGCTCCACTCCAGCCGTACGCCGATCCCGCCGTCACGGGACTCCGCGACCAGCGCCTCGACGTCCGCCCGGGTGCCGGTCGCGTCGGTGAGCGCGTCCGGGCCCGTGTCCCGCCCGAGCGGGCCGAGAACCCCGAGCGCCTGCCGCAGTTCGCCCATCGCGTCCCGAGTGGCCCGCCGGACGAGCACCGCCTCCTCGCGCAGCTCCGGCGCGGCCCGGTCGAGGGCGAGCTCCAGGCCGCCGGCGTGCAGCGAGACGAGACTGAGCCGGTGGCCCACCAGATCGTGCATCTCGGCGGCGATCCGGGCCCGCTCGTGGGTACGGGCCTCACTGTCCGCGAACCGGCGCGCCCGCTCGGCCTCGTCACCGCGTTCGCGCAACGCCCGCAACAGCCGCGCCTGCTGCCCGTACACCGTTCCGACCAGGCCCGGCACGACCACGGCGGTCGCCGCCAGCACCACCCCGAGCTCCAGGCCGTAAACGGCCGTCCCCGCACCGACCGAAGAGCCGGTCGCCAACCCCGACGCCATGACCAGCAAGCTCGCGCCGCCGAGCCGCCGGGTCCGGTGGCGCGGCCGAACCGTGCCGAGCGCCACCGTGTACGCGGTGGCCGCCAGCACCGGACCGACGACGGGCGCCGCCCCGGCGAGAACGGCGAGAACCAGGAGTACGGCATCGGCCCCGCGCCGCCGCAACGGAAAGAGCCCCACAGCGACCCCGACCGCACCCACCTGAAACCAGACGTGCGGCAGATTCCACAGCCCCCGTGCGACCGCGAACAGACCCAACGCGGCAACCGCCACCCCGACCGTCTCCGCGACGCCCCGGCCCACTCCCCCCGGACGCGCCACGGCCTCCGGCGGAGGGCGGACGGAACGGCGGAAACGGCTGGTAAGGGGCACGCCACCCAGTATCGATCGCTACGGACGCGCATTCGTGGACCTCAGGACCGATCCGCCCCTCTGCCTTTCGGCAGAGCCGACCGTGCCTATGCGCGGTGTTCCGCCTGGCCTGCCTTTACGGTCCGCAGAAGCGAGCGCAGGGCGGCTGGGGTGGCGGCGATGACGTCGCTGGGGGCGTCGCTCTCACGGAACCACACCATGCCATCGACAGCGGCTAGTTCAAGGCAGTTCGCCCCGTCACCGCCCGCAGAGTAGGAGGACTTCTGCCAGTTGAGCTCACTGGGTGTTTCGTCGGGCGAACGGCCAAGGCCGGTGGTGGACAAGGGGGGTCTGCCCTTCTCCACTACCGGTGGTCCACACAGGATCTGCGTTCACGATTCCCTCGGCATCACCGAATCCGCACCGGCCAGAGGCCGGTCACCTTTGTTCAGGGCTCTGCTGGCTTCGGTGGTCGTCTGACGGTTCCTGAGGGTCGAGTTCGGTGATGATCAAAGGCTTCAGAGTGTGGGCGGCGATGCGCAGGCCCTGCAGGATCTGGTCGAGGGCGCCGCCCCAAACGGGGTCTTCGTGTTCGACGGCGATGTCGCCGGTGTATCCGGCCGAGTAGAGGGTGTCGATGATCTCGTTCCAGTCGAGTTGCCCGCGGCCGGGGACGCGGTAGCGCCACCAGCCGACATCTGTGGGAGAGGCCCGTCCGACAGTCTTGCCGAAGACGCCGTAGCGGGTGCGGGCCCGCTCGTCGATCTGAATGTCCTTGGCCTGAACATGGCCGACGATGCCGGCGTCCAGGGCGTGTCGGAGAGCGTCAAGGGGATCGATGCCCAGCCAGGGCAGATGGGAAGGATCGTAGGTAAGGCCGAAGCCCAGGTCGGCCATCCAGTCCCACAGTTCGGGCGAATAGGCGAGATTGGCGGGGTAGCCGTCGGGGTGCCATCCCTCCATCGGGCAATTCTCTGCCAGCAGCGTCACGCCCCGGTCGGTCGCGTATCGGACCAGTGGGGGTAGATACCTTTCGGCCTGCTTGAGGTTGTCGGCGATCGGCAGGGAGATGTCGCGGCCGATGAACGTGGTGACCTTGCGGACACCCAGGGTCGCGGCCGTGTCGATGCAGGCCCGTAGATGCCGGTGGACGAGGTCGCGCTCGGCCCGGTCACCGCGCAGGTTGTTGTCGCAGTAGGTCACCGCGGAGATGGTCAGGCCGTGAAAGGCCATCAGTTCGCGCACGCGGTCGGCGTCGGCGGCGGTGAAGTCGGCTACGTCCAGGTGGGCAGCCTGGTGGATGTGCTCGCTGCCGACTGGCCAGGTCGCCACCTCCAACGACTGGTATCCGGCCCGCGGAGCCCAGGCGGCGATCTGTTCCAACGACATCTGGCCGAGCGCGGCCGTCAGCAGTCCAAGCCTCATGGTTTACCTCACTGTCAGCGGTTCCCGTTCGAAAACGAGTTGAGTGTCGTCCTATCCACGACGACGGACCTCGAACCGGGGCCAACTGGCCCCGGTTCGAGGTTGCTTGGTCACAGATCGGGGGGCAACTCGCCGAAGCGGCCCGCTTCCTGAACTCGGCGAAGCCAGTCGAGCCAACGAGCTGTGTCTCGGCTCATGGGATAGTTCAGGCCGTGCCGACGGGCCTGAATGCGCAGGATCTCTTCGAGGTCCTGGACCGCTACACCGAGTCGGCGACTGTTACGCGCTTCGCCCAGCACCTTGGCCACGATGCGGTATTTGCAGGACTCCAGAGTGTCGGAGTGATGGTCCGACTGGACCCGTGCCCGCCCCTCGGACACGCCCTGCAGCAGGGCAAGCGCCTCCTCCCATCGTCGAGCCGCCAAGAGCACCTTCGCTTGGGAGTGCCCCGCGTCGAGAGTGTCGGCATGGTCTTCGCCGAGCCCACCGATCCGGCCGGAAATGACGGAGGTGTAGACGCACACCGACTCATCCACCTTGCCCAGCAGGCTCAGCAGCCAGCCCTTCCTGCACTGCACGTGCAGCGGCATCCCGACACCACGTGACCGCTTCAGGCGGGCTTCCAGAGCACAGAACCCCGCCTCGGTATCACGCAATCGTCCCTGCCCCACCAGAGCCCAGTGAAGCAGCAACTCCGTCCGGGGGTCGGCAGCGCCGAACACTTCCCGCTCGCCCTCGCACAACCTCCCCAGTACCGTCTCGGCCTTCTGATACCAGCCAAGCTCGGACAACGCCTCGGCTCGGGCACGTCGCACCTCGAACACGACCGGCCTGGACGCCTCCGGGCGTCGATAGGCCAGGGACCTCAGATGCGGGGCGGCAACCCGGATCAGATCCAGGGCAGTGTGCTCCTCCCGATCCGCGGTCAATTCCTCCGCCAGCCTGGCCGTCCTCATCAGGACGATCGACGAACTCTCGACGCTGAGCTTCCCAGCCGGACACTTGCGCAGCCGCTCCCGCCACTCGGCAATCGCCGTCCGGATCTCCTGTCGATCGTCAGGGCTCATCATCCGCAGGTCCCTGCCGTGAGCCGTCAATGATTCCGAGTCCGCCACGATGTCGGTCGGCGCCGGCCATGGAGCGGGCGGAGCCAGATAGCCTTCGAGGACACGGCGGGCCTTGGCCTTACGGTTCGACACCTTCTTCGACTTGATGCCGAGGTGCTCGGCGATCTCCCCGGTGGAAGCACCGTCCAGATGCCGGGCCAGTACGGCGGCGGTGAGGCTGTCCAGCGGTTTGAGGGCGCTCACCACATCGATGGTCTGGGCCACCGGTTCGGCAAGCCCCGGATCGGTCTGCTCATCCGGCGGCGCCGAATCGACCAGTGTCCCCTTGGTGCGCAAAGACCCCCGGTACTTGTTCCGTGCCACCCGGCGGAGCCAGGCCTGCGGGTTCCTGATCTCAGCCCACTGGCCGCTCAAGACGTACTTCCATACCTCGAGGAAGGCCTCTTGAGCGGCGTCCTCCGCGTCCTCCCGGCTGGCACCCGTCACAGCCCGCACCACGGCCTCGAACGCGACACTGGGGTAGACCAGAACGTCCAGTTGCATCGCCGCCGCCCTGGCCACCGGGTCGGAACTCCCTCCGTCGGCGGCCGGCAGGACCTTGCGCCACGCCCGGCCCCCCACGTACCGGGCCACCACCTCTATCGCCCCAGCGATCGTCTGCGCGCCAGCAGCCAGCGTAACTATGGTTTCCTCGTCCATGATCCGGGATCTCCCTGTTCGGCCCGCCAGGGCCACCCTTATGGTGCGCCCAACGGCAGCGGGCTGGCATAGATATGAGTTGGGATTCCTTGGTCATCCCTAAGACACACGCTGTGACTTGAGACACACCACGAAAAGGATGTGCGCTGAACAGATAAGCCCGCAGAACGCGGCCCCGCTCCGCTAAGGAAAAGGCTCGGCGCCCAGGCCAGAGCCTCGGGCGCCGAGCCCTTTCGCTTCATCCGACACGGGTCACCATGACCGGACCGCTTTCACGCCGCTTCGGCCCGCTCGAATGCCGGGTTCGCCGGGGGCGCGAACCACACGATCCGTGCCGTCACCCCGGGTTCTCGGCCGAACCAGCAGACGGTCTGCTCGGGCGAGTTGAGTCTGTACTGCGTACGGCCTTCAGCGCTGACTACGTGGACACGCCCGTCCTCATGGGCCAGCCCCCAGGCGACGACTCCCCCGTCCGGGTCCTCCGTGTCCGTATCCCATTCCTGAACAACGGCGAGGAAGCGGGGTGCTTCAGTTACTGGGTGTTTCATCCCTGGTTTTGAGGGTCAGGTTCCGCGCCAGGTGGGGGTGGCTTCGCTGGCGAGTCGGCGGGTCATGAGGTTGATCATCGCGAGTTGGATCATGGCTTCGGAGCGGGCGGGCAGGGCTTCGTACGGGCCAGGCGGCGGTGGTTCATGAGCCGGCCCAGGGTGCGTTCGACGGCCCAGCGACGAGGCTGAATGGCGAATCTCCTGGTGGCCGGGGGCGGCGGACCATCTCGACGTCGATGCCCAAAGTTGCGCCATGCTCGACGACGGCGTTCTTATAGCCCATGGCGTCCCAGGCTTTGCGGATGGTGGGGTGCTCGGCGGAAACGCTGGTCAGCAGCTGTCGGCCGACGGTGCCGTCCTGCACGCTCGTGGCGGTGACCAGCACTGCCGGCAGCAGGCCGAGGGTGTCGGTGATGATGCTCCGCTTCCTGCCTGCGACCTTCTTGCCGACGTCGATGCCAGGCCGTTGAGCTTTTGAACACGCCGTCCTTCTGCCAGCGGGCGAATTAGGCGTACACGGTCTGGTGCGGCGGGTAGCCGTGTGGGAGGCAGCGCCAGGGGATGCCGGTGCGATCGACGTACAGGATCGCGTCGAGCAGGTCACACAGGCGGTCAAGGTGGGCTCCACCAGAACCCAGCGGGCGTCGGACAGGTCGCTCGGATACGGTCGGCGTTCCGTCATGACGTCTGCGTACCGCTGATTTTCCAGCCTGCCCAGAGACCGCGTCGACTGACGGGAAAATACCGCACAGCGTGGCCTCTTGGGATGAGACAGGAGGAAGAACACATTCCCGCGGCATCTCATCGGCAAGTGACGCTTCTGACACCACCACCACCGTGGTCACACCGAGGAAGCCAAGACTGCAACCGGAGAACTCCCAGCAACCGGCACCTTCCAGGGGAAAAGGCCTAATCAGCGAACATCTCTACTCCTTTCATGTATCCAGCATCAAGCACCGGCCGCCTTCACGGCCCGTATGAATGCCCGCAGAGCGGTCGGAGCAGCGGCGATGACGTCGCCGGGGACGTCGCTCTCACGGAGCCACACCTCGCCGTCGACAGCAGCCAGTTCGAGACAGGCGTTCCCGTCTCCCCCGCCGGAGAAGGAGGATTTCTGCCACTCGATAGCCCTTGCCATTGCCTCACCCCTCATAGGCCGTTCACCTCAAGCGAGTCGGCCTGACTCGCGCGCCTTTATGGTCCGAAGAAGCGCACGGAGCGCAGCCGGAGTGGCCGCAATGAAGCCACCGGGGGCATCGCTCTCACGGAGCCATACCAGGCCATCGACAGCGGCTAGTTCAAGGCAGTTCGCCCCGTCACCGCCCGCAGAGTAGGAGGACTTCTGCCATTCGATGGCCTTTGCCATTTCCTTGCTCCTCACAGTTCATCCACCATCCGCCGCAAGAAGACCCGCGACTCGTCGACCTCTAGTGCTGCCGCTTCCACCTTGTGGAAGACCTTGACGAACCTCGCGATCTGCGGCTGCGCATCCATAAAGATTCCACCGAGGAGAGCGTCGCGTTGCACGGTGTCGAGCTGGGGAACTGGGCCTCCAACATGCAGCATCGAACAGTTGGCTCCGGCAAAGCCATCAACGTTGAAAGGGATTACACGCACGGAGATGTTGCCCATCTCGGATAGATCGAGAATCAACTCGATCTGTTCGCGGGCGAGTTTGCTGTCCATCACCTTGAACCTCAGGGCAGCTTCATGAATCACGACCTCGTACCCAATCGGTGAGTCCCCGGTAATGATCCGACGCCGCCGCATGCGATGCGCGACGCGAGGTTCGATCTCCGACTGCGGAAGTTCCGGCACCATGTACCCAAAAACGGCCCGCGCATAGTCCTCGGTCTGCATAAGACCGGGAACGCTGACAACCTCAACGGACCGCAGGAACGTCGCGTGATGCTCCAACTCGGCCAGGTCCAAGAAACCCGACGACAGAACGCCCCGGTACTCCTCCCACCACCCCCGCCCACGCTCCGTCGCTATGGCGACCAGTGCATCGATCAAATCGCCATCGGCGCAGGCATAGTTCGACGCCAGTCGGCGGACTCGCTCCTCACTGACTCCGGCCTTGCCCGACTCCACATGGCTCATGTGCATCGGGTTGGTTCCCAACAGCCCGGCGGCCTCGCGCGCGGTCATGCCCGCCGCTTCACGCAACTTCCGTAGCTCGGCGCCCAGTCGCTGCTGACGGGCAGTGGGCTGCATCCTCGGCGGCATAGATCCCTTCCTCCACGGCTGTTGGAAGTCTGGCGTGCCGCAGTGCCAGGGGTCCAGTCACACCCGAGCAATATCCGTCACTAGCTTGTGACGTCACAACCTAGTCCCCTACAGTACGTGACGCGTCACTCACACAGTGCTCGCCGGTAAGCCGGAAGCGCACCGCGTCCGCGCGCCCAGCGCGGGTCGCGACAACGCCACCGCACGGCGCCCCCCACCGTACGGAGACCCGTATGTCCAACTCCGCTTATGAAGACGAGAATTGGGACTACACCCTCTACGTCCCGCACGACACCCGCGCAGCGGCCATCGCCCGTGCGACCTTGCGAGCGGTGCTCACCCTCCACGACCTCCCCGATCTCATCGACCGGGCCGAACTGCTCGCGACCGAACTGCTGTCCAACGCGCTCCGCCATACGGACGGACCGGCATCGATGCGCCTGTGGTGGTCGCACGGAAAACTTCGCATCGGAGTCTGGGACACGGACCCCACCCCTCCCCACCTCCAAGAGACAGCGGAGACAACCGACGAGGAAACCGGGCGCGGCCTCCAGCTCGTGACGCTCTGCTCGGACGACTGGGGCTGGTACGGGCTCGGGGAGGAGTTCTTCGGGTTCAAGGGCAAGTACGTATGGTGCGATCTGACGGGTGAGGGGCCACTCGCCGCCACCGTGCCGAGGCACCTGACCAGCGCGTGAACCCTCAGTTTTCCCTTAGGGGATGTCACAGCTCGGCAGCAATGCCGGGCTGTCCGCCCAGGCCCGGCACCGTGGTTCGACAGAACGGGTACGTTCGAAAGCGTGGCTGGATTCAGGAGCGGACGCGGACGGGACTCCCAGTCCGCACAGCAAGGGCAGCAGCGCCCCGGGCAGCAGCAGAACCCACCCCCGGCGCAGCCGCCGTACGGGCGCCCGTACGGCGGTCGGCAAGGAGGTGGTGACGGCGGCGGCCAGGGTCAGCAGTGGCAGCAATCGCGGGGCCAGGGTGAGCCGGAGTACTTCGGCGGCCCGCCGACGGCGTACGGACAGGGGCCGGGCCAAGGACAGGGACAGGGGCCGGGGCAGAACCAGCCCCATGACCCGCGCTACGGGCAGGGCCATGGCCAAGGCCAGGGACAAGGCCAGGGCCAGGGCCAGGGGCAAGGGCGGCAGGGGGACAACCCGGGCCACACGCAGCAGTTCAGCGTGGGGGAAGGCCCCGGCGGCCACGACCCGTACGGCGGGCAGGCGCCGTACAACGACGGCGCGTACAACCAGGGGTACAACCAGGGCCCGCACGACGACGGTCCGTACAACGACGGCGGATACGCCGGTGGCGACACCTACCGCGCCGGCCAGGCGCCCCCGCCGCCCGTCGGCCCGCGGTTGCCGTGGAAGGACCTGCTGAGCGGAATCGTGCTGCGGCCGAGCGCGACGTTCTGGCAGATGCGCGACCACTCGATGTGGGCGACCGCGATCACGGTGACGTTCATCTACGGACTACTGGCCGTCTTCGGCTTCGACAAGGCCCGCCAGGATGTGCTGAACGCCACGCTGTCCAACAGCATCCCGTGGGTGCTGACCACGGCGGTGATCGTCGTCATCGCGAGCCTGATCCTGGGCATGGTGACGCACACGCTGGCGCGGCAGCTGGGCGGTAACGGGGAGTGGCAGCCGACGGTGGGCCTGTCGATGCTGCTCATGTCGCTCACGGACGCGCCGCGGCTGCTGTTCGCGATGTTCCTGGGCGGCGACAGCCCGTTCGTGCAGGTGCTGGGGTGGGCGACGTGGCTGGCGGCGGGGGCGCTGTTCACGTCGATGGTGAGCAAGTCGCACGACCTGCCGTGGCCGAAGGCGCTGGCGGCGTCGGCGATTCAGCTGGTGGCGCTGCTGACGATCATCAAGCTGGGCACGTTCTGACCTGACGCCTGACACCTGACACCTGATCCGTACGCGCGAGGGCCCGGCCGCCACAAACGGCAGCCGGGCCCTCGCGTACGTCCGTACGTACCGCCTACGCGTCGAGGATCTGGCCCTCACGCCGTACGACGGGCGGCTCGACGCTCCACGGGAAGTTGATCCAGTCCTCGGTGCGCTTCCACACGTACTCGCACTTCACGAGCGACTGCGGCTTCTCGTAGATGACGGCGCAGCGCACGTCGGCGACGTGGCCGGCGCAGAAGTCGTGGACGAGCTTGAGGGTCTTGCCGGTGTCGGCGACGTCGTCGGCGACGAGGACCTTCTTGCGGCTGAGGTCGACGACGTTGGGGACGGGCGGCAGCATGACCGGGAGCTCAAGGGTCTGGCCGACGCCGGAGTAGAACTCGACGTTCATGACGTGCAGGTTCTTGACGTCCAGGGCGTACCCGAGGCCGCCGGCGACGAAGAGGCCGCCGCGCGCGATGGACAGGATGATGTCCGGCTCGTACCCGTCGTCGGCGACGGTCTGGGCCAGTTCGCGGATGGCCTCGCCGAAGAGCGGATACGTAAGGTTCTCGCGCTTGTCACTCACTGCCGTGCTCTACCTGTTCCTCTGCGCTTCAGACCTGCGTGCGATGGAAATTCTGGAAGGAGCGGGAGGGCGTCGGCCCGCGCTGCCCCTGGTAACGGGAGCCGTACTTGGCGGAGCCGTACGGGAACTCGGTCGGCGAGGTCAGCCGGAACATGCACAGCTGGCCGATCTTCATGCCGGGCCACAGCTTCATCGGCAGGGTCGCGACGTTGGAGAGCTCAAGGGTGACGTGGCCGGAGAAGCCGGGGTCGATGAAGCCCGCGGTGGAGTGCGTCAGCAGGCCGAGGCGGCCGAGGCTGGACTTGCCTTCGAGGCGGGAGGCGACGTCGTCAGGGAGGGTGATGACCTCGTACGTCGAGGCGAGCACGAACTCTCCGGGGTGCAGGATGAACGCCTCGTCCCCCTCCGGCACGACCTCACGCGTCAGGTCCGCCTGCTCGACGGCCGGGTCGATGTGGGGGTAGCGGTGGTTCTCGAACACCCGGAAGTAGCGGTCGAGCCGCACATCGATGCTCGACGGCTGCACCATCGACTCGTCGTACGGTTCGATACGCACCCGACCGTTGTCGATCTCGGTCCGGATGTCCTTGTCTGAGAGAAGCACTCCACGAGAGTACGCGCACGCCACGGGCCCGGCCCAATCGGACCGGACCCGTGTGCCGCCCAGACGCGTGCGCTTGCTTGTCGCTGGTTTGCTCTATCGCTCCTCGGCAGTGACCGGCACGGAGTGCCGGAGCCGGGCGCATCGCGGACAGCGCAGAAGCCGCCCGGGGCCGATCCGTCCGGCATTGAGGTGCTGCATCGGGAACGAAGCGGTGCTGAACACGTGCCCTTCGGCACAACGGACGACGGTGCGCTCCATTGATTCCCTTTCCCCATGTACGTGAAAGACAAAAGCCACATTAGGGGATGGACCAGGCGCACTCACACGCGGCACTCCGACCGACTTCCGCGCCCACACCGTACGCCCCAACTCCCGCACCCCGCAGCCGCATCCCCACCGCCCCGACAGCACGAAACCCCACGGCAAATGCGCCGGGGGGCGGCCATGGGGTACAGTGTGCGACGGTACGACGCCCCGGCACGGGGCTTCACGCGGGTGTAGTTTAATGGTAGAACATGAGCTTCCCAAGCTCAGAGCGCGAGTTCGATTCTCGTCACCCGCTCCACGACAGACCCCCAGGCCGACGGCCCGGGGGTTGTTTGTTGTCCGGACTGATTCAGGGACTCCGCACCACTTCCGCACTACCTCCGCACTACCTCCGCGCCGGAAGACTTCGTGCCAGGTCGCTCGCGCCTGTACGTCTCGTTCACGTCGAAACACCAACGCCTGGAAGATCAAGCAGCCGCGTCGGGAACAGCCGGCCCGGTCGGCACGGTTGCATCGACCGGGAGACCGGCGCCGCACGAGGGGGGAAGCCGGCACGGAGACCACAAGGTCGTCCGGCCCACCAGGATTCGGCCCCGGGGCCCGGCCCCGGGATCGCGGTACGCCCGCCGCGCACTCGGACCAAGACCCATTTCCGCAGGAGGACTGTTCCATGACTGACTGGCCCTTGACGCTCATGGCCGTACACGCCCACCCCGACGACGAGGCCACCAGCACGGGAGGGGTCCTCGCGCAGTACGCGGCGGAAGGCATCCGCACGGTTCTCGTGACGTGTACCGACGGCGGTTGCGGTGACGGACCTGGGGGCGCCAAGCCGGGCGATCCCGGGCACGATCCGGCGGCCGTCGCCTTGATGCGCCGCCAGGAACTTGAGGCGAGCTGCGACGTCCTGAAGATCAGCGACCTGGAGATGCTGGACTACGCCGACTCCGGAATGATGGGCTGGCCGAGCAACGACGCCCCCGAATCGTTCTGGCAGACCCCCGTGGAGGAAGGCGCCACCCGACTCGCGGAACTGATGCGGCACTACCGGCCCGATGTGGTCGTCACCTACGACGAGAACGGCTTCTACGGCCACCCCGACCACATCCAGGCCAACCGCATCACGATGGCGGCGCTGGAGATGACCGACCTGACACCGAAGGTGTACTGGACCACGATGCCCCGCTCGACGATGCAGCGGTTCGGCGAAACCATGCGCGAGTTGCACGAGGACATGCCGGAGCCGGACCCCGCCGAGGCCGCCGCGCTGGCCGAGATCGGCCTCCCCGACGACGAGATCACCACGTGGGTGGACACCACCGAATTCAGCGGTCAGAAGTTCGATTCGCTGGCCGCGCACGCCAGTCAGGGCGAGAACATCTTCTTCCTCAAGATGGGCAAGGAGAAGTTCGGCGGGTTGCTGGGCGTGGAGACCTTCGTACGTGTCCAGGACACCACTGGCGCGGCCATCCCCGAGAACGATCTCTTCGCCGGACTACGCTGACCCGCCCGCCCGACCGGGGCCCGGAAAGGCTCACCGACCTCAACGGGCCCACTCGCCCCGTCCCACTGGTCCATCCCCGCGGGCGCGGGGCGCAGGCTCGCCTCTCGGCGTTCTCCCGGAGGGCCGTTGGTCCATCCCCGCAGGCGCGGGGCGCAGTCGCGAAGGCTCACTGCGGACCGCACCCCAGAGGGTCCATCCCCGCAGGCGCGGGGCGCAGTCAGCTCCTGGAGGGTCGCCAGCGGAGTGACCGGGTCCATCCCCGCAGGCGCGGGGCGCAGCGCTGACGCCGAGGGCCTTCTCCAGAATCCACGGGTCCATCCCCGCAGGCGCGGGGCGCAGGGCACCCCGGAGTACGCCGCTTCCCACGTGACGGGTCCATCCCCGCAGGCGCGGGGCGCAGGGAGCCGCCGCGGAGATCGGAGAAACCGTTGGGGGTCCATCCCCGCAGGCGCGGGGCGCAGCGTATCCGTCACCGGTTTCCGGCTCCGGCGTTGGGTCCATCCCCGCAGGCGCGGGGCGCAGGCACCACAGGAGTGTTGCCTGATGGCTGGCCTGGGTCCATCCCCGCAGGCGCGGGGCGCAGGGGAAGGGCTGTACCGAGCCATCCATGACCGCGGGTCCATCCCCGCAGGCGCGGGGCGCAGACCCTGGCCCCGGAGGCCCTGAGGACCGCCGCGGGTCCATCCCCGCAGGCGCGGGGCGCAGAGCCTTTTGCCCCGGAGGGCCTGAACCGTGTCGGGTCCATCCCCGCAGGCGCGGGGCGCAGTGCAACGCCACCCGGGTGCTGGGCCGCCGCGTGGGTCCATCCCCGCAGGCGCGGGGCGCAGCGGATGCGGCGCTGTGGCAGCGCGTGCGGGTCGGGTCCATCCCCGCAGGCGCGGGGCGCAGTAGCGGGGCCTCGGGTATTGGTGGCAGCGTGAGGGTCCATCCCCGCAGGCGCGGGGCGCAGCCTCCATGAGCTGCACTTTCGCCAAGGAGCAGCACTCGTTTCAGCAAAGATGAGAGAAAACGGCATACTGGACAAACGGGAACGCGCTCGTCCTGAAATACCTACACGCCACAGGCTACGCGTTCACGCCGATGTTTCCCGGGTGAGGTTGCCAGGGGGCGCACGTCGATGATTCCTCGCCGGGTGTCGCGGCGTACCCGGCCTCGGGATCGAGATGAACCCGCCAGCGGTGCAAGACAGTTCGCGATGCACCGAAGGCCAGAGAAGCAGGAAAGTACGGGTGGCTCCGTCCGTCCGGCATGCACAAGGGGCGGACCAACCCGGCAACTCGGCGTACGAGCCGTCAAACGCTGAACCCGAAATCGCCGGAGCCGCGGGCGCGCAGCCGGTCCCGCCGTATGGCCGCTGTCGGTACGGGTGTCCTGCGCAAGCACGACCGGAAGGTCTGGCTGTTGGCGAAGAAGTCACGGTGCGCGGTTGCCGAAGCGGCGGCGCTTGGATGCCTTGCTCCAGCCCGAAGAACCTGAAGAAGGCGACGAGGGGGCAGGAGCGGGGCGGTCGGAGGGGCGGAAGATGAGGGTGAGGCCCTCATGGTCGACGGGGTGCCATTTGTGATCGTGGGTGCGGAAGGCATAGCCCTGTTCGGAGTTGGTGGAGTAGGCGAGCAACGCGCGGCCGTTGCCGGCGTACTGGCGAACCTCGTCCCACAGGGCGTCGCGGATACGGGCCGAGGGGCTCCCCAGGAAGACGCCCGGGGAGATCTCCAGGAGCCAGCGGGTCAGGAATCCGCGCAGGCCGACCGGGCAGTGGGTGAGGACGATGACCGTCACCAGATGACACCGTCCCGCGCGAGGGCGTCCTGTGCTCCGGTGTCCTGAACCAAGGTGTCGCCCTGATTGACGGTGTGGCCACCGTAGTTGCGGCCGGCGGCCACCTCGGTGCCCCGGTCGGACAGGAGGGTGACGTGATCGCCGTCGTCCGGATGGTCGACGCCCGCGGGCATGAGCAGCCCCTGGATGTCGCGCATGCACCGGTCGAGCAGCCCGGCGGTGTTGATGCGATCAAAGCGGCCCCGGCGCCCCGTCCTCGCGGGGTCCGGGGCCGCTTCCTCGTAGGCGATGCGGGAGCACGGTCACCCAACGCTGCGCGCTATCCGGGTTTGCCGTAACGGCAAGCAATTTCGCTTATGTGCTCGGGGCGCACGCACCATCCGAACCACCGACCCCACCGGTCGGCCCGCGACAAGTCGGGCGTGCGCGGTGACGCGCCGCAGGACGGCACGCCGTCCGTGGCCGCGCTGCGGCGGCCCTCGACCGGCCGTCGAACCGGTCGAGGTTCCCGGCCGGCGGTGAGTCCTGACGGCGGTCGCGAGTGACCCCCATTTTGGAGAGGAGAACGCTGTGTCCAGTGATTGCTTCGGGGCCAAGGGCGCGTCGACCGGGTACGACAGGTGGCGTCGTAGCCGATGGGAGGAGATGGCGGGCTCGGACGGGAAGGCGGGCCGCATCGCCTATCGGCTGATCACGGAACCGGGGCAGGAAGTCCCCGAGGTTCCGGGGCGGTGGACGTCCACCGGCTTCGCGGGGAGCCTGACGCTGACCGCGGCCCGTGCGGAGGGCGTGTCCGTCGACGGTCAGGCCGTGGACGGCGCGGTCGAACTGGCCAGCACCAGCCGCTTGTCCTTTCCCGACGGGCGGCGCGGCACCATCGAAGAACTGCGGGGAGCCCACGTCCTGGTCGTGTGGGATCCGGCCGCCCCCACCCTCGTCGGCCTGCGCGAGATCGAGGCGTGGCCGTGGGACCCAGCCTGGGCTGTGGAAGCGGAGTACCGTCCGGCGGACGCCGGACGCCTCCTGGAGGTGACCCGGCTGACCAGCCCGAGTATGCGGGACGCCCTCCCGGCCCCTGGTGACTTCGTCTTCGTCCTGGGAGGCGAGCAGCACACGCTCCAGGCGTTCGGTGTGGGCGGCGACACCCTGCTGATCACGTTCACCGACGGCACCAGCGGCACCGACACGCCCAGCATGGGCCGGTGGCTGATCCTGTCCCAACCCAAGAGCGCCACGGGCACGGCCTGTATCGACTTCAACCAGGCCGTTGTCCCCCACCACATGTTCTCGTCGGCCTTCCCCTGCCCCCTTCCGCCCCGCGAGAACCACCTCCCCCTACGCATCGAAGCGGGGGAACGCGCCCCCGTCTTCGAAGAAGAAGCGGCCGCCGGCACCGCGACCGGCCCCGCCCTCTGACATCCGCCACAACCGGCGCCCCCGAGAGGAAGAAACGATGGCATCCGAGCAGAACCTTCGCGCAGCAGCGGTGCACTACCTCCGGCAGTGGGAGGTACGGGACTACGCCACGATGCGGTCCCTGTGCACCGACACCGCCACCGTGTGGCACAGCGACGGAAGCGGCGACCAGCCGATCGACGAGAACATGGAACTGCTGAAGCAGTTGGCCGCAGACGTCGAGACACTTCGGTACGACATCGTGCGGCAGTTCCAGGACGGCGACGAAGTGCTCCAGCAGCAGGTACTCCACCTGACGGCGACCGACGGATCCCGCAGTGAGGTGCACGCGGCGATGTACTTCCGGTTCGACGGCGGCCTCATCGATCGCATCGAGGAGTACTTCAACGTTGTACCGATCAACGAACCCACGCCATCGTCCTGATCGCCCGCCCAGCACTGCTCGCGGGCGCTCCCGCGAAGCGGTTGCCTACGCCAGAGCCCCGGGCCCAGTACCGCAGTACCGGCCGGGGCCCTGCTGTATATGAGGAGACCGCATCCTCGTCTGTGCCAGCATGGTGAACCCCGGCCGATCGCGCTGCTGGCGTCCGACACCGACGACATGACCAAGTTCTGCGGTCATCGCATCTGGATCATCCCCGCCTGTGCGAGGAGTCTCCTCACAGTGTGAGGAGACTCCTCGCGGCTGGGGGCCACCCCCGCCTGTACGGAAAGCAGACTCACTGACCTGCGGGTTTCCCACGGAACCAGACCGCTTTGAACAACAACCCCCGTGCCGCTACGTGCCAGGCAGGGCGGCGAACGGCGGCAAAGAGGTCGCCGAACAGCCTAGCCGCGAGGTCCGTGGCGGCAGCAAAGTCATACCCGGGGCAGCACCTCCGCAGGCCCTCAAATACCGGGTGATTCCCAAGCTCAGAGCGCAACTTTCGCTGTCGATGCCGACAAACGACGCACCTCGGCCGCCAGGGACGCCGCCTCCCCTCAGCTCACGGCTCCGGTGACGGCATAGAGGGCGATGGCGCAGGCCACAGCGAGATCAACGCGATGGCGTGGAGCTGACCTGGTCGGTCATCGCGCTCGGTATCGCTGTACGGGCCGGCCCCGGCCCGTACAGCGGAGGCCCCGACGACTGCGCCACCGCGCCCCGTTGCCCCTCGGTCGGGCCCAAGTCGGCGGCTGGGGTGCCGTACCCCGCTTATCGGTTGTCCGTCTCGTCCTCCCACCGGCGCCACTGGCCGGTGCCGTCGACGGTTCCCAGTTGCTGGTCGGCGAAGTGCACGCCGAAGCCGAAGACGCCGTCCTGGGACAGGAGTTCCACGAGTCGGCGGCGTGAGTCCTCGGCCTGAGCCCGGTCGTGGTCGAGGACGACCTCCCAGTCGGGGTGCTGGATCTGTACGGGCGAGTGCATGGCGTCGCCGAAGGCCACGACTCGGCGGCCGTCACCGGTGTCGAGTATCCAGGCCGTGTGGCCGGTGGTGTGCCCGGGGAGGGCCCAGGCACGTACGCCCTCGGCGATCTCGGTTCCGTCGGCGACGGCTGTCGTCCGTTCGCTCTGTCCGGCGAGCCGCGGGCCGGCGGCCGGGTCCAGGCCCTGCAGTTCGCCTTCGCCTACGATCCAGCGCGCGTTGGGGAACAGGCTGTGCGGGTCGTCGGCGGCGTCCGGACGGGCCCAGCCGGTGTGGTCGTCGTGCAGGTGCGTGAAGGCGACCGTCTCCAGCGCGGCCGGGTCGACGCCCAGGCGCTCCAGGTGCTCGGGGAGGGTCTGCACGTGCTCGAAACCGTGCTGGAAGTGTTCCAGGTCCTCGCCCGAGATACGGCCGTGGCCGGCGTCGAGGAGCAGGCGCTGCCCGTGGCGCTCGACGAGCAGCGCGCCGCAGCCCATGGCGAGGTGGCCCGCGTCCGTCATGTGGGGACGGTGCTCCGTCCAGTCCTCGTCGGCGGAGGCGGGGTAGACGCGGGTGGGAATCATGTGGACACCGGCGTCGGGGACGTAGGTGAGGGTGAGGTCGCCCAGCGTCCGTGTCCACAGGCCCGGCATGCGGCACCCCGACTCGTCGGCGGGATCGTGCTGTGGATGGGGGGTCGCGGGCTGCTCGCTGGTCGTCATGGTGGGTCCCTTTCCTCGTTCGGGTGTGGGAGCGGTGGAGCTCGGACCGCCACGTGTCGGGGTGGCGGGGCTCGGGCCGCCGCGTGTCGGGGTGGTGGAGCTCGGGCCACCGCGCGTGGAGGTGGCGGGGCTCGGCCCGCCGTATGTGGGGGCGACGGGGCTCAGGTCGCCGCGCGTAGGGGCGGTGCCGCCGCATGTGACGGTGGCCGGGCTCGGGCCGCTCATGGCGTGAGCGCGCGGACCGGTTCGCCGGCCGCGTACGCGAGGATGTCGGCGAGTGCGTCGCCGTAGAAAATCTCGTACGCGCCTGCGGTGACGTAGCCCAGGTGCGGCGTGAGGACGGTTCGCGGAGCGTCGCGCCACGGTGAATCGGCCGGCAGCGGCTCGGTGGAGTGGACGTCCAGGCCGGCTCCGCCCAGTGTTCCGGCGTGCAGCGCGGCCAGCAGTGCCTCCTCGTCGACGACTGGCGCCCGGGAGGTGTTGATCAGCAGCGCGTCCGGCCGCATGAGGGCGAGTTCGTCGGCGCCGACGAGTCCGGTGGTGCGCGGGGAGAGCCGGACGTGGAGCGTCACCACGTCGGAGGTGGTCAGCAGTTCCCGTTTGCTGACGGGGGTGACGCCCAGCGCTTTCGCGTGCCCGGGATCGAGGTGGGCGCTCCAGGCGACGACGTCCATGCCGAAGGCGACTCCGACCTGGGCCACACGGCTGCCCACGCCGCCCAATCCGATGACGCCCAGGCGGGCGCCGTGCAGGTCGCGCCCCACGGTCCGCTGCCAGGCGCCCTCGCGCAGGTCGCGGTCCTCGGCGGGGAGCGAGCGGGTCAGGGCGTGCAGGAGCCCCCAGGTCAGCTCGGCCGTCGAGGTCAGCCCCGCGGCGCGGGTGCCGGACACCACGATGCCGTGCCGCGCGGCCGCGTCCGTGTCGATGGCCGCGTTGGCCGGGCCGGTGCTCACCAGCAGGCGCAGGTTCGGCAGCCTGTCGAGCACCTCGGCGGGGAAGGGGGTGCGCTCGCGCATGGCGACGATCACGTCGAACGGGCGCAGTGCGGCGACCACCTCCTCGTGTCCGCCCAAGTGCTCGGAGAAGTAGGTGAGTTGGACGCCTTCGGGCAGGGAATCCCAGTCGGCGTAGCGGTGTGCCGTGTGTTGGTAGTCGTCCAGGACCGCCACTCGGCGGATCTCAGGCATGAGCGGTCTCCTCGGCATCGGCGTGGGTATGGTCCGCTCTCGCGGTAGAAGGGCGGGGCGCGGCGTTTTCTTCCGCCGACGGGTCGACGAGCGGTTCCGCGGGGCTCGGGCGGCGGAGTTCCACGATCCAGATCGCCACACCGATCAGTGCGATCAGCGCGCCCAGCGCGGAGACTCCCGTCCAGCCCACGAGCGGATACAGAGCGGCCGCCAGGGCGGATGAGACGGTACTGCCGGCGAACGCGGCGACCATGAGCGCCGTGGTGACCCGGCTGCGCGCGTGCGGGATGCGGCGGTACAGGACGCTCTGGTGGCTGATCAGCAGTGCTTGCTGGGCCAGGTTCAGCGCCACGATGCCGACCATCAGAACGGTCAGACCGAGCGGGCCGCCCTGGCCGGCGAAGGCGAGTACGCCCCAGCTGGCCGTCAGTACGATCAGCCCGCCGGTGGTCACCTGGCGGCCACGGCCGCGGTCCGCCATCCGACCGGCCGCCGACGCGGCGGCGGCTCCGACGACCCCGACCAGGCCGAAGAGGCCGATGACCGCCGGCCCGTACCCGTACGCGGGGCCGGCCAGCAAGAACGACGAGGCGGTCCACAGGACCGTGAAGCCGCCCATGCCGACGGCGGCCAGCCCCATGCGCCTGCGCAGCAGCGACTCGGTGCGCACCAGCGTCACCACCGAGCGCAGCAGCTGGGGGTAGGGCGTCTTCACGGTCGGCGGCACAGGGCGCAGCACCAGGCGCAGGATGACCGCCAGCACCACCATGACGAACGCCGCGAAGACGAACACCAGCCGCCAGTTCCCGAATTCGGCCAGCGCCCCGGCGACGGTCCGCGCGAGCATGATGCCGATGAGCAGGCCGCTCATGACCGTGCCCACCACCGCGCCGCGTTCATGGTCGGCGGAGAGTGAAGCGGCCATCGGCACCACGATCTGCGCCACGGCGGAGGTCACCCCGACCAGCGCGACCGAGGCGTACAGCGTGCCCAGCGAAGGGGAGGCCGCCGCGCCGAGGAGGGCGAAGGCGCTCAGGCCGAGCAGCCCGCTCACCAGTCGGCGACGCTCAAGTACGTCGCCCAGGGGGACCAGCAGGGCCAGCGAGAGCGCGTAGCCGATCTGCGAGGAGGTGACGATGAAACCTCCGGCCCCCTCGGAGACCCCCAGGGCCCGGGAGATGACGGGCAGCAGCGGCTGCGCGTAGTAGATGTTCGCGACAGCCGCGCCGCACGTTATCGCCAGCAACAGAACCATCGAGCGGCTCAGTGGGGAGTGGCCGCCGGTGCCGTTCGCCCTGACTTCTGGATCGTTCATACCAAAATACTGCCTCCGGCTCGGCGCGCCGGTCAAGCTATTTTGGACTAGTTGATCCGTAAGTGATCGGGGTCACGCCGGGACCGTCGGCACCGGGGCGCCCTGGCCCCTTGTGGAGTAGTTGGTCCAATATGGGAGGGGGAAGCGTTCCCCGGGCGTAAACGCTCGTTGTGTGATGCAGGAGGTCCATATGCCGTCCGCCGGCCGCCCCCGCGCCTTCGACATGGAGGCCGTACTGGAGGCCGCGATGCTGCTGTTCTGGGAGCAGGGTTACGAAGCGACCTCTCTGGCACAGCTGCGAGCGGCCACCGGGCTCTCCTCCGCGAGCCTGTACGGAGCCTTCGGCTCAAAAGAGGGGCTGTTCAAGCAGGTCGTCGACCACTACATGAAGGGCCCGGGCGGCGCCTTCGACGCCATCGAGGACGGAACGGTCAGCCCGCGAGAGGCCGTGGCCGGGCTGCTGCACGGCTCGATCGACATGCAGGCCGACCCGTCCCACCCCACCGGCTGCCTCATCGCCCTGTCCGGCACGATGCGGGCGCCGGGCGAGGAACACGCCGGAGTACGCGCGGCCGTCGCGGCACGGCGAACGGCGGACCGGGTACGTATCAGGGCCTGCGTAGAGCGGGGCGTCGCCGCGGGCGAACTCGACGCCGACGCCGACATCGACGGTGTGACCGCCATGGTCCACGGCTTCCTCCTGGGCCTCTCCACGCAACTGCGCGACGGGGTGGCCGCTGCGACCCTGCACACGGCGGTCGACGTACTGCTTCTCAACTGGCGCCGCGGATAGCGGAGTCGGCCCCCGGTCCTCCCAACCGGTCGCGGTCGACGGCGAGTCCCGGCGGACTGACGCGGTCTGCGCTCATACGGACGCGGCTTGCGCGGGGCTCCCGGCCCAGGCGGTCAGCGCCTCGACGCGCTCGGCCCGCCGGGCTTCCGCGTCGACGGCCCGGGTGGCCCACGCGATGTGGCCGTCGGGGCGTACCAGGATCTCCGACACTCCGCGCAGATCGTCGCGGTCCCCGTTCGCCGCCTCGTGCGCCGCCGCGCTCGCCGCGGTGAGGCGTGCGGACCAGCCGTCGGCCGACCTCGCCCACTCACCGTCGCGCCCCGCGAGGTCGATCAGAACGAAGTGACCCGCCGCGAGGAGTTCGTACACGCGGGTGTCCTCCGAGTCCGCCGTGCTCAGTTTGATGTCCGGCATCCGCCGGCCCACCAAGGGGTGGGCGTCTTGCGACGGTGACGCGTACGCGGTGCTCAGCGCGGAGACGCGGCCGGCGAGGAGGCGGTTGACCTCCTGGATGCCGAGCAACTCGTCGATCAGGGTGCGCAAAGCCGCCGCAGGGCGCTCGTACCGCGGCACCAGGGTGAGTTCGGCGAGGAGCAGCTGGACCTCGGTGTTCTCGGCGACCGCCTGCCCGACTGGACGCCGTTCGCCTTCGTAGCTGTCCAGCAGTCCGGCGGGGGCCCAGCCGCCGATCTCGGCGGCGAGCTTCCAACCGAGGTTCATGGCGTCCTGCAACCCGGTGTTCAACCCCTGCCCGGCTGCCGGGAAATGGATGTGAGCGGCGTCGCCGGCCACCAGGACGCGCCCGCTGCGGTAGCGGTCGGCCAGGCGGGTGGCGTTGCCGAAGCGTGAGAGCCACCGCGGCTCGGCTACGCCGCAGTCGTGACCGCAGACGCGCGTCAGGGAGGCCCGGAACTCCTCCAGCGTCAACGGCTCGCCACTGGACGTCCGCATGCGCTCGGGGTCGATGCAGACGAAGCGGGTGAGTCCGGCCTCCAGGGGCACGACCAGGACGCCGCTCCGCTTTGCCGCCTCAAGGGCCTCGGGAGAGGCGTCGACCACCGCGAAGTCGCCGAGGGCGCCGGTGAGAGTCTCGTCCGTACCGGAGAAGCCGATGCCGACGGCCTGCCGCACGACGCTACGGCCGCCGTCGCACCCGACGACGTACCGCGCCCGGGATGTGGTGGCCTGCCCGTCGCTGTCCCGGAGGTCGACCGAAACGCCGGTGTCGTCCTGGCTCAGCCCCAGGACCTCGTGCCCGCGGTCGATCCGCACCCCCAGTTCGCGAGCCCGCTCCTCCAGCAGGGCTTCTGTACGCGCCTGGACCAGGAACAGCGTGTAGCCGTGCCGGCTGTCCAGCGCGCCGAAGTCGAGATGGGTGGGCAGATTGGCGAAATGCCAGCCCGGCACGGTCTTGCCTGCCGACAGGAAGCGCGGCGCGAGACCTCGCATGTCCATCAGCTCCATGCTGCGTGGGTGCAGCGACAGGGCTCGGGAGTTCTGCGTAGCCTCCGCGCGGCGCTCCACGATCCGCGCCCGAACACCGGCCAGGGCGAGTTCGCACCCGAGCATCAGGCCGGTCGGGCCGGCACCGACGATGATCACGTCCGATTCCATGGCTGTCCTCCTTGATTAATGAACGATGTTCACGTGAACGGTGTTCACTATATTCGGAGGCGCGGCCTCTTCGTCAACCCCGAGCCAGGGGCGCTCCGCGCGGCTCGACCGCGTCGAAACGGTCGGCAACGCTCTGGAGGTGCCGAACGGCATCGGCATCGGCATCGGCCTCGGCCTCGGTATCGGTATCGACCTCGAAGCACTCGCTGTGCGCTGTGCGCCCGCGCCGACAAGCCGGAGGTTCACGCCGGGGTGCCGCGACGGCACTTCACGCCCGGACAAGACCTGCCCGGGCGTACTCATTGATGCCGGCTCATCCGGCGAGGACGACATGACCGTGAATCACGACATGGATCGGCATGTCCGGTCCTGGGAAGAAGGAGCCGCCTGGGCAAGAGCGATCGCCCCGGGGGGACGACCTCACAAACTTCGCCCGGCTGTAATTCAGTACGTACGGCATCACACCGACAGCGAGCGCGATAGCCGACCAAGGCGCTTCCAGCCGGGGCGGTTTCAGCCGGGGCCTTCCGGCCGAGGCGGTTCCAGCCGGGGCGTGCCGGCCGAGGCGGTTTCAGCCGGGGGCAGGCGCCGCGCGAAACGCTCCGGCAGAGTACTCCGCATGACGACACCTGCCGAGCTGCTCCGCTCCTTCGCCCGCACCCGGGCCTCGCTCGACGGCGAGGAGGTTACGTACTGGTGGTCCGGGGACGTGTACTCCTGGTCCCCCGACGAGCCCTACCAGCGCGTCTTCGGCTTCGAAGGGCTCAACGTCGCCCGCCTGGTCCAGGACGCCGAAGCCGGTTCGGACGCCTATCAACTGCTCACCCGCGAGGCCGCCTTCTACCTGGACCCCGCCACCCGCGAGATCCTGGAGACCTGGCAGGACCTGCCGGTGGTGCACGTCTGGAACGACCCGGCGAACCAGAAGTGGCGCCCCTTCCCGATCCCGACGACCGAGCTCGGCGGACAGGTCTGCTTCAGCCTGGAGATCCCGCTGGCCTACCCCTCGCCGCTGCCGGTGGCCGAGTACCCCGTCCACTCTGCCGGTGACACGTACAAGGCCCTGGAGCTCTTCCAGTTCTTCGCCGACCGCGCCGACTTGGCCGGTCCGGCTCCCAGTGTCCCGGCCACCATGACGTGGACCCGGATGTCCCCGTGGCTCCCGTGGATGGCCCACGGCCAGGCGCCCGGCGGCCTCACCTTCCACTGCCGGGGCCGAAAGCTCGGCTCGTACGCCGAGGTCCCCGAGCGCACCCGCGCCTACATCGCCGACCACCAGCCGGAGTTCGCCCATGCCCCGGAGGAGTGGAGCGAGCCCAACGAGACCAGCTGGACGTACTTCCGCAAGCTCCACCCGCCGAAGTAGCCGCCGAAGTAGCCGCCGAAGAAGCTGCCGAAGAAGCTGCCGAAGTAGCCGCCGGGGCCCGGGGCCGCGCCATCCGGTCGGAGCTCCCCGCACCGGCCCAACCGGTGCGGGGAGGTCCGGCTCAGGCCCGGGGCCCGCTCATGGCCGGGGTCTTGGCTTCCGCCTCGTCGGCGGGGGTTTCCGGTGCGGGGCCCGGCGGTGGCGGGTCGGCCGGGAGGATGCCCTGTTCCTTGGCCATCTCCTTGGCCACGCGCGGGGCGGTCCACAGGGTCGGGAGCATGATGAAGCCGACGGGGACGGCCGTGACCACGATGAAGGACTGGAGCGCGGTGATGCCGCCGTCGCCCACGAGGATGAGTACGGCGGCCGCCGCGCCCATGAGGAGGGCCCAGAAGGCGCGTACCGCCCGGGTGGGTTCGCCGGACTTCGTGCCGGCGGCGGCGATGCTGTACGACATCGAGTCGGTGGTGGTCACCACGAACGTGATGGTCAGCAGGAGCAGCGCGACCGCGACGACGGCGCCCATCGGGAGCCGTTCGGCCATGGAGATGACGGCGGCGTCCATGCCGACGGACTTGAGCGGGCCCGAGATGGTGCCGGGGTTCCGCTGTTCGAGGAAGATGCCGGTGCCGCCGAAGACGGTGAACCAGAACATGGTGGCCAGCGGCGGGATGATCGCGGTGGAGACCACGAGGTCGCGCACCGTACGGCCCTTGGAGATGCGGGCCACGAAGATGGACATCAGGGGCCCGTAGCCGAGGAACCAGCCGAAGAAGAAGACCGTCCAGGAGCCGAGCCACTGGTGATCGCCCCGGTTGAGGGCGAGCGGCACGAAGTCGCGTACGTACTGGCCGAGCCCGCCGAGGAAGGAGTCGAGTACGAAGCCGACGGAGCCGAGCACGAGGAAGACGGCCATCAGGGCGACGGCGAGCCAGATGTTGGCCTTGCTGAAGAACTGGATGCCGCGGTTGATGCCGCTGGATACGGACAGCACGGCGACGGCGGTCAGCAGGACGATGACGCCGAGCTGTACGGGGTAGCCGCCGGAGATGCCGAACACCTTGGAGAGGCCGTACGAGACCTGGAGGCCGAGGAAGCCGATCGGGCCGACAGTCCCGGCCACCACGGCGATGACGCAGACGATGTCGACAGCGGCTCCCAGCCGGGAGTGCCGGACGCGCTCGCCGAGGAACGGGTACAACAGCGTCCGCGGGCGCAGCGGCATGCCGCGCTCCTGGCCCCGGATCATCACGATCGACGCGAGGGTCCCGAGGACGGCCCAGGCGAGGAAGCCCCAGTGCGCGAAGCTCTGGGAGAGCGCCGCGTTGGTCGCCTGCTGGGTGCCGCTCTTGACGCCCTCGTAGAAGGGGGGCGTCTCGACGTAGTGCTGTACGGGCTCGCCCGCCGCGAAGAAGACGCCGCCGCCGGCGAGCAGCGTCGACATGATCATCGCGATCCACTGGAACCTGCCGTACTCCGGGCGCGCTCCGGCGCCGCCCAGCCGTACCTTCCCGTACCGGGAGAAGCCCAGCCACAGCGCGACGCCGAACGTGGCGAGCAGCAGCACCTGCCACAGCGGACCGAACCAGCGCGCGGCGAAGGTGAAGACGGTGTTCACGGCGTCGCCCGTGGCCGTGGGCGCGATCAGCGCGGACAGGACGAAGGCGATGAGCAGCCCGCCGCTGACAGCGAGCACCGGTATGTCGGTGGTGCGGCTACGGCCTCCGGGAGGCGGCTCGGACGCTGGGTGGCACTCGTCGTCAGCGCCCGCGGCCGGCCCCGCCTCCGTGGGGACGTCCGCGCGTGCGGCGGCTCGGGCATGGGGAGTCGGCATGGGGTTCCTTGCTGAAGGGGTCATTCCGCGCACGGGGGCATGACGCACCACAGGGACTCACGCGCTCACAAGACGCAGGGCCGCTCAGTGCGCGGGTCAGTAGAAAGGCTGCTATCCATGGAGCTTTGCGGTCAAATTGGGGTGCGGTTCCAGACCTGCCGATCCCCCTTCTGACGTGCGGTTTCTTCGGCCCGGGCGCGTCTGGTGTTGATGAGGATCACTCCTGCCCGCGATCCCTCGCGCGACACCCGCCCCTCTGGGTGAGGCCCAGGTCCGTGACCTGGGCCTCACCGGATCAGCCGGCGGCAGGCTCGGGCGCGGCCGCCTTTCCGCCCATCCGCCCACTCGATCCGGTGGAAGTGGAGCGGTCGGAACATGTCCTCGGGGGCGGGGAAGGCCGGGGCGGCGTTCTTGCCGGACTTGATGTCGTTGACGGCCGCGGCGTTGCCGCCGATCGTCTCCACGCGCGGGCGGCGCAGCGTCTCGTACGTGGCGAAGGCATCTCCGTACGCGGGCAGGTCGCGCAGGCAGCGGGCCAGTTCTACGGCGCTCTCCACGGCCAGCGAGGCGCCCTGCCCGGAGCTGGAGGACGGGGCGTGCACCGCGTCCCCGACCAGCACCATCCGGCCGCGGTGCCAGTGCGGTACGGACGGCATGCGTTCCATCGGGCCGACCGCCATCAGGTCGGCGGGGTCGGCGTGGCGCAGCATCCGCTCGCCCGGTACGTGGCCGGTGTACAGCTCGCGCAGCCGGTCCAGCCACTCGGCGGAGGGGGTGCGCGCCACCTCGGCCTGGCTCGGCGGGGTGTCCGTGGGCAGCCCGGCGAACCAGATCATCCGCCCGTCCGCGGCGCGCCAGTAGCCCATGAACGTACGGCCGAAGGCGAAGTGCATCATGCCCGGTTCGGCCTCGACGCCGCAGTCCGCCGGCGCGTAGCCGCCGAAGCTCAATATGCCGCCGTACTCGGGGGCCGGCGCCAGCGGGTCGATCAGGGTGCGGACGGTGGAGCGGATGCCGTCGGCACCGATCAGGATGTCCGCGGTCGCGGACGTCCCGTCGGCGAAGCGGGCCACGACACCGCCGGGCGTCTCCTCGGCGGCCACCAGCCGCTTGCCGAACTCGAAGCCGATGCCCGCCGCCACCGCGTGGTCGGTCAGCGCCCGGAACAGCCGGTCGCGCGGGAGCGTCAGCGTGGGCGGCAGTTCGGGGAAGCCTCCGAAGCCGGTGAGGCGGTGGCCCGCGCCGTCCTCCATGACCACGCCGGGCACCGGGTGGCCGACGGCCCGTACCGCCGCGGCGGCGCCCACCGTCTCCAGCGCGGCCAGGCCGTTCGGCGCCAGTCCCAGCCAGGCCCCCACGCCGTCCGCCGCCGTGGGGTACGCCTCGTAGACCGTCGCCGCGATGCCCGCCTCGCGCAGCGCCAGCGCCGCTACGGGGCCCGCCACCCCTCCCCCGATGACCAGTGCCGTACGGACTCCGGAGCCGTGGTCGCCGTTGTCGTTCATCACCCCTCCTATGGGTCAGGTGCGCTTCTTGGGCGCTCATTTCTTGGACGCTCTTGGACGCTCTTGGACGCTCATTCATAGTTGCAGAGTTACTAGTTGCATTGCAACTAGTCCTCTGCTCACTACGATGGACGGATGACCGCCTCCGTCAAAAGCTCCCCGCTCGGCCTGACCGTGCTGACGCTGCTGCACCACCGGCCGCTGCACCCCTACGGCATCCAGCAACTGCTCAAGCAGTGGGGCAAGGAGCAGGTCGTCAACGTCGGCCAGCGCGCCGGGCTGTACCGCACCATCGAGCGGTTGCAGGCCGGCGGCCTGATCGCCGTCCGCCAGACCGAGCGCGACCAGCTGTACCCCGAACGGACCGTCTACGAGGTCACCGACGAGGGCCGGGCCGTCACCCGTGAATGGCTGGAGCAGATGCTGGCCGTGCCCAAGGCGGAGTTCCCCGTCTTCCCGGCGGCTCTGTCGAACATGCTCATGCTCAACCCCGGCGAAGTGACCCCGATCCTGGAACGGCGCGCCGCCCACCTCGCCGAACAGCGTGCCGGACTGGAGCGCCTCTTCACCGAGACCGCGCCCGAGCTGCCGCGCGTCACGCTGATCGAGAGCGAATACCTGCTCGCCGTCCTCAGCGCCGAGGAGCGCTGGCTGCACGGGGTCATCAGCGATCTGCGCGACGGCCGCCTGACCTGGTCCCGGGAGATGCTCACCGCGTTCCAGGAGGCTTCCGAGCCGGAGTGATCAGCGGGGTGCGCGCTCCGCCCTTCAGCTCAGCAGGAGGGCCGCGTCCCAGCCGCCGGCCGGCGGGGCGTCGGTGGCGTAGGCGTGGAGTGCCAGGGCGATGCCCGCGGCGCCTGTCAGCAGCCCCGCCCGGTTCTCCTGCCCGGACTCGAACCGGTAGCCGTACGGGAGCCGGGGCTCGTAGTCCGTGAGGATACGTACGGCCAGGGCGTCACCGTGCGCGGCCAGGCGCGAGCTGTCGGGGCTGTCGGAGCTGTCGGAGCTGTCGGAGCTGTCGGAGCTGTCGGAGCTGTCGGGACCATCGGGGCTGTCGGGGCTGTCGGGGCTGTCGGGGATGCCCGGACCGCCGGAGCTGCCGGAGCTGCCGGAGCTGTCGCTTTCCGCGGTCAGGACGCGGCAGATGTGCAGCAACCCCGCCCGTCCGTGGCACAGGGCGTTGTCCGCCACCCGTCGGGGGCGGTCCAGGTCGGCCGCGAGGGCCGCCACCGCCGCCCCGCGCAGATCGGCGCGGTTCAGTGCCTGACCCGCCCGGAAGAGCGCGCACGCCGTGCCGGGAGTCCCGTAGCACCAGGCGGTACGGCCCGGCGGGAGCGGCCTCGTGCCGTACCGCTCCAAGGGGATCAGCGCGGGCCAGCCGCCCTCCGCCGTGCGGTGGGCGAGCAGCTCCCCGGCCAGGGCGGACACCGCCTCCCTGGCCCCGGGCACATGGACGCCCGAGCGCAGAGCCGTCGACAGGACCGCCAGCGGGCCGCTGATGCCGTGGGCCAGGCCGAAGTTGACGTGCCCCCGGGGGCAGACCGGGTCCGGCTCGCCCGACGGTCCGGACGGCGACCACCAGCCCGGCGCCGACGCGCCGTCCACGGGCAGCGGCTCGGTGAGGCGTACGAGGTAGGCCAGCGCCTCGCCCAGCGCCTCCTGGTGCGTGTCCCGCCGGGCCAGCAGCAGCCGGGCCAGCCCGGTGACCCCGTGGATCAGGTCGTACCGGGAACAGGGCACCCCGGCCCGCCCCCGCGACAAGCGGGCGTGTTCGCCCTTCAGCGCGCGCCGGAGCGCGCGGTCCAGCGCGGGGTCCAGCCGCTCGAACAGGCCCGCGTAGTCCTGCGGCGCCCGCCGGGCGGTGTGCGCGGCGAAGGCCAGCGCCGGTGCGCCGTGGTAGAGCGCGGCATCCGCCGGGCTCGGCGGATGGGCCGCCGCGGCGGCCAGGTGGGCGTGGGCTGTGGCCCGCAACGCCGGTTCGTGGTGGGCGAGTTCGGCGAACAGCAGCGCCAGGCCGGGGTGTCCGCCGTCCAGGCTCAGCGGCGACCAGGCCGAGGCGGTCGCCGCGGTGTGCTCGGGGTCCGCCAGCCGGGCCGCCAGTTCGGCCGCCACCTCGGCGGCCCGCTCCCTCAACTCGCCGCACCTTGAGGTGATTTCGGCAGAGGTGATTTCGGCACCGGAGAGCGGCGAGGTCATCGGGTGTGCCTCGCGCGGTCGGTACGCGCCTGGGCCGCGCCGCGCGCTACGGCGTGCGCGAGGCGTTCGGCCTCCCGGTCCGTGCCCACCAGCCGGTTGTGGTGCATGTGCAGCAGAGAGCTCAGCACGTGGTCCGGCTCGGACCAGCAGCGGTCGCCCAGCCCCCGCAGGAGGTGCCCGTAACGGGCGGTCTCCTCGGCACGCCGTTCCCACAGCCCGCGCAACACCTCGTCGGTGGCGGGACCCGCGCCCTCGGGGTCGGTCAGCGCGAGGGCCTGCCGGCGGCGGCGCCTGAACGCCTGATGACACGCCTCGTCCTTGGCCACCGTCCGCAGCAGCCAGGCCGCACCGCCGCACTCCCCCTCCGTACCGGCCCCCTCCACATCGACCCCCTCCGTATCGGCCGTCGCGTGGAACGCGCGCGCCAGGTCCGTGAAGCCCGCCGCCGCGAGCAGCAGCGGCTCCGTGGGGTCCTGGCGGGTGTAGCGGCGGCGCAGGTGTTCCAGTACGGCGACGCTGTCGGCGTGGAAGACCCGCTCCACGGCGGCCATGGCCTCCGGCCCGCCGTAACGCTCCAGCTCCGGGTCGTAGCTGTCCCACACCACCCGGCCGACCATGCCGCCCTCGTGCAGCGCCGCCGCGGCCCGGTGCAGCCGGGGCAGCAGGTCCTGTGCCAGTACGGCCGGCGCGGCGTGGAAGCGCAGCCGCAGATGCGGGCCGCCGGCGTCGCTGTAGCGCAGGAAGAACCAGCGGTCGACCTGCGCGGGAAGGTCTCCCAGCAACGGCGGCAGGTGGGCGGCCAGCAGCTCCTCATGCAGTTGGGCCGGGGCATAGAGGCAGACCTGGAGCCACTCCCCTCCCGGCAGGTGCGCGGTCCCGGGCGGGCGCGCCGGGGCGGGGCGGCGGCGGGAAGCCCGGTCCGAACGATCCGAGCAGTCCGAACGGTCCGCACAGTCCGAGCGGCCCGAACAGTCCGAGCGGTCCGAACGATCCGAGCGGTCCGGCAGCGCGGTCCTTCGCAACGGAATGACCACCTCCGCGTGGTGCGCGCCCTCCGGCCCCCGCAGCCAGCCGTCCGGCAGCCCGGCCGCGCCGGCGGGAGCCTCGCGCAGCTCCGCCTGGTCGGAGCGGAGCAGCTCGTGCCGCAGCAGTCGCGGGTGGCCGGGCAGGGTCAGATCGAGCTGTACGTAGCGGTCCGCCCAGCCGACCCGCACCCGGTCGGGGACGCGCCACTGCCGCTGCCAGCGGCGGAAGGTCTCCCACCACCGGTCGAACGGCACGCCGGAATCGCGCAGTTCCGCGTCCGGTCGCCAGCGCGCCGGGCTGAGGACCGTACGCCCGTAACGGACCCTCGGCAGGTGGGGCAGGATCTCGGCGCCGCCCCACTGCCACATCTGCCAGCGCCGCCGCCCGCTCGCGGTGACCTCGCACACGAAGCGCGCCGCGTTGGGCAGGTCCCACCGCTGGTTGAGCATGTGGAAGACCGCGGGCTCCACCGGGCGGCCGGTGGACGCCTCGACCAGCTGGAGGCGCTCGGAGTCGGCCCGTACGGCCAGCGCGCGCGGGTCGAGCACGCCGGGATCGTCGGGGTCCGCGAAGCAGCCCACCGGCAGCAGCCGGTCCAGCCACTGCGGCACCTGCGCGATGTTGCCCACCCGCGACCGGCCGGAACGGAAGGCGACCTGCGCGCGCAACGCGCCGCCGGGCGCCTCCTCCCGTACCAGCTCGGCGACTTCGGCGTCGGCCCCGTCGCCGAGCAGATAGCCGAACCGCCCCAGCATCGCCCCGGCCTGCCGGGAGCCATTGGCCAGTACGAGCCGGAAGGCGCCGCCGGCCAGCGCGTCCCCATCCGCCGCCAGCAGGTGGGCGCCCAGCTCCAGCGACGCCGGAGGCAGGCCGTCAGCGTCGGCCAGGAGGCGGACCACGGGGTGGTCCTCGTCGAGCACCACTTCGCCGTCGCCCGTCAGCACCGCCTGCTGGGCCAGCGCCGCCAGGGCGCGGTCGCGCTCCTGGTCCGGCGCGGCGGGCGGCGCGACGCGCGTGCTCGGCGGGCGCAGATACCCGGCGGGCGCGCCCAGGCCGACGCCGGGATCGAGTACGTCCGTCAGCGGTACGAGCCGGTCGGTGCCGTAACGCTCCAAAAACGCCCGGTGGTACTCGCGCAGATGCTCCGGCCCCGCCGTGCGCGGGGCGAGGCGCCACAGCAGTTCCGCGGCGCGGGCGGCCTCGTCCGCGACGGCGGCGGGGAGCCGGGCCTCGGCGTCCAGCGCGAGATCGACGTGGACCGGGTCGGGCGCCTCGTGCAGCCGCCGCATCCGCGCGGTGGCCTCGCCCAGCGCCGGTCCGCCGCGCCCGAGCGGAGCCGCGGCGTAGCGCTCCAGCCCCTCTTGTACGTCCTTGAGCGCTGCGCGCTCCGGCAGCTCCTGGGGAGGCACCCCGGCGCAGGCGCGCAGGACGTATCCGAGCGGGTCGACCTCCTCCAGCGGGGGCCGCGCCCGCGTCAACAGGATCTCCTTGCCGACCAGTTGCACCAGCACGCCGTCCACCGCCTGCGCGGTAGCGCCGGGGAACCGCTCCAGCAGCCCTTGGGCCAGTTCCGACCCGAGCACCGGACGGCGGGCCAGTTCCAGGACGGCCGCGACCACGGAGGTGTGGCGCACGCTCACGTCCTGGACGGTACGGGCGCCACCGCCGGAACCGCCGGGACCGCCGGGACCGCCGCCGGACTCGGGGGGCTCGGGAGTCTCGGCGGACTGCGGTACGTACGGCAGCACCAAGCGCCCGCCGCGCACCCGGCAGAGCGCGTTGGCCACCACTTCCAGTCCACGCAGCACGCCGGGGCGGCGCTCCCAGGAGGCGACGAGGCCGGTCAGCCACTCGCGGTCGGGGCGTACCGCGCGGCGGTGCGCGGCGCCGAAGCGCACCGCCGGCTCCTCGTCCGGACCGGCGAAGCGCGCCGGGGCGACGCCGGCCATCAGCCCGAACGGCGTGGCACGGGTGCTCATGCGCAACCGGTACAGGGTCAACGCCCGTACCGCGCGCCGAAGTTGGGCGGGGCTCGCACTCTCCCCCGCGTCGAGCACCCGGCGCAGCAGACCCGCCAGAGAGGGGCTGGAGACCTCGACCGCCTCGCGTACCAACGGGTCGGCCGCCAGTTCGCGCAGCGACGTGGTCAGGTCATCGGCCTCGCCCGCGCCCGGCTCGGCCTCCGGACCGGTGGCAGGCAGGGCGAGACGGGAAGCCCGCACCGGGTGGACCGGGGCGCGCAGCATGCCGATCCCGGCGGCCTGGTAGCGGAACTGCTGGGACACCTGCGTGCGCTCCTCACCCGACGCGGTACGGGCGACCGGCGACCGCACCGCATCGCGTGGCGAGCCCGTCACCCGTTGGCTTCTCAGGGGTCGGGGCCCACGGCGACTCGCCGCGGGCCCCGGTTCCGCCGGAATCAGTGGCAGATGAAAGTGATGACGCTGGTCGTCTCAGCCTTGGGGTCGTTGTCCCCGTTGTCGGCCTCCTGCTCGGTGACAGTCTCACGGAGGTCGAGGTCGAATTCTTCCATCAGGGCGGTAGGCATATCAGCTCTCCTGTCGTGGGAAACGAGAGTAGTGCGCAACGGGGAAATAGGACACCAGCGACCAGAAAGCTCCGGCGCAATACGGTGAACTCGCCGCACTTGCCTGCTGGTTGATCAGGCGTTCGCAACCGTAGGACTGCCGGTTCAGGGCTGTCAACAGGCACGGAGCCCTTAACGAACCCCTTACTCCACACAAACTGAATGCCCGCCGCCCATATGGATGCATCCGCCCGGCAACGATGCACCGGTAAACGCGATAAGGCTCAAAAGTTCCTCAACAAATGGGACGCAAAGCCCGGATGAGCTGCGGGAAGCGAATCGCATGGCCGCGCCGGGCGGCAGCCCGCCGTATTGCCTGTCTCATTGCGAAACCAATAGAGATGTTTGACATCTCCATAAAGTGACCGGCCGGTACAACTACCGCGGAACTGAACCGGCTCGCCCCACGCCGCGGCGCCGGCATCGAGGCGATCGCGCCCTCGGTCCGGCCGGCATCGAGGCGATCCCGGCCGGACCGAGGGCGGGGAGCCCAGGCGGCGCGGTTCGGGCACGGGACATCGCGGCGAGGGGACGCGAGGGGGCGCGAGGGGGGCGGCAGCGGCTCCGCGATGATCGAGGGCAAGATGCGGGACGTGGCCACGCCCCCGGGCCGCGCGACGCCCACGCGGCGGCCGAGCCCCAGCAGAACGCCGAACCATCGATGAACCAGGAGTGACCCCGTGTCCGACCCGAACCCGCGCCCCCGCCGCTCCGTCCTCTACATGCCGGGGGCCAACGAACGCGCCCTGGAGAAGGCGAAGTCCCTCCCCGCCGACGCCCTCATCCTCGATCTGGAGGACGCCGTCGCCCCGGACGCGAAGGCCGCGGCGCGCGAGCGGGTCGCCGCCGCCGCTGCCTCGCGGGGATACGGCCGCCGCGAGGTGGCGATCCGCGTCAACGGGCCCGGCACCCCCTGGCACGCCGACGACCTGCGGGCCGCCGCCGCGGCCGGCCCGGACGCCGTCGTCGTCCCCAAGGTGGACTCGGCCGAGACCGTACGGGCCGTCGAACGCTCCCTCGAAGCGGCCGGCGCCCCGGACCGCACCGCCGTCTGGGCCATGCTCGAAACCCCCCGCGCCATGCTGGACGCCCGGACGGTGGCCGCCGCCGGCGAACGGCTCACGGTGCTGGTCCTGGGCACCAACGACCTGGCGAAGGAGCTGCACGCCGAGCACGTACCCGGCCGGGCGCCCCTGCTGGCCGCCCTCTCGCTGGCCCTCCTGGCGGCCCGCGACACCGGCAGGGCGATCCTGGACGGGGTCTACAACGACGTGCGCGACCTCGAAGGGTTCGAGGCGGAGTGCGTACAGGGGCGGCAGTTCGGCTTCGACGGGAAGACCCTCATCCACCCCTCCCAAATCGACCCCTGCAACCACGTCTTCGCACCGTCCGACGCTCAGGCCGACCACGCGCGGCGGGTCATCGCCGCCTTCGAGGAGGCCGCCCGCGACGGCCGGGGCGTCGCCACCGTGGACGGCCGGATGATCGAAAACCTGCATGTCGAGGACGCCCGCCGGATTCTGGCCGTCGCGGAGGCGATCGCCGGGACGGGCGGCGCGCGCTAGTAGCGGCCGGTCGCCCGGCGGCGGACGGCCACGACGGGCGCGTTCCTGTTCGTCTGAAGCCGCAGCCGCAGCGTGCCACCCTGAACCGCTGCGCGCGTCACGGAGACGGAGACGGCAGCCGGTTCGTACCGCCCGTACCGCCCGTACCGCCCTTGCCCATGGAGCCCAGGCGGGCGCACAAGCAAGCGGCGGTGAGGGCGAGGGCGGCCAGGGTCAGAGCGGTCGTGTCGAAGGAGTGGGCGAAGCCCGCGGCGGGGACGGGCTCGGCGGGGTTCTCCGGGTTGGCGCCCAGCACCGCGCGGTACAGGGCGCCGACCGCGGCGACGCCCAGCGCCATCCCGGCCTGGGTCACGGTGTTGAGCACCCCGGAGCCCGCACCGGCGTCGTCCGGGTGCACCCGTGCCAGCACCGTATCGATCAGCGGCGCCACGACCAGCCCCTGCCCCAGGCCGGAGGCGCCCATGAGCGCGCCGAGCAACCAGCCCTGTACGTACGGGGGTTCGGAGGTCACGGCGGGTACGGCGCACAGGGCGGCGGCCATGATGGTGCCGCCTGCCACCGAGACCTTGATCCCGAAGCGGGCCGCGAGCCTGCGGCAGGCGGTGGACGCCACGATGAACCCCAGCCCGAGCGGTACGAAGACCAGGCTCGCCCGCATCGCCGAGAGCCCGAGGCCGGACTGGAGGTGGTAGGTCAGCACCAGGAACAGCCCGGCGTTGCCGGCGAAGAAGACGGCCACCGTCGCCATGCTGATGGGGAACCCGGGGGCGCGGAGCAGGCGGCGCGGCAGCAGCGGTTCGGCGCCGGTGTTCTCCAGCCGCCGCTCCCAGCGCAGGAGGACCGCCGTCAGCAGGACGCCGAGGGCCGCGCTCAGCCACGTCCACCACGGCCCGCCCGCGTCCGGGCCCACGACGAGCGGTACGAGCACGAGCGGCAGGATCAGCGCGGTCAGCACCACCCCGACCAGGTCCAGGCGCGGCCGTTCGGCGCTGCGGCTCTCGGCCAGGGCGGGCACGGCGGCGGCGAGGATGGCGACCCCGATCGGCACGTTGATCAGGAAGATCATGCGCCACCCGAGGCCGGCCGCATCGAGGTCGAGGAGGAGCCCGCCGCCGACGAGTCCGGCGATGACGCCGAGGCCGATGGCGGCTCCGTACGCGCCGATCGCCCGGGCCCGGTCCCGCTCGGCCGTGAACCGCGCCCGGATGATCGACAGCACCTGCGGCGTCATGAGCGCCGCCGCCAGCCCCTGGAGGACCCTGGCCGCGATCAGCGCGTCGGGGGTGGGAGCGAGGGCGCAGAGCAGGGAGGCCGCGGTGAACGCCGCGACGCCGTACTGGAACACCTTCTTGCGCCCGACCCGGTCCCCGAGCCGGCCGCCGGTGACCATGCCGGCGGCGTAGGCGATGACGTAGCCGTCGATGATGAACTGGGTCTGCCCGAATCCGGCGCCGAGGCCGGACTGGATGGCGGGGGCCGCCACGTTCACGATGAACATGTCGATCTGGCTCATGAACATCGCGAGGAGTACGACGCCGAGCCCCGCCCACGCACGGCGGGTGGCGCGGGGAGCCGAGGCGTCCTCGCCGGGCCCGGCCCCGGTCGCCTGGTCCGTCGGTACGGTCATGGTCGTCCCCCTTGCCTGCCTGTGTCCGTACGTCCCCGCAGCCAGGGCGGGCGGATCGCCGGGCGTGGCATACTGAAGCCGCACCCGCTCGTTTAGTGCTTAATTTAGCTCTAAATGTACACGCTCGCTGGAGGACTCGCATGCACCGGGGAGAACAGCCGGCCCAGCCGCCCGAGAACGCCGACCGCACCGATCAGGCCGGCCCCGAAACCGGCCCCGAGACCGGCACTAAAACCGACGCCGAGACCGGCCCCGAGTCCGGCTCTGAGACCGACGCCGAGGCCGACGCCAAGGTCGGACCCGAGACCGGATCCGTGGCCGGATCCGGTCAGGCCGCCCGCGACCAGGTCGACGAGATCGCCGCCGCGTGGCAACGGGAGCGGCCCGGCACACCGGTCGCCGCCATCGGCGTCGTCACCCGCATCTGGCAGCTGGCCAAGCTCTTCGGCGACGACCGCCGCCGCGTCCTGGCCGCCGCGGGCATCGACAGCGCCACGCTCGACCTGCTCAGCGTCCTGCGGCGCAGCGGCCCCCCGTACACCCTCAGCACCCGCGAGCTGGCCACCCAGTCACTGGTCACCGCGGGGGCGATCTCGCAGCGCCTGACCCGGGCCGAGCAGGAGGGGCTGGTGACCCGCCGCGGCGCGGGCGGCCGCACCCGCGCCGTACTGGTCGAGCTCACCCCGGCCGGGCACGACCTCGTCGAGCGGACGGTCGACCGGGTCCTGACGCGCGAGGCCACGCTGCTCTCCGGGATTCCCGAGGCGCGCCGCGACGAACTCGCCGTCCTGCTCCGCGACTTGCTGGACGACGTACAGGAACGCGTGGGCGAGCGCGGGGTGTCGCACGTCGGCGGCCCGTGATCGCGCCCCGCGCCGACGCCATGGGCCGCGTGGGCCCGGTAAACGCAGCATTCCAGCCCCGTGTTCAATACATGGCCGAAGCTTGACTGTTCGCGTTCGGACTGTCGCCCTAGGGTGACAGTGCCCGGTCCCGGCATCGCGAATTCGGTCGCGCGAGTCGGCTCCGAGGCCGCATGCCAGCGGTCTTCCCCGGGGGATGGGGGCCTCCCCCGTGGTCCCCAAGCGTCCGGGGAAGGCCGCTTTCCCGGCTCGGCGCCGGAGAGCCCGCGGCGAGAAGATCAGCAATCACCGCGAGCACCACGACACGGAGCGCGTGAACAGCACCACGACTCGGAGCGCGTCAACAGCACCATGAGGGCGGAGTGAGGGGCGCCGAGCACGGCGCCCCCATCCCGGCCCAGCCCCCGTCCCGCTGACGGGCTACGCCGACACCCCATGTCCGTCCTCGTGCCCGGCGGACTTCTCCAGCGCCGCCGGCAGGCCGTCCAGCACGGCGAACGAACGGTCCAGGTGGGTGAGGCGCAGAACCCGCCAGACCTTCGGAGGGGGCCGCACAAGCCGCAGCTCCCCTTCCCTGGCGGCTACTCGGCTCCTGATGCGCAGCAGCAGGCGCAGGCCGCCGGCGTCCAGGAAGGTGACGGCGCGCAGATCCACCACGACGTCCGGGCGAGGCTGGTCCAGCAGTGACTCCACGTGACCGGTCAGGGTCACGGTCGACCAGATGTCCAACTCTCCGTACAACTCAATGACCAGCGTCCCGCCCACAAGGCGGTCCCGCAGAAGAAAAGTCGTCTCTCCGACACCCATAACCTTCCCCCGGTGGCTCCGGTGATTACCCGCACGTAACAGATCGTTGAAGCGCGCATTGCCACCGAGGTCCGGGGTGGCCCCAAAGTGCTCTGCTCTCATCATGCCCCGCAATGGGCCACCTGTACCGTCCGAGACCCCACGTATGCAGCGGCAACAGCCCCTGGACGCGCACTTTCCCCACCGCCGGGGCACCGCGGGGCCGCGCCGCCCGGCCCCGGCGCTCGACCACACCCCCGCGATCACCCCGTCAATCACGCTCCGTAGCCACCCCTTTCTGTCAAGCTCAATCGGAAAACCCAGTTTTACCAATGCCTCCTGAGCTACCGTGAGTTGATGGCATCTCACCCTGCGCAATCAGCGGGACGGAGCGGTCGCGCGCGGAGGGGCGGAAAGCCCGGCGCCGGACCGCCGGCCGGGCGTACGGCCCGTGGCGTCGCACACCACCAGCGCCCGCCACCGCACCATCGCCGGCCTCAGCATCCACGTCCCCATCCGCGTCCGCTCTCAACAGCTGGGCGGGAGCTTCCAACGGCTGGACGCCGCCGGGCGGTTCGACGGCCGTACGCGTCGCACCCAGCACGGAGACCTCATGATGATCACCACGCCGCCCCCCTCCTCTTCGCCGTACCCAGCGCGTCCCGCCACCGCCTCCCCGCACGCGCCGCCCACGCCTTCCGCCCCAGACGTCCCCACCACCCTCGCCGCCCCACACGCCCCTCCGGCCCCGGTCGCCCCCTCCGCCCTCACCGCCTCGCATCGGGACTTCCCCGGAGAGCTCCAGTGCGTGGGCGCCGCCCGCCGGTTCATCACCCAGCACCTGCGCGACAGCGGGTACGAGCCGCTCATCGACGATGTCGTGCTCCTCGTCAGCGAGCTCGCCGGCAACGCCGTCGTCCATTCGCGCTCCGGCGACCGCCACGGCACCTTCACCGTGCGGCTGCGGCCGACCCGGTCCGCGCTGCGGATCTCCGTGCTCGACCAGGGGGGCCACAAGGTTCCGCACGTCCGGTCCGGCTGCGGCGAGCGGGGCCGGGGGCTCGGCCTGGTCGACGCCATCGCCGACCGCTGGGGCACGGACGGCGACGGCGACGGCCGGACCGTCTGGTTCGAGGTCTCACCGCCCGCCGGAGACCAGGACGCTTGACGGGCTTGAGCGCTCCCCCCGCCCCCGCCGCGCCCCGAACGGCCGGACCCACCGGCTCTCCCCGGACCACGGCACCGCCGCATACGCGATCACGCGGGCCGCTCGGACAAATGCTTTCCTCACCTAAAAAGCGAGACCCGACGGAACCCACAAGTCGCCGTACCCCTCTTTGACTTCAGAGAGTTCCTTCACCGGAGCTCCACGCCCAGCCGCTCCGAGCCACGGACCCGCCCCACGCCCCCGTCGCTCGGAGCCGAATGGACGGGGTCCTGTCCGTACACCCCCGAACGGCGGGACCCCGTCGCCCACCCGCGTCCGCCCATGATCGTTTCTGGGCCGCCCCGTTCCGCACCGGCAGCCGGTTACGATACTTGCATGGGAGCGCAAGTTGAGGCATGGGATTCCGCCGCGGCCGACCGGGCGATCGCGGTACTGAAGGCGGTGGCCGACCCGACGCGGTACCGGCTGCTGTGGGCGCTGAGCCGCCAGGAACTCCCCGTCGGCAGCCTCGCCGAGATGCTGGGCGCGCACGTCGCCGCCGTCTCCCAGCACCTGGCCAAGCTGCGCACGGCCGGGCTGGTCGAGTCCCGGCGCGACGGCACCCGCATCTACTACCGGGCCGTAGGCCCGCACGTACGGGGGCTGCTGGAGGAGGCCGCGCTGGCGGCGTCCGCCTCCTTCGAGGACCCCGAGCCCTCCGGCCCGCCGGCCGCCGCCGCCCGGACCCGCGCGGTACGGGCCGGGGCCCGCGCCCCCGGCGCCGCCGCACGCGCCCGGCGGCCGCTCCCGGAGTAGTCCGAGCGGCCCGGGCAGCCCGACCCGAGCGGCCCGCCCGTACGTACGGCCACCCGCCCGTACGTACGGCCGCGGCGCCCGTGAGCCCCGTCAGAGCCGGTGTCACCCGTCCACCGCGCCGCCGCCCTCGTCCAGGCGGTACTCCTGCGGGTCGGCGTCGAAGGAGTACAGCTCCGCGTAGCGGCCCCAGTCGGTGGCCGTCTCCAGCTGCTGTTCCACCTGCTCGCTCGTGTAGTGGTGGGCGAGCAGGTCCCTGAAGAACCCGGCGCGGAGGGCGCCCTCGGGGTTCTGGCGGAGGCTGGTGGTGATCAGCCGGACCAGCGGGACGTCCCAGGCCGCCTCGGCGAAGATCTTCTTCGACTGCTGCACATCCGCCCCGGCGAAGGTGGTGCCGCGCCCGGTGAGCAGCAGGTCGTCCTCGCTGACCGTGGCGAAGTCCAGGAGTTCCAGGGCGTCCACGAGCGGGAGCAGGTCGTCGATCTCCAGCCCCAGGTCGTCGGCGAGGTCCGGCAGGTCGAAGCGCCCGCCGCGGTGGGCGACCATCTCGGCGAGGCCGGACAGCCCGTCCACGCTGGCCGTGGGCAGCGGCGTGTTGGCGGCGGTGCGCTTCTCCATCTCGACCGCCTCCGTTCGGCCGGGGATGCGGCTCTCCTTGGCCCGGCCGGTCATCGTGCGGTACACGCGGTCGATGAGGTCCTCGAAGGCGGCGGACTGCCGGTCGCGCGGGCGGTCCAGGCCGACGTCGAAGGTCTCGCGGATGGTGCCGGGGCGCGAGCCGAGCACGACGATGCGGTCGGCCATCAGCACCGCCTCCTCGATGTTGTGGGTCACCAGCACCACCGCCCGGGTGGGGAACTGGCCCGACTCCCACAGCTCCATCAGCTCGCCGCGCAGGTTCTCGGCGGTGAGCACGTCCAGCGCGGAGAACGGCTCGTCCATCATCAGCACGTCCGGCTCGACGACCAGCGCGCGGGCGAAGCCGACACGCTGGCGCATGCCGCCGGACAGCTCCTTGGGATAGGCCGACTCGAAGCCGTCGAGGCCGATCAGGTCGATGGCCTGCACGGCGGCCTCGGCACAGGCGTCGGGGGCGACGCCCCGGGCCTCCAGGCCGAGTTCGACGTTCTGCTGAACGGTGAGCCAGGGCAGCAGCGCGAAGGTCTGGAAGACCATGGCCGTACCGGGGTTGGCGCCGGTCAGCCGCTCGCCGCGGTAGGTGACGGCGCCGGAGCTGGCCGGGATGAGCCCGGCCAGGCAGCGCAGCAGGGTGGACTTGCCGGATCCGGACTTGCCGAGCAGCGCGACGATCTCGCCGGCCCGGATGTCCAGGTCGATGCCGGCCAGCACCGGAAGGTCCCGGTCGGCGCCCGCGTACGACTTGGTCAGGCCGTCGGCGGCGAGCAGCACTTCCCCGTCGGCGGCGCGCGGCAGCTTGCCCGCGGGTACTGCGAGGTTGGTGTTGTCCGTGTGCGTGGCGCGCAGGCGCCGGAGGATGTTCAGGGCCATTTGGGGGCTCCAGGAGGAAAGTTCAGAAAGTTTGCGGGGGAGGGCGTACGGGCGTCAGAGCGCGTACCGCGTATCGGCCAGCCGGTAGAGCCTGCGCCACACCAGGCGGTTGAGCCCGACCACGTACACGCTCATCACCGCGACGCCCGCGATCAGATGCGGGAAGTCGCCGTCGGCCGTGGCCTGGGCGATGTACGCGCCGAGGCCGGTGGCGGTGAGCGTGGTGCCGCCGAAGGTGACGACCTCGGAGACGATGGAGGCGTTCCAGGCGCCGCCGGACGCGGTGATGCCGCCGGTGACGTACGCCGGGAAGACCCCGGGGAGGATCAGCCGCTTCCAGCGCTGCCAGCCGTGCACGCCGAGGTCGTCCATGGCCTCGCGCAGATCGCTGGGGATGGCCATGGCGCCGGCGATGGTGTTGAAGAGGATGTACCACTGCGCGCCGAGCGCCATCAGCAGGATGCCGCCGAGGTCGATGGACAGGCCCGTCTTGAGGAAGAACCAGACCGCCAGCGGGAAGAGGAAGTTGGCGGGGAAGCTGGCGAGGATCTGCACCAGCGGCTGGGCGATGCGGGTCAGCTTGGGCGAGAAGCCGATCTTCACGCCGATGGGCACCCAGATGACGGTGGCCACGGCGACGAGCACCACGACCCGGGCGAGGGTGGCGAGGCCGAGCAGCAGCGGTTCGCCGAACACGCCCAGCCCGGTGCGCTCGTGCAGATAGCCGCCGAGGTCGATCAGGCCCCACAGGATCAGGCCGCCCGCGACGACGGCGAAGGCGATGTCGCCGGTGCGCTGCCGCTTGGGGTCGACGTCCAGCGGCCGGTCGTCGACGCCGAGGACGCGGCCGGCCCGGCCGAGGGCGCGCGCCGCCGGGCGCAGCGCCCGGCCCAGCAGCTGGGACCAGTTGGAGCGGCGCAGGAACGCGAGGACGTAGCTGCGCTGCACCTCGGTGGCCTCGGACTGCTCGTTCTTGAACTTCTCCGCCCAGGCGGTGAGCGGCCGCCAGAAGAGGAAGTTCACGCCGATGACCATGACGGCCATGGTGAGGATCGCCCAGCCGACCTTGCCGAGGTCGCCGTCGGCGATGGCGGCGCCCGCGTACGAGCCGACGCCCGGCAGCGCGTAGTCCTTCTGGTTCACGCTGATCGCCTCGGACGCGACGAGGAAGAACCAGCCGCCGCCGAAGCTCATCATGCCGTTCCAGACCAGGCCGATGGCCCCGGCGGGCAGCTCCACCTTCCAGAAGCGCATCCAGCGGGTGAACCGGAACGAGCGGGACAGCTCGTCGAGTTCGCGCGGCAGCGAGGTCAGGGAGTGGTAGAAGCCGAAGGTCATGTTCCACGCCTGGGAGGTGAAGATCGCGAAGATCGACGCGCACTCCAGGCCGAGCAGGGAGCCGGGGAACAGGGCGATGAAGCCGGACACGGCGACGGTGAGGAAGCCGAGCACCGGCACCGACTGGAGGATGTCCAGGGCCGGGATCAGTACGCGTTCCAGGCGGCGGCTGCGGGCGGCGGCATAGGCGTAGACGAAGGTGAAGACGATCGACGCGGCGAGCGCGACGAACATCCGCAGCAGGCTGCGCGCCGCGTCGTAGGGGAGCTGCGAGGGGTCGGTGTCGACCTTCGCCGACTGGCTGGTGGAGAAGCGGACGGTGGTGCCCTGGCCGACCTTCAGCGTCAGATAGAGCAGCACCAGGACGGCCGCGGCGACCACCACGTCCACCCAGGTCAGCCGGGACAGCCGGCCCTTGACCCGGGACTGCGGCGACTCCCGCGAGGCGGTGGGGTCCGTACGGAACGACATCACAAGAACCTCCGAACCACAGTGGGCATGACGCCGCTACCCGTGCGTGGCAGGCGCGCCGACGGCACGGGCGGGGGGGGGCCGCCCAGAGTGCGGTGAAGAATCGGTGGGGAAGGTGCGGGAGAGCGGGCCGGGCCTGGGGCCGGGCGAACGCTCTGCCGCGCGGCGCGGCGGGGGTCCGGCGCGCCGTCGTGTCAGCGGCTGCCGAGGAGGCAGCGCGGACTGGGAGGGTCGGCGCCCATGGCTGCCTCCGTTCCGTCGCGTCGTTCCTGTGGAGCCGGGTCCGGTCTCGTATGGACAGGGACCGAGCCCGGGTTCGTCTGCCGGGTCCGGGTCCCGATGGTCCGGGTCCGGGTTCGTACCGTGCGAAGTCTGCCGCTAATTGCGTTTCTACGCAAATAAGCAGAACCCACGTCAAGACTCCGTCAAGTAGTTGCGTCAATACGCAAGTATATGCCTACACTCCAGCCGTTCAGCGGGATCCGGGAGACGCCTCGTACGGCGAGGCGTGATCCGCCCGGGCCCGGAAGGAACGGGCACTGGAGTCCCGTCATGACCGACCTGACCACCGCACCGGCGCGCCCGGCCGCCCCCGGCGCCACCCGCGAGCCCCCCGGAGCCATCCGCGGCGCGCTCGGCACCATCGAGGCCGGTGACACCGCGCCGCGCCGCGGCCCGTCCGCGAAGTTCAAGACGCTGCTCGCCGTCGTCGGCCCCGGCCTGATCGTCATGGCCGCCGACAACGACGCGGGGGCGTTTGGCACATACGCCCAGGCCGGACAGGACCACGGCACCCGGCTGCTGTGGACGCTGCTGCTGCTCGTACCCGTGCTGTACGTGAACCAGGAGATGTCGCTGCGGCTCGGCGCGGTGACCGGGGTCGGGCACGCGCGGCTGATCCTGGAGCGGTTCGGGAAGTTCTGGGGCGCGTTCTCCGTCATCGACCTCTTCCTGCTCAACGCGCTGACCCTGGTCACCGAGTTCATCGGCGTCGCCCTCGCCGTCGGCTACCTGGGGCTCCCCCGGACCGCGAGCGTGCTCCTCGCCGCGGCCGTGGTGATCGCCGTCGCCGCCACCGGCTCGTTCCGCCGCTTCGAACGGGCCGCGATCGTGCTGTGCCTGGGCTCGCTGCTGCTCGTACCGGTCTACTTCCTCACCCACCCGGCCACCTCGCGCGCCGCCCACGACTTCGTCGTACCGGGCCTGCCGCACGGCTCGCCGCTCTCCGACGTCATGCTGCTGATCGTCGCGGTCGTCGGCACCACCGTCGCGCCCTGGCAGCTCTTCTTCCAGCAGTCCTATGTGGCCGACAAGCGCGTCACACCGCGCTTCCTGCGGTACGCGCGGGCCGACCTGGCCCTCGGCATCGCCCTCGTGATCATCGGCGCCGCCGCCCTGACGGGGATCGGCGCGGCGGCCTTCGCCGGGACCGCCGGGGCCGGGCACTTCACCGACGCCGCCGGGATCGCCCACGGCATCGAGGACCGCGCGGGCCGGCTGGCGGGCGTGCTGTTCGCCATCGCGCTGCTGGACGCCTCGGTCATCGGCGCCGCCGCGGTATCGCTGTCCAGCGCGTACGCGCTCGGCGACGTCCTGGGGTTCCGGCACTCCCTGCACCGGGGCGTACGGGGCGCGGGCGTCTTCTACGCCGTCTTCGCCGGGCTCGTGCTGGCCGCCGCCGGGACCGTACTCGTCCCCGGCGCACCGCTCGGCCTGCTCACCGAGGGCGTACAGGCGCTGGCCGGAGTGCTGCTGCCGGCGGCCACGGTCTTCCTGCTGCTGCTCTGCAACGACCGGTCCGTGCTCGGCCCCTGGGTCAACGGCCGCTGGACCAACGCCGTCGCCTGCCTGGTGGTCGCGGTCCTGGTCGCCCTCTCCCTGATCCTGACCGCCTCGGTGCTCTTCCCCGCCCTCGGGACGGCCGCGATCCTCGCCGCCGCGGCGGCCTGCGGGTGCGCGGGGCTGCTGGCCGTCGGGTACGCGGAGGTGCGCCGGGTGCGCAAGGGGTGGGCGCGCGGCGGGCGCCCCGTCGACCGTACGGGCCGGGCCGGCTGGCGCATGCCGCCGCTCGCCGCGCTGCCCCGGCCCAGGATGTCCACCGGCCGCCGCGTCGGCCTGACGGCGCTGCGCACGTATCTGCTCGTGGCGGCGGTCCTGGTGATCGTCCGCACGGTGCAGCTGGCCGCGGGCCGCTGAGCCGGCCTGACGTTCCGTCACAGCCACTGACCGACCGTACGGAATCAGCCAGATCGACGGGGCCGGGGGGAGCGGCGCTCACGTACCCGCACAGGGTTCACTCTCATGAATGTCATGAACATCGACTACAGCGGGGCAATGCATTCCGCATAGTCCGCGGAATGGTCCGCTCCACGCCGTCCGCCAGGGCCTTGGTCGCCTTCAAGCCATCGCGTCGTCACTCTGGATTCACCAGTCGCTGCTGTGCTTCACTCCGTCGGCATCCGGTCGGCCTAAGAGAGGGAAATGCTCGTGCGAAGACTGCGCCTGACCCGCCGCCATGTCACGTGGAGCGCCGCCGTGGTGCTCGCGACCGCCGTCGCCGTGCCCGCCGGAGCCAGTGCCTTCGGTCCGGCGGACAAGGTCCGCGCCGCCGTCAAGGCGGGCCCGGCCAAGAACGTCATCCTGCTGATCGGTGACGGCATGGGCGACTCGGAGATAACCCTCGCGCGCAACTACACCGTGGGCGCGGCCGGCCGGCTGAACATGGACACGTTCCCGATGACGGGCGCGTACACCACGTACTCCGTCGACAAGCACGGCAAGCCGGACTACGTCACCGACTCCTCCGCCAGCGGCACCGGCTGGGCGACCGGCCACAAGACCGTCAACGGCCGGGTGTCGAAGACGCCGGACACCAACAAGGCGATACCCACGCTGCTGGAGATGGCGCAGCACGGCGGCCTCGCCACCGGCTCCATCACCACCGCCGACCTCACCGACGCCACGCCCGCGGTGCAGGCGTCGCACGTCACCGACCGCGACTGCCAGGGCCCCGAGGACATGAAGAAGTGTTCCGTGGACCGCATCAGCAAGGGCGGCCCGGGGTCGATCGCGGAGCAGAGCGTCAACCACAAGGTGGACGTGCTGCTCGGCGGCGGCAAGGGCCACTTCGACCAGAAGGTCAAGGAAGGCCAGTACAAGGGCAAGACGGTCACCGAGCAGGCCAAGAAGCTCGGCTACCAGGTCGTCACCGACACCAAGGCGATGAAGAAGGCCAAGGCCGACCGGCCCGTGCTCGGCCTCTTCGCCGACTACGACATCCCGATCGAGTGGACCGGCAAGCCCGCCACCGGCAAGGGCACCGACCCCCAGCGCTGCGTCACCAGCAACCCCAAGCGCCCCAAGGGCACCCCGACCCTGGCCGACCAGACCACGCAGGCCATCCAACTGCTGGAGGGCAAGCAGGCCAAGAAGAAGTCGGGGTCCCGCGCGGACAAGGGCTTCTTCCTCCAGGTCGAGGGCGCCAACATCGACAGCGAGGACCACGCCGCCGACCCGTGCGGCCAGATCGGCGAGACGGCCGCGTTCGACCGCGCCGTGAAGGTGGCCCGGGACTACGCCGCCAAGCACCCCGACACGCTGGTGGTCACCACCGCCGACCACGGCCACAGCAGCCAGGTCGTCCCGGTCGACAGCGAGCCGGCGGGCATGAGCTCCACCCTGGTCACCGACGAGGGCCAGAAGATGAAGGTCAGCTACGGCACGAGCCCGGTGGGCGAGTCGCAGGAGCACAGCGGCACGGAGGTGCGCATCGCGGCCGAGGGCCCGGAGGCGTACCGGGTGCTCGGGGTCACCAACCAGACCGACCTCAACACCACGATCCGTACGGCGCTGAACCTGGGCTGACGGAGCCCGGATCGCCGAAGAGGGGCGCGGACCTCGGTCCGCGCCCCTCTTGGCGTCATACGAGCCGGCTGCGCGCCGGCTTCCCCGCCTACGCCGCCGAGGGGCGGCGGCTGCCCGAAGAGCCCGCGGACCCCGCCGACGGCCGGCGGCCCTGGCTCGGGCGGCGGCGTCCGCGTGACGCGGACCCGCCGCGCTGGGCCCGCTCGGCGGGCGGCGCGGAGACCGAGACCGGGACGCCGGAGGGCGTGCGGGCCCCCGTGATGCGGGTGAGTTCGGCGTCGCCGGAGCGGACCTGGGTGGTCTGCGGGGTGATACCGGCGTCTGACATCAGCCGCGCCATGGTGCGGCGCTGGTTCGGCAGCACCAGGGTGACGACGCTGCCGGACTCGCCCGCCCGCGCGGTACGGCCGCCGCGGTGCAGATAGTCCTTGTGGTCGGTCGGCGGGTCCACGTTCACGACGAGGTCGAGGTTGTCGACGTGGATGCCGCGGGCCGCCACATTGGTGGCGACCAGCACGCTGACGTGCCCGCTCTTGAACTGCTCCAGCGTCCGGTTGCGCTGCGGCTGCGACTTGCCGCCGTGCAGCGCAGCCGCCCGTACGCCGCTGGCCAGCAGCTCCTTGGTGAGCAGGTCCACGGCGTGCTTGGTGTCCAGGAACATGATCACTCGCCCGTCGCGGGCGGCGATCTCCGTGGTGGTGGCCCGCTTGTCGGCCCCGTGCACATGCAGGACGTGGTGCTCCATGGTGGTGACCGCGCCCGCCGAGGGGTCCACCGAGTGGACCACCGGGTCGTTCAGGAACCGGCGCACCAGCTGGTCCACATTGCGGTCCAGGGTCGCCGAGAACAGCATCCGCTGGCCGTCGACGCGCACCTGGTTCAGCAACGCGGTGACCTGCGGCATGAACCCCATGTCGGCCATCTGGTCGGCCTCGTCCAGGACCGTGATCGCGACCTGGTCCAGCCGGCAGTCGCGGCGCTCGATCAGGTCCTTGAGCCGCCCCGGCGTCGCGATGACGACCTCCGCGCCCGCGCGCAGCGCACCGGCCTGGCGGCCGATCGACATCCCGCCGACCACCGTGGCGATCTTCAGCCGCACCGCCTGGGCGTACGGCGTGAGCGCGTCGGTGACCTGCTGGGCGAGCTCCCGGGTGGGGACCAGGACGAGCGCCATCGGCGCCCGCGGCTCGGCCCGGCGGCCGGCGGCCGCGGTCCGGGCGAGGAGGGCCAGCCCGAAGGCGAGCGTCTTGCCGGAGCCCGTACGGCCGCGGCCCAGCACGTCCCGGCCGGCCAGCGCGTTCGGCAGGGTGGCCGCCTGGATGGGGAACGGCTCCGTGACGCCATGCCGGGTGAGCGTCGTCCGCAGCGCCGCGGGCATGTCCAGGTCGGCGAAGGCCTCGACGGCGGGCAGCGCGGGCGAGGTGCCGGTCGGCAGCGCGAACTCGCCCTGCGGGGCGGCGGCGGGGCGGCGGCGGGCCGGGCCGGAGCCGTAGCCGCCGCGGGGGCCGGCACCGCTGCGGGGAGCGGAGGCGCTGCGGGAGCCGTAGCCGCCGCGACCACGGCGGTATTGATCGTTCGGGCGGTCGGGTCGTGTCATATGAGAACTTCCTCGATGCGGCACGTATCGGGGAACTCTCCAGCGGCGTGGATGAAACGACCGCGCGAAGAATCGCAGGAACGAGCCGGAATTAAGCGGCGGACAGCGGGCCGGAAATGCGCCCCGAAACCCGCCCGGGAAAGGCTGCACACCCGTGCAGCGGCCGATCGGAAAAATCGTCCGAGCCACCGAAAAGAATTCAGGGTACGGGACGCGTCCGGCCGGCGGGGCACCTGGCGGTGTACGGCCGGTAAACAGCCGAAAAGCAACGAGCTGGGGCCCGCACCCTCACGGTGCGGGCCCCAGCTGCGCGGTACGTCGAACGACGTCAGGCGGGAACGATGTTCTCGGCCTGCGGGCCCTTCTGGCCCTGCGTGACGTCGAAGGAGACCTTCTGGCCCTCCTGGAGCTCACGGAAGCCCTGGGTGGCGATGTTCGAGTAGTGGGCGAAGACGTCGGCGCCGCCGCCGTCCTGCTCAATGAAGCCGAAGCCCTTTTCCGAGTTGAACCACTTCACGGTACCGGTAGCCATATTAATTCTCCTTCTGGGGCAGAGCCGAGGATTCACACTGCGTGAATCCAGCGTCGCCGCGATGATTGCCCCATTCCGGAATACTTACCGGTAAAACAAAAATGCGCCTACGACCCGGGGGTCAGAGGTGCACAGAGTTCTTGGGAACCACAACTGCAACTGCCCCAGACGATAGCACGTCCGGGCCGATTACGCCCAGGAACTATACAGCTCCGCCAAACGGTCCATAAAGATTGGGGGCGGGCCTCGACAAATCCTGGGCGCGATCCTCGACAAACCCTGGGTGCGGCCCGCGACGATATCTACAGCCGCCACGATAGACATGCGCGCAGCGCCTCGATAGCTTTGAGGGGCCACACAGACGCTTGAGCCCCATCTCGCGCTCACGAAGACAAGGTGCGATGCCCCCAACACCCCGCCCGTTCGACGACGACGACTACCCCGCCTACACGATGGGGCGCGCCGCCGAAATGATCGGCACCACCGCCGCCTTTCTCCGCACTCTGGGGGAGGCACACCTGATCACCCCGCTGCGCTCGGACGGCGGTCATCGCCGCTACTCCCGCTACCAGCTGCGCATCGCGGCCCGCGCACGAGAGCTGGTCGATCAGGGCACGCCGGTCGAGGCCGCCTGCCGCATCATCGCCCTGGAGGACCAGCTGGACGAGGCCCGGCGCCTCAACGACGAGCTGCGCCGATCCACCGGTGCGCCGCCGGACCAGGGGTCCTGACGGGCGGCGCCCCGACGTCTCAGAGCTTGTTCAGCCTGGCGAACGGCGTGGGGAGCCGCTCCTGTCGGGAGCCGAAGTCCACGAGCACGGCGAGGTCTTCCTCGACCCCGACGACGCGGCCGAGGCCGTACTGATCGTGGGTGACCCGCTCGCCGACGACGAACTTCTTGGGCGGACTGACGGTCGGTGCGCTGAAGGGGCTGGTGGGCAGATGGCGCTTGGGCGCGGCTGATTTCGTCATTACGGTCAGTATGCGCCTGCGGGGGCGCGCCCGTCACGCCTCAATGCCCTTATCTCCCAAGCCAAACGGAAGCCCCAGGTCAGTGCGGTGCACCCGATACGGCACCCCGTGCCAACGCCACTCTTCGGACGGCCAGTTGCCGCGCCACGCGGAGCGGATATGGTGCTGAACGATCTCCGCAACGCCTCGCGCTGCCTGGCTCCCCACGCCATCAACCGTTCACAAGGACCAGTTTGATGTCAGCACTCATATCCACTCGCCAGCAGGCAGTACGCCCACCCGTGGGGCAAGCGCTGCTCGTCCTGCTGGCCGCGGCTGCCGTCACCGGCGGCCTGTGCCTCTGGGCGGCGCTGACCGCCCCGGGCTCGGTACAGACCCCGGTGGCCTGGTGCGGTGGGGCCGCCGCCGCACTGCTGAGCCTCTCGCTCGCCGCGACCGCGCACAGCGTGCGGACCGCACGGGCGCGCCGCGACCAGATCGCCGCGCTGGAAGCGGAGGCCGGCCGGCTGGCCGACGACACGCTGCCCGCGCTCGTCGCCGTGCTGCGCCGGGGCTCGTCCGTGGACACCGCGCTCGCCCACGTGAGACAGCCCGCCGACGGCGCGCACCGGCGGATCGTACGGATCCTGGCCGAGGAGGTCGGCCGGGGCGAGCGGATGCGCGCCGCCGCGATGTCCGCCTGCGCCAACGCCGCCGGCCGCGTCCAGGCACTGGCCACCAGCATGCTCGCCGACCTCCGGGAGATGGAGCACCGGCACGGCGAGGAGGTCCTCGGCGACCTGCTCAAGCTCGACCACAGCACCGCGCAGGCGGGCCGCCTCGCGGACAGCATCGCCGTGCTCACCGGAGCCCGCTCGGGCCGCCGCTGGACCAAGCCGATCGCGATGGAGTCGATCCTGCGCGGCGCCATGGGCCGCATCAGCGCCTACCGCCGGGTGCGACTGCACTCCAGCAGCAGCGCCGCGGTCGCCGGGCACGCCGCCGAGGGCATCATGCACGCGCTCGCCGAGATCATGGACAACGCCACCACCTTCTCGCCGCCCTCCTCCGAGGCGCACGTCTATGTGGAGGAGGCCCAGGCCGGCATCGTGATCACCGTCGAGGACGGCGGGCTGGTCATGAGCGAGGCCGCGCTGCGCCGCGCCGAGCAGGCCGTCTCCTCCGAGACCCTCGACCTGCTGACGCTGTCCGGCACCCGGCTGGGCCTCGCCGTGGTGGGCTGTCTGGCCCGCAAGCACGGCCTGTCCGTCTCCTTCCGCCCCTCCTCGCGCGGCGGTACGGGCGTGGTGATCCTCATCCCCCAGCAGCTGGTCACCCAGCTCCCCGCGCAGCCCTCCCCAGCCCTGGCCGAACAGGGCGCGCCGCGGCACGCCCGTACGCCCGCCGCGCCGCAGCACGCGCCGATGCCCGCGCCCGCCACCGCACAGGCCCCTGCCGCGCCCCTACCGCCGCAGGCCCCCGCAGCGCCCGTACCGGCGCCCGCCCCCGCGCAGGCCCCCGCCGCCGACCTCGGTGACAGCGGGCTGCCCAAGCGCCGCCGCGGCCAGACGCTGGCCTCCGCGCCCTCCCCGACGCCGTCGCGCGGCGACGCGCCGCCCGCGCGCTCCCGCGAGGAGGCCGCGGCGCGGTTCAGCACCTTCCGCAGAGCTGTCCAAGGCAGCAACTCTTCCCCCGCCCCCACCCCCGCCCGCCCGGAGGACGACCCCCGATGAACACCACCGACCGCAGCCTCGACTGGATGCTGGAAAACCTCCTCCAGAAGACCCCGGGGACCCGGCACGCGCTCGTGCTGTCCAAGGACGGCCTCAAGCTCTGCCACTCCAAGGAGCTCTCCGTGGACCAGGCGGACCAGCTCTCCGCGATAGCGTCCGGCATCCAGAGCCTGTCGCACGGCGCGTCCGTCGAGTTCGGCGACGGCTCCGGCGGAGTCCGGCAGGCGATGACCGAGTTCCACGGCGGCATCCTGTTCATCGTGGAGGCCGGGCACGGCGCGCATCTGGCCGTGGTGGCGACGGAGGACGCCGATGTCGGCGTCATCGGCTTCAACATGAATGAGCTGGTCGAGCAGATCGGCGAGTACCTCAGCGCCGCCCCCCGCCAGTCGGTATGAGGAGGCTGGGGCCCGACGACGACCCGGACCGGCTCTACACCGTCACCGGCGGCCGCAGCCGCGCCGACGAGAGCCGCTTCGACCTGGTCACCCTCGTCGTCAGCGAATGCGATCCGACCCCGGGCATGCAGTCCGAGCACGCCCGGATCCTCGCCATGTGCCAGTACCCGGTGGCGGTCGTGGAGATCTCCGCGGAGCTGCGGCTGCCGGTCAGCATCGTCAAGATCCTGCTCTGCGACCTGCTCGACGGGGGCCGGATCACCGCGCGCCATCCGCGTTCGGCCCCGGCCGCGGCCCAGCTCCCCGACCCAGACCTGTTGAAGGAGGTGCTCGTTGCACTCCACCGTCTCTGAGCCGACCGCCGGCCGCGACCATCTGCGGAGTACCGCGGACAACGGCCTGAAGATCGTGATAGTCGGCGGCTTCGGCGTCGGCAAGACCACGATGGTCCGCTCCGTCAGCGAGATACGCCCGCTCAACACCGAGGAGACGATGACGCGGGCGGGCATCGGCGTCGACGACCCCTCGGGCGTGGAGTCCAAGTCCACCACCACCGTCGCCTTCGACTTCGGCCGCATCAGCATCAACGACCAGGCCGTGCTGTATCTCTTCGGCGCGCCGGGCCAGGAGCGCTTCTGGTTCCTGTGGGACCGGCTGTTCTCCGGGACGCTGGGCGCGGTGGTCCTCGTCGACACCCGGCGCCTGGACGACTCCTGGTACGCGATCGACCGCCTGGAGCACCACCGGATGCCGTTCATCGTGGCCCGCAACGACTTCGGCGGCCCGCACCACACGCTGGAGCAGGTACGGGAGGCGCTCGACCTGTCCCCCGACGTGCCCCTGATCGACTGCGACGCGCGCGACCGCGACTCCTGCAAGAAGGTCCTGATCGCGCTCGTCAACCACCTCTACGCCCTGTCCGCCCGGGAGATCACACCGTGACGTACCAGCCCCCCTCGCCCGACGCCGTCGCCCCGCCTCCCGGCTGCCCCGCGCACCAAGGGGCCGTGCCCCTGTACGGGGAGGGGTTCCAGAGCGATCCGGCGCGGCTGTACCGGGAGCTGCGCCGCGACCACGGGCCGGTCGCGCCGATCCTGCTGGACGGCGGCATCCCCGCCTGGTTCGTGCTCGGGTACCGGGAGGTGCACCAGGTCGCCGGCGATTCGCAGCTGTTCGCCCGCGACTCCCGGCGCTGGCACGCGTGGAACCGCATCCCGGCCGACTGGCCGCTCATGCCGTACGTCGGGTACCAGCCGTCGGTGATGTTCGCCGAGGGGCCGGAGCACCGGCGGCGGGCGGGGGCGATCAGCGACGCGCTGGCCGCCGTCGACCAGTTCGAGCTGCGGCAGATCTGCGAGCGGGTCGCCGACTCGCTGATCGACGCGTTCGCCGGGCGCGGCGAGGCGGATCTGATGGCGGACTTCGCGTTCCGGATGCCGCTGCTGGTCGTCGCCGAGCTGTTCGGTCTGCCGGACTCCGAGATCCCCCCGCTGGTGCGGGACATCGCCGACTCGCTCGACGAGACCGAGGGGGCCATCGAGGCGCACCAGCGGGTCGCGGCCCGGATGGGGCGCCTCGTGCAGGACAAGCGGGTGCACCCGGGGCCGGACGTGCCCTCAAGGCTGCTGGGGCACGCGGCGGGGCTGGCCGTGGAGGAGATCGTCATCGATCTGCTCGTGGTGATGGCCGCCGCCCAGCAGCCCACGGCGAACTGGATCGGCAACACGCTGCGGCTGATGCTCACCGACGACCGGTTCGCGGTGACGCTGGCGGGCGGCCGGCGCAGCGTCGGGCAGGCGCTCAACGAGGTGCTGTGGGAGGACACGCCCACGCAGAACTTCATCGGCCGCTGGGCCACCCGCGACACCCAGCTGGGCGGCCAGCGCATCCGTACCGGGGACCTGCTCGTACTCGGGCTGGCCGCCGCGAACAACGACCCGCAGGTGCGGCCGGACTCGTACGCCGGTTCCGAGGGCAATCAGGCCCATATGTCCTTCAGCCACGGCGAGCACTCGTGCCCGTATCCCGCGCCGGAGATCGCCGAGGTGATCGCCAAGGCGGCCGTCGAGATCCTGCTGGACCGGCTGCCGGACGTGCTGCTGGCGGTCGAGGCGCGGGAACTGGTGTGGCGGCCGTCGGTGTGGATGCGCGGGCTGGCGGCGCTGCCGGTCGGGTTCACCCCCGCTTACGTGCCGGGAAGCATGGGCTGACCCCGGCCCGGCCGGATGCGCCCCCGCCTACGTGCCGGGAAGCGGGGGCTGATCCGGGCGCGTCCGCTACGTGCTGGGCGTGAAGGTCACCGGCAGGGCCCCGAGGCCGCGGGTGAACAGGCCCTGCTCGGCCGGGCGGAAGCTCTCCGCCAGGGCGAGGTCGGGCATGGCGTCGAGGAGCAGGCCGATGCCGGTCTCCACCTCGGCCTTGGCGAGCAGGGCGCCCACGCAGAAGTGCCGGCCGAGGGCGAAGGCGAGGTGGTCGGCCGCGGCCGAGAAGGCGTTCTTCGCGCTCAGGTCGGTGCGGAAGATGTCGAAGGCGTCGGGGTCGGCGTACCGGCGCTCGTCCCGGCCGGCCGCGCCGATCAGGCAGGTGACCGTGGAGCCCGCGGGGACCGTGCCGCCGCCGATCTCGACGTCCTCGGAGACCTGACGCATGATCATGTGCACCGGGGGCGTGTAGCGCAGGGTCTCGGCGAAGGCCAGCGGGATCAGGGAGTGGTCCGCGCGTACGGCGGCGAGCTGCTCGGGGTTCTCCAGCAAATTGTGGACGATGCCGGCGAGGGCCTTGTCGGTGGTCTCGCCGCCCGCGGTGAGCAGCAGGCTGCAGAACGACTTGATGTCCTCGTCGCTCATCCTGGTGCCGTCGATCTCCGCCGCGCAGAGCGTGGAGAGCAGGTCGTCGCCGAGGGCGGTGCGGCGTTCGCGGATGACGGGCAGCATGTAGGCGGCGAACTCCTCGCGGGTGCGGACGCCCGCCGCGGCCACCTCGGGGTCCTGGGAGAGGTTGCCGAGGAAGCCGATGATCGCCGTGTACCAGCGGTGGAACCGCTCGTACTCGCCCTGGTCGAGGCCGAGCATGTCGACGATGACGTTGACGGGGAAGCGGGTCGCGAAGTCGGCGACGAGGTCGGCCCGGCCGGTGTGCCGGAAGCCGTCGATGAGGGTACGGGCGTTGCGCTCGATGACCGGCATGAAGTGGTCCTGGAGGGCGTTGCCGCGGAAGGCCGGGGCCACCAGGGCGCGGCGGACGGCGTGTTCGCGGCCGCTCATCTGGAGGATGGTGCGGCCGTGCGCGGGCTCCAGCTGCCAGTCGTAGTTGTCGGTGGTGAAGGCGGGGTCCTTGAAGGCCCGCTCCACGTCCTCGTACCGGGAGACGATGTAACTCTGCATGGCCTCGTGCCGGATCAGCGGGAATTCATCCCGCATGATGCGGTACGCGCTGTACGGATCCGCGGCGAACTCCGGGGAGAGGATGTCCGGCGCATGTCGGTTCGTCGTCATGGGGCCAAGATCATCGTGTACCCCGCAACTTTTCAATAGCTCCGACATCACGATGCATAACGGGCCCGGCGGAGGGGCCGCCCGGAGCACCGACGGGCCCCCGGCCGCGGCGTCCGGTGGGACGCGGCGACCGGGGGCCCGGTGACCACAGAGCTGCTACGGGCTCCGTCGTGCGGTCAGTGGTTGGCCGAACCGTTGCCGGACAGCACCGGGACCTCGCTGAGGATGTGCGACAGGGCGTCGTCGCCGTCCTTGATCGAGGAGTTCTCGACACAGGACTGCTGCTGCTGCGAGGAGAGGATCGGCACGTCCTGGACGCCGACGTTGATCAGGCCGATGAGCGACTGGGCGCCGAGCTTGCCGAGGCCGATGCAGGGCTTGTTGAGGGAGCCCTGGATCAGGCCGATCTGCGGGCTCATGTAGCCGCCGGTGTGGGTGTTGCCGTAGCTCTGGGAGGCGGCGTTGCCGTTGTTGACGTCGTCATCGTTGGCGACCGCCATCGCGGGGCCCGCGATGGAGCCGACCGCGGAAACCGTCAGGGCCGCCGTGGCGAGTACCTTCTTGATCACGATGTATTCCTTCGCTCTGGGTCGGTGAATAGAGAGCTACCTGCCCAACTCGAAAAGTCCGAGAAGGTTATTACACTTCACTCATGTGGCCTATCGGGCCCGACAATTCCGGAAATACGAAAACCCCCCTGCGGCGGGGCTGCACACCCGCCGCAGGGAGGAATACCGGACTCGGCCGTATGGGTCAGCGGCCGTTGGCGGAGCCGTTGCCGGACAGCACCGGGATCTCGTCGAGGATGTGCGACAGCTGGTCGTCGCCGTCCCGGATGGAGGAGTTGTCGGCGCACTGCTGCTGCTGCTGCGACGTGAGGATCGGCACGTCCTGGACGCCGACGTTGATCAGGGCGAGGACCGACTGGACGCCGAGCTTGCCGATGCCGAGGCAGGGCTTGTTGAGCGTGCCCTGGATCAGGCTCATCTGCGGGCTCTCCTTGCCGCCGGTGTGCGTGTTGCCGTAGGCGGACTCCGCGGCGTTGCCGTTGTTGAGGTCGTCGTCGTTGCCGACCGCCATCGCGGGGCCGGCGATGGTGCCGACCGCGGAAACCGTCAGGGCTGCCGTGGCGAGTACCTTCTTAAGCACGTCTATGCCTTTCGATCGTCGTGAAGCGCCCCTACTGGGAAAGCGAACTGAATAACTCCGGCCCTTTAGAGAAGTTCCGGGCATTCACTCCTTCGGGCCCTTTACCCCGCACCGGCATTGCGCGGGCATTGCGCGGGGCCAGGAGACGCCGACGACCCTGCTACTGTCCGCGCTCCGCCGCGGCCGGCCGGACTCCGGCGGACCACTTCTCCTCGATGCGGCCGAATCGCCAGATGGCCAGGGCCACGAGCCAGACGGCGGCGAAGAGGCCGACGATGACGAATCCGACCGAATTCAGATCCAGGGAGCCGATCCAGCCGATGATCCCGGTGTCCCAGCCGAGCTGGTCGGAGAGGATCGAGACCAGCTCGATGCCGCCGATGATGACGGCCACGGCGACCGAGAGACCGGTGATGGTGAGGTTGTAGTAGACCTTGCGGACCGGCCGGGAGAACGCCCAGTCGTAGGCGAAGTTCATGAACGAGCCGTCGATGGTGTCCAGCAGGCACATCCCGGCCGCGAACAGCACGGGCAGCGTCAGGATCGCGTACCAGGGCAGGTTGAAGGCGGACGCGCCGCCGGCCAGGACGAGCAGCGACACCTCGGTGGCGGTGTCGAAGCCGAGGCCGAAGAGGAAGCCGATCGGATACATGTGGCCGGGCTTGCGGACGGCCTTGGTGGCGCGGCCCAGAATCCGGTTCATGAAGCCGCGCTTGTTGAGCTGCTCCTCCAGCTCGGCCTCGTCGTAGTCGCCCTGCCGCATCCGGCGGAACACCTTCACGATGCCCAGCAGCACGGCGACGTTGATCGCGGCGATGAGCAGCAGGAAGCAGCCGGAGACCAGGGTGCCGACGAGTCCGGCGGAGTTCTGGAGGGTGGAGGAGTCGCTCTCCACCTGCCCGGCCAGCGCCCGTACGCCGAAGGAGAGCAGCAGGCAGAGCGCGAAGACCACGGAGGAGTGGCCGAGCGAGAACCAGAAGCCGACGGAGAGCGGGCGCTTGCCGTCGGCCATGAGCTTGCGGGTGGTGTTGTCGATGGCCGCGATGTGGTCGGCGTCGAAGGCGTGCCGCATGCCGAGCGTGTACGCGGTGACGCCCATGCCGACGCCGAAGACCGAGCCGCCGACGGCATAGTGGTGCGGGGCGATGAGCGCGATGAGCGTGAACCAGCCGACGACGTGCAGGAGGGCGATGAAGCCGACCATGCCGAAGACGTGCCGCCACTCCTTCGGCGTCATGGAACCGCGTATCCGGGCCATTCGGGCCGTCCCGGCCGTCCGGCCCTCCGCCGCGCTGTGACCTGCTGTATCGCTCATGAAGCAGCCTTCCTCGACCCGGCCCCCGTCGGGACGGTAGAAGGCTCAACACCCTGTTGCAAACGACTCGCAACTGCGGAATCTATGCAGAACGGCCGGGTAAAGCGGGCATTTCCAGACATCGTTGAGACGCCCGATAACCTCCGCCCACCCGGCCGTGACGGTACTTTTACTCCGTTTTTCCGCTGGTCACGCGCTCTGACCCGGTTCCGCGGCGTCCGTGGCGCCCTCCGCGCCGCGCACGACGACCACCGGGCACGGCGCGTGCTGGGTGACGTGGTGGCTGACGGAACCGAGCAGCGCCGCCCGGAAACCGGCCCGCCCGCGGTCGCCGACCACCACCAGCTCGGCGCCCTCGGCGGCCTCCAGCAGTACGTCCGCCGGGTTGCCCACGATCACGCAGCGCTCGATCGCCACGGGCGGCTCGCCGCCGAAGGTCTCCTCGATGGCGTCGGCGAGCGCCCGGTCGCCGACCTCCTCCGGTACGTACGCCTCGGGCATCACCGGCATGACGCCTGCCCAGGACCAGCTGGTCAGCGACTCCCAGGCGATCACGGCCTGAAGTCCGGCGCCGGTCAGCGACGCCTGCCGGGCGGCCCAGCGCAGGGCCCGCTTCGAGGGCTCGCCCCCGTCGACACCGACGACGATCCGTCCCGCTGCGGCGTTACTCACTGTCATCTCCCCATCTCCCCGAAACTCTATGAATCAACGGTTCGCGGTGAATGACCCGTTATGGGCCTGGCTGTGATTATCGACGACCGCGTTGCTGGAACGCGCGGCGGGGTGCTCTCGTCTTGTCCGCCGGGAGCGGCCAACCCAGCCGTCATATGCCATATGCGGCGATTATGGTCATTTGGAGCCGACCGGCGGAGGAGCCGGGCAGCCGAGCAGAGGAGAGCTCGCGGGATGAGTCTGACCGGAACACCCTTCTTCGTGGTGTTGATCCTGGCGACCGTGCTGGCCGTCCTGGCCACCCTGCTGCTCTGGTCGAAGATCCCCGGCCCGCGCCCGCTGCGCTGGCTCTCCCGCGTCGTGATGATCGCGCTCTGCCAGCTCACCGCGATCTCCGTGGTAGCGGTCTGGATCAACCAGAGCTACGGGCTGTACGCGTCCTGGGACGACCTGCTCGGCACGGACGACGGCAGCGCCCCGGTGGCCATGCCCGGCCCGCCGCCGCAGCGCGCCAAGTTCATCCACGGCGACAGCCGGATGCAGGACACCTACTTCCACGGGGCGCACTCCAAGCTCTCCGGCCAGGTCATGATCTGGACCCCGCCGCAGTACGACAAGCCCGAGTACCGCAAGACCCGGTTCCCCGTCGTGATGCTGCTGCACGGCGTGCCCGGCTCCCCGCAGTCCTGGCTGGAGCACGGCGGGATGCCCAAGGCGTTCGACAAGCTGATCAAGGAGGACATCGCCAAGCCGGCCATCCTCGTGCTCCCGATCGTCAACCCGGGCGGCGTCGACACGGACTGCTCCAACACCCCCGGCCGCAAGGTCGCCACCTGGCTCACCGACGACGTGCCGGAGCTGGTGCGCCACCACTTCCGCACCGCGGCCGGGGCCAAGAGCTGGGGCCTGGCGGGCATCTCCACCGGCGCGTACTGCGCGGCCAAGCTGCCGCTCCAGTACCCGAAGATCTTCGGCGCCGGGGTCGCCCTCGACCCGGACCCGCTGACCGGCGACCCGGACGTCATCCCCGACCCGGTGCTGCGCGAGCGCAACAGCCCGACCTATCTGGTGCGCCACTCCAAGGCCGACGTCTCGCTGTTCCTCGCCACGTCGCGGCAGGACCCGGACAGCCCGGTGAAGTACATCGAGCAGTTCAGCAAGGCGGCGGAGGGCAGCAGGGTCAAGGTCAAGACGATGCTCGTCGACAGCGGCGGCCACAACTACAACACGTGGAAGAAGATGTACCCGGCCGCGTTCAACTGGCTGGGGCAGCAGCTGAGGTCGCCGGTCACGTAGGCGGAGCGCGGGCGCCGGGCCGTACGGGCGTCCGTACAGCCCGGTCCGTACGCGCCGATCGTTCCGCCGGGTCAACCGCTCCGCTGGCAGGAGAGGCCCGCGATCACGGACGTCCCGCACGTGGCACGGGGCCGCACGGCCCAGGCGGTGGCGAGGCTGTCGACAAGGATCAGCCCCCGGCCGCTCTCGGAGTCCGCGTCCGGGCGGGCCAGTGCCGGCTTACCGGTACCCGGGTCGGAGACGGCGAGCCAGTAGTGTCCGTCGGCGGGCCACAGGACGAGTTCGATGAGTTCCTCGTCCGCCCGGCACGCGCCGTACCGAATGGCGTTGGTGACCAACTCCGAGGTCAACAGGGTCAGATCGTCGCCGAGGCGGGGACGGAGGACGTCCGGCAGCGATGCGGCGACGGCGTGCCGGGCCCGCCGTACGGAGGCGGGGTGGGCGGGGAAACGCCAGTGGGCAGGTACGAGGGGAATCTCGGGCATGGCGAACTCCACGGCTGTGTGAAGGGGTTGGGGTCGCCGGTGGCCTACCGCCCTGGCCGCGTGCACACCCGTCCCAGGGCGGACGGGCATGCTCGCGCGGTGCGCTTCCGGCATTGCGGTGTGTAGCTTGCGCGATACTCACAGTAGAGCAACGGGGGTACATATGCTACTAAGCTTCGGAGGTCCGCTGGACCGCACTTCGCTTCACGACAAACGCAGCCGCACGCGATGAGAGGGAACGCATGCCGCCGAGGAGTAATCCGACCGCACGCCAGCAGCGTCTGGGCGCGGAGCTTCGCAAGCTACGGGAAGGGGCAGGGCTGTCCACCGAACAGGCCGCCGTGCTGCTGGACACGAAGCGGACCGTGATCACCAGCACCGAGGCGGGACGCCACGGCGCCAGCCCGGAGCGTGTCCGGCGCATCGCCTTCCGGTATGAGTGCACGGACCAGGCCCTGGTGGATGCGCTGGTCGCCATGTGCGGCGACCGCGCGGTCGGCTGGTGGGAGACGTACCGCGGCCTCCTACCCGCGACATTCCTGGACATCGCCGAGTTGGAGTGGCACGCCCAGGGCTTGCGTGTCAGCACGATGACGCACCTGCCGGGGCAGTTGCAGACCGAGGCGTACTCGCGCGCTCTCTTCCATGCCGCTATCCCGCCGCTGCCCGCCGAGGAGTTCGAGGCGAGAGTGGCCCACCGCGTGCAACGGCACCAAGCCATCGACAGGCCCGGAGCTCCGGACTACGCCGTGATCATCCACGAAGCCGCCCTGCGCATCGAAGTCGGCGGACGCGGGGTGCTACGAACCCAGCTCGGTCACCTCATGGCAGCCGCAGACCGTAACAACGTCACGATCCAGGCCATCCCGTTCTCGGCCGGAGCGTTCCCCGGTTCGGGGCAGGCGATCCTGTACGCCCTCGGCCAGGTGCCCCCGCTGGACACCGTGCAGCTGGATCGCACGACGGCGGGAGAATTCCTGCATTCCGGAGCCCACCTGTGCAAGTACCGGTTGCAACTTGACGAGATGCAGAGGATCGCGCTTCCACCCAAGGAGACCCTCGATCTCATGCACACCATTTCACAGAGCATTTAGGAGAGTTGACCGTGCCTGACATCACCTGGGAAGCACCCTTCTGCCAGGATGCGAGCAACTGCTTCCGCCTCGGTACGGACGCCGACGGCAACGGCTACATATCCGTCGCCGGCCAAGAGGATCGCTACCTCACCGACTCCCTGGAAGCCCTGCGCACCCTCATCACCGACATCAAGGCCGGCAAAGCCGACCACCTGCTGTAGCCCCTGCCACCCGACGCCGTCGTATCACCCACGCCCAGGCCGCGGGGCGCCCTCAAGGCAGTGATCGCCACCGCGGCCCGGCCGTTCTGCTCGTACGGGCCTCGTACGGGCCTCGTACGGGCCTCGTACGGGCCTCGTACGGGCCTCGTACGGGTACGGCTCATACAGGTCCTGCGGGACGGCCAGCTTGGGAAAGCTTGGCACTGCCCCCGGAGCGGTCCCGCGACTTCATCCGCCAGATCGCCCGACAACCTTGAGGAGAAGCCGAATGGCTGACATCACCTGGGACGCCCCCTTCTGCGGCGAGGGCAACTCCTGCTTCCGCCTCGGTACGGACGCCGACGGCAACGGCTACATATCCGTCGCCGGCCAAGAGGACCGCTACCTCACCGACTCCCTGGAAGCCCTGCGCACCCTCATCACCGACATCAAGGCCGGCAAGGCCGACCACCTGCTGTAGCCCCTGCCACCCGACGTCGCCGTATCACCCACGCCCAGGCCGCGGACGTCCTCAAGGCGGTGATCGCCGCCGCGGCCTGGCCGTTCTGCTCGTACGGACCTCGTACGGGTACGGCTCGTACAGGTACGGTCACGCCCCCGGCGGGGCGCTCGGGCCCTTGGTCGGCTGCTGCTGCTTCTTCGGGGCGTTGTTGACGACGTCCTGCGGGAAGGTCAGCTGCTGGCCCATCCACTCCAGCGCCGGGCCGATCTCGCGCCGCCAGGTGGTGAAGTGGTGGCTGCCCTCGCCCAGGATGATCGACGACTTGTTCATCGGCGCCTTGACGGCCTGGAGGAACTTCACCGTCTCGCCGTAGTTCTTCTCGCCCTTCTTGCTGCTGGTGACCAGCACCGAGACGTGCGGCACGGGCATGTTCTTCAGCCGCCAGATCAGGTCGTGCTCGTGCTCCTTCTTCTTGGCGTCCGGGCCGGTGCCGAAGAGGTTGCCGGTGGTGAGGTCGTTGGCGATCTTGTAGTCGCCGGACAGGGAGGCCGCCGCCGGGTAGACGCCGGGCTCGCGCATCGCGAGCTGGAGGGCGCAGGAACCACCGGAGGAGTAGCCCATCGCGCCCCAGGCGCTGGGGTCGTGGCCGACCCGGTAGGTCTGCTTGAGCGCCTCGGGCAGGTCCTTGGTGAAGAAGGTCTCGGCCTGCGGGCCGCCAGGCACGTCCACGCACTCGGTGTCGCGCGGCGGGGCGATGGTGGGGCGGATCATCACTATCACCGTTGGCTGCATCTTGTTCTCGCCGATGAGCTTCGACGCGGTCTGCGGCACCTCAAGGTGCTGGGCGAGGTTCATGATGCCGCCGGGATAGCCGCTGATGACGACCGCCACGGGGAATCGCTGGCGCTGGAACTGCTTCTGGAAATACTGCGGCGGCAGGTAGACGAACGCCGGGTTGATGGCGTGCGACCGGCGGCCCAGGATCTTCACCGACTGGACCTTGCCGACCTTCTCGGCGGGGCCGTGCGGGATTCCCTTTATCTTGTCCAGGCCCTGCGCCCCGGCCGGCTGCACCAGCCCGTCCTTGGTCGCGCCGACGGTCGCGTACGGGCCGCCCTTGCCCAGGTGGGTGACGTTGACGGGGGCCTTGTCGTACTTGCCGAACAGCTCGTTCCAGGTGCCGTAGAACTCGAAATTGGCGTTGACGGCGAGCATGAAAGCGGCCACGACGGCCACCTGTGTCACCGCGATCGACCCCAGTCGGCCCGCTACGGGCAGCGCCCCGCGCTTTGCCAGGCGCGGCCACAGCCACACCGTGAGACCCACACACAGCACGGCGACGAAAACCACCGTGTACAAGAGTGACCGACTGGTCAGCCCCATATGCCCCTCAACTCCCTGCCCCCGGATGTGGGTACTCATGTTCGGTTCCGGTATTGCTCACCGGAGAAGAGGCGGGATACGACCGGCGGGGTTGCTCAGCACCCTGTTCTTACCCTGCTCTTATCCTTCTCTTCCCGAGCCGTTGTCCAACTGCTCATACGCTGAGCCGCTGTGAGACAACGAGTCGCCTCAGTAGCCGGTTACACCTGCCTGCTCATCGGCCTCCTCGACATCGCCTCGGCCATCAGGCCGGGGATGCGCGAAGGCCGGATAGCCCGAATCACCCATTATGTCCCGGGGTTCCCCGATTCCCTCGCGCGGGCCACCTCGCTCGCCGCGGGCATCCTCCTCGTCATGCTCGCGCGCGGCCTCGCCCGCCGTAAGCTACGCGCCTGGCGAGCCGCCGTGGTGCTGCTCGGACCCTGCGCGGTCATCCAGTCGCTGCGCCATCACGAAATCGTTGCCGCCGTTGTCTCGGCCGCCCTGTGCGGGGTGCTGATCGCGTACCGCAAGGAGTTCTACGCGCTCGGCGACCCCCGCACCCGCATCCGCGCCGTCGGGAACTTCATCCTGCTCGGCCTGTGCAGCACCGGCCTAGGGCTCGCGATCGTGGGCGTACGGGCGCACGAGGAGAGCGGCGGCGGCATCGGCTTCGCCGACCGGCTGCAGGAGGTCCTGTACGGCATGGCCGGCCTGGACGGCCCCATCAAGTACAGCAGCGAACGCGTCGCCGACCTGGTCTCCTTCTCCCTCCTCGCCCTCGGCCTGGTCACCGCCTGCACCACCGCCTACCTCGCGCTGCGCCCCGCCCGGCACGGCCTGCCGGACCCGGAGGACGGCGAGGAGAAGCTGCGCGCCCTGCTCGACAAGGACGGCGCCCGCGACTCGCTCGGCTACTTCGCGCTCCGGCGTGACAAGAGCGTCATGTGGTCCCCCACCGGCAAGGCCGCCATCGCCTACCGCGTCGTCTCCGGCGTGGCCCTGGCCAGCGGCGACCCCATCGGCGACTACGAGGCGTGGCCCGGCGCCATCAAGGAGTTCATGGACCAGTGCGCCAAGCACGCCTGGACGCCCGGCGTCATGGGGTGCAGCGAGCTCGGCGGCCAGGTCTGGACCCGCGAGGGCGGCCTGCACGCGCTGGAGCTGGGCGACGAGGCCATCGTGGACACCAAGGCGTTCAGCCTCTCCGGGCGCACCATGCGCAACGTGCGCCAGATGGTCAACCGCATCGAGCGGGCCGGCTACTCCTGCCAGGTCAGGCGCGTACGGGACCTGCCCGCCGAGGAGAAGAAGAAGCTCCGCGAGGACGCCGCCGCCTGGCGCGGCAGCGCCACCGAGCGCGGCTTCTCCATGGCGCTCGGCCGCTTCGGCGCCCCGGGCGACGGCGACTGCGTCGTCGTCACCGCCCACCAGCCGGACGAGAACGGCGAGGACCGCGTACGGGCCCTGCTGCACTTCGTGCCGTGGGGGCCGGACGGCATCTCCCTCGACCTGATGCGCCGCGACCGCACGGCCGAACCCGGCCTCAACGAACTGCTGATCGTCGCCGCGCTGAAGGCCGCGCCCGGCCTCGGCGTCAACAAGGTCTCGCTCAACTTCGCCGTCTTCCGGGCCGCCCTCGCCCGCGGCGAGAAGCTGGGCGCGGGCCCGGTGCTGCGGGTGTGGCACCGGCTGCTGGTGTTCTCCTCCCGCTGGTTCCAGATCGAGTCGCTGTACCGCTTCAACGCGAAGTTCCAGCCGGTGTGGGAACCGCGCTTCGTGGTCTACCCGACCAGCCGCGACCTGCCGCGCATCAGCTGGGCCTGCATGCAGGCCGAGGCGTTCGTGGTGCTGCCGCGCCCGGCCGAGCGGCTCCGCCAGTACCTGCGGAGCAAGCCGCGGTACGTGAAGATCCGGCGGGCGCTGCCGATGACGGGGATACAGCGGGGCTGACGGCGCGCTGCGGCGGGCGGGGGGCTCGGTTTGCCGGAGTGGAGGGCCGGTTTGCCGGGGCGGGGGCCCGGTTCGCCGGGGCGGAGGCCGGCCGTCTGAGGCGGGCCCGGCCGTCCGAGGCGGGCCCGGCCGTCCGAGGCGGGGCCCTGCCGCCGGTGGCCCCCGGGTGTGGGGTGGTCGGGTGTGGGGTGGTCGGGTGTGGGGTGGTCGGGTTTCCCCTACCGACTCCTCCCCCGCCGCATGGATTAATGGTCCGCATGGCGAACTCACAGGGTCCCCAGAGCACGGAGCGGACCATCGCCGTATGGCAGGCGATGCGGCGCCGCCCCCACCGCTTCCTGCTCTCCCTCTGGCCGTGGCGCTGCTGGGCGTACGCGCTCAGCGGCGCGGTCATCGGCACCAGCGCCCTGTTCGCGCTGGCGGTACTCGTCGCCCTCGGGGTGCTCTTCTCCATCGTCGGCGTGGGCCTGGTCGCGCTGGTGCTCGCCGCGCTGTTCGGCATTCCGGTCGCCGCCATGGAGCGCCGCCGGCTGCGGCTGGTCGAACCGGTGCCGCTGCCGAACCCGCACGCGCGGCTGCGGGGCGCGGGCGGCGGCGTGCGGCTGCGCGGCCGGCTGCGGGAACGGGCGACCTGGCGCGAGCTGGCGTACACCGTCGTGTTCGGCGTCGTCTTCGCGGGCTCCGGTTTCGGCATCGCGCTGATGCTGCTGTTCTCCGGCATCCTGACCGTGGCGCCCCTCCTCGTCCTGGCCGTCGCGCCCGACCCCGTCATGGTCTTTTCCGGCCGGCCGGTCGACGGCCCGCTGGAGGCGCTGCCCGCCACCGCCGTCGGCCTCGTCGGGCTCGCGGTGTGCGCGTACGCCGCGGGGCTGCTGGCCGGGGCGCAGGTCAGGACGGCGGAGTTCCTGCTGTCGGGCCGGGGCGAGGAACGGCGCGTGGTGGAGCTGACGCGCTCCCGGGCCCGGCTGGCGGACGCCTTCGAGGCCGAGCGGCGGCGCATCGAACGCGATCTGCACGACGGGGCCCAACAGCAGCTCGTAGCGCTCTCCATGACGCTGGGGCTCGCCGAGATGGAGCTGAGCGACACCGCCTCCCCCGCCGCCGGCCTCGTGGTCCGGGCCCGCGGCGAGGCCCGCCTCGCCCTCTCCCAACTGCGCGACCTGGTACGCGGCATCCACCCGCAGGTCCTCACCGACCACGGCCTGGACGCGGCCGTGGCGGAGGTCGCGCTGCGCAGCCCGATCCCCGTCAGCGTCGACATCGAGCTGCCGGGGCGGCTGCCGGGCGCGGTGGAGACGGTCGCGTACTTCACGGTCACCGAGGCGCTGGCCAACGCCGCCAAGCACAGCGGCGCCTCCGGGATCACCGTCGCCGGCCGGGTCCGGCACGGCAGGCTCGTCCTGTCGGTCACCGACAATGGCCGCGGCGGGGCGGTCCCGTCCGACGGCACGGGCCTTCAGGGCCTGGCCGACCGCATGGCGATCCTGAAAGGCAGGCTCATGGTGTCCAGTCCGGTGGGCGGTCCGACCGAGTTGCGCGCGGAGGTGCCGTGCTCCGCGTAGTGCTGGCCGAGGACTCCGTGCTGCTGCGGGCCGGGCTCGTCGAGCTGCTGACCCGGGGCGGGCACCGGGTGACGGCGGCGGTGGGCGACGCCGAGGCGCTGGCGCGCGCGGTGGAGCCCGAACAGCCCGGCGACGAGCTGCCCGACCTCGTGATCACGGACGTCCGGATGCCGCCCGGACAGCGCGACGAGGGGCTGCGGGCGGCGCTGGAGATCCGCTCCCGCCACCCGGCGCTGCCGGTGCTCGTACTCTCCCAGTACGTCGCCACCGCCTACGCGACGCAGCTCCTGGGCGGGGACGGCCCGGGGGCGGCGGGGCAGCCGGGGGCGGCGGGGCTCGGCTATCTGCTCAAGGACCGGGTGGGCGAGGTCTCGGAGTTCCTCGAAGCCATCCGGCGGGTCGCGTCCGGTGAGACCGTCATCGACCCGGAGGTGGTGCGCACGCTGCTCGTGCAGCGGACCGCGGCCCGTCCGCTGGGTCGGCTCACACCCCGGGAGCGGGAGGTTTTGACGCTGATGGCGGAGGGCCTCAACAACCAGACGATCGCCCAGCGGCTGGGCGTCACCGAGGCGTCCGTGGTCAAGCACTCCGGCAACATCTTCATGAAACTGGACCTCGACCCGGCGGAGGGCAACCGGCGGGTGCTGGCTGTGCTGACGCATTTGCGGGGCGGGCTGACCTGACGCTACGTCAGGATGGTGCCGGGGTCTGGGCTGTTCACCGCCCGGCCCGTACGGGCAGCGGCTCACCTGCGCCCGGCTCGTGCCGTGCACCGCCGGGTCGGGCCGCCTCCGCTACAAGGCGGCCCGGCCCAGTTCGAGCAGCAGCACGTCATGGAGGTCCGCGCCCTCCCACGGGCGCGCCTCCCCGACTTTGCGGTATCCCCACGCGCGGTAGGCGGCCTGTGCCGCCGCGCCGTCCGGATGGGCGTTGAGCAGTACGCGCTCGACGCCGGTGCTGTCGAGTACGGCCCCGTGCAGCCGGCGCGCGACGCCCCGTCGGCGCCAAGGCTCGCGTACCGCGAGCTCCATGAGGCCGAAGGTTCGGCGACCGTCCTCGCGGCGCATGTCGTCGGGTACGGGTTCGGTGAGCCGACCCCACCAGCCGGTGGCGGGGCCGAGGGGATAGCCGTACACCATGCCGACCGGTGTGCCGTCCTCCACACGGGCCAGAGCGGCACGGAACCCGCCCTTGCGGGCCTGGGACCGGATGCGCCGGAACGTCGCGGCGATGTCCTCCTCGGTCTCGCCGTAAGGCGGCTCGGCGAACGCCTCGGCGTAGACCAGCCTGAACGCGTCCATGACCCGCACCGTGGCCGGTCCGTCCAGCTGCTCAACGGTGAAGGTTCCCTGTCGGGTCACGTGGTGCCTCCTCGGACGATCTCGCGGATGCGCTCGCCGCAATCGCGGGCCGCCGCGCTGTCGACCCGGGCGGCGGCCCGCCGGAACTCTCCGATCCCTCCCAGCAGTCGCGGCGAGGCGATGCCGCCGAAGGCGTCAAGGGCGACGCCCATCTCGGCACACGCCTCTTCGGCTTCCCCGGTGGCCAGGAGTACACCTGCCGGCTTCACGCGGTACGAGGCGTGGTTGCGGGTGAAGTCGCAGCCGATGCCGCGTACCGCAGCACGCAGGAACGGCACGGCGCGTCTGGGTTGTTCGGCTCGCACGTACATGTCGGCCGTGGCGTTGTCGACCTCGAACGGCCCTACGAAACGGGCCCAGTTGGGCACCTCGGAGTCCACGTCCGCGCGCCCCAGGTGACTGACGGCACGGCTCAGAGCGCGCCGCGCTCCGGACAGGTCTCCGATGTGGGTGGTGACGTTGGCGTCGCGGAGCGCGATCACGAGGCGCACGCCATGTCCCGCACCCGCACTGGTGGCGAGCCGGTATGCGTGCTCGACCGCGCTCGCCCCTCCTTGAGCGCGAGGAGCACAAGGGTCTCCAGGGCGGAGATCTGTAGCAAAGGGCTGTCGACGAGCTGCGACGCCGCGAGGGCTTCCATGCCGGCGGCACGGCCCTCGGCGATGCGCCCGCCGGCGGCCGGGCTGCGCCCGCTGCGTGACCCGAGCACCGACGAGAAAGCGGCCGACGACGAGAACAGCTGACCGCTTCCCAGCGGTCAGGTCATTCTGGTTGCTACTCGGCCTGCAGGACGAAGAACAGGAAGCACAAGAAGCGCGGCTCGGCCGCGATGGCCTCGGGGAACATCTCGCGGGCGGCGGGATCAGGATCCGGCTCGCTGATGGCCGTGATCCGGAAACCGGCCCCGGTGAAAGCCTCGATCATCGTGTGCAGCGGCCTGGTCCAGCGACTCACCAGGGCGGTCTGACCGTCGATGGTCCACTCTACGGTCCAGTTGGTGGTGTCGAAGTAGTTGCACTCGGCCTCGCGACCGGCCTCGCGGTGTATGAGGTTGATGGCAAAGGGATGGTCGACAGACGCGATCAGCCGACCGCCGGGCCTGAGTATGCGTCGCAGCTCGGCCAGCGCCGGCCCCCAGTCCTCCAGGTAGTGCAGCACCAGGGACGCCGCTACATCGTCGAACGTGTCATCAGCGTAAGGAAGCGGGCTGCCCAGGTCCGCCACCCGCAGGTCCGCACCGTCGCCGAGCCGCTGCCGAGCCAACTCCAGCATCCCGGCACTCGTGTCGAAGCCACTCACCATGGCGCCACGGTCGCGCAGCGCGGCAAACAGCGACCCCGAGCCGCAGCCGGCGTCGAGAATCCGCCGACCGGCCACGTCTCCAGCGAGGGCCAGCATCGCGGGCCGCTCGTAGTAGGCATTGACCAGGTTGGTTTCGTTTGCGGCCGCGTACGCCTCGGCGAAGCCGTTGTAGTCGTTGGCCTTCGACGGATCCACACTCACCGCGGACGGCGAGACCAGCCTGGAGGAAATCGCGTGCTCTTGGCGCTCGTTTGAGATCATGGTGCGGGAGACGTGCGCTGCAGCAGTTCGGTTCCTGGCCGCGGCCAACCGCTGCGCTGCGTCGTCGCACGGGTCGATCTCGTCTACCCCGAGTCCTGGAGGAGTGGAGCGGGTTCGCGTATGAACCGGTCGGTACCGCCCTCGGCCTCGCAGCAGCCCAGGAGTGGGTGCACGAACTCCAGCTCGGTGACGCCCCCATAGCGTGATGGCCCGTAGCGAGAAGCATCCCGGTCCGCGGCCGGTGCGATGGCCTGTCGAACGCCACCCACCACGGCACCGCCCGGACACATGGCGAACATGTCCAGCACGCAAAGCGCCTGGTCAAGTCTGCTTCTCGCGAAGGACGGTCGGAAAACTGTAGATCACCGGCCAGTGCCAGAACACCTGCCCAATGCACTGCTATGCCCGGTCGGGGCCGTCCAAGGGCCACGGCAGCATGACCCGCGAGGACTGATTCACGCTCCTGGACCAGGCCGCCGGCCTCGGCGTCACTGCGGTGCAGTACATCGGCGGAGAACCGACCTGTCACCCCAGCCTTCCCCAACTCATCAGCCACACCGTGTCCCTGGGCATCCGGGTGGAGGTGTTCACCAACTTGGTCCACATCCGCCCCTCGATGTGGCACGCGTTCGCACGCTCCGGCGTCACCCTCGCCACCTCCTACTACAGCGACACCGCGGCAGTGATGACGGAGAAGCGGTAGGCGTTCGGACCGCTTACGGCGCTCGACGCGGACGTACGCACCATGGACACGTCAAGGTTTCGCCTTCAGGATGTGGGCCCCGACCTGTGAGGTGTTCCTGTGGACAGACGTCAACTGATCGGTTCCGGCGCGGCGTTGGCCGCTTCTGTGGCGCTCGGCGGTACGGCGGCGGCGCAAGGCGTGAGGGTGAGGACAGGGGCGGGGGCGGGGGCGGACGGGGATATCCGCGGGGTTCTGCGGCGGGTGGCTGATCACTGGATCGGGGCGCACGGCGATCCGGGGGACAACGGGTGGGCCCGGGCCACGTTCTTCAGTGGGCTGATGGCCCTGTACCGGCTGACCGGGGAGGACCGCTATCTCTCGTACGCGCGCGGGTGGGCCGAGAAGCACGCGTACGGGCTCAAGGGCGGCGTCGCCACCCGGCACGCGGACAACCAGTGCGCGGGGCAGACGTATCTCGATCTGTACGAGGCGGACCGGGACCCGGATCAGATCGAGGCCATCGGGGAGTCGCTGCGCCGCATGGCCGGCGGGGACCAGCCGGACAAGGACGACGACTGGTGGTGGGACGACGCGCTGCACATGGCCATGCCGCCCTTCGCGCGGATGGGGCTGCTGCGCGGGGACGCTCCTTACTGGGACAAGCTGCACCGGCTCTACACGCACACCGCGCGGGCCGAGGGCGGCCCCGGGCTGCTGGACGCGGGGAGCGGGCTGTGGTTCCGCGACAAGCGGTTCCTTCCTGGTGGAATCGTTTCTCCCGCCGGGCGGCCCGTCCTGTGGTCGCGCGGCAACGGCTGGGTGGCGGGCGGGCTCGTCAAGACGTTGAAGGCGCTGCCACGCACGGCCGCGCACGTACCCGAGTACCGGGCGGCCCTGGTGCGGACGCTGCGCGCCGCCCGCGCCGTCCAGCGCGACGACGGCTTCTGGAACGTCAGCCTCGCCGACCCCGCCCACTTCCCCGGCCCGGAGACCAGCGGCACGGCCTTCCTCGCCTACGGCACGGCGTACGCGCTGCGGGCCGGGCTCCTGCCCGCCCGCGAGTTCGGGCCGGTCGCCGCCCGCGCCTGGCGCGGGCTCGTCGCCACCGCCGTCCACCCCGACGGGTTCCTCGGCTACGTACAGGGCACCGGCGACCGCCCCGAGTCCGGCCAGCCCGTCGGCTACGGGAGCACCGCGGACTTCGGCGTCGGGGCGTTCCTGCTCGCCGGCACGGAGCTGGCGCTGCTCGACCGCGGCTGAGCTGCCCGGGTCACACCCTGATGACCGTCTTGCCGCGCGCCCGGCCGCTCCTGCTCGCGGCGATGGCGGCGGGCGCCTCCTCCAGGGTCGTCTCGTGCCCTATGAGCACGGTCAGCCGCCCCTCGTCGATCTCGGTGGCGAGCGTGGAGAGCAGCGCCGACGACGGCGTGTTCCGGGCGTTCAGGGCACGCACCCCGTGCGGTTCCAGGGCCGCCGCGTCCGCCGCGCCGATGGTGGAGGCGACGGTGCCGCCCGACCGTACGATCCGGGCCAGCTCCGCCAGCGCCGCCGCGTCGTCGACCAGGTCGATGACGACGTCCACCCCCTCGGGGTGCGCGGCCAGTACCTGGTCGGCCACCGGGCCCGCACTGTGGTCGACGGTCTCGGCCGCGCCGAGGTCGCGCATGAGGACGGCGGCGCCCGGCCGGGCCGTGACGATCACCTCGGCGCCGCGGCCGGCCGCGAACTGGGTCGCGAACGTACCCACGCCGCCCGTCGCGCCGACGATCAGCACCCGGCTCCCCTCCCGTACGCCCGCCTCCTCGACCAGGTTCCACGCCGTCATCCCGGCCGTCGGCAGCGCGGCGGCGGTCATCAGCGTGGCCCGCGAGGGCGCGGGGGCCACCGCCTCCTCCGCGGCCACCGCGAAGTCCGCGTACGAGCCGCCGCCCGCGCCCACCCGCATGAACTGGCCGAACACCCGGTCCCCCAGTTCGAACCGGCCGGTCTCCGGCCCGACGGCCACTACCTCACCCGCCCCGTCCACGCCGAGGACCAGCGGAAAAGCGTGCCGCACGGTGTCCCGCAGCATGCCGTCCGCGATCTTCCAGTCAATGGGGTTCAGCCCCGCCACGGCAACGCGCACCAGCACCTCGCCGGGGCCGGGTTCGGGCTGCGGCAGATCCATGACCTGCGGTTCCGCCCCGAATTCCGTGACCGCGACTGCCCGCATGGTGATCTCCGATTCGTCTCCGCCCAGCCCCCTGGTCCCGATGCGTCCAACCCTCTCCCCGCCGCGCCGCCACCGCCACCGCTGGGCCGGAACGGGTGGCTTTGCTCACTCTTGATCGACCGCTCGGTCGCGCAATACGCTAAGCAGGTGATAATGGGGCAGGCCCACGCATCCCCAGCTGAGAGCGAGACCCCGCCGTGTTGCGCAACGGACTGGAGCCCTGGCACCTGATCATCTTGGTCGTGGTGGCCCTCCTGGTGTTCGGATCGAAGAAGCTGCCCGATATCGCCCGCGGCCTCGGCAAGTCCGCGCGCATCCTGAAGTCCGAGGCGCGCGCCATGCGCTCCGACGAGTCGCAGTCGCAGCCCTCGTCCTCCGAGGCCCCTGCCCCGACCGTCACCCCCGCCGCGGACACCGCGCAGGGGCACCCAGACACCGACCGCGTGCGCACCACCGCGGAGCAGCAGCAGCACCGCCAGTCCGCCTGACCGGCGGTCACGACTCCACCACGGCATGTCACTGGATCGCCGGCCGGGCCCACCAACCCGTCCGGCGATCTGTCGTATCCAGGGCTCTCGGTGACCGGCGCCGGGCCGTCGGCCTCGGCCTCGGCCTCGGTCTCAGGGGGTCGCGGGGCGTTCCGCCGCCGACTGGGTGGCCCCGGCCCCGCCCGTATTCGGGCTCCCCGAAGCCGCCTTCCCGCCGCGCGGGTCGTACGCGGGGAAGGGCGGGACGGTGTTCGCCGCGGCCCCGTGGGCGGGTTCCCCGGAGTTCTTCGGGCCGGGCGGGGCCGTGTGCGCCGCCGGGCCCGTGGTCCCGGCGGGGGCGACGGGCAGCGGGGCGTGTTCGGAGCCGCCGCCCGGCCGGACCAGGCCGACGGCCACGGTGACCGTGACGGCCGCGACGGCCAGTACGCCGGCCGCGGAGAGCGCCGCGCGCCGTCGCCGAATGCGGCGGCCGCCGGCGACTGCCGCGTCGGTGACGCTGGGCAGGGGCGGCTCGGGCTGCGCGCCGAGGATGCCCCGGAAGGCGGCGTGCAGCGCGTCGTCCTCGTGCTCGTCCATGCCCTGCCTCACCTCCCGACCGATTCGCTGGTCATGCCCTCGACGATCGTGCGCAGCCGGGCCAGCCCGCGGGCGCTCTGGCTCTTGACCGTTCCCGTGCTCACCCGCAGCGCGTGCGCGGTCTGCTCCACGGTCCAGTCCTCCCAGAACCGCAGGACCAGCACGGCCCGGTAGCGGGGCGGCAGTTCCCTCAGGGCCTCGCGCATCATCAGCCGCAGCTCCGGTGCGTCCGGCACGGTAGCGGACAGGTCGGGCGGTTCGCTCACCGGCTCCTCGCGCCAGCCTCCCTTGCGCTGCTGGTCGATGAAGGTACGGGTGAGGATGGTGCGCGCGTACGCGTCCACGTTGCCGTCCTTGCGGACCCGGCCCCAGGCCGCGTAGAGCTTCATCAGCGCGGCCTGGGTCAGGTCCTGGGCCTGGTGCCAGTCCCCGCACAGCAGGTAGGCGCTGCGTCGGAGCCGCGCCTGCCGCGTCTCGGCGAACTCCCGGAACTCCCGCTCCCGGACCGCTTCCCTCACCCTTGCCGGCCCTCCGCCCCTCCGCTCGCGCAGCACTCCTCCTGCCTTATATACGGGGAGCGGCGCGGGGAGGTTGCACGGTGCGGCGGAAAGAGATTTTCCGTCGCGGCGTGCAACGTGTCCGTGCTCGCTTCCGTACTCCTCTCACACAAGGGCTCCCGAGCCACAGGCGTCGGCCCGTGGCCGTGGCCCCGGGCGCATGGCCCGAGCTCGCAGTCCAGGCCGCAGTCCGGTCCGTAGTCCGGGCTCGCGGTCGGTCCGTAGCCCGGGCTCGCTATTCGGGCCCGCAGTACGGGCTCGGGATCCGAGTCCGTAATCCGAGACAGAGGAAGACCGTTGTCGAAGCACCGCAAGTTCACACCGAAGCAGCGCAGGCTGTTCGGCCTCGCCGCCGGAACCGTCCTTGTCGCCGCGGGCACCGCCGGCGTCGCCACCGCCGCGACCCCGGCCCACCATGCCGAGGTGGCCGCGCCGGTGCAGCATGAGGACGCCGCTGCCCGCGCCCACCAGGCACAGTCCCCGCACGAGGACGCCGCAACCCGCGCCCACCAGGCACAGTCCCCGCACGAGGACGCCGCAACCCGCGCCCACCAGGCACAGTCCCCGCACGAGGACGCCGCAACCCGCGCCCACCAGGCACAGTCCCCGCACGAAGCGGCCGCGGCCCCCGCCCACGCCGCTTCAGCCACCCCGACCCACTACGCCGACGCCGCAGCCCACAGCTCGGCGGCGAGCGTGGCACAGCAGGCGCATCCGGTGCGCTGACCCGCCACTGACCACTTCCCACACTCCGAACAGCACTCCGATCACCCACGCCGCCCCCGGGTCCAGTCTTCGCCTGGCCCGGGGGCAGGTTTGTCATCGGGGCGGCCGGGAAACCCGTAGCCACCGTGGGCACGAAACGGAATGTCGAGATCCAGCGGCCGGAGAAGGTGCTCTTCCCCGAGGACGGCGATGGCGGCATCACCAAAGCCGACCTCGCCGACCACTACCGCGCGGTCGCCCCGCTGATGCTGCCGCACCTGCGCGGGCGGCCGATCATGATGGAGCGGCACCCCGACGGCATCGGCGGAAAACCCCTGATGCAGAAGAACGCGCCGGACTACTTCCCCGACTGGGTACGGCGGGCGGTGCTGCCCAAGGAGGGCGGCGAGGTCACGCACGTCGTGTGCGACAACCGGGCGACGCTCCTCTACCTCGCCGACCAGGCGTGTGTCACCCCGCACCGCTGGCTCTCCCGCGCGGACCGGCCCGACCACCCCGACGTCCTCGTCTTCGACCTCGACCCTCCTGGCGAGGGCGACTTCGAAGCGGTGCGCTGGGCCGCGCGGCGCGTGTGCGAACTCCTCGACGCGGTGCGGCTGCCGACCCGGCTCATGACGACGGGGTCGCGCGGCCTCCACGTCCTCGCCCCGCTCGACCGGCAGTCGGACTTCGACACGGTACGGGCCTTCGCCCGCGACATCGCCGAGGAACTGGAACGTCGCCACCCGGACCGGCTCACGACGGCGGCCCGCAAGGCCGACCGGGGCAGCCGCCTCTACCTGGACACCCAGCGCAACGGCTACGCGCAGACCGCCGTGTCCCCGTATGCAGTACGGGCCCGGCCGGGCGCCCCGGTCGCCGTCCCCATCGCCGCCGCCGAGCTGGACGACCCCGAACTGCGCGCCGACCGCTGGACGTTGCGTACAGTCGGCGAGCGTCTGAAGTCCGACCCGTGGGCCGGTACGCCCTTCAGAGGCCGATCACTGCGCGCGGCGGCGGCGCGGCTCGGGAGGGTCTGAAGGCGCAACACGCCGGGTGGCGGCTAGCCTTACGTATCCGTCCTCCCCGGGGACTTTTCCCCGCACTACGGACATAAATCGCACCCGAGACACGTGAAGGACTGCTCCATATGGGCATTCGGAGTCTGCTGCGGAATGCGTTCGGCCGGTCCAAAGCCGCCCAGAACGACGGGTCGCCTACCGAGTCCGAGGCCGAGGCCGCGCGGGGCGCGGCCGGGACGGATACCGGGTCGGCTGCCGCCGGGGGGTCGGTTACCGCTGCCACGGAGACGGCTGACGCCAATTCGGCTGGCGCCGGGGGGTCGGTGGCCGCTGGCGCCGGTTCGGCCGGCGCCGGAGGATCGCTTACCTCTGACACCGGTTCCGCCGGCGCCGGAGGATCGCTTACCGCTGGCGCGGAGACGGCTGACGCCGGTTCGGCTACCACCGGGGGTTCGCTTACCTCTGACGCCGGTTCGACTACCACCGGAGGGACGCTTACCGCTGTCGCGGAGGTGGCTGACGCTGAGTCAGCTGGCTCCGAGGAATCGTTGCCCGCCCTTGCGGAGACGGCTTCCGCCGACAGTTCGCGCCTGTCCACGGTGACGGATTATCTGACCGACAGCACCGTTGCCGAGAGCCCCGCTTCGGCGTCGGACGAGCGCGGCTCCACCGCCGCCGTCTCGGACGCTTCTGTGGTCGCCCCCGCTTCGGCGGCCGTCACGGACACGGCCGACGCAGGTACGGTCTCCGCCGATTCGGCTTCCGCCGAGAGCTCGTTGACCGTTACCGCGGTCACCGCCGACGCCGATACGGCGGCCAGCGCCACAAGCACCACCTCAACAGCGGACGAACTCGACTCCACCCCCACCGTCACCGACGCGGCCAAGGCCGGTTCGGCTGCCGCCGGAGGCTCGTTGACCGCTCTCGCAGACACCGCCGACGCCGATACGGCCACCGCCGAAAACACCACCGCTCACGCGGACACAACCGACACTGCCGGCACGGCCGAAACAGCCGACGCCGGTACGGCTGCCGCCGAGGGCTCGCTGACCGCTCACGCGGAAACGACCGACAGCGGTTCCGCAACCGTGAGCGGCGAAGGCACCAGTAGTCGGGAAGCCGCCGGGACGGTGCTCACCGACGCCGGCGGGCCCACCGTGCCCGCCCCCGCCCACGAGCCGAACCCTGCCGGAGGCCGCGGCAGTGGCAGCGGCAGTGGCGGCAAGACGCCGTTCCCCACCCAGACCACCGGCGAGCGGATGCCCGACCCCGGGCCGCTCTCACCGATTCCGGACCCGGCTCCGGGGCCGGACGTGCCCAAGCCGGACCCGGAGCCGACCCCGGTGCCTGATCCGACCCCGACGCCGAAGCCGGACCCGCGGCCGACGCCCGCGCCCGGACCGGACCCGCAGCCCGCGCCCGTACCCGACCCCGAGCCGCGGCCCACGCCGCTGCCCGACCCGGCCCCCGCGCCAGAACCACAGCCCGCCCCCGCCGCGGAACCCCTCGTCACAGACGAAACCACCACCCCCGCCGCGGGCCC
>NZ_JBWKFF010000001.1:647383-720519 GCF_056434425.1 Streptomyces sp. NPDC044033 | reverse complement strand
CCCCCTCAGCACGGACGAAACCACCGCCCCCGTCGCGGGCCCCGTCGTCACAGACGAAACCGCCACCCCCGCCGCCGAACCCCTCGTCACAGACGAAACCACCACCCCCGCCGCGGGCCCCCTCAGCACGGACGAAACCACCGCCCCCGTCGCGGGCCCCGTCGTCACAGACGAAACCGCCACCCCCGCCGCCGAACCCCTCGTCACAGACGAAGCCACCGCCGCCCCCACCGAACCCCTCAGCACAGACGAAGCCCCCGCCCCCACCACAGCTCCCACCACCGCCCCCGCCCTCGCCCCCCTCCGCGAAGCGGCCGGAGCCGCCCTCGAAAAGCAAGGGCTCACCGGTCAGCGCGCCACCGTCTATCTCGTGCTCGACCGGTCCGGGTCGATGCGCAACTACTACAAGGACGGCACCGTTCAGCACCTCGCCGAGCAGGCGCTCGGGCTGTCCGCGCACCTCGATGACGACGGGGTCGTGCCCATCGTCTTCTTCTCCACCGACGTCGACGGCACCGCCGACATCGGGCTCGACAACTACGCCGGCCGCATCGCCGAGTTGCACGCGGGCCTCGGGCACATGGGGCGTACGAACTACCACTGGGCGATCAACGCCGTCGTGGAGCACTACGAGAAGTCGGGGGCCACGGACCCCGCCCTGGTGATCTTCCAGACGGACGGCGCACCGACCGGCAAGGCCGCCGCCGAGAAGGCGCTGTGCGACGCGGCGCGGCTGCCGATCTTCTGGCAGTTCGTGGGGTTCGGCGACCCGGCGGGGAAGGGGTTCGACTTCCTGCGGAAGCTGGACGATCTGGCCGTGCCGGAGAAGCGGGCGGTCGACAACGCGGGGTTCTTCCACGCGGGCCTCGACCCGCGGTCGCTGTCGCACGCGGACCTCTACCGCGAGCTCATGATCGAGTTCCCGGAGTGGCTGACCGAGGCGCGCGCCGCCGGGATTCTCGGCCGCTAGTCTCGCCCAGCCGCACCATCACCATGAGGCCGCCCCCGGGGTTGGGGGCGGCCTCCGCCGCGCCGCCGTGGGCGCGCGCGATGGACCGTACGATCGACAGCCCCAGGCCGGTGCCGTCCGCCGAGCCGAGCCGGTCGCGGCCGTCGCCCCGCCGGAACGGCTCGAAGAGGTCGGCGACCTCGTCGGCTTCCACGAACGGCCCGGTGTTGCGCACCGTCAGCAGCCGCGGCCCCACCCGCACGTCGACCGTGCCGCCGTCGTGGTTGTGGATGACCGCGTTGCGCAGCAGGTTGCCGGTCAGCTGGGCCAGCAGCACCCGGTTGCCCCACACCTGCGCGTCCGTGGAGTGCACCGTCACCTTCACCCCGGCCCGTTCCGCCCGGCCCCGCACCGCGGCGGTCTCCTCCGCGACGACGTCCGCGAGGTTCAGCCGGTCGCGGCTCTCCAGGCCGCGCTCGCTGCGCGCGAGCACCAGCAGCCCGTCGATGAGCCGTTCGCTGCGCCGGTTGGTCGCCAGCAGCGTCGCCTTCGTGTCGGCCAGTTCCTCCGCCGACGGGCGACCGCCCTCCAGCCCCACCTGGATGGCGACGCGCTGGGTGGCGAGCGGGGTGCGCAGTTCGTGCGAGGCGTTGGCGATGAACCTGCGCTGGCTGTCGAACGCCCCCTGCAACCGCCCCAGCAGCGCGTCTATCGTGTCGGCCAGCTCCTTCAGCTCGTCGTCGGGGCCGCCCTGTCCGATGCGCTCGTGCAGGTTCCGTTCGGAGATCCGCCGCGCCTTGGCCGTCATGACGTGTACGGGCCGCAGCACCCGGCCCGCCGTCCACCAGCCGACGCCGACCGCGAGCAGCGCCGTGACCAGCAGCGCCACCACCGACCAGAAGACCAGCTGCTGCGAGGCCGCCTGGCTGACGCCGTCGGAGACCTGGGCGATCTCCCGCATCCGGTACACCCTGGCGCCCGGCTCCTCGGCGACGGTGGTCGCCGTCGCCGCCGGCTCGGGGATGCGGTGCACGGGTACGTACAGCTTCACCGGGTGGCCCGTACGGGCCTGGGCCTCGGAGCGGATGTGGCCCGCGCGCTCCTGGGTGCCGGCGCTGGAGAGCACGTTGACGAAGATCAGCAGCGCGGTGGCCAGCACCAGGAAGACCCCGCCGAAGACGACGGCGACCCGGGTGCGGACCTTGTGACCGTGCGGGCGCCGCGCCAGCGACCCGCGCATGGCGCGGACCCGGCTCACAGCGCGTACCCGACGCCCTGCTCCGTGCGGATCAGCGCGGGTTCGCCGAGTTTTCCGCGCAGTTTGCTCATCGCGACGCGGACCGCGCCCGTGAACGGGTCGGCGTTCGCGTCCCAGGCCCGTTCCAGCAGCTCCTCGGCGCTGACCATCGCGCCGTCGGCCTCCAGCAGGATCTGGAGGACCGCGAACTCCTTCGGGGAGAGGTCCAGCACCGCCCCGTCCCGCACGGCCGTGCGCCGCACGGTGTCCAGGACCAGCCCGGAACGTTCCAGCACCGGCGGCGTGGGCCGGGCGCTACGGCGCCTCAGGGCCCGTACGCGCGAGATCAGCTCGGGGAACTCGAACGGCTTGGGCAGATAGTCGTCCGCCCCCAGGTCGAGGCCCGAAACCCGGTCCTCCATGGAGCCCGCGGCGGTCAGCATCAGGATGCGGGTGCGGGAGCCGTCGGCGACGAGCCGGCGGGTGACCTCGTCGCCGTGCACGCGCGGCAGATCGCGGTCGAGGACGACCACGTCGTAGTCGTGCAGCCCGAGGTAGGCGAGGGCCGCGTCCCCGCTGTAGACGGTGTCCACGGCGAAGCCGGCCCGGCGCAGGCCGGTCGCGACCAGCTCCGCCAGTACTTCCTCATCCTCGGCGACCAGTACCCGCATGATGGCGTTCATCTCCCTCTGCACCCTTCGCCCCCTTCCAGGATGCGGGTGTACAGGAGGAGATGTTTCGCGAACGTCTCTCTTGGCGCCGCGAACGTCCGGATCAGGTTCGCGCACGTCCCCGCCGGGTCGGTGGGCGGGCAAATCGGGGGAGGGTGGTCCGTCGCCCTCCGATACGATATTGGAGGCCCGCAGAGGACCCGCGGGCCAAATTGTCACACCCGGTACCGACTTGGGAGCAGCCTGCAATGGCTCGACACCTCATCACCAGCGCCCTTCCCTATATCAATGGGATCAAGCACCTGGGCAACATGGTGGGGTCCATGCTCCCGGCGGACGTGTACTCCCGGTACCTCCGCCAGCGCGGCCACGACGTCCTGTACATCTGCGCCACCGACGAGCACGGCACCCCCGCCGAGCTGGCCGCCAAGGACGCCGGGCTGCCGGTGGCCGAGTACTGCGCCCAGCAGCACGACGCGCAGCGGGCGATCTACGACGGCTTCGCGCTGGCCTTCGACCACTTCGGCCGCAGCTCCTCGACGCAGAACATCGAGATCACCCAGCACTTCGCGCGCAAGCTGCACGAGAACGGCTTCATCGAGGAACGGGCGATCCGCCAGGTCTTCTCGCTCGCCGACGACCGTTTCCTGCCGGACCGGTACATCGTCGGCACCTGCCCGCACTGCGGTTACGACAAGGCGCGCGGCGACCAGTGCGAGAACTGCACCCGGGTGCTCGACCCCACGGACCTCATCGAGCCGCGCTCCGCGATCAGCGGCAGCGGCGACCTGGAGATCCGGGAGACCAAGCACCTCTTCCTCCTCCAGTCGAAGCTGGCGGCGGAGGTCGAGGCGTGGATCGACGCGGTCGGCGACGAGTGGCCCACGCTCTCCTCGTCCATCGCCCGCAAGTGGCTGACCGAGGGGCTGCACGACCGCGCGATCACCCGCGACCTGGACTGGGGCATCCCGGTGCCCGCCGACGTCTGGCCGGAGCTGGCGGCCGAGGGCAAGGTCTTCTACGTCTGGTTCGACGCCCCCATCGAGTACATCGCGGCGACGAAGGAGTGGGCCGAGGCCGCTTCGGACGGTGACGGTCCCCGCGACTGGAAGTCGTGGTGGTACGAGGCCGATGACGTCCGCTACACGCAGTTCATGGGCAAGGACAACGTCCCGTTCCACACGGTGATGTTCCCGGCCACCGAGATCGGCACCCGCGAGCCGTGGAAGCGCGTCGACTGCGTCAAGGGCTTCAACTGGCTGAACTACTACGGCGGCAAGTTCTCCACGTCGCAGAAGCGCGGCATCTTCACCGGTGATGCCCTGGAGATCCTGCCCGCCGACTACTGGCGCTACTTCATGATGGCGAACGCCCCCGAGTCGGACGACACGTCCTTCTCCTGGGAGCTGTTCTCCTCCGTCGTCAACAAGGACCTCGCCGACACCCTCGGCAACTTCGTCAACCGCGTGCTGTCCTTCTCCCGCAAGCGCTTCGGCGACGCGGTGCCGGAGGGCGGCGCGCCGGGCGACGCCGAGCGGAAGCTGGGCGAGCAGATCGCGGAGCTGCTCGCGGAGTACGAGGGCCACATGGAGTCGCTCCAGTTCCGCAAGGCGGCCGCCGCGCTGCGGGCGCTGTGGAGCGCGGGCAACTCCTACCTGGAGGAGAAGGCCCCCTGGCTGGAGATCAAGACCGACCCGGAGGGCGCCGCGCTGACCCTGCGTACGGCGATGAACCTCATCCACCTGTACGCGGTGGTCTCCGAGCCCTTCATCCCGTCCTCGGCGAAGGCGATGCGCGCGGCGTTCGCGCTGGCCGACGACGTGGCCACGTGGGTGACGGCCGACGAGGCCAGGGCGCTGGCGTGGGTGCCGGCGGGGACCGGCTTCACGGTGCCGCCGGTGCTCTTCGCCAAGATCACGGACGAGGACCTGGACGGCTACCGCGCCCGGTTCGGCGGCGAGGAGGCCGCGGCGACGACCGCCGAGTAGCTGTAGCTGTACGGACATAGCTGCACGTATCACGAGGAACCACCCGCCCTGGGCCGCTCTCCGGCCCCTGGGCGGGTGGTTTTTCGTTGCCGTCGGCCCACTGTCGATTGCCGACGGGGGTGCCCCACGCGTCACCGCCGGACCGCCGGGGCTAGGGTCGCCCGCAGCTCGCCCATATGACCCGGCGAGACGCCTCGACTGCCCTCGAACACACCGTCCATGTGAACGTTCGGGCACGGGATGTACACCTCTTGGGCACAACATCAGGGGTCTGTTGATCGTTCGGCAATCTTTTGTTGAGCACTATCGAGCACTCTGGGACTGTCGCTACACGGGGGAAGACAAGGAACAGAACACCAGTGCTCGAAAAACGCGTCACGGTGGTCGTCCACGCCGCGGACCCGCTCAGCCGGGCCGGGGTCATCAGCCACCTGCAACATCAGCCCACCGTCGAACTCCTGGAGCGCCCCGGTTCGACCGCCGGGGAGGAGCCGCGCGGCACCGTCGCCGTCGCGCTCGTCGACCGTGTCGACGAGGCGGCGGGCGCCGAGCTGAGACGCCTCGTCAGAGGCGGCGAGCAGCGCGTGGTGCTGATCGCGAGCGAACTGCGCGAGCCGGAGCTGATGACCGTCGTGGAGTACGGCGTACGCGCCATCCTCTGGCGCCACCAGGCCACGCCGCAGAAGCTGCTGCGCGCCGTGCACAGCGCGGCGCGCGGCGAGGGGGAGCTGCCGCCCGACCTGATCAACAGACTGCTGACCCAGGTCGGGCGGCTGCGGCGGTCCGCCATGGACTCCGCCTCGTCCTCGTTCGTACCGACGCTGGGCATGGCGCCCCGCGAGGTGGACGTACTGCGGCTGGTCGCGGAGGGAATGGACACCCGGCAGATCTCGGAGAAGCTGGCCTACTCCGAGCGGACCGTGAAGAACGTCCTCCACGCCCTGATGACGCGGCTGCAACTGCACAACCGCGCGCACGCCGTGGCGTACGCGCTGCGGGAGGGATACATCTGATGGCACCGAGGCGACATTCGGGGGACAGCGCGTGATTCACGAGGTCGACGAGGCACTGCGGCGCGTACTGCGCGGCGGTGCGATGCCGGACACGACCGGGGAGGTCGTGTTCGAGGCGCCCACCCGCGACTGGGCGGCGCGCCGCAACGCACCCACGCTCAACGCGTATCTCTACGACATCCGCGAGGAGGTCGCCCGGCGCGAGCGCGGTGCGATCAACGTCCGGGACGCCTCCGGAATGGTGGTGCGCAGACGTCAGCCACCGCGCTGGTTCCGGCTGTCGTACCTGCTCACCGCGTGGACGACCCGGACCCAGGACGAACACCGGCTGCTCTCGGCGGCGCTGGGCTGCCTGCTCTCGCACGACATCCTGCCGCCCGCCGCGCTGACGGAGGCGCTCACCGCCCTGGAGGTGTCGCTGCCGATATCGGTGGCGGTGCCGCCCCCCGAGTCCCGTTCCATCGCCGACATCTGGTCGGCGCTGGGCGGCGAGCTGAAGCCCTCGCTGGACGTGGTGATCACGGTGCCGTTCCCGGTCTCGCCCTCGTACGAGGTGGCGCCGCCGGTCACGGAGGCGGTCACCCAGGTCAAGGGCGTCAACGGCGTCCCCTCCGACGCGCAGCCGCGCGTGCTGCGCTCGGTTCCGGGCGACGGCTCCGGGGCCGTCGGCGCGCCGCGCACCGGGCCCCGCGCCCGCCGTGAGCCGGGGTCGGTGGCACGGTGAGCGCCGCCATGGACCGTACGGACGGACTCGGGCCTGGCGGGTCCGACGGGCCTGACGGGTCCCACGGGGCGGCCGTGCTGCGGCGGCTCGGGCTGCTGCGCGAGCGCGTCGCCGAACTGGTGGAGCGCCGCAGCGCCGACGACCCGACGGCCGACGACCCGCTGCGCGGGCTGTACGTGTCGCCGGAGACGGCCCAGCGGCTGGCGGCGGTTTCCGGGCCGGTGGCCGTCGGGCCCGGCATCCCGCTGGAGGATGCCCCGGGCGGCCCGGACGGCCCAGGCCGTCCAGAAGACGAAGCCCCCGACCGGCTGGTCCGGCTGACGGAGCGGTTCGGGCTCTCGCCGCTCGACGCGCACATCCTGCTGGCCGCGCTCGCCCCGGACGCCGACCGGGGGTTCGAGCCCCTGTACGGCTACCTCAACGACGACGTCGGCCGCCGCCGCGCCACGGTCGCGCTCACCCTGGAGCTCGCCGGCACCGGCCCGTACGACGCCTCCGCCCGCGCCCGCTTCCACGCGGCCGCGCCGCTCATCGCGGGCGGCCTGCTCGCCGTCGAGGACGAGGACCGGCCGCTTCCGGGCCGGGCGCTGCGGGTGCCGGAGCGGGTGGTGGCGCATCTGCTGGGCGATGACGCGCTCGACGGCGGCCTGGGCGCCGCGGGCGTCCGGTTGGCACCGCCGAACGCCGCGGAGGCGGGCCCGTTCGCGGCCCGGCTCGCCACGCTCGCCTCGGCCGGGCCGCTCGCCGTCCATCTGCGGGAGCGGCGGCCGGGCACCGCGGCCGGACCCGCCATCGAAGGGCTCGCCGCCGCCGGGCTGCCCGTACTGCGCTACGACCCGTCGCGCGCGGAGCAGGACCCGGCGCGGATCGCGCCCCTGCTGGTGCGGGAGGCGCGGCTGCGGGGGGCCGCCCTGGTGGTGGGGCCGGTGTCCGAGCGGCCCGGGCCGCTGATCGAGGCGCTGGCCGTGCCGGACGCCACGGTGGTCTGCTTCGGCTCGGAGCCGTACGACCCGGGGTGGGCCCCGGACGCGGCGCTGGTCGGGATGGACGCGCCGCAGGACGTGGTGGACCTCGCGGACGTGTGGTCGGCGGAGCTGGGCGCCATCGGCGACCCGGGGTTCGAGCTGGCCGAGACGGTGGCCGCGTACCGGCTCAGCGCCGCGCAGATCCGCCGGGCCGCCCGTACCGCCACCGCGCTCGCGGCCTTCGACGGCGGTCCGCTCACCGCGGCCCATGTGCAGCACAGCGCGCGGCAGCAGTCCGCGCCGCTGCTGGACCGGCACGCGCGCCGGGTGCGCCCGGCGGTCGGGTTCGGCGATCTGGTGCTGCCCGACGAGCCGCTCAAGATGCTGCACGAGCTGGCGCAGCGCGCACGCCACCGGGAGCAGGTGCTGGGCCAGTGGCGGCTGCGTACGGGCGGCGGGCGCGGGCGCGGCGTGGTCGCGATGTTCGCGGGCGAGTCGGGCACGGGCAAGACGCTGTCGGCGGAGGTCGTGGCCGGGGAGCTGGGCCTGGACCTGTACGTGGTGGACCTGTCCGCGATCGTCGACAAGTACGTGGGCGAGACCGAGAAGAACCTTGAGCGGATCTTCGTGGAGGCGGACCGTACGGACGCGGTGCTGCTCTTCGACGAGGCCGACGCGGTCTTCGGCAAGCGCTCGGAGGTCAAGAGCTCCCACGACCGGTACGCCAACCTGGAGAGCGCCTATCTCCTCCAGCGGCTGGAGTCCTTCGACGGCGTGGCCGTGCTGACCACCAACCTGCGGGCCAACATCGACGACGCGTTCACCCGCCGCCTGGACCTGGTGGTGGACTTCCCGTTCCCGGACGAGGCGCAGCGCGTCTCCCTGTGGGAAGGGTGCCTGATCTCGACGCCGTGCGAGCCGGAGCTGGGACTGGACGTGTGCGCCAAGGAGTTCGAGCTGTCCGGCGGTGCGATCCGCAGCGCCGCCGTCACCGCCGGGTATCTCGCGGCGGGCCGCGGCGAGGCGGTGTCGGCGGCGGACGTACGGGCCGGGGCCGAGCGGGAGTACCGCAAGATGGGGCGCCTGGTGCCGGGCCCGGCGATGATATGGACGTAGCCTGACGCGTCCGAACCGTCTCAAGAAGAAGCGCCCGGCCGGGAGAAGAACCTCCCGGCCGGGCGCGCTCGTTGCTGCGGAGCGGGACCGCGCTACTGCGCGACGATCATCCAGGCCATGTTGTCGTTGTTGTGATCGGCGCACCCCTGGGTGGTCGCGCCCTTGTCGTTCACCATGTTGAAGACGCACGTGCCGTTGTCGACGCTGATGATGCGCTTGCGGCCCTCGTCGCCGGGCGCGTCCACGAGCCGCCACTTCTGGTTGACCCGCAGGTTGCCCGTCTTCAGGTCCTCCGGCTTGGTGTGCATGATCTGGAGCAGATTGGTGTGGAAGCCGTCCGGGTTGACCACCTTGTCCAGGATGGCGCCCGGGGCACTGGCGGACTCCAGGGCGTACGTGTTGTCGTCCTTGTAGTGGTGCAGGATCCACAACTGGTTCTTGCCGAACTCGTCACCCGTCATCTTCGGGCTCTGGCCGACTGACGTGCCGTTCTCCTGCTTGCCCGCGTCGGTCTGGAGGTACCAGCCGCCGCCGGACTTGTCCTTGATGGTGAACAGCTTCGGGCCGCTGGGCTTCTTCTTCTTATCGCCGCCACCACCGCCGCCGCCCTTCTTGTCCCCGCCGTCGTCGTGCTTGTCGGGGGTGGGCGTCGTCGTCGGCTCCTGGGTCGGCGGCGGGCTCGGGGCCTTCGACATCTCGCCCTGAGGAAGCTTGGTCAGCTCCCCCGCCTTCTCGCGGGCCTGCGTGGAGACGCCCGGCCGGTGCTGGAACCAGAGCACCAGGAAGATCATGAGCAGCGCGAGCAGCACGCCGAGGATCGCCATCAGCCAGCGCGGCAGGATGGACGGCTGTACGTACGTACCGCGCAGCTCGGTGGGTTGCGCCACCCCGGCCCGCAGTACGGACAGCGTGAACGGGTGCTTGCGGGTGCCGCCGACCCAGCTGATCGACCCGGCCTTGATCCGCAGCAGCGCGAACCCGGCGCGTCCGGGCGCGACCTGGACGGCCCCCGGATCGGGGTCGACGGACAGCGAGTCGCCGTTGTCGCGGGTGGAGAAGGACGTGGTCAGCGGCTGATTGCCGAGGTTGTCGACGGCGACCTGCGCGGTGGCGCGCCATCTGCCGCGTACCACGAGCGGAATCAGATCGGTGTTCATCTCGGCGAAGGAGCCGACGGTGATCTGCCCCTCGGCGACGTCGGCCGACTGCGGCTGCTCACGCGGCAGCACACGCACGCCGAAGGCGACGGGCCCGGCCTTGGCATCAGAGGTGCGCGGCGGAGCGAAATCCACCTGCGCGGTGCCCTCCGCACCCGGATAGAGCCGCAGCACATCCGGCTCGATCCGCCCCCAGCCCGCCGCGTCACCCACCAGCGACAGCCGGTACTCCTCGACGGTGTCCCCCGTATTGCGCACACGCAGGCGCACACCGGCGCTGGAGCCGGGGTCGACGGAGGTCGCGGCCGGTTCCAATGAAGTCCACATGCTCACCGTCGACAGTGAACGCGAACCAGGAGCCGCGTGAAGCGTACGCACGGGCAGCATCGGGGGCAGCGTTCGATGCCCGATCAGCCCTTGCGGCCCTCAGGGCCGAGCTGCGGGCACGACTCCCCCACCCGACGACCCGCCCCGGCCCCGACCGACGACGATCGTCCCGGCTGCGCGCCCGCGCCCGGGGGCGACGGCACCATCTGGGCACGGTAGACGGCACGGCGGATTTCAGGTGGTACGTGAGGGCAGAAGTGGGGGCAGCGGTGGTGCCTTTGAGGACGGGGCGATAGCGGGCGGCTACGGCTGGACGCGCTCGCCGGCCCGGCCGGTCGGCCGAGCGGCCCGTTCCAGGACATGTTTCTCGTCAGAGTGACATCCTGGAGGCTTCGCTGAGGTAAGGGAGTTGGGCTCATGCGGTGGACCGTCCATGGCGAGCGGCAGATCTACAGCAACCCGTGGGTCAACCTGTGGCTCGCGGACGTCCAGCAGCCCGATGGCCGCCGGTGGGAACACCATGTCGTGCGGATGCGCCACCTGGCGGTGGCCGCGGTGGTCGACGACCAGAAGCGCGTGCTGATGATGTGGCGGCACCGGTTCATCACCGATACCTGGGGCTGGGAGCTGCCCATGGGCCTCATCGAGGCCGACGAGACCCCCGAGCAGGCCGCCGCCCGGGAGGTGGAGGAGGAGACCGGGTGGCGGGTGGAGGCCCTCAAGCCGCTGGTCTACGCCCAGCCCGCCAACGGCATCACCGACTCCGAACACTTCGTCTTCCGCGCGGACGCGGCCTCCTACGCCGGCCCGCCGACCGAGTTGAACGAGTCCGACCGCATCGAGTGGATTCCGGTATCCGAGGTCCGAGGCATGATCGACCGCCGTGAGGTCGTCAGCAGCGGCAGTCTCGTCGGCCTGCTGTACCTGCTCCTGGACGAGGCGACTGGCGGCTTGTAACGGTCGGCCGCGTGGTCAGCCGAGTACGTCCCGCATGCGCTGCTCGAATTCGAGGACGGGGGCCTCACGGGCGTACGGCAGCATGCGGCGGTGCAGTTCCCGGACGTGGCCGCTCACGCGTGGGGAATCGATGACCGCGGTGAGGTCGAGAGCGAGGCCGGCGCTGGCGCACGCCTGGTCCAGACTGCCCTGCTGGAGCTGGACACTGGCCAGCCAGTAGGCGTGGAAGGCGCGGCCTCGCTGCTGGTCGGCGCTCTCCCGACGCAAGCCCTCGGCGATGTTGGGTTCGGCGCGCGCCGATTCGCCGAGACGGGCGTAGGCGATGCCGGTGTCGACGAGGAGCTTGGCCTCGTCGAAATAGCGCACCCAGGAAGGCGCTTCGGCCTCGCGCCCCCGTGACTGCTCGTAATGGTCTCGGGACCGCTCCACAGCCTGGTGACACGCGTAGGCATCAAGCAGGGCTGCCTGGGCGAATGCTTCGCGCAAATGCAGCATTGACATGACAAGGGGCTGTCCGCCTACGGCGCGGGCGGCATCCTGGGCGCGGCAGGCCAAGGTGACGGCGTCGTTCGGATTGCTGTCGTAGGTGGCCAACAAGCTCATGCAGGACAGGACGTTGGCCATGAAAAGGCGGTCGCCGTGCGCGTGGGAGAGCTTGAGTGCCTGAGTGAAAAAGGTGCGAGCGCTGCTGTACTGCCGAGCATCGAAGTAGGCCCAGCCGGAGAGCCGTGCCAGTTCGGCAGCGACCGCTTGGAGACCGTGTCGTAGGCCGCCCTCGGAGGAGTCGAGAAGGCGGCCGACGTAGCGCAGGTGGCCGACAACGGCCGGCCGCAAGGTCGCCCCGCCGTATGCGTTGTCGCGCCTCCAGTAGTCCTCGACGGAGGAACGCAGGGCCGTCAGGGTGGAGCGGGTGGCCCGGATGTCGACCAACGCGAGCAGGTCATCCAAATCTTCTGCCGACTCGACGGGCTGGGTTTCTCCCAGTGCGGAGTGAACGGGCTCGGGCACCCTCTCCTCTGTGCGGACTGGGGCCGGGATCTCCCAGGGCCGGTGGGCAAGGCCGAGCATTGCGCCGGGAATGCGCAGTCCGTCGGCGACGCGTTCAACCACATCGATGTGGGCCAGGGAGCGTCGCCCCGCCATGATCTCGCCGACCCGACTGGGCGTCATGCCGCACAGAGCAGCAATCCGTGAGGGGTAGATCCCGGCCTTGACCTTGACCAACCGGAAGACGCTGGCGAAGTCCCGGCGGCGGCAGGCATCCTGCCATTCCGCACTGGCCAGCAGACCGGGCGGCAAGGCCCGGTGGACCTGCGAGCACACCGCTCCTCCCCTCACTCGCCCGTACGGGCGGACCGGCGTGGAATCAATCGCCAACGAGATTACCCACGTTGGGTAACCACTGTGACCTGATCCTGTGCTCGCTGTAACGGTGCACTCGTACCCCATAGCCCGCCAGCGAAGAGGGGACGCGATGTCCGCGCTCGACCAACAAATCACCACCCGGGAGTGGCACAGGCAGTTCCGCTCGGTACGCAAGTGCGTCCCCCGCGCCAGGAACCTCATCACCAAAACACTCACGACCTGGGGATACGGCCAGGACGACATCGACCGAGTGGCCCTCGTGTGCGGGGAACTCTCCGCCAACGCCGTCGAGCACAGCGGCAGACGCGGCCGCCGCTTCGAGGTCCGGCTGACCGTAGACGATCACTACTGCCTTATCGAAGTCTCCGATGCCAGCCGCATCCCGCCCCGGCCCGTCGAAGCCGGTGAGGGCGACGAAAGCGGCCGTGGTCTGGCCCTCGTCGCGGCACTCGCCGAAGCGACCGGCCACCATGACCGCCACCCGGTCGGCAAGACCGTCTGGGCTCGCCTCGTACTCGACGCCGTGGAGGGGGAAACCTCATGTACGAGCTGATCGCCGCCCCGTACCCAGAACGTCACCTCCTCGTACGCCCCGGCAGCGCGACGGCAGCTCGCTTGCCCGCCCGCCGGTACGGAGAGCTCCGCATGCCCTCCGACACCACGGTGCCCGTCTGGACGGCCGATGCGGCCCGCCGCGCGTGGAACCTGGAATTGGGCCGCCGGCTACGCCGCCGAATCCGCCTCCTCCGTGGCCGCGAGCAGGGCCGCGACGTTCGCGGTCTCGCGGGTGCTGTGTCCCTCCAGGTCGGCCAGGGCGGAGCGCAGGCTCGACAGGGCTCGGGCCCGGTCGCCGGTTCGCAGGAGGGCGCGGCCGTGGGCGGCGCGGGCCAGGCCGCGGCAGAAGATGTCGCCGAGGCCGTGTTCCATGGCCAGGGACTTCTCCGCGCGGGCCAGGGCCGCCTCCGGGCGGTTGGCGGCCAGTTCGGTGTGGGCCAGGCGGGCCCAGCACATGGCTTCCCAGCGGAGGTCGCGGGCGGCGTGGTGGCGGCGGCGGGATTCGTGGAGGTACTGGAAGGCGTCGGCGGTGCGGCCGTCGCTCAGGGCGGTGCAGCCCGCCTGGTAGAGGACGTGGGCGAGGGTGTCGGGGCGGCCCAGTTCGCGGGCGTGGGTCACCGCCTCGTGGGTGGCGGTGGCCGCCTCCGCCGTGCGGCCCAGCGCGCTGTACGCACGTGCCTGGTGGGAACGGACGTGGGCCGCGTCGCTGTTGGCGCCCATGTCCCCGAAGAGTTCGTGGGCCTGCGCGAAGGCCGGGAGCCCTTCGGCCGGCCGGCCGCGTGCGAGGAGGACGATGCCCAGGTCGTGCGCGGCCTCGGCCTGGGTCAGCCGGTCCCCGGCCGACTCCGCCAGCCGCAGGCTCGCGCGGAGCGCGGTCTCCGCGCGGTCGTAGGTCTGGAGGCCGTAGTGGGGCGCGCCGAGCAGCCGCAGGACGCGGGCCGTGCTGCGGTCGTCGCCGTGCCGGCGGGCGGCGGCCAGGGCCTCGTGGACGAGCGGTTCGAGGCCGTGCCGGCGCGCGGTGCCCTGCACCAGGTTGGCCCAGGCGACCAGCAGGTCCACGGCCGGGCGCAGCGCGGCGCGACTTCCGCCGACGGCCTGCCGTACGGCACCGTGCAGTTGCGGGTGGGCGTTCCAGAGCCATTCGCGGGCCGCGTCGGCGTCGGCGAGGTCGCGTCCCTCGGCCGCGGGGCGGTGCAGATGGCCGGGGACGACGCTGTGCGGGCGGATGCGCCGCATCGCGGTGATGACGGTCGCCAGTACGTGGTCCAACTGCCGCCGCAGCGCCGCGGACCGCTCCTCGGGGCTGTCGGTGCTCTCGCTCTGCCGCCGCGCGAACAGTTTCAGCAGGTCGTGGTAGCCGTACCTGTTCCCGCAGCGCACCTCGGCCAGCCCGGCGTCGACGAGGCTCTCCAGCATCCGTTCGGCCTCGCTCCCGGGGACGCCGAGCAGTTCGGCCACCGAGGCCGCGCTGAAGGCGGGCACGTCGGCGAGGGACGCCAGGCGGAAGGCGCGGGCCAGGTCGTCGGCGAGGGCCGCGTACCCGAGCCGGAAGGCGCACTCCACGCCGAGGTCGTCCACCCGCAGTTCGTCCAGGCGGCGCCGCTCGTCGCGGAGCCGCGCGGACAGGTCGGCCACGGCCCAGCTCGGCCGGGCCGCGAGCCGGCTGGCCGCTATCCGTACGGCCAGCGGCAACCGGCCGCAAGCCGCGACCAGTTCGCGGGCGGCCGCCGGTTCGGAGGCGACCCGGCCGGGGCCGGCGATGGCCCCGAGGAGGGCGAGCGCGTCCCGCTCGGGCAGCAGCTCCACGTCCACCAGCCGCGCGCCGGACAGGGTGATGGTCCGTGACCGGCTGGTGACGAGCACCGCGCAGCCCAGGGCGCCGGGGAGCAGCGGGCGCAACTGCCTGGTGTCGCGGGCGTTGTCGAGGAGTACGAGCATCCGGCGGCCCGCGAGCAGCGAGCGGTAGAGCGCGGCCTGCTGCTCCAGCCCCTCCGGCAGTTCGGAGTCGGCGACGCCCAGGGTGCGCAGGAAGTGGGCCAGCGCCGCGGAGCTGCTCATGGCGTCGGGGTCGCCGCCGCGCAGGTCCACGTACAACTGCCCGTCGGGGAACGCCGCCCGTACCGCGTGCGCGGCGTGCACGGCCAGCGCCGTCTTGCCGACTCCGGCCAGCCCGGTGAGCGTGGCGACCGGCATGGCCCGCCCGCCGGCGGCCAGCAACGTCTCGCAGAGCGCCCCGACTACGGCCTCCCGTCCCACGAAGTCGGAGATGTCGTACGGGAGTTGAGCGGGCAGCGGCATACGGGACGCGGGCGGCCCGGCCGCTTCGGAGGCGAGGGCGGGGGCGGGGGCCGGAGCCGGGGCGGAGACGGGGTCGGGGTCGGGAGCCCGCGCCTGCGCCGGAACGGCGGCCTCGGCCGGGACGGCGTCCGGGGGCGGGGCCGTGGCCCGCGCCGCGCCCTGCGCCGGGACCACAACCACCGACGGCGGCTCCGGCACCGGCTCCGCCACCGGCTCAGGCACCGACTCCGGCGCCAGAGGCATGGCCGGCTCCCCGGCCAGCACGGTGGTGTGCAGGGCCGCCAGTTCCGGGCCCGGCTCGACGCCGAGCCCCCCGGTGAGGATGCGGCGCGTCGCCGCGTACACCGCCAGCGCCTCCGCCTGCCGCCCGCCGCGGTGCAGCGCCTGCATCAGCAGCCCCTGGGCGCGCTCGCGCAGCGGGTGTTCCGCCGCGAACGCCCGCAGCTCCGCCACCGTGTCCGCGTGCCGCCCCAGCCGCAGGGCGAAGTCGAAGAGGTCCTCACGGGCCGTGACGCGCAGTTCACCGAGGCGGTCGCGCTGCCGCTCCGCGTACGGGCCGGGCAGCCCCGCCAGCGCCGTGCCGTCCCACAGGGCGAGGGCGCAGTTCAGCTCCCGGTAGCCCGCCGCCGGGTCGCCGGCCGCGCGGGCCCGCGCGGCGGCGGCGAGCCGCCCCTCGAACTCGGCGGCGTCCAGCCGCCCGGCCGGCACCCGCAGCGCGTAGCCGTCCGGTGTCGACACCAGCAGCCGGCTGGGCTCGTGCGCCCGCCGCGCGGGCTCCAGGAGGGACCGCAGCCGCGAGATGTACGTCCGTACCGTGCCGACCGCGCGGGGCGGCGGGTCCTCGCCCCACAGCGCCGTCATCAGCTCGACGAGCGAGGCGGACCGCCCGTCGCGCAGCAGCAGTACCGCGAGGGCCGCCCGCTGCTGCGGCGAGCCGAGCGCCAGCGGGCGCCCCGCCAGTTCGGCCCGTACCGGTCCGAGCAGCTGGAACCGGGGCGCCGCACTCGGCCCGCCCTCGTCGCTGTGCACAGCCCGCCCGTACTCCTCGTCCTCGCCTCACCGGCGCGTATCGCGTTGCCCTTTTGTACTCAGGATCGTCCTCAGACGCTACTCCAGCCGTCTCCCGGCACACCCGTCGGCCGTCCGCTGCGGCGTAAGCCGTGCGACATGTATGCCTTTGCCCTGTTGCCTCCTTGCCGGTCGGACGGGCCCCCGTTACGGCTGGTGACCGTTCGGGCAATGACCCCTGCCCCCGACGACGTCCGTTCGCTCCTTCGGGCCGCCGGGGCTATGCGCCATCGTCGATACCGGACGATCGTCACCACTGGTTCAGTACGGGGCGGGTCAGGCCAGGTCATGGGGAGCGCACGGGAGAGATATCACCGTCTACGGGAGAGATATCACCGTCCTACGCCGCCCCACCGCAGCCCCGTGCCACCAACTTCACCGTCGCAAGGAGTTCAGCCCCCATGCCCTCTTACCTGTCCCCCGGCGTATATGTCGAGGAAGTCGCCAGCGGATCGCGCCCCATCGAGGGTGTCGGCACCTCCGTCGCGGCCTTCGTCGGACTCGCGCCGGTCGGTCCGGTCAATGAGCCGACTCTGGTGACGAACTGGTCGCAGTACGTGGCGTCCTTCGGCGAGTTCACCGACGGGTACTACCTGGCGCACGCCGTCTACGGCTTCTTCAACAACGGCGGCTCCGCCGCGTACGTCATCCGCGTCGGCGGCACGGGCCAGTCCGCTGGGGCCGGCGGCGGCTCGCAGGGTGAGGCGGCGGCCAGCAAGCTGGTCAAGGAGCTCGTCGCCGGGGAGCCCGCGGCGCTCGGCTCGTTCAAGGTGTCGGCCATCGCCGGCGGCTCGATCAGCGTCGAGGTGCAGGACGTCGAGGGCGAGGGCGCCGCCGACCGGTTCAAGCTGGTCGTCAAGGACGGCGAGAAGGTCTCCGAGAGCTTCGACGTGAGCGCGAAGAAGAGCGCGCGCAACTACGTCGTCACGCAGGTCAAGCAGCGCTCCAAGCTGATCGTCCTCGAAGAGGCGGCCCCGGCCGCCCAGCTGGCGAAGCCCGACGCGCAGACCGTCGCCCTCGCCCCGGCCGTGCCCGCCCCCGAGCCGGCCGCGGCGCCGAACGCGGGCGCGGAGCTGGAGCAGCTCGCCCCCGGCCGGTTCATCGGCGACTCCGCCGACCGTACGGGCTTCGGCGGGCTGGAGGCGCTCGACGAGATCAACATGGTCGCCGTGCCCGACCTGATGGCCGCCTACCAGCAGGGCCTCATCGACCTGGAGCACGTCAAGGCCGTACAGCTCGGACTGGTCGCGCACTGCGAGCTGATGGGCGACCGGATGGCCATCCTCGACCCGCCGCCGTCGCTCGGCGCCCGGCAGATCCGCCAGTGGCGGCAGGAGGTCGCGGGCTACGACTCCCGGTACGCCGCCCTCTACTACCCCTGGATCAAGGTCTTCGACCCGGCCACCGGCCAGACCAAGACCGTGCCGCCGTCCGGCCACATGTCCGGCGTCTGGGCCCGCAACGACTCCGAGCGCGGCGTGCACAAGGCCCCGGCCAACGAGATCGTGCGCGGCGCCGTCGACCTGGAGCTCCAGATCACCCGCGGCGAGCAGGACCTGCTCAACCCGATCGGCGTGAACTGCATCCGGGCGTTCCCGGGCCGCGGCATCCGGATCTGGGGCGCGCGCACCCTGGCGTCCGACCCGGCGTGGCGCTACCTGAACGTCCGCCGGTACTTCAACTACCTCGAAGAGTCGATCCTCATCGGCACCCAGTGGGTCGTCTTCGAGCCCAACGACCAGGCGCTGTGGGCGCGCATCCGCCGCAACATCTCGGCGTTCCTGGTCAACGAGTGGCGTGCGGGCGCGCTGTTCGGATCGCGTCCCGAGGACGCGTTCTATGTGAAGTGCGACGAGGAGACCAACCCGCCGGAGTCGGTGGACGTCGGCCGGGTCATCTGCGAGATCGGCATCGCGCCGGTGAAGCCCGCCGAGTTCGTGGTGTTCCGGCTGGCGCAGTTCTCGGGCGGCGGCGGCGAGCTGGAGGAGTAACCGATCCGCGCCGCGGGCCGCGCCCTCGCCCGTACCTCTCAGGAACAGCAGGAACAGAAGGAAGAGTGAACTCCCTTGTCGCTTCAGCCCGGTGACGCCCTCACCACACACAATTTCGGCCTCCAGATCGACGGCGTGATGGTCGAGTACCTCCAGGAGGTCAGCGGTCTGACGATGGAGCAGGACGTCATCGAGTACCAGCAGGTCTCGGCGGACGGCAAGCCCGTCGTGAAGAAGATGCCCGGCACCAAGAAGGCCGGCGAGGCCACGGTGACGCGCGGTATGACCCAGTCGTCCTCGTTCAGCGAGTGGATCAACCAGTCCATCGCCGGTGACATGGGCTCCGCCCGCAAGAACGCCACCATCATGATGATGGACTTCCAGAACAACCCGGTGAAGCGCTACAACATGCGCAACGCCTGGTGCAGCAAGGTGGAGACCAGCAGCGTCAAGGCGGGCGACGCGGCCGCGCTGACCGAGCAGGTCACCATCGTCTTCGAAGAGCTGGTCATCGAGTAATGCGACGCGAAGGCCCGGCGGCACCGGCGGGCGCGGCGGGGCCGGTCCCCGCCGGGCCCGGCCCGGCCGCACAGGCGCGGGAACCCCTGCGCACGGAGTTCGAGTTCGAGCTGCCGCGCGGCTTCGTCGACGATTCCGGCACCGTGCACCGCAACGGCTCGATGCGGCTCGCCACGGCCCGCGACGAGCTGATCCCGCTGCGCGACGTGCGCGTCCGGGAGAACCCCGCGTATCTGTCGGTGGTCCTGCTCGGCCGGGTCATCACCCGGCTGGGTACCCTGCCGATCGTGCACGACGGGACGGTGGAGAACATGTTCGCCTCCGACCTCGCCTTCCTCCAGGACTTCTACCGGCAGATCAACGCGGAAGGGCACACCCGCGCCGCGGTCGCCTGCCCGCACTGCTCGGAGTCCTTCGAGGTGGAGCTGGCCGGGAGCCGCCTGGGGGAATCGTGACGTACGCGACCGACCGGATCCACGAGGAAGTCGCGTACCTCGCCTACCACTTCCACTGGGGGCTTGAGGACATCCTCGACCTCGAACACGCCGACCGGCGCGCATACGCGACGCGGATCGCGGACTTGGTGGAACGCGCCGAAGGGAAGCAGTGACGGGGCATGGGGTTGTTCAGGAGGAAGTCCCGCCAGCCGAAGGCCGACCCGCGGTCGGCCCCGGCCGGCATGCCCGCACCCGCGTCCTCGCAGGCCCCGCCCGCCGAGGCGCCTGACGGGGGCTGGGCGGCCATGCCGCCCGTGCAGCGGGTGCTCGGCGCGCCGAGCCCGGTCGTCGAGACGGGGTTCACCGCCTCGCTGGCCTCGCACCGCGACCCGTCCTTCGGCGGAGAGCTGGGGCACGACGTACGGGCCTCCGCGCCCGGCGGCACGGTCGGCGGGGTGATCTCGCGGGCCGTCGCGCCCAGCGGGAGCGTGCTGCCGGCGCTGCCGGTCCTGCCGGTGGCCCCGCGCGGCCGTACGGACGCCCCGGCCGCCCCCGAGCCGCCGGAGCCGCGCTCCCTGCGCCCGGCGCCCGTCCAGCGGGCGGCGGCGCCCGTCCAGCGGGCGGCCCGTAGCCTGACCTCGGCGGCCGCCACCGCCCCGAGCAAGCCGCGCCGCCTCCCGGCGGCCCGGCCCACCAACGTCCCCGCCCCGGGCCACACCCCCCGGGCGGGGACCCCGGCCACCGACGCGCAACGCACCGCGCCGGTGGCCGAAGCCCCTGTCGCCGTACGGCCGTCCACCCCCGTAGCGGCCGTGCGGCGACAGGCGGCGATTGCGGATGCGCCCGCCGCCGCGCCTTCGGGCCCGGCGGGCCCCGCGGCCCCGGCTCCCTCGGAGCCGGGGCCCTCCGCCTCTGCCGCGTCCGCCGCGCCGGTCCACCCGGGGCCGGCCATCCAGCGGCGCACGCCGCGGACCGGTGCCGCTCCGGTACGGCCGGCCGGCCCCGCGAGCCCGGCCGGTCCGTCTCCGGCGGTACAGCGGCGGGCCACGGGCGGCGAAGCCCGCCCGGCGGCGGACGGGCCTGGTCCCGCCGCGCCGCCACAGACTTCGGGCCCCGGCCCGGCCCCCGTTCAGCGGCGGGCGACCGAGGGAAGCACTCCGCCGGTACGCGGCGGCGGCACCGCCGAGCCGACGGCGCCCGACGGCGCGAAGGCGCGGCCCTCGTCGCCGCCCCCGGCGGGCCCGCCGATCCAGCGGCGGCCGACGACCGGCGGCTCCGCGCCGATACGCGCGGCGGACGCGCCGTCGACGACTTCCGGGCCGACGGCTTCGGGCCCGGCGGCTTCGGGCCCGACTCCTTCCGGCCCGACTCCTTCCGGCCCGACTCCTTCCGGTCCGACTCCTTCCGGTCCTTCCGGCCCGGCAGCTGCCCGCCCGGCGGCTCAGCGGCGGGGGCCGGGCGACGGCCCGTCGAGCCTGGCCGACGCGCCCGGCCGGATCGGCCCGGCCATCCAGCGGCGGGCCGCGGGCAGGACGCCGGGCGGCCCGTCGCCCGTCGGTCCGGCGGGACAAGCCGGCCAGAGCGGTCCGGCGGACGGTCCGGCCGTGCAGCGGCGGGCGGATGGCGGTACCCAGGGCCGGGCGGCCTCGGGCGACGCCATGGGCGGCCCCGCTGCGCAGCGGCGGACCCCCGGCGACGCCACCGGCACCCCGGCCGCGGCCAGCCCGGACCAGGGCCCGGCCGCCCACGCGCCCGTACGGCCCGGCCCGGCCATCCAGCGACGGGCGGCTACGGGCGGCGCGCACGGGCAGTCGACCCAGCCCGTGCGGCGGCAGACCCCGGGCAACGCCACCAGCGGCCCGAGCCAGGGCCCGGCCGCCGACGCGACCGGGCAGGGCAGCCCCACTGTCCAGCGGCGGACGACAACGGGCGGCGCCCCCGGCCAGTCGGGCCCGGCGGCCGACGCGGCGGGGCAGCAAGGCTCCGCCGTGCGGCGGCAGGCGGCGACCGGCGACGCGTCGGCGACCCGCTCCGCGACCACGCGCCCGGGCGGCGGCCCCGGGGACTCCACCACTCCGGCCGTACAGCGGAGCGCGTCGACGGCCAGCGACGCCGCGCCCGTACGCGCCACCGGCACCCAACCGGCCTCGCCCTCGGCAGGGCCCACCATCCAGCGACGGCCCACCACCGGCAACGCCGCACCCATCCACACCAGCCAGCCCCCGAGCGACAACACCGCGGCCCCCGCCCGGCAGTCGGCGACGACCGGCGACACCGCGCCCGTACGCGCCTCCGGAACCCGGCCCGCCGCGCCGTCGGCAGGCCCCGCCACCGGCGGCGCCGAGCCCGCCAGTCGGCCCCCGAGCGCCGCCGCCGGGGACTCCACCGTCCCGGCCGTACAGCGGAGCGCGTCGACGACCGGCGACGCCGCGCCCGTACGCACCGGCCAGGCCCCGGGCAGCAGCGCCGCGGACTCCACCGCCCCGACCGTCCAACGGCGGCCCACGGCGAGCGGCGGTCCCGCGCCCGTACAGGCCACCGGGGCCCAGTCCGCCCCGCCCTCGACAGGCCCCGCCGTCCAGCGACGGCCCACGGCCGGCGGCGCCGCGCCCATCCACACCGGCCAGACCCCGAGCGACAGCACCGGGAACCCCGCCCGGCAGTCGGCTACGAGCGGCGACTCCGCGCCCGTACGCGCCTCCGGAACCCAGTCCGCCCCGCCGTCGGCAGGGCCCGCCATCCAGCGACGGCCCACCACCGACAGCTCCGGGGACTCCGCCCGGCAGTCGGGGACGAGCGCCGACTCCGCGCCCGTACGCCCCGGCCAGACCCCGGGCAGCAGCGCCGCGCCCCGGTCCGGCGACGCGGCGGGGCAGCGCGGGCCGGCCGTTCAGCGGCGTGCCGCCGACACCGCCCCCTCGGCCACCGGCGCGCCGGTCCGGCCGGGCCCCGCCGTGCAGCGGCGGGCGGCGGACGGCGCCGCCCAGTCGGCCCGTACCGCCGAGAGCCCCGCCGCGCGGCGGCCCATGACCGGCGGCTCGGCCCCCCTGCCCGCCGTGGACACCAGCGGCCCCACCAGCACCGGCACGCACCGCGCACCGGCCGACGCGGCGCGACCGACGGCGCGCGGCACCAGTCCGGCCGCCGCGCCCGTACGCGCCCAGGAAGCCCCCGCCAAGCCCGTCATCCAGCGGCGCGCGACCACCGGGGCCCCCGGCAACCGGCTGGAGTCCGCGCATGCCGCCGCCGAGGTCGGCCGCGCGCTCCGGCCGGCGGGTCCCCCGGCCGGCCCGCAGCCCGTCCGGCCCGTCCAGCGCACGGCACCGGCGCCTTCCGCGCAGCAGCAGCCCGCGCCCGGCCCCACCGCCACGGGCGCCCCGGCAACCGCCCCCGCCGAGAACCCCGGCCTGGGGCAGGCGGCCGCGCCGCTCGTCCAGCGCCGAGCCGCCCCCACCGCCCCGGTCAAGAACCTCGGGCTGGCGCAAGCGTCCGCCCCCCTCGTCCAGCGCCGGACCGACCCCACCATCAGCGCCCCGACGGCCCCCGGCCCCCTCGGTACGGGCGTGGCCCCGGCCCCCGAGCAGCAGCACGCGCCCGTCGTCCCCCTCCGGAAGCCGGCCGCGCCCGCCGCCGTGCCCGCGCCCGTACAGCGGCGCACCGTCGAGGTCCCGGCGCCACCGCCGCCCCCGGCCCCCGCGCCCGCGCCCGCTCCCGGGCCGGCGCCCGTTCAATCACCTCCTCCCCCGCCCGTCCAGCGGCGGACCGCGCCACCGCCGCCGCCACCGCAGGCCCCCCGGCCCGCGCCGTCGGCGTCCGCGCCGGCCCCCGCGCCCGAGCCCGAGCGACCGCCGGTCACCGCCCCCGACCCGGCCGAACTCGACGACCTGGCGCGCCGGCTCCTCGCGCCGCTGTCGCGGCTGCTCCGTGCCGAGCTGCGCGGGGACCGCGAGCGCATCGGGCGGCTGCGCGACCACGGGCGCTGAGCGCGACGGCACCACCTCGACACCAGCCCCCACCCCGTACCACTAGCGAGAGAACCAACGCATGCCGACGACCAAGGACCCCGGTTCCACCGTCTTCTTCAAGCTGACCATCGACGGCCAGGACCTCGGGCTGTTCAACGGCTGCGAGGGGCTCGCCTCCGAGGTCGAGGTGGAGCAGCGTCAGGAGGGCGGCAACAACGGCTTCGTCTGGCAGTTGCCGTCCCGCGTGACGTTCTCCACGATCCGGCTCACCCGGCCGCTGACCCACGAGACATCGCGGGTGGCCGCCTGGATCTCGTCGATCGCCACCGGCATCAGCCGGCCGACCGCGCAGATCGCGGCGCTCCGCGCGAACGGTGAGATCGTCGCGCAGTGGGGGCTGGTGGAGGTGCTGCCGGTGCGCTGGCAGGGGCCGAGTCTCAATCCGGAGAGTCCGAGCGTGGCGACCGAGACCCTCGAAATCGCCCATCACGGTTTCACTGACGCGGGAGGTTCCTGACATGGCCGCGCCGACCGGCGGCAAGGCGGGAGCGAGCCTGGTACGGGCGTCGCTCGCGATCCATCAGCCCCCCACCGACCTGGGCGGGTCGATGGGCGGGAAGATCGGGGAAGTGGAGTTCCAGTTCAACCCGACCCAGCTCCAGATGGGGCGCGAGGCGGAGTGGCAGACGCGGCAGGCGGTGGCGTACATGCGCGGCGCGCCGCCGAAGTTCACCGGCACCCGGCCCGCGACGCTCCAGCTCGAAGTGTTCCTGGACGCCTCCGGCACCCCGAAGTCCGGCAAGGTGCAGAAGCACGTCGAACTGCTGCTGTCCTGCTGCGAGGTGACGTCGCAGAGCTCCACGTCCAAGCGGCCGTCGCCGCCGTGGGTGCGGTTCTCGTGGGGGTCGTTCAACACGGTGCAGTTCATCGCGTACGTGACGTCCGTCAACGCGACCTACACCCTGTTCAACCCCACCGGCGAGCCGATCCGCGCGACGTGCACGCTGTCGCTCACCGAGGTGGCCATGTCCACCAAGGGGCAGAACCCGACCTCCGGCGCGCTCTCCGCGCGCCGGATCACGCGCACCGTGGCGGGTGACTCGCTGGCCTCCCTGGCCTGGCGGGAGTACGGGGACGCGACGCGCTGGCGAGTGATCGCCGAGGCGAACGGCATCGACGACCCGATGCGGCTGCGCCCCGGCACCGAACTGCTGCTTCCGGCCGCCGACGAGGTACGGGCGCCGGACCTGGGCGAGGAGGACTCATGAGCGAGAAGACTTTCACCACCGTTCTCCACGCGGAGATCGGCGGAGCGGTGCTGACCGACAAACTGGCGGCCCATCTCATCGAGGGCTGGGTGGACGCGAGCGTCAATGTGCCCTCCGCGTTCCAGCTGACCTTCGACGACTCGGGCAGCGACATCCTGAAGAAGTTCCCGCAGATCAAGATCGGCGCGGAGGCGAAGCTCTGCCCGTTCACGGACGGCAAGCGCGGCGACCCGATGCTGACCGGCGAGGTCACCGCGCTGGAGGCGGACGTCGACGCGGGCGGCAAGTCACTGGTGGTGCGCGGCTACGACCTCGGCCACCGGCTGCTGCGCAACCGCCGCGTCGAGGGGTACCCGAACATGACGGCCGGGGACATCGTCAAGCGCCTCGCCGGCAAGAACGGCCTGTCCATCGGCAAGATCGACTCGACGCCCACGGTGTACGAGCTGGCGACCCAGCCCAACATCACCGACTGGGACTTCCTCTCCCGGCTCGCCGCGGAGAACGACGTCCACCTCTACTTCGACCGGCACGGCAAGCTCCAGTTCACCGACCTGGCGCCGGCCTCCGGTGCGCCCTCCGACAGCACGTCGGCGGCGCAGTCCCCGTACGTACTCGAATTCAGCCACAACACCACCCAGGCCCGGGTGTCGGTCACCGCGGCCGGGCAGGTCAAGCGCGCCGCCGCGCGCGGCTGGGACATGCGCACCAAGCGCTCGCTGTCGGCCGACTCCCCGGCCACGAAGAGCGAGGACATCATCGCCGACATCACGCCGGGGAAGGTGTCGTCGCCGTTCGGGGCGTCCGAACTGACCGAGACGCAGACCCCGTACACGAAGTCGGGGCAGGTCAAGCACGCCGCGAAGGCGCTCGCCGACGACGTCGCGAACTCCTTCGCGGAACTGGAGGTGGCGATCACCGGCAACCCCGAGATGCGGCCGGGCCACCCCGTCGCGCTCAAGGGCGCCGGTTTCCCCTTCGAGGGGAAGTACACGGCGACCGGTGTCCGCCATGTCTTCGAGTCGGGGCGGCCGTTCACCACCTGGCTGCATGTCTCGGCGCGGCAGTTCCGCTCCCTGTACGGGCTGGCCTCGGGCGGCTCGGAGGCCGCGCCGACCATGCCGGGCGTGGTGGTGGCGCTGGTCAGCAACGCCAAGGACCCGCTGAAGCTGAACCGGGTGAAGGTGACCTTCCCGTGGCTCTCGGAGACGTACGAGAGCGACTGGTGCCGGGTCGCGCAGTTCGGCGGGGTCAAGGGCGGCGGGCTGCTGATGCCCGAGGTCGAGGACGAGGTGCTGTGCGCCTTCGACCGGGGCTCGCTGGAGCACCCGTACGTGCTCGCGGGCCTGTACAACGGGAAGGACAAGCCGACCCCCGACCCCGACGGCATCGACCCGGTCGACCAGCTCAGCGGCAAGGTCAACTGGCGCAGCCTGACCTCCCGCTCCGGGCACACGCTGGAGCTGGTGGACGCCAAGTCGAAGATGAAGAGCGGCGTGCGGCTGCAGACGGGCAACGGCAGGTTCACCGTGCACCTCGACGAGGTCAAGACGAGCGTGACGATCAGTTCCGACGGCAGCGTGCACATCCGGGGCAACCGCAGCGTCGACATCACGGCCGGCGGCAATCTGTCGCTGAAGGCCGCCGGGTCGATCAACATCGACGCCGGGGCCGCGGTGGACATCAAGGCGGGGATGAAGTTCGGGGTCACCGCGGGGGCCGAGGCGGACATCAACGCGAGCGCCGCCGTGAACATCGAGGCGGGCGAGGCTGTGGAGATCCAGGCGGGCCTCACGGCCGGGGTAAAGGCCCTGGTCGGGCCGGTGACGCTCAGCTCCCTCATGGCCGTGGGCATGGAGACACCGGTGGTGCTCGTCAACGACATCCCGTTGCCGATCTGATCCGGAGGCCGAAAATCCGAGCCCGAGACCGAGACCGAGACCTGGCCCGAGACCGACCCCAAGTCCGAGACCTGGCCCGAGCCCGACCCCGAGCCCGACCCCAAGTCCGACCCCAAGTCCGAGTCCGAGACCGAGAACAAGTCCGAGAACACGTCCGCGTCCACGTCCATGGACCGGACCTGGTTCCGATCCGAGCCTGAGGGGCCACGGCAGATGAGTGAGCAATTCGTCGGTGCGGGCTGGGCGTTCCCGATGCGCACGGATGTCTCCGGCGGCATCGCGCTCGTCCGCCGCGAGCGCGAGATCGAGGAGTCCATGCGGCTGGTGCTGGCCACCGCGCCCGGCGAGCGGCCGATGCGGCCCGAGTTCGGGTGCGCGGTGCACGACATGGTCTTCGCACCGGTCAACGAGGCCACGGCCGGGCGCATCCGGTACGAGGTGCGGCTGTCACTGGACCGGTGGGAGCCGCGCATCGAGGTGCTGGACGTACTGGTGAGCCCCGCGCCGGACGACTCGTCGGTGCTGTACATCGACGTGCAGTACGCCGTGCGGGGCACCAACAACCCGCGCTCCCTCGTCTTCCCCTTCTACGTGATCCCGTCCACCGAAAGCGACGTCTGATGGCCCTGCCCGCCCCCCACCTCGACGACCGGCGCTTCCAGCAGTTCGTCGACGACGCCAAGCGCTACATCCAGCAGCGCTGCCCCGAGTGGACCGACCACAACGTCTCGGACCCGGGCGTCACCCTCATCGAGGCCGTCGCGCACATGGCGGACCAGGTCGTCTACCGGCTCAACCGGGTGCCGGAGAAGAACCATCTCGCCTTCCTCGACCTGCTGGGCGTCAGCCTCTTCCCGCCCGCCGCGTCCCGCGCGGACGTCACGTTCTGGCTCTCCGCGCCGCAGGACGAGCCCGTCATGCTGCCCGCCGGCACGGAGGTGGCGACCAGCCGCACCGAGTCCGAGGAGGCGGTGGCCTTCGCGACGGAGCACGATCTGACGATCGTGCCGTGCGAGCTGGGGACCGTGCTGCGGCAGGAGGCCGGTTCCTCGCCCGAGGACCGCAGCCACGACATCTTCGGCGGCGACGACGTGCCGGTCTTCGCCGAGTCGCCGCGCCCCGGCGACATGCTGCTGTTCGGGCTGTCGGCGGCCGTGCCGCGGTGCGTCGCGGTGCTGAACCTCGACAGCCGGGTGGACGGCGTCGGCGTCGACCCCCGGCAGCCGCCGCTGTGCTGGGAGGCGTGGACGGCCGACGGCTGGATCGAGTGCGAGGTCGACGAGGACTCCACCGGCGGCCTCAACCGGCCCGGCGAGGTCGTGCTGCACATCCCCTCCGGCCATCTGCTCTCGCGCGTCGGCCGCCGGGAGGCCGGCTGGCTGCGCTGCCGGGTGACGGAGGCCGCGCCGGGGCAGCCGTTCTACAGCGCCTCGCCGACCGTACGGTCGGCGTCCGCGTTCACCATCGGCGGCACGACGGTCGCCGCCCACGCCGAGGTCGTACGGGACGAGTCGCTGGGCGAGTCCGCGGGCGTCCCGGGGCAGCGGATGCGGCTCGCGAACGCGCCCGTCGTCGGCGACCACCCGCCGCTGCTGCTGGAGGTCTCGGAGGGCGACGGCTGGCAGAGCTGGGAGGTCGTCGGCGACTTCGCGCGCTCGGGGCCCGAGGACCGCCACCTCACCCTGGACGCGGCCACCGGGGAGATCGCCTTCGGCCCGTCCGTACGCCAGGCGGACGGCGAAGTGCACCAGTTCGGCGCCGTGCCCGCCAAGGGCTCCATGATCCGCGCCGCCCGCTACCGCACCGGCGGCGGGCGCGGCGGCAATGTGGCGCGCGGCGCGATCCAGGTGCTGCGCAGCTCCATCCCGTACATCGCGCGCGTCGTGAACCGGGAGGCCGCGCGCGGCGGCGTCGACGGCGAGACGGTCGACGAGGCGAAGGTACGGGCCCCCATCGCGCTGCGCGCCCAGGAACGGGCCGTCACGGCGCGGGACTACGAGGAGCTGGCGCGCCGCGCCGCGCCCGAGACCGCCCGTATCGCGTGCCTGGCCGCGGACCAGCACGACCACGGCGACAACGCGGTGCGGGTCCTCGTCGTCCCGCAGGCCGTCTCCGACCGCGGCGGCCGGCTCCGCTTCGAGCAGCTGGTGCCCGGCGACGAACTGCTCGGCCGGGTCACCGACTTCCTCGACGAGCGCCGCCCGCTGGGCACCCGGCTGTCGGTCGGCCCGCCCTTCTACCAGGGCATCACGGTCGTCGCGACGCTGCACTCCTTCCGGGCCGCGCAGGCCGAGCGGGTACGGGCCGAGGCGCTCGACGCGCTCTACGACTACCTCGACCCGCTGACGGGCGGCGCGCACGGCGAGGGCTGGCCGTTCGGACGGCCGCTGCGCTCCGGCGAGATCTTCGCGGCGCTCCAGCGGGTGCCGGGGGTGGAGCTGGTGGACGAGGTGCTGCTGCACCCCGCCGACCCGCTGACCGGGCGGCGCGGCGACGCCACGGACCGCATAGAGCTGGCGCCGTCGGCGCTGCTGTTCCCCTTCGACCACCGCGTACGCGTGATTGAGGCCCGGTAACGCCGATGACGACACCGATCGAGGCGGTGCCGCCGCCCGCCTACCGGGGCACGGTCGACGGGCTCGGCACCCCCTACCCGCTCGGCGACCAGCTCCCCGGCATCTACGCCGAGGACGATTTCGCGCTGCGCTTCGTCGAGGGCCTGGACGTGGTGCTGGCGCCCTTGTTCAACGTGCTGGACTGCCTGGAGGCGTACTTCATGCCGTCCCTGGCGCCGGACGACTTCATCGACTGGCTGACGACCTGGGTGGGCGCGGAGCTGGACGGCACGGAGCCGGTGCCGCTGCGCCGCCACGCGGTGGCGACGGCCGTCTCCCTGCACCGGGTGCGGGGCACCTACCAGGGGCTGTCCGACGCCGTGCGGCTGGCGTTCGGCGTACGGCCCGAGATCGCGGAGAGCGGCGGCGCCAGCTGGTCGGCGCGCCCCCTGGGCGCCTTCCCCGGCGACCCGCGGCCGTATCTGCGGGTGACCCTGCACGTCCCGGACCCCGCGGCGGTCGACGCCCACCGGCTGCACGCCATCGTCTCCGCGGCCCGCCCCGCGCACCTCCCTTTCACGACCGAGGTAGCCTCAGCCCCCGCTCCCCTGGAAGGAACCGACCATGTCTGACGCCCCCGCCGCCACCTGCCCGGACTGCGGTACCCCGGCGCGCCAGGAAGGCCAGTCCTTCTGCGACTCCTGCGGTGGATTCCTCCGCTGGGACTCCTCCCCGACCACATCGCCGGCCGACGGCTCGTCCGCGAAGAACATGCCCACGGTGGACACGACCCCGCCCCCCAGGTCGGCCCCGGCTCCGAAGGACGGCGGCACCATCCAGGGCGGTACGGGCCGTGGCCGGCCGGACTCCGCGCCGGGCGGCGCTTCGGGCGCTTCGGGCCCTTCGAGCTCTTCGAGCCCTTCGGGTTCGGCCTCCGGCCCGTACTCCGGGCGCGAGTCCGGGGTGCCCAGCGGGCCGGACGCGGGGGCGGGCTCCGGCTCGCACGACGGCCCGCCCGGCGGCTCGTACGGCAGCTCGTACGACGCCCCGCACGGCAGCCCCGGCCCCGGTCCGGCCGGCCGTCCCCATGCCTCGGGTTCCGCGCCGCTGCCCCCGGCGGGGCCCATGCCGAGCGAAGCGGCACCGGGCAGCGCCGGCGGCGCGGCGCAGACCCGGCCCGGGTACGAGGACCCCGACACCGAGAACACCGTGCCGCTGCCGCCGTCGCCCGGCGACCGGCGCGCGCGGCGGGGCGTCAACGACGACTGGCCCACCGCGCAGAGCCCCGCGGAGCCCGCCGGGCCCGCCGAGCCCGACGAGGCCGCTCAGTCCGGTCAGGCCGGCCAGGCTGCTCAGTCCGGCCAGGCTGGTCAGTCCGGTCAAGCTGGTCAGCCCGGCCAGGCTGGTCAGTCCGGTCCCGCCGCGCCGACCGCTCAGCCCGGCGCCGACTGGGAGCCGCAGCGCCCCGCGGCAGACCCCCCGGGCCGGTCCGACACCGCGATCCGCGCGCTGCTCGTGCCCGTACCGGAGGCCACGGCGCCCGCCGCCCCGCCGGAGGCGCCCGGCACGGTGCTGCCCGGCCGCCCCGAGACGCAGCGGCCCCGGGTCCGTACGCCGGGCGTGCCCATGGCCGACTTCGGGGACCCCTGCCGGTACTGCAGCACGGTGAACCCGCCGCGGCGGCACTTCTGCCGGCAGTGCGCCAGCCCGCTGTCGGATGAGCGGGACGCGGTGGCCGAGGGCCCGTACGCCGGTCAGCGCCCGCGGCTGCACCGCGAGCACGGCCGCTGGATCACGCGCGTCCTCCTCGCGCTCCTGCTGGTCGGCGTGATCGTCGGCGGCGTCTTCGGCGGCCCGCCGGCCGCCCGCGCCGTGCAGGACCACTTCGCCAAGCGGGTGCCCGTGCACCCCACGTCGTGGGCGGACAAGCACCACTCGCCCAAGCACGGACCGGAGCAGGCCGGCGACGGCTACTCCAACACCTGGTGGGGCACGGGGTACGCGGGCGACTCGGCGGGCCAGTGGATCGAGGCGCGGTTCCAGCAGCCCACCGACCTGCTGGCGATGCTGGTCACGCCGGGCTCCTCGGCCCGTTCGGCGCAGTCCGCGGACGAGGCCCGCCCGATGGACTTCGACCTGATCGTGACGGACTCCGCGGGCAAGGCGCACACCTCGCACCACACGCTCAACGACGGCGGTGTGCAGCAGGTCGACGTGCGGGTGCGCAACGCGGTGACCGCGCGGTTCGTCATCCGCTCCGCGTACGGCACGGGCAAGGACAAGCAGGTGGCCGTCGCCGAGCTGGAGTTCTACCGCCGCGCGACGAACTCGCACTGAGAACGCGAAGAGGGCCCCTGAACCGCGAGGTTCAGGGGCCCTTCGCCGTCTTTGTGGCGACTACTTCAGCGGCGGCTTGCGCAGCGACAGGTGCAGCTCCTTGAGCCGCGCGTCCTCCACCTCGCTCGGCGCGCCCATCAGCAGGTCCTGCGCGTTGCCGTTGAGCGGGAACGCGATGGTCTCGCGGATGTTGGGCTCGTCGGCCAGCAGCATCACGATGCGGTCGACGCCCGGGGCGATGCCGCCGTGCGGCGGGGCGCCGAACTTGAAGGCGCGGAGCATGCCGCCGAACTCCTGCTCCACGGCGTCCTTGTCGTACCCGGCGATGGCGAACGCCTTGTACATGACCTCGGGCTCGTGGTTGCGGATCGCGCCGGAGGACAGCTCGACGCCGTTGCAGACGATGTCGTACTGCCAGGCGAGGATATCCAGCGGGTCCTTGGTCTCCAGCGCCTCCAGGCCGCCCTGCGGCATGGAGAACGGGTTGTGCGAGAACTCGATCTTCCCGGTGTCCTCGTCCTTCTCGAACATCGGGAAGTCGACGATCCAGCAGAACCGGAAGACGTCCTCCTCGAAGTGCCCGGCGCGCTTGGCGGCCTCGACCCGCACCGCGCCCATGATCTTGGAGACCTCGTCGAAGTCGCCCGCGCCGAAGAACACCGCGTGGCCGGGCCCCGCGTCCAGGGCGGTCAGCAGCGCCTTGGTGTCGTCCTCGGTGAGGAACTTGGCGATCGGGCCGGTCAGCGCGCCCTCGTCGCCCACCCGGACCCAGGCGAGCCCCTTCGCGCCCTGCTGGACGGCGAAGTCACCCATCTGGTCGAAGAACTTCCGGGACAGTTCGGCGGTGTCCGGCACGGCCAGCGCCCGTACGTGCTTGTCGGCGAACGCCTTGAAGCCGGAGCCCGCGAAAACGGCCGAGACGTCGGTCAGCTCCAGCTTGGCCCGCAGGTCGGGCTTGTCGGAGCCGTACTTCAGCATCGCCTCGCGGAACGGGATCCGCGGGAACGGCGAGGTGACGGTCTTGCCGCCGCCGAACTCGGTGAACAGCTCGGTCATGAGCTTCTCGATCGGGCCGAAGACGTCCTCCTGCTCGACGAAGCTCATCTCCACGTCGAGCTGGTAGAACTCGCCCGGCGAGCGGTCGGCGCGGGCGTCCTCGTCGCGGAAGCAGGGCGCGATCTGGAAGTAGCGGTCGAAGCCCGCGATCATCAGCAGCTGCTTGAACTGCTGCGGGGCCTGCGGCAGCGCGTAGAACTTGCCCGCGTGCAGCCGGGAGGGGACCAGGAAGTCGCGGGCGCCCTCGGGGGACGTCGCGGACAGGATCGGGGTCGCCATCTCGTTGAAGCCCAGCGCGGTCATCTTGTGCCGGATGGCGGAGATCACGGCGGTGCGCAGCATGAGGTTGCGGTGCATACGCTCGCGGCGCAGGTCGAGGAAGCGGTATTCGAGCCGCTTCTCCTCGTTGACCCCGTCCTCGGCGTTGATGGTGAAGGGGATCTGCTCGGCGGCGCCCAGCACCTCGACGGCGGTGACCTCGACCTCGACCTCGCCGGTCGGCAGGTCGGGGTTGACGTTGTCCGTGCCGCGCGCGCTCACCCTGCCGTCGATACGGACGACGGACTCCTTGGTCAGCGAGGAGAGCGCCTCGTTGGCGGGGGTGCCGGGGCGGGCGACGAGCTGCACGAGACCGTAGTGGTCGCGCAGATCGATGAAGAGGATGCCGCCCAGATCACGACGATTGTGCAGCCAGCCGCTCAGCCGGACGTCGGTGTCGACGTCAGCCGCACGGAGCTCGCCGCAGGTGTGGGACCGGTACCGATGCATCGTTCATCCAAGTCGTCTGATCGGGGGCGGATGGCCGGCGGATGGCCGGGGGCGGGGCCTGAGGTCGTCCAGTACAGGCCAATGTGCAAGCCTACCGTTACGCCCCTCGCTGGTATCCCTGACTTAAGTCCACATAAAGTGGGGCAATGCGCACCGAGGATGTCCTGGCCGCCGTCGCGACCGGCCTATGGCGCTGGAACAACGTCACGGGCCTCGTGACCTTCGACGCGGAGGCCGCCCGACTGATGGGCCTGCCCGCCGCGCCCGTGGAAGTGGCCGAGTCCGCCGCGCGCGCCCGCTTCCACCCCGTCGACTGGGTCGAGATCCAGGGCATCATCAGCCTCGCCGTCGCCGAGGGCACCCTCGCCGAGGCCCGGCTGCGCGTCGTGGACCACGAGGGCCGTGTGCTGCGCACCGTACGCAGCCGCACCAAGCCGGTCCCGCGCGACGGCTCGTACGAGCTCGTGGGCACCCTGGCGGAGGTCCCCGAGCCGCAGCCCGGCACCTCCGCCGCCCGTACGCCCGTCACCGGCGACTGGCGGCGCAACCGCGAGGCGTTCCTGCTCGACGCGGGCCGGGCGCTCGCCGAGGCGCGGTCCACGGCCGAGGTGCTGCGGGTCGCGGCCGGACTGTCCATGCCGGGGTTCGAGCCGGCCGGGCTGGCCGTCTTCGGGATCGACGGCGACCGGATACGGGTCATCGGCCACCACGGCCACCGGCAGGGCGAGGAGGAGCCGTTCCTCGACATGCCGCTGTCCACCGACTACCCGGCCGCCGAGGTCATCCGGACCGGCCGGGCGATCTACCTGCCCGACCCGGACGACTACCGCCGCCGCTTCCCCACCACCTGGCCGCTGGCCGAGAAGTTCGACCGCCGCTCCTGGGCCTTCCTGCCGCTGATCAACGCGGGCCGCACCATCGGCGCCTGGATGGCCGGATTCTCCATACCCGTCACCTTCAGCCCCGACGAGCGCTCCGTGCTGACCACGGTCGCCCGGATGCTCGCCCAGGCCCTCTCGCGCGCCAGCGTCCACGAGTCGGAGCGGGAGCTGACCGACGGCCTCCAGCGCTCGATGATGCCCACCGTGCAGCCGGACATCCCCGGCATGGCGGTGGCCGCCCGCTACGTGCCGACCGGCGGCGGCCTGGAGGTCGGCGGCGACTGGTACGACATGATCACCCTGCCGTCCGGGAAGATCGCGCTGGTCATCGGGGATGTGCAGGGCCACGACGTACGGGCCGCCGGGCTGATGGGCCAGCTGCGGATCGCGCTGCGCGCCTACGCCTCCGAGGGCCACCATCCCGACGCGGTCCTCTCCCGCGCCTCCCGCTTCCTGGCCGGCATCAACGACCTGGACGACCCCGGCGGCGGCTCCGACCCGCGCTTCGCCACCTGCCTCTACATCGAGGTCGACCCCGGCACCGGCCTCCTCGACATCGCCCGCGCCGGCCACCCGGACCCGGCGATCCGGCTGGTCGACGGCACCATGCTGGTACGGGCCACCGCGGGCGGCCTGCCGCTCGGCATCGACCCGGACACCGACTACCCCACCACCCGGCTCGTCCTCGAACCCGGCGAGACGATGATGGTCTGCACCGACGGCCTCATCGAGACCGGCGGCCACGACCTGGAGACCGGCTGGAGCCGGCTCCGCTCCATCATCGAGGGCCACGACCTGTGGGAGGCCGAAGGCTCCGGCGGCCTGGAGAAGCTCGCCGACGCGCTCGTACAGGCCGTGCACGGACCGTCCTCGCACCACACCACCGGGCCGCTCGTCGACCGGCGGGAGGACGACATCGCGGTGCTGCTGCTGTGCCGCGAGGGCGGCAGCTGCGGCGTCGGCTCGTACGGCCAGACGTCCGCGCCCGTCCGCCGCACGGTGCTGACCGTCGCCCAGGCCGAGCCCGAGCGCATAGCGGCGGCCCGCCAGCAGCTGCGCGACCTGATGCACGACTGGGCGGACGAGGACCAGATCGACTCGGCGGTCCTGATGGTCTCCGAGATGGTCACCAACGTCCTGGTGCACACCGACGGGGACGCGCTCCTCGTCGCCGAGATCACCGGGGAGCGGCGCCGGCGCCGCATCCATGTCGAGGTCGCCGACGCCAGCGACGACATGCCTCACCTGCGCCAGCCCGGCGAGATGGCGTCCTCGGGGCGCGGGCTGGTGCTGATGGAGCTGCTCGCCGAGACGTGGGGGGTGGACCCGCGGGGCGAGGGGAAGTCGATCTGGTTCGAGCTCTACGAGGGGTCGGCGGCGCCGGGTCCGGCACCGGCGGAGCCGTCGGCGCCCCCGGCCCCGTCGGCCCCGTCGGCCCCGTCGGTCGAGCCCGCCGCGTAGCGTTCCCGCAGTTCGGCGAAGATCCCGAAGGCCGCGGCCGTCAGCGGCACGGCCAGCAGCATCCCCACGATCCCGGCGACGCTCGCGCCCGCCGTGATCGCCACCATCACCACGGCCGGATGCATCTGCACCGTACGGCTCTGGATCACCGGCTGGAGCACATGCCCCTCCAGCACCTGCACGGCGAGCACCACGCCCAGCGCCCACAGCGCGATCACGAACCCCCGGTCCGCGAGCGCCACCAGGACGGCCACCGCACCGGAGATGAACGCGCCCAGATACGGGATGTACGCGCCCACGAACACCAGCGCCCCCAGCCCCACCGCCCCCGGCACCCCCAGGATCAGCAGCCCGACGGTGATGCAGACCGCGTCGATCAGGGCGATGACGGTCGTCCCCCGCATGAACCCCTCGACCGCCCCGAAGGCGCGCCGCGCCATCGCCTCCAGCTGCGGGCCGCTCGACCCGGGAGCCAGCGACCGCAGGGCCGCCGCCGCCCGGTCCGAGTCCCGCAGGAAGAAGAAGGTCAGCAGCAGCGCGAGGACCGCCGCTGCCGCGGCCTGGCCCACCACGCTGATCCCGGACAGCAGCCCGGAAGCGGCGGTTCCGCCGAACTTGCCGAGCCAGTCCTTGGCGTTCGACGCCATGTCGTCGAGGGAGGTGCCGGCCGTGCCGAAGTGGTCCGAGAGCGAACGCGACGCGTCCTTCAGCGATGCCACGATCTCGTCGCCGGTGTCGATGAGCGCGCTCACCACGATGTACCCGGCGCCGCCCACCACCGCGACGAGCGCCGCACACGTCAGCCCCGCGGCCAGGGACCGCTGCACCCTCATCGCCACCAGCCGCCGATACAGCGGCCCGAGCAGCCCGGCCCCCAGCAACGCCAGCAGCACCGGCGTCACAGCGGCCTTCAACTGCACGCACAACCACACCCCGACCGCCCCCACCGCGGCCAGGAGCAGCACCACGACACACCACGCGGCCACCCGCCGCGCACCCTCGGGCAACAACGCCCGCCCGGCCTCCACTTCGTTCTCCACCACCTCACAGGATCATGGGGGCGGCGGCGGGGCACGCCGGGCGGGGGCAGGCGGGTGACGGGGCGTCACATGGAACGCGCGGATGACGCTCCCGAACACCCCATCGAACAAACAGCGTGACCAGTCCACTCATACGGGTGATCACACGCGAAACACCGAAGATCGATGTTTGGACGGTCATACCGTCCGCTCATGGTCAACTCCCCGCACGAGGCGTCGCACCGGATCTTCCAGGACCGGCCCGCACTCGTGACGCCGGTCTTCCGCATCCTGGGCGTGCCCCTGGCCGCGAAGGTCTCCGTCGACGTACTCACCGGCGACGTCACCGAGATCCGTCCGCTGGAGCGGAGAGTGGACAGCGTGCTGCGCGTCGAACCGTCCGACGGCAGCGCATTCCTGCTGGCCATCGAGGCACAGGGCCGCCGCGACCCGGACAAGGCCGCGAGCTGGACGTACTACCTGGCCTACCTCAGCGCGAAATACGGCATCCCCGCGCTGCTCCTGGTCGTCTGCCAGGACCGGGCCACAGCCCGCTGGGCCTCCGGCCCCTTCCACACCGGCGTGGAGGGCTGGACCGCCCTCAGCACCCACCCACTAGTCATCGGCCCCGACAACATCCCCGTCATCACCAGCCCCACCGAAGCCGCCCGCAACCTCGACTTGGCCGCCTTCTCCGCCCTGACCCACGCAAAAGACTCGGACGCCACGGCCATACTGGAAGCACTGGCGAATGCCCTGGGAACGGCCGACTCGGCGGCTCTGCAGTACTACACGGAAATGCTGGAGATCGGCCTGGGTGACACCCCGGCAAGAGACATTTGGAGGAACCTGATGCGCCTGGACCCCAATGCCCCCGGCACCTACTTCCCCGGCCGCGGCACGATCATCGAGGAGACCTACCTAAAGGGCAAAACGGAGGGCGAGGCCAGGGGAGAAGCCAGAGGAGAAGCCAGGGGTGAAGCCAAAGGCGAGGCCAAGGGGAAGGCCCAGGCAATTCTGCAACTCCTGACGGCCCGTGACATCTCCGTCCCCGAGTCCGCCCGTGAACGCATCACCGACTGCACCGACCTCGACACCCTCACCCACTGGTTCAACCGCGCGGTCACGGCCACCGACGCCGAGGAACTGTTCACCGACACGGGCGTCGAACTCGCGGAGTAGCCGCCGCTCACCCCACCTGCCCACGACGGACCGCGCCCCCGTAAAGGCGCGGTCCGTCGTCGTCACAAGGGGTGGAACGATGCCGGGCCCACGGCAGAGTGGCTCCGGAACAACGTGCACCCCGATCCCAACCGAACCGGCACATACCCCAGCCGCCTGGGTGCCCGCGGCGAGACAACATGGAGGAACCTGATGCGCCTGGACCCCAATGCCCCCGGCACCTACTTCCCCGGCCGCGGCACGATCATCGAGGAGACCTACCTGAAGGGCAAAACGGAGGGCGAAGCCAGGGGAGAAGCCAGAGGCGAGGCCAAGGCAATTCTGCAACTCCTGGCGGCCCGTGGCGTCTCCGCCCCCGAGTCCGCCCGGGAACGCATCACCAACTGCACCGACCTCGACACCCTGAACCACTGGTTCAACCACGCGGTCACAGCCACCGACGCCGAGGAACTGTTCGCTGAAGAGGAGACCCAGACCACGCCGTAACCGCGCGGCGTGGCCTCACACAGCGGAGGGGGGGCCCCCAGTCCAAGGGGGCCCGCCCTCCGCTGTCGTGCTCGCCGCCAGGCGCTGGGCGCTGGGCGCTGGGCGTTACGACTCGTCGGCCGGCACCTTCCCCAGCCGCCCCGCCTGGAAGTCCTCGAAGGCCTGGGCCAGCTCGGCGTGGGTGTTCATGACGAACGGGCCGTAGTGCATCATCGGCTCGCGGATCGGGCGGCCGCCCAGGAGGACGACCTCGAAGTTGGGGCTGCGGGACTCCTGCGCCTCGTCGGCCTTGATCGTGACCGAGTCGCCGTTGCCGAAGACGACCGCCTGCCCCATCCGGAACGGCCGGCCCTCCGCGCCCGCGGTGCCGCGTCCGGCGAGGCCGTACGCGAGGGCGTTGAAGTCGGAGCGCCACGGCAGCGTCAGCTCGGCGCCCGGGTTGATGGACACGTGCGTCATCGTGATGGGCGTGTGCGTGATACCGGGCCCGGCATGACCATCGATGTCACCGGCGATCAGGCGCAGCAGCGCGCCGCCGTCCGCGGAGGTGAGCAGCTTGACCTGGCCGCCGCCGATGTCCTGGTAGCGCGGCGCCATCATCTTGTCGCTCTTGGGCAGGTTGACCCACAGCTGTAGGCCGTGGAAGAGCCCGCCGCTCATGACGAGCGACTCCGGCGGGGTCTCGATGTGCAGCAGCCCGGACCCGGCGGTCATCCACTGGGTGTCGCCGTCGTTGATGGTGCCGCCGCCACCGTGCGAGTCCCGGTGGATGAAGGTGCCGTCCATGATGTACGTGACGGTCTCGAAGCCGCGGTGCGGGTGCCAGGGGGTCCCCTTCGGCTCCCCGGGCGCGTACTCCACCTCGCCCATCTGGTCCATCATGATGAACGGGTCGAGGTACTTGTAGTCGATCCCCGCGAAGGCCCGGCGGACCGGGAAGCCTTCGCCTTCGAAGCCGCTCGGCGCGGTGGCCACGTGCAGCACCGGCCGTTGTTCGGCGGCGGCCGGCGCGGCCACGCGCGGCAGGGTCAACGGGTTCTCCACGGTCACTGCTGGCATGACGGGCCTCCTCGGCTCTTGCCCCCAATTTAGTTGAACAGTGAACATCCAGCAAGGCGGCAGAAATTCCCCGGGGGGCAGAGAGGGGCCCGGAGCACGCGCAAGGGCCCGCCGCTTCACGCGGCGGGCCCCTATAAAAGGCGGAAGGGCGGGATCTATCCGTACATACGGCGCATAGCGAAGTCGACCATCTGCTCCACCGACTTCGCGTCGAAGACCATCCGGTGGTCGCCCTCCATGTCGAGCACGAAGCCGTACCCGGTCGGAAGCAGGTCGATCACCTCGGCGCCGGTGATCACGAAGTACTTGGACTCCTTCCCGGCGTACCGCCGCAGCTCCTTGAGCGAGGTGAACATCGGGATCACCGGCTGCTGGGTGTTGTGCAGCGCGAGGAAGCCCGGATTGTCACCGCGCGGGCAGTAGATCTTGGACGTCGAGAAGATGCCCTGGAAGTCCTCGGCCGACATCGAGCCGGTCGTGAAGGCGCGCACCGCGTCGGCGAGGGAGGGCGGCGACGGCTCGGGGTAGAGCGGCTGCTCGCCGTAGCCGCCGGGCTGCGGATGCTGCGGCGGCGGGGGCGGCGCGGCGTATCCCTGCCCCGCGCCCGCGTTCTGGTCGTAGCCGTACATGCCTACGAGCGTACTGAGTCACAGTTGGACCATTGGGGGTTGCCTGTTATTACCCACGGGTAGCATCATGGTGGTTACCGATTGGTATGCATACGAGATCACTGTCTCCCGAACCTTACGGAGCCGTCGCCATGGGGCATTACAAGTCGAATCTCCGCGACATCGAGTTCAACCTCTTCGAGGTTCTCGGCCGCGACAAGCTGTACGGCACCGGCCCGTTCGCGGAGATGGACGTCGACACCGCCAAGAGCATCCTCTCGGAGATCGCCCGCCTCTCCGAGAACGAGCTGGCCGACTCCTTCACCGACGCCGACCGCAACCCGCCGGTCTTCGACCCGGAGACCAGCACCGCGCCGGTCCCCGAAGCCTTCAAGAAGAGCTACCAGGCGTACATGGACGCCGACTGGTGGCGCCTCGGCATCCCGGAGGAGATCGGCGGCACCACCTCGCCCCGCTCCCTGCTGTGGGCCTTCGCCGAGACGGTCCTCGGCGCCAACCCCGCCATCTGGATGTACGCCTCCGGCCCCGCCTTCGCCGGCGTCCTGCACGAGGAGGGCACCGAGGCGCAGCACGCCATCGCGCAGCGCATGGTCGACCGCCAGTGGGGCTCCACCATGGTGCTCACCGAGCCCGACGCGGGCTCCGACGTCGGCGCGGGCCGCACGAAGGCCGTCCAGCAGGACGACGGCTCCTGGCACATCGAGGGCGTGAAGCGGTTCATCACCTCGGGCGAGCACGACATGTCCGAGAACATCATCCACTTCGTCCTCGCCCGCCCCGAGGGCCACGGCCCCGGCACCAAGGGCCTCTCCCTCTTCGTCGTGCCCAAGTACGATTTCGACTGGGAGAGCGGCGAGCTGGGCGAGCGCAACGGCGCCTACGCGACCAACGTCGAGCACAAGATGGGCCTCAAGGCGTCCAACACCTGCGAGATGACGTTCGGCGCCAACCACCCCGCCAAGGGCTGGCTGCTCGGCGAGAAGCACGACGGCATCCGCCAGATGTTCAAGATCATCGAGTTCGCGCGGATGATGGTCGGCACGAAGGCCATCGCCACCCTCTCCACCGGCTACCTCAACGCCCTGGAGTACGCCAAGGAGCGCGTCCAGGGCCCCGACCTCGCCGCCTTCACCGACAAGTCCGCGCCGCGCGTCACCATCACCCACCACCCCGACGTGCGCCGCTCGCTCATGACGCAGAAGGCGTACGCCGAGGGCATGCGCGCCCTGGTGCTCTACACCGCGTCCGTACAGGACGAGATCATCGTCCGGGAGGCCGCCGGCGAGGAGGCCGAGGCCAAGGCCGCGCACCGCCTCAACGACCTGCTGCTCCCCATCGTCAAGGGCTACGGCTCCGAGAAGTCGTACGAGCAGCTCGCGCAGTCCCTGCAGACCTTCGGCGGCTCCGGGTACCTCCAGGAGTACCCGATCGAGCAGTACATCCGGGACGCCAAGATCGACACCCTCTACGAGGGCACCACCGCCATCCAGGGCCAGGACTTCTTCTTCCGGAAGATCGTCCGCGACCAGGGCCAGGCGCTGACCGCCCTCTCCGAGGAGATCAAGAAGTTCCTCGCCGAGGCCGCCGGCGGCGAGGACCTGGCCCCCGCCCGCGACGAGCTCGCCAAGGCCGCCGTCGACCTGGAGGCGATCGTCGGCGCGATGCTGACCGACCTCGCCGCCACCGAGCAGGACGTCAAGTCCATCTACAAGGTCGGCCTCAACACCACCCGGCTGCTGCTCGCCTCCGGCGACGTCGTCATCGGCTACCTGCTGCTCAGGGGCGCGGCCGTGGCCGCGGACAAGATCGCCGACGCCAAGTCCCTGCCCGCCAAGTCCCTGCCCGCCAAGGACACGGCGTTCTACGCGGGCAAGGTCGCCGCCGCGAAGTTCTTCGCGCACAACGTCCTGCCGAACGTCTCCGTCTCCCGCTCGCTGGCCGAGTCCGTGGACCAGTCCCTGATGGAGCTGGACGAGAGCTCTTTCTGACCCGCGACGGGGGCTCTCTCCAAGTCTCCGAGGCTCCGTCCGAGCGATCCAAGGCCCTTTCCGAGCGCTCCCAGGCTCCTTCCGAGCGCTCTCCGAGCCCCAGCGGCGAGAGCTCTTCACGAGACGAGCCGCGAAACGGCCCGGCGGCCGGACCTCGAAAAGGCCCGGCCGCCGGGCCGCCGGTCCGAAAACCGACGATAGCCCCCGTGGACGGGGCCCGATTCCCTCACAGTGGGGGCCGGACCCCGTCCGTTCTTCAGTTCTGATCCTTATCCTGAGGTCATGAGCTCTGCGCACCGCTTCGACCGCGGCCACACCGACGACATGATGTCCTTCCTCGCCGCGAGCCCGTCCCCGTACCACGCGGTGGCGAACGCGGCCGCACGGCTGGAGAAGGCCGGATTCCGCCAGGTCTCCGAGACCGAATCGTGGACCCCGCCCCCCGGCGCGGCGGGGACGGACGAGACGGCCGGCGGCAAGTACGTACTCCGGGGCGGCGCGATCATCGCCTGGTACGTACCGCGCGGCGCGACCCCGGCCACCCCGTACCGCATCGTCGGAGCCCATACCGACTCCCCCAACCTGCGCGTCAAACCCATCCCCGACACCGGCGCGCACGGCTGGCGGCAGGTCGCCGTCGAGATCTACGGCGGCGCGCTGCTCAACACCTGGCTCGACCGCGACCTCGGCCTCTCCGGGCGGATCACGCTGCGCGACGGCACCACCCGGCTCGTCGCCGTCGACCGCCCGCTGCTGCGCGTGCCGCAGCTCGCCGTCCACCTCGACCGGTCCGTGCACAGCGAGGGGCTCAAGCTCGACAAGCAGCGCCACATGACGCCCATTTGGGGCCTCGGCGACGCCCGCGAGGGCGACCTGATCTCCTTCATCGCCGACGAGGCGGGCGTACCGGCCGCCGACGTCACCGGCTGGGACCTGATGGCCCACAGCGTCGAGCCCCCCGCCTACCTCGGCCGCGACCGCGAGCTCGTCGCCGGCCCCCGGATGGACAACCTCCTGTCCGTCCACGCGGGGACGGCCGCCCTCGCGGCGGTGGCCGGCGCCGCGACGGCCGGCGGCGACCTCCCGTACATCCCGGTGCTCGCCGCCTTCGACCACGAGGAGAACGGCAGCCAGGCCGACACCGGCGCCGACGGCCCGCTCCTCGGCAACGTCCTGGAGCGCTCCGTGTTCGCCCGCGGCGGCGGCTACGAGGACAAGGCCCGCGCCTTCGCCGGCACCGTCTGCCTCTCCTCCGACACCGGCCACGCCGTGCACCCCAACTACGCCGAGCGCCACGAGCCGGGCCACCACCCGCTCCCCAACGGCGGCCCCATCCTCAAGGTCAACGTCAACCAGCGCTACGCCACGGACGGCAGCGGCCGGGCCGCCTTCGCCGCCGCCTGCGAGCGCGCCGACGTACCCTGGCAGAGCTTCGTCTCCATCAACTCCATGCCGTGCGGCACCACCATCGGCCCCATCACGGCCGCTCGGCACGGCATCACCACCATCGACATCGGTGCCGCGATCCTCTCCATGCACTCCGCCCGCGAACTGTGCGGCGCGGACGACCCACACCTGCTCGCCTCAGCGCTGAGCGCCTTCCTGGAGGGCTGATTTGGAGTTCTCACTACTGGGCCCGGTCGCCGTCTCCACCCAGTCCGGAGATCTGCCCCTGGGCCCGGCCAAACGCCGCAGCGTGCTCGCCATGCTGCTGCTGCGCCCCAACACCACCGTCTCCGTCGAGCAGTTGACCGGATCCGTATGGGAGGACGAACCGCCCGAGCACGCCCGTACGGTCATCCAGGGCCATGTATCCAAGCTCCGCGCCACGCTGGCCGACGGGGGCGCGGACGCCTACGGCGTCGAGCTGACCACCCGCGGCTCGGCGTATCTGCTGCGGCTGCCCGAGGAGCTGATCGACACCTACCGGTTCAGCGAACTGGTCAATCTGGCGCGCCCGGAGGATGCCCCGGACGACGCCGTGGCGCTGTTGCAGGAGGCGCTGGCCCTGTGGCGGGGCCCCGCGCTCTCCGGCACCGTCTCCAGCCCCCCGCTGGCCGCCGCCGCGCACGCCCTGGAGGAGCGCCGGCTCACCGGCGTGGAGGCCCTGGCCGCCGCCCACGGCGCCCTGGGCGACCACGGCCGCGCCGCCGCGACCCTGCACTCGGCCGCCGTCACCCACCCGCTGCGCGAGGGCCTGATCGCCGCCCTCATGCAGGCCCTCTTCCAGGCGGGCCGCCAGTCCGACGCCATCGACTGGTACCACCGCACCCGCCGGCTCCTCTCCGACGACCTCGGCGTCGACCCCGGGGAGCAGCTCCGCACCTCGTACGAGCAGATCCTGCGGGCGGGCGGGCCGTCGGCGTCGCAGCCCGCGGCCCGTACGCGCCCGGCCGGGGGCGGACAGGCCGCCGGTGCGCGCCGGCCGTGGCCACGGACCGGTGCGGCGCAGCCGAGCACGCCGGAGGCCGGCGGCCGGCCCGCGCCCGCCGCCGACCCCCGGATCGCGGCCGGTACGGGCCGCCCGCCGCAGGCGGCCCCTCCGGAGGCGGCGCCCACCGACCCCAGGGTCGCGAGCGGTACGGGCCCCCCGGCCCCCCACGCGCAGCAGCCGTCCGGCACGGGCGACCCCTGGGCCGCGCAGACCGGTCCCAGCTCGCCCGAACAGCCGGATTACGCGTCCGGCTACGGCGCCCCGGCGTCCGAAAGCCGCGGCGTGCCCGCAGCTCCGCGACTGCTCCCGCGCCCCCCGGCCGGGTTCCTCGGCCGCGGGGACGAACTGGCCGCCATCACCAGGCTGGCGCTGCCCGGGGCCGCCACCGGGGCGCCCCTGCCGCCGGACGCGGACAGCACCGTGGTGCTCGTCACCGGCCCCGCCGGGGTCGGCAAGACGGCCTGCACGGTGCGCTGGGGCCACACCCACGACACGCACTTCCCCGACGGGCTGCTCTTCGCGGACCTGCGCGGGTTCGGGGAGAGCGACGAGGCGGCGCCCATCGAGGTGCTGAGCGAGTTCCTGCTCGCGCTCGGCACCCCGCCGGACCGCATCCCCACCTCGCCGCAGGCGGCGGCAGCGCTCTACCGGTCGCTCGCGGCGAACCGCCGGCTGCTCGTCATCCTCGACAACGCGCGCGGCTCCGCGCAGGTACGCCCGCTGCTCCCGGCGGGCCCCGGCTGCACCACCCTGGTCACCAGCCGCAGCAGGCTGGACGGCCTGGTCGCGACGGACTCCGCCCGGCCCGTACGGCTGCACCCGCTCGCGCCCGCCGACGGCGTGGCGCTGCTCGGCGCGCTGCTCGGCACGGAGCGGGTCGCCGAAGACCCGGACGCGGCGCACGAGTTGGCGGCCCTGTGCGACGGGCTGCCGCTGGCCCTGCGCGCGGCGGCGGCCCAGCTCACCGCCCGCCCCCGCTGGCGGCTGGCGCGTCTCGCCACGGCGCTGCGCGACGAACGCCGTCGCCTGGCCCTTCTGTCCGCCGAGGACACCGGGGTGGCGGCGGCGCTGCGTACGTCCGTGGCCCGGCTCTCGGCGGACGACGCCCGGCTGCTGCGGTCGCTCGGCACCAGCTTCACCAGGGTCGTGGACGCCTCGGCGGTGGCGGCGCTGGACGGCGCCGACCCCGATCTGACGCGGGACGGCCTGGACCGGCTGGCGGAGATGCATTTGATCGACGAGGAGGCCACCAACCGCTATGTGATGAGCGATTTGGTGAAACTCTTCGCCCAGCGCAAGGAGAAGAAGGAAGAGAAAAAAGAACCCTGACCTGGGGGTTGAGGGGCCGTTAGCGGGGCATTAGCGCAGCGGCAGCAGGGCGGCAGCGCCCCCGGCCAGGATTGGTGTCACACCGAGAGAACGACACCGAAACGACCCGGGGGAACCCACCATGAACGCCACCGCTCGCCGCACCCGCAGCCTCCGCGTCGCCGCCGCCGTCCTGACCGCGGCGGCCGCGCTGACCCTCTCCGCCTGCTCCGGATCGGACACCTCCGGCACGAAGACCTCCGGCAAGGCGGACACCTCGGCCGGCGCGCCGGACACCTCCATGGAGGGCTCCTCCGGCTCGGGTGCCGAAGCGCAGGGCGGTTCCGGCGCCAAGGGCGGGAACACCGGCGGGGAGAAGGGCGGCAGCACCGGTGGGGAGAACGCGAGCGACAAGTCGGCGGCCCTGCGCGGCAACAAGGCGGGCTCCAGCGCCAACAGCGGTGGCGCCTCCGCCTCCAAGCGCTGCCACACCTCCGAACTCCGCGGCTCCTTCGCGACGGGCGATGACGCGGCCCCGGACAAGAACTCCGGCGGTTCGACGACCACCAGCGTCGTGCTGACCAACAAGGGCGGCCGCACCTGCGTGATCGGCGGCTTCCCCGGTGTGGACCTCACGTCCGAGAACGGCGGTGAGCGGTGGTCACTGGCCCGCTCGTCGGCCAAGTACAGCTCGATCACCCTCAACCCCGGTGACAGCACCGACTTCGCCATCAACGTCGCCATGGCCCAGGACGACGAGGAGAACTTCTACCAGCCCGCCCACGTCGAGGTCACCCCGCCCAACGAGACCAGCTCGCTGAACATCAACTGGCCCTGGGGCACCCTCGTCAAGCAGGACGGCGCCACCCACCCGGCCACCTTCGTCAACCCGATCGGCTGACCACTGCCGCCTCCTCCGCCGCCTCCGCTGTCTGATTAGCCGTTCCGAGCCCGGGTACCCGAAGACGTACCAGAGCCCGGAACGGCCACATCAGCTTCAGTTCGGAGGCGTTACCCATGGGCATGGGATGGTGCATCGGTCTGGTCGCGATCGGCGCGATCCTCACATTCGCCGTCGACTGGCAGATGCAAGGCGTGAACGTGCACCTCGTCGGCCTGATCCTGATGGTGGTGGGCATCATCGGCATCTGCGCGTACATCAGCATCTTCAAGCGCCGCCGCATGCAACCGCCGCCCCCGGCGGCCCCAGTGGTCGAAGAGGACCGGCGCTACATCCGCTGACCACCCAAGGACCCGGCCCGTTCGGCGGCAGGCCCGTACGCCACCGGTGTCGTACGGGTCTGTGGCGTACGGATCGGTGGCGTACGCGCCGGTGGCGTACGGGCCGGTGTTCGCCCGCTACGCGCTCAGCCGCCCGGCGATCACCGCGAGCCAGGCGGCAGGCGTGTACGGGGCGGGCGGGTCGACCTCCATCCCCAGTTCGGCCACGGCGAGCGCGCAGTCGCTCTCGTCCAGATCCAGCGCCAGCAACTCGTGCAGCTCGCCGGCCAGTCGCGCGACGAGCGACGGGGCGGTGGTGTCGAGATAGTCCCGCAGTGCGCCGTCGTGATCCTCGAACTCGTCGGGCATGTCCTGGGAGAACCACCCACCGAGCAACTGCCCCAGCTCGGGGAAGCGGGTCTGCCACTCCCAGTGGGTCTCCGGGGCGCCCGGCGGCGGGACCTCACCGGCCTCGACACTGTGCTTGAGGTGATCGGCCAGAGTGAGCAGCCAGGACTCGACCTCGGCGTCGGCGAGGCCCACGTCGGGGACCGGATAGAACTCTCCGAGGCGCAGCCGCAGCCGGCCCGGCGGGTTATGGGCGTACTCGCGCAGCTGGACCTCCGCGGTGGAGATGGCCCAGGGGCGGGTGTGCCAGGTGTGGCGCAGATACGCATCGAGAGCGGCACTTCGCCGTTCCGGGACGTCGTCGGCGACCTGCCCCAGGTACGCGCGGACGACCTGGTCCAACTCCCCGTACTGACGGTTGTGTTCCAACGGCTTCAAGGACACAGGTTCTCTCTAGAGGTAGATGGGGACGGTCGCGTGCACGACGAAGCCGTGCGGGCTCTCCGGCACGCGCCTGAGCACCACCCGCGCGGCCCGCACGTCGACGGGCCCCCGCCCGGCCAGCATCATCGCCTGAAGCAACACCCGCCCCACCGGCTCGGCCCGGGAGGGCCACGCCGCCTCGATGGTCAGACGCTGCCGCGTCCCTTGGGCCAGCCAGCGGTGGATGACCTGCTCATTGCCGGTCACGACCTGCTGGGTACACCACTGGGCGGTCTCCCGGTCGGAGTAGGTGGCGGAGCGGGTACGCATGGTGGGTCGCCTGTCGTGAGAGGGGGCGGAGCGGGGCAGCTATCACCGGTGTCACACGGGAGGGTGGAACTCTTTCATGTGCTCAATGCACATCTGCGCCAGCACCGGAAAGAACTCCTCGAAATCCAGATAACCAGAGCCGCCCCCGAGTTCCTGTACGAAGAATCGATCCAACGCCTCCTCGTGCTGGAACAGGGCCAACGCTTCATAGCATTCGCCTGCCACGCCCGGTAGTTCCCACGGGCACTGCGGGTGCGTCTCATCGATCCACATCTGGATTCCTTCTTCAGACGACGCGTCACTCATGTCGTCCGAGATGGCAGCACCATCCTGACCGAAATAGATGGAGAGGATCCGCCGGAGGCGGGGGAAACGCAGACGCAGTTCGGGGGTAGTGGCCTCTACGGAATAGAGCCGCTCCGACTTGGCGCGCACAGCCCATTCTTCGACATACGTCGCAATCTCCCTCAGCACGGCGGGCGTACGCTCACGCGGCACAGCTTCCGGGATGTTCTTCACAGCGTGGTACGGGCCGTCAGAGGCGAAGATGTCGGCCGCCAGCCGGAGTTCAGCTGCGACTTCGAATCGGTTTCTGCCGCCCCCTACCTCGGAGTTCCATAGCGCCCGGAACATGGGCGCCAGCGCGGGACGCCACTGGTCAACGTCAGAAGGAATCCCCTTCACGTCGAATTGCCCAAGAAGAACCCGAGCTCCATCGAGCGTAAAGTAGTCCATAACTTCTCTTCGCATCACGGGACTCTCTTAATCTCTACAGGCATTGACGTCATGACCGTGAAAGGCGGATCAAGGTCCGGATTGTACAAGATCTGCACCTTAACACCATCGACTTCCTTCGCCCTCCCCGAAGGGAACCGATCGGTCTTCAACTCCACCTTGTCGATGCTGCTGCCACTTGGCCCGTACGGCGTCCCATTCACCTCAATATCCTTGCGTTCACCCCGCTTAGGCCCAAGCTCAATCCAATTCCTGATCCCATCCGCGTTCTTATCAATGGTGTACTGTGTCATCCGCTGCGCCGAATCAAGGTCCTTGAACGTCGAAGCGTTACTGACCTTCGGCTGTCCGTAAGGCCATTCCGTGCCCGGCCTCGGCGGTTTCTTCAACTCGTCCCGCAGCCGCTGGGCAAGCTGCTCATCCGTCAGCCCGACGTGCTTGTTCACCGTATGCGAATTCTCCAGCCATTCACTGGAGGCCAGGTCGACCCGGAAGACGTCCCGGCTCGTGTCGCCGTCCCCCGTCCACCGGTGGCGAGCCTTGAACTCGTCGAGAGAGCGCGCCCCGTACGCCGCCGCGCGCGCCGACTCCGCCTCGTACGTCGGCGCGCTGTCGTACGCCTCGTCCAGCTCGGGCAGCAAGCCCTTGAGCGCGGCGGCCGCGTCGTGGAACGCCTTCTGATAGGCGTCCACTGCCGCGTTCATCGCCGCCGTGTCCAGGTGCTTCTTGAAGTACTGGACCGCCTTGGCCGCCCTCTCGACGGCGCCGATCGGTGGTATGAGCAGGAGCAGGTCCTCCCACAACGAGGTGTCAGCTCCCTCCAGGAGGTCGTTGACCATGGCCTTTGCCGCCTGGGACGCCAGCCGTGAGGTGGTGGCGGTGGTGGTGTCCGCGATCTTGATCAAGGTGTCGCACTCCTTCCGCACCGCGTCCGCGGTCTTCTGGAGCACTTCGATGACGGGCTGCCTCGAACCAGGCGGCTTTCCGGGGTTGGTCCGCCATTCGCGGCCGCTCGTGGCAGCGCCCCTGGGCACGGCGGTGCCGTCCGGGTAGCGGGGTTCGCCCCAGGCCGTCGTGCCCCAGATCGACTGGCAGAAGCCGTTCATCGCGCCTTGCCACTCGCTGTTGCTGCCGTCGGTCATGCCGCCGACAGTGCCGGCGAACCCACTGGCGGAGCTCTTGGCCGCCGCGCCCGCCCGGTGCCAGGCGTCACCGATGCCCCTGAGGTCGTCGGTCACCGCACCAGGGGTGATGTCGTACGTCTTGCCGAGGCCGAGCACGTTTTTGATCACGGGCTCGACCAGGTCGGCGAGCATGTCCGGGATCTCGTTGAGGGCCGCGAGCAGCGCCGGATCGTCACTGCTCCCCGTGCCGGACCACTTGAGGGGCGCGATCGGGCCGTAGTGCACCGCACCGACGCCATACGGCGGATCTCTGCGCGGCGGCGGACCATAAATGCCCCTGGCCGACCAGTCGGCCGCCTGGTAGTGGTTCGCGGTGACGGTCAGACCGACCGCCACCCCGCCGACGCTCTGAATGCACTTCGCCCACACCTCCAGAAAGCGCTTCGCGACCTTCTCGTACATGTCGGCGAAGGCGTCCGGGCCTTCTCCCTTTCCCGCCGCTTGCGGGTGGTCGACTTCCTGGACGAATCGCGTCCCCGCCTTGTGGAAGGTGAACTGCTCGTCCCGTATCAGCAGGGACGTGTAGTAGACGTGCCCCGGCTTGACGTCGAATCCACCGCCCGCGTCCGGCGGCGGCGCCTTCATCTGCTCGCGTTCCCACGCACGGCGCTTGTCGCTCGGCAGCCCGTCGCGCCCGGTCGGCGGTGGTGGCGGCGGCTTGTAGTCGGGGTCGGGGGACGTACCGGGCGACGGCTCGGGAGTCCTGTCCTGGCTCGGCTCGGACGGTTCTGCGTCAGCCGCCGGCGGCGAGGCGGAAGGCGTGGGCCGCGGTGGTGGCGGAGTGGCCATCAGGCGCCGCCCCACCCGCGCAGCACGGCTCGGTGGGCGGCCGCATAGCCGGTGTGGCCGCTGACGACGACGCCGTGCAGCCACCGCTGGGCGCTTTCCATGTCCTGCATGGCCCGGTCCCACTTGTCGAGGTTGTCGACATACATGTCCCGCGCCTCCCCCTCCCAGCTCAGCACGACCTTCTCCGAGCGCTGGTAGAGGGTTTCGAGTCTTGCGTTCAGATCCTTGAGCAGAGAATCGAGTTCCCCCGATATCTCGGTGAGCTTGCTGAACCTGACGGATATCGCGTCGCCGTCTTCCGGCATGTCAGTCCCCCCGGACCTTCTCTGATTCGTACGGTCAGAACCCGTCCAATTTGCTCTTCGGCGCGTCCGGCACATGCCCCGACTGCCCCGGCCCCGCCTCCGGACCCGACTGTTGATGAGCGCCGGCCAAAGCGAGGATTTCGTGCTCCCCCGTCGCCGACTTCTGCAAGTTCTGGAACCGGCGCAGCACTTCCATGTCCTGTGCGCTGAATCCGTCGCGGCTCAGCTTCATCGCTTCTTCCAGCAGAACCAGCATCTCCCGGATACGCGCCGCGTCCTCGTTCACGCTCTTCTGCAACGAGGTGTAGGCGGACGCGGCCGGGCTCCGCCACCCGGAGGCCACGGAATCGACCAGGTCGTCGAGGCGCTGCACTCTCCGCTTCAGGTACTCCTGCATATCGTCGAGATCCGCTATGAGACTCGCCAGTTGGTCATCGGAGACCGCGAGCCTTGGATTCCCCACCTGTTCTCCCCCCTCCATTCGGCGCAGGACCGCAAGAGCCTCGGGTCCCAGGAACCGCAAGAATCTACCTACGCCCCCAGTCGCCCCCCATGCGCCCCATGGCACGCAATCGTGCCATGGGCAGCAACGGCGGACGAGCCGGTTTCCCCCTCAGCCAGCGCCGGCCCCTCAGGCCCTCTCAGGCCCCCTCAGTCCCCTCAGCCGTCCATCCCCGCCAGCACCAGCGCCAGCCGCCCCGTGCCCCCGTCCGTGACGCGGACCGGGACGCCCCAGTCCTGCTGGTGGACGTGGCACGCGGGGTACTCGTTCGCCGGGTCGTCGTCGCAGGAGGCGGCCATGGCGGAGACGTGCAGCACGCCCTCCGTCGCCCCCTCGGCGAGCAGGACGTCCCGGCTCAGGTCCGTACCCGCGCCCGAGCCCTCCGCCAGGAGTTCCGGCGGGGTGGAGCTGATGAGCAGGCGGGTGGAGGGGCCGTAGCGGGTGTCGAGCTTCTGGCCCGCCGGGGCCTGGAAGACGACGTCCACGGTGAGCTTGCCCGCGCTCACGTCGGTCGCCGCACGCTGCGTGCGGTGCGCGACGGACTCCACCCGTACGGCCTCCTCGGGCAGCCGCAGCCGGGTCAGCCGGTGCCGCGCGGACTCGACGACGACGATGTCGCCGTCCACCAGCACCGCGCCGGAGGGCTCCCGCACATCGGTGGCGAGCGTGGTGACCTCGTCCGTCGCCGGGTCGTAGCGGCGCAGCGCGTGGTTGTACGTGTCCGCGACGGCGACCGAGCCGTCGGGCAGCGCCGTCACGCCCAGCGGGTGCTGGAGCAGCGCCTGGGCGGCGCCGCCGTCCCGGTGCCCGAAGTCGAAGAGCCCGGTGCCCACGGCCGTACGGACGGCGAAACCGTCAGCGTCGCCATCGCCGCCGCCGGACCGCTCGACCCACCGCACAGCGCTCGTCTCGGAGTCCGCGACCCACAGCCGCTCCCCGTCGGCGGACGCCGCCAGCCCGGACGGCTGCGCGAACCACGCCTCGGCGGCCGGCCCGTCCACCAGTCCCTCGTTGGTGGTGCCCGCCTCGGCCCGTACCGTCCCGGCTGCCGGGTCGTACGACCACAGCTGGTGCACGCCCGCCATCGCGATCCACACCCGGTCCGCGAACCACGCCACGTCCCACGGCGACGACAGGTCCACCTCGCGGGCGCCGCCGCTCGTCGGCGCCCCCTGCCACCACTGCCGCCCGGTCCCGGCGACCGTCGTGACCTCGCCGCTCGCCGGGTCGTACGCGCGCAGGGCGTGGTTGACGGTGTCGGCGACGAGCACCCGCCCGTCCGGCAGCAGCGTCAGCCCTTGCGGCTCGCTGAACCGCGCCGTCTCGGGCCCGCCGTCCACGAGCCCGCGCTCGCCCGTGCCGATCCGCCGCACCACGGTCTCGCCGTCCGGGGCCAGCTCCACGAGGGCGTGCCGCGTCGAGTCCGAGACCAGCAGGTTCCCGCCGGGCAGCGGCAGCGCCTTGCCGGGGAAGCGCAGATCGGTCGCCACGGGCTCGGGGGCCACGTACGGGCCGTCGCCGTGCCGCAGCGTCCCGCGCGCCCCGTGCGCGTCCTCCAGCTCCGCGACCAGCTTCTCGATGGCGTGGGCGTGCCCCTCACCGGCGTGCTGGGCGACGACGTACCCCTCGGGGTCGATGACGACGAGCGTGGGCCAGGCCCGTACGGCGTACTGCTTCCAGGTGGCGAGCTCGGGGTCGTCCAGTACCGGGTGGTGCACCTCGTACCGCTCCACCGCGTCGACGACCGCCTGGTGCTCCGCCTCGTGCACGAATTTCGGGGAGTGCACGCCGATGATCACGACGGTGTCGCGGTGCTTCTCCTCCAGCTCCCGCAGCTCGTCCAGGACGTGCAGACAGTTCACACAGCAGAACGTCCAAAAATCTAGGATGACAATGCGTCCTCGCAGGTCAGCGAGGGTGAGCGGGTTACCGCCGGTGTTGAGCCAACCGCCCTGGCCGGTGAGTTCGGGGGCGCGGACGCGTGCACGTGAAGCCATGCCCCCATCCAACATCACCGGCCCCCGCGCGCATTCCTGCGGCGGCCGGGGGAACCTGTCTGCCATGAAATACCAGGTGCGTGAACGCATGCTCGCCATCGGCGACGACTACTGGATCACCGACGAGCACGGCGAGAAGGCTTTCCTCGTGGACGGGAAGGCGCTGCGGCTGCGGGAGACGTTCGAGCTGAAGGCCCCGCACGGTCCGGTGCTGGCCGTGATCCACAAGAAGATGTTCGCCTTCCGCGACACCATGGAGATCGACCGGGACGGCGAGACGCTCGCGACCGTCAAGAAGAAGCGTTTCTCGCCGCTGCGCGACCACTACCGCGTCGAGCTCTCGGACGGCACGGAGCTGGATGTGTCGGGGGACGTCCTCGACAAGGAGTACGGCATCGAGTACGACGGCGAGCTGCTCGCGCACATCTCGCGGAAGTGGTTCCGGCTGCGGGAGACGTACGCCGTGAACGTGGTGCGCGAGGACGCGGACCCGGCGCTGCTCATCGCGGTGGCGGTCTGCGTGGACCGCCTGGCCGAGCACGAGCATGAGGAGCACGAGCACGGACACGGGCACTGAGGGACTGAGGGACCGAGGGGCCGAGGGGCCGAGGGACCGAGGGGCTGAGAGGCCGAGGCAAAGGCCGCTCCCGGTCAAGGGCCGGGCCGTACGGGCACGGCCCGGCCGCCCCTCAGCGTCCCAGCACCCGGTCCTTCAGCACCGGGAACTCCTCCCGCGTCTTCGCCACCCGCGCCATGTCCAGCTCCACGGTCAGCACCTCCTCGGCCGCCCCCGCCTCGGCGAGCACCTCGCCCCACGGGTCGACGACGACGCTGTACCCCGCCTGCTCCACCCCGGCGTGCGTGCCCGCCGTGCCGCAGGCCAGTACGTACGCCTGGTTCTCGACCGCGCGGGCGCGGGCGAGGAGCGACCAGTGGGCGCGGCGGCGGGCCGGCCAGCCGGCCGGGATGACGAGCGTCTGCGCGCCCGCGTCCACCAGGGCCCGGAACATCTCCGGGAAGCGCAGGTCGTAACAGGTGGCGATGCCGACCGTGGTGTCAGGCAGGCCCACGGTGACGAGCGCGTCGCCCGCGCCCATCAGCACGGCCTCACCCTTGTCGAAGCCGAACCGGTGGATCTTGCGGTAGATGCGGGCGAGTTCGCCGTCGGGGGAGAAGATCAGGGAGGTGTTGTACAGCGGCCCGTCCGGGTCCCGCTCGACGATGGAACCGGCGTGCAGCCAGACTCCGGCGTCCAGCGCGGCCGTTGACATCGCCTCGACCGTCGGGCCGTCCAGCGGCTCGGCCTCATCCGCGAACGACTCGAAGGCGAAGGCGCCCACCGGCCAGAGCTCGGGAAGCACCACCAGGTCGCTGCCGCGCTGCTCCCGTACGAGTGAACCGGCGCGCACCCGGCGCGATTCAACCGTTTCGTCCGGGTCTACCTCGATCTGGATAAGAGAGGCGCGCACACTACCACCGCCTAATAATTCGAGCCGTCGCTCCGGGCCTACGATCAGAGACGAAAGCACTGCCGGGGTGCTCTTTCGCAGCGTAACTTAACTGCACAACAGCACCCAGACCGCGTACGAACCGCCCGAGGGGTTCCGTGACCGTCCACCCAAACCTTCAGACCTCCATCGACGCCTGGACCCATTCCATCGAAGCCATATCGGAGTTGGTGACACCGCTCGTCGAGAGCGAGTGGAACCGGGCGACCGAGTGTCCCGGCTGGTCCGTGCGCGACATCGTCTCGCACGTCATCGGCATCGAGTGCGAGATGCTCGGCGACCCGCGCCCCATCCACACCCTGCCGCGCGATCTCTACCACGTCACCGATGAGTTCTCGCGCTACATCGAGGTCCAGGTGGACGTGCGGCGCTGCCACACCTCGCCGGAGATGACCTCCGAGCTGGAGTACACGCTCATCCGCCGTTTGCGGCAGCTGCGCAACGAGACCCGCGATCCGCAGACCCCGATCCGCTGGCCGCTCGGCAGTTCCACCGAGCAGACCCTCGAACGCGCCCTGAAGGTACGCGCCTTCGACGTCTGGGTGCACGAGCAGGACCTGCGGCGCGCGCTCGGCACGCCGGGCAACCTGGACTCCGCGGGCGCCCAGCTCACCCGCGACTTCCTGCTGCGCGCGCTTCCCAAGGTCGTCGCGAGCGACGCGGGCGCGCCGCCCGGCTCCGCGGTCGTCTTCGATGTGCACGGCCCGCTGGAGTTCATGCGGACGGTCCGGGTCGACGCGGAGGGCAAGGGCACCATCGACGGCAGCGTGTCGCTGGGGCCGACGGCGACGCTGGTCCTGGACTGGGAGACGTATCTGAGACTGGCGTGCGGCCGGGTCCGGCCGGAGGCGGTGGCCGACCAGCTCAAGATCGAGGGTGACCGGCCGCTGGCGGAGGCGATCCTGCGGGAGTTCGCGGTGACGCCGTAGCGCTTCGCGCGCGTCGCCGCGCCCGTACGGACGCGTGTTGTGCCCGCACGGGTGAGGCCGCGGGCCGCGTACGCATGAGTACGGCCGCGGGCCTGGCACGCGTACGGACACGACCGCGCGCCAACGCCCGTACGTCGGGACACCCGTACGTCGGCGCACCCGCATGTCGGCACATCCGCGCGTCGGGACACCCGCACGTCGGCACGGGTACGGCCGCGCTCCGACGGCTCCACCGCCCAGTCCAGCCCGTTCAGCCGCGCACCGGCCACAACCACCCGCAGACACGTCCGTACGGCCGCACGCCGCCCCCACCCGCAGACACGTCCGTACAGCCGCACGCCGCCACCCCCACCCGCAGACACCCCTAAGCCGGTACGTGCACCGTCTCCACCCGGGATGCCACGACGCGTTCCTTCTCCCGGCGGTGTGCGCGCGCCCGCAGCCGCAGGATCTGGGTCAGCCCCAGCGCCTCCAGGACGAAGACCGACGCGAACGCGGTCCGATAGCTGTTCCCGGACGCGTCCAGCAGTACGCCCACCGCGAGCAGCGTCGTCATCGACGCGATGAAGCCGCCCATGTTCACGATGCCGGAGGCCGTGCCCTGCCGCTCCGGCGGGTTGGCCGGGCGCGCGAAGTCGAAACCGATCATCGACGCCGGGCCGCACGCGCCGAGCACCACGCACAACACGACCAGCAGCCACATCGGCGCGCTGTCGGCGGGCCAGAAGATCGTCACGGCCCACAGCGTGGCGGTGGCCGCGACCGTACCGAGGGCCAGCGGCAGCCGGGCCGCGTGGTGGCGGCCGATGACCTGCCCGTAGACGAGCCCGACGGTCATGTTGGAGAGCACGATCAGCGTCAGCAGCTCGCCGGCCACGCCCCGCGAGAGCCCCTGCGACTCCACCAGGAACGGCATCCCCCACAGCAGCAGGAAGACCATCGCCGGGAACTGGGTCGTGAAGTGCACCCACATCCCGAGCCGGGTGCCGGGCTCCCGCCAGGCCAGCGCGATCTGCCGGCGCACGAAGCCCTTGCCCACGTGGGACTGGGGCGCCGGTTCGTACCCCTCGGGGTGGTCCTTGAGGAAGACCAGCAGCAGGGCGAGGACGGCGACCCCGGCCAGCGCACTGCTCGCGAACGTCTTCTCCCACCCGGCGCTGTGCAGCAGCCGGGCCAGCAGCATCGTCGACACGAGGTTGCCCGCCATCCCGAAGAGCGCCGCGACCTGGGCGATCATCGGCCCGCGGCGGGCCGGGAACCAGCGCGAGCCGAGCCGCAGCACGCTGATGAAGGTCATCGCGTCGCCGGAGCCGAGCAGGGCGCGGGAGGCCAGCGCCATCCCGTACGAGTGCGAGAACGCGAACCCGAACTGCCCCACCGTGAACAGCACCACCCCCAGCGCCAGAACCTTCTTGGTCCCGAGCCGGTCGACCATCAGCCCCACGGGTATCTGCATCCCCGCGTAGACCAGGAGTTGCAGGATCGAGAACGTGGAGAGGGCGGAGGCGTTGATGTGGAACCGCTCGGCGGCGTCGATGCCCGCGACGCCGAGGCTCGTACGGAAGATGATCGCCACGAAGTAGACGCCGACGCCCAGTCCCCAGATGCCCAGTGCCCGCCGACCGCCCGGCGGGTCACCGGGCAGCCCTATGGAGCCACCGCCGGCACCAGTACTCGCACTGCTCATCGCACATCCCCCTGCGCCAGATTTCGCACCCAGCTCACGTGCTGGTGCACGGCTTCGGTGGCCGCCGCCACGTCCCCGGCGCGCAGCGCGTCGAGGATTTCCGTGTGCTCGGTGATGTTCTTCGCGATCCGGCCCGGGTGGGCGTGCATCAGGGCGACGCCCATCCGCAACTGCCGGTCCCGCAGCTGGTCGTAGAGGCGCGACAGGATCTGGTTGCCCGCGCTGCGCACGATCGCGGCGTGAAAGGCGCGGTCGCTGTTGGAGAGCGCCGCCAGGTCCCCGGTCTCGGTCTGCCGCCGCATGTCGGCCAGCAGTTCCGTCAGCCGCGCGATGAGCCCGGCGGGCGCGGGCACGGCCTTGGCCACCGCGAACTTCTCGACGAGCAGCCGCGTCTCCACCACGTCCGAGATCTCCTGCGCGGATACGGGCAGGACGAGCGCGCCCTTCTTCGGATAGAGCTTGATCAGCCCCTCGACCTCCAGCCGCAGCAGCGCTTCGCGTACGGGCGTACGCGACACCCCGACCGCTTCCGCGAGGTCCCCCTCGGTGAGCAGGGTGCCGCCCTCGTAGCGGCGGTCGAGGACGGCTTCCTTGATGTGGGCGTAGACGCGTTCGGCCGCGGGGAGCGGTTTGGGTGCGGACGTGGGTGCCGGCGCGGGGGCGGGAGCGGGTGACATGCGCACAGCATAGATACATCAGGTATGCATAAAGGAGACCCTGTCCACGATCCGGACTTGCGATTGACCGGCCCATGACAAAACGACCGTCGCGAGAGCGGCACCCCACGGGAACAACAAGGTTCTGGCCTCTTCCGCTTTCCGGACGGCGCGGGAAACCCTGGAGGCCACCGACCTTGGAGGAACCGCCCCGTGACGACCGACCCGATCACCGAGCCATCAGCCGCGGCCGACGGCTGGTACGTGGACGACCGCTGCACCAACTGCGATGTCGTCCGGCAGGTCGCCCCCGACCTGTTCATCGAGGCCGACGGCCGCTCAGAACTCCACCACCAGCCGCGCGACCAGCACGAATTAGAGCAACTCCACGCCGCCGCGTACGCCTGCCACACCCGCTCCATCCGCCACCCGTCGCTGCGGCTGGACCCGACGCTGGACCCGTACCCGATGGAACTGGACGACGGCCTCTACTTCTGCGGTCACAACTCCACGCACACCGCCGCCGCCAACTCCTACCTGCTGAAGCTCCCCTCCGGCTCGGTCCTGATGATCGACACCCCGCGCTGGAACGCCGAACTCGCCACCCGTTACGAGTCCCTGGGCCCCATCACCGACGTCCTCCTCACCCACCGCGACCACGCCGCCCACGGCCGCCGCTACGCCGACCACTACGGCGCCCGCCTGTGGATCCACGAGGGCGACCTCGACGCCGCGCCCGACGCCGACCAGGTCATCCGCGGTACGGAACCGGTCGAGGTAGCGGAGGGCGTGATCGCCCACCCCCTGTCCGGCCACACCGAGGGCAGCGTCCTTTACGTGGCCCATGAGCGCTACTGCTTCAGCGGCGACAGCTTCTACTGGTCCCGCACCAGCGGCGACATCGAGGTCGCGGAGTACATCACCTGGTACTCCATCGAAGTACTCGCCGCGTCCCTGGCCCGTACGGCCGACCACCTCCGCTTCGAATGGCTCCTCCCCGGCCACGGCGACCGCCGCCACCTCCCGGCCGACGAGATGTCCCGCCGCATGCACCACTTGGCGGCCCGGTCCCAGGAATACCGCCCCCAGCCGGTGGACTTCACGGCCCATCGCTGGTGACGGCTGCTCGGCAGTGAGCGACGGCATGGGCCCCGCGGCGGACGCGAGCGCGGATGCGAATGCGGATGCGGATGCGGATGCGGGGCCGGTTCATTCCTGATACCGGAATGCCGGAGGTGACTGGCACCAGAGGAATCCGGACAGAACACGGCGACTGGTTCCCAGCACACCCCATTGCCCGAGGCAGAGAGAGTTCACCGGCCGGACGGAGCAGGAATATCCCAGCCGGTCAGGTCCTCGATAAATTCGCTATAGGAACGGTTCGAGCCGACGGGCTCGGCAAGGAGCCCGTGCTCCAGGGCATGGGAGGCGATCTCAGGTCCGTCGCTCTCTCGAAAACGCGGGCTGGTGAGTTCAGCTTCAAGGTCTTTCTTGGGGGTCTGACGCCGCCCCGTATCCCGACCCCGCCACTGTGCGGGGATCTTCCACGACGGCCTATAAAGCTGAAACGCATCAGGAAAAAGCAAGAGCCACGCTTCGGATTCGGCCGCGGCAAGGGCATACACGGACGAGGACGACGCGGCCGCCTTGGAAAGCGCAGTGGAGACGGCGCGGCGTGCAGCGTCATACCCCGGGCCGAGACAGGCGTCCATGTCCTCGTGAACCGCGATGCCTACAAACTGCCCTGCCTTGCATTTCGCCTTGCCGCGCGCCTTCTTCACCAGGCATTCGGCAGCTGTCGCCAGTTCAGCGCCTGACTTCTTCCGCAACCGCACGGGATCAGTGATCTCGGTGAGGGTGACGGCCGCAGCGAGGCCAGGATGGGCCGACTTGATGAGGGCGGCGAGCATGCGCCGATCGTTGGAACTCTCCCCCGCGAGCACGACGATGCCCTTACCCGGAGACTTATTCATGCCTCTGCGGCTCACAGCTCGTCCTCCGTCAGGTCGCCGCCGAGTACACCGGAGAACCACAGCTCGCCAAGCGGCTGGTCACCAGTCACCTCAACGATGTCCTCCACCTCTTCCGCCGAGAGCGCGGGGATGATCGAGGCACCTTCATCGTCGCGGTCGCACACGATGAACTCCTGCGGTACCAGGCGATCGACGAGTGAGGGCGAGTGGGTCGCCACGATCAGCTGTGTCCGTTCGGACGCCTCCCGCAACCGCTCCACGATCAGCTCAAGCGCTTGCGGGTGCAGACCATGGTCGATCTCTTCCACACAGGTGAGCGCCGGCGGGTTCGGATCGTAGAGCATGGCCAGCAAGCCCAGGAGACGCACCGTGCCGAACGAGGCGTCGGCGAGCGGGGTGGCACGCCGCAGACCGCGTTCGTGGAGCACGACAGCGAGTCGATCGGAGTACCCCCCGGCCTGTTCGAACTCGATGGCCTCCAATTGCGGCAGTATCCGGCGTGCGTCCTTCGTCAGAAGGCCCCAGCGCTCCTCGTCAGCGCTGAGTTGAACCAGGAATGCGGCCAGGTTCTCCGCGTGGGATTCCAAGCGGCCGGCCAGAGTGGAGCGAGCGCGTGTGGGCTGACGGGCAGCGGCGACGTCTACATCGAACACTCTGAACGAAGAGAGACGTTCGGCTACCCGAGAGACCTCCTCGCCACCATCCGAACGTCCCAGCCGAGGCAAGGTGGACAACCCGCTGCTCAGCCGTTGGATACCGAAGCTGCCGCCGTCGGACTCCCGCCCCGCTTTCTTGTCGACCACTCGGGCTTCCCCGCCCGAGATCGTGATGCGTCGCCCTCGCCCCTGAGTCCGCTTGAACGCGAAACTCTCCTGGCGCGACAGAGTGTACGAGTCACGACTGTTCGGCATAGAGCGCCGACGAATGTTCAGCGAGTACTCGTCCGGCGCCTTCAGGCTCGCGTGAGTCGTCCAGGTGGCCTTGAGATGGATCTTCATTGATGTCGGCGGCCTCGCGCCACCCCAGAAGGCCACCTCATCGAAACCGCCGCGCTCATCGAGCGCGGGTTGAAGGTCGGTTCGGATGATCGAAGCGAGAAAATCGAAAACCTTCAGTACGTTTGACTTGCCCACCCCGTTCGGCCCCACAAGCACAGTGAGCGGGCCGAGGGGGATGGTCACGTCACGCAGGCTGCGGAAGTTCTCAACGTGGAGTTCCAGGAGACGGCCGGGCATGAGATGAACCTATCGGGTGGGTGATCGCAACGCAGGCAAGCGGGCGAAATCTGCCGCGGCCACCGGGTGATCCGTCCTCAGGAGGAGCAACGAGCGGCACCATGCCGACCACATGCCGGCCCGACGGAATGTGCGCCCGCCTCACCACACAATCGGCTGCGCCGACGGCTTCGGCGGCTCCGACGGTCACCAGCCCACTCGCTCGTAGCGAGGGCGGGTCTCGACATGACCGCGGCCCTGGCCGCTATCGACACCGCGATCGATGCACTGCGGGCGTGGCCGAAACCAGCGCCGGCCGGGGGTGATCGGCCGGGTCACCAGGCAGAGGACCGCGTCGCTCACGACACGGCGACGGCAGCCTTGTCGCCCACCCCACCCGGCCGGTCACACCGACTCCGGCGACAGCTTGCGTGCGTACGACGCGCCATTGCCACCGATTCAGGTCCGGGGCGTCATCTGCCTCCCGCTACGCGCCGTCGGCCGCATTCCCCGTGCGATGCGGCATCCACAGTCGCATCGGTGACCAGCCGACTTACCCGGCTCCACGGACACAGATGTACTCACGCGCACCAACAGGGCTACCCCGTACAGCAGTCCAGGTCACAGATCACACCCTCGCTTCATGGACTCGCGAAAGGTTCTCAGATCGCGCCCCGTGGACTATGGCGTCCCTAAAGGCCGACCAGGCGGCGGGGGTGACATGGAGGGTGGGGCCGGTGGGGGTTTTGGAGTCGCGGATGGCGATGACGCCGGGGAGGTTGGTGGCTATCTCGACGCAGTCGCCATCAGTCTTGCTGTAACTGGACTTCACAAACTCGAACACAGCCACCCTGTCAAATCTCCTTGCGGATGCTATCGATCAACACAGCCGAGTCTCGCTGCGCCAAACTCGCTCTTGCGGTGCGGTCAAAATAAGTACCGTGGACGACAGCTTCTGCCTGGCTCTCCAACCACAGCGAAGCCATCGTCGTCTCGGTGTAGACCACGTCCACAGCCTCCTCTTCGGCGAAGGAGATGATGTTGAACATGTTGACCACACTGGGGTGTCCTCCAGCGCTGAACGGCAGCACTTGAAGCCGAACATTGGGCAGAGTCGCAACCTCCAGTACGTGCTCCAACTGCCCTCGCATCACATGGCTTCCACCGACCAGTTGGCGTAGAAGCGCTTCCCAGATCACTGCGTAGATGTGCACCGGGTGGTCACCGAACAGACGCGCCTGTCGCCTCATCTTGATCTCGACCATGAGCTCGATCTCATCGGGGTCATCCCAGCCACCGCTGCTTACCGCCAACGATCGTGCATACTCTGCGGTCTGGAACAAGCCCGGGATAAGGGAAAGTTGCCAGGTGCGGATGCGAACCGCAGCGTCCTCCATGGCGATGTACTCCGCCATGGGATTCGCCTCGGGGATCTGCTTCCACCAACCCTTCACTTTGCGACGTTCGCGGTCGAGCTTTGCAAGGCTGAGAAGGCTACTGACCTCCTTGGCATCCGTCTGACCGTAGAACTCGCACAGGGCCCGGATGTCCGGGTCACGCATCGGAACCCAGCCGCGCTCCATCTTCACGACCTTCGTCCCGGTCGCGCTGAGTATCTGCGCCGCTTGCTGTTGAGTCTTCCCTGCGGCGTCACGCAGACGCAGCAGCTCCCCACCGAGCCTGCGTCCCAGAACAGTTGACGTCCGGTTCCCTTGATCTGTTCGTCTCACCCGACACAGTCTTGTGCCTCGCCTCACCCTGAGTCGAGACATTGCCAAATCTGGGGAAGAACTTCCCCGAAGCGGTTGAGCCCAGAACAGTGTGGTCGCTACTGTACGTACGCAACCGCTCGCACAGCGGCGCATTCACCCAGCGGAAGTGCACCGCTCCGCCCTGCGCGGAACGGCATAGACACCGAAGGTGATTGGCGCGGCGTACGGGCTCCACGACCGCACGAGGAGGTGCGCGTCCATGGACGTAAGCATCGGCGAACCGGACGATCGCTACGACGTCGTCGACTACACCCCGTACCCGTACAACGTCCCGGTGGCCCGGCGACGCGTGGCGCGGCTCACCTGCGAATGGGGGCACAAGGCAGTGGCCGGGGACACGGCGTTGCTGGCGAGTGAGCTGATCACCAACGCGCTGCTGCACGGGTGCCTGCGGGAACGCCTCTTCCGCGTGGAACTGTTCCTCAGCGGGCCGGTCCTGCGGGTGGCCGTCACCGACCCGAAGGGCGAACGTCAGCCGCGCCAACGGGAGGCGGACCCGTACTACGACCAGTTCGGCCGGGGCCTGCTCATCGTCCGTACGCTCGCCGACCGCTGGGGAGTGGAGGGCCGTACGGTCGGCAAAACCGTCTGGGCCGAACTGGCCCTCGGGCAGCATCCGAACGGACATTAGCGGTGGCAGCTGACCCGGATCACGATCCGGTCGGGGCGAGGGTGCTGACGCGGTTTCGTACTCGCGGCGGGCTTTGCGCTGGGCCGGGTCAGCCCGGAGGTCCTGGGCACCGTCGGGGGCCGACAGTGGGCGATGCGGTCGTGGTGCGGGACTTCGAGGCCGTCGAGGCGGAGCTTCTCGGAGATGTGTACGGCGTCGCCCGGCCGCGCGTACGTGAGCAGTTCGTTGAACTTCGGCCGCTGGAGCGGGTGGAAGCGGCTGGAGGCACCGGCCTCCTCCTCGAAGGCGACCGGGACCTCGATCCCGACCTCGGTCAGGACGAGGTTCTGCCGGTCGGTGGACTGCCGGTCGGTGGACTGCCAGTCGGTCGAGGCCCGCTTGTAGACCAGGTTCGCCACCGAGGCCCCCTCCTGACGCCCGGCCAGTCCGTCGGTCGGTCAGGCGTGGTGCCGGGTTCAGGGGCGGTCAGGTTCGTCGCAGGCGGTCCAGATGAGGCGGCGGGCGAGCTCACCGGTGCGCTGGGCGGGTCCCTGGGGTCCGAGGACGGTGGCGGTGACGTAGACGCCGTTGAGGACGAGGGTCAGATCGTCGGCGAGCTGCTCGGGGTCGGGGGCGCGGGCGTCGGCCGCCAAGTCACGCATCCAGTGGCGGACCCGCTGCTCGTGGGCGACCGCGACACGGTTCGCGGGGTGCTCCGGGTCGGGGAACTCGGTATGGGTGTTGAGCATGGGGCAGCCGCGGAAGGTGGGCAGCCCGGTCTCCTCGATGACGGCCGTGAAGATCGCGAGGAGTTTCTCGCGCGGGTCGTCGACCTGGTCGGTGGCCTCGCGCATGCGCGCGAACCAGGCGTCGGCGCGGTCTTGGGTGAAGGCGCTGGCAAGAGCGTCTTTGGTGGGGAACTGCCGGTAGACAGTGGCGTTGCCGACCCCGCTCTCTTTGACCACCAGGTCCATGCCGACGGCGCGGATGCCGCGCTGGTAGTACAGGCGGCTCGCCACGGCCAGGACGTGGCGCCGGTTCTCCTCCGCTGTCTTGCGAGCCATGGCGCGCTCCTTCTGCTTGTCATGCGTCGCATCGAGCCGACGCGGCGCGCGGTGGGCCCTTCGGCCGCGCGCTGGGCACGGCGCCAGTTTGACAGACGGATCGATCCGTCACAAACTCCGTAACGGAACGATCCGTCACAAGAAATCGAGGCGCGGGCCACTTGCCCCGTCAAGTGAGTCACCTGTGTCACCTGTGTCACCGACAGACGTGATCGACGTCCACGGTGGCGTACGGATCAGCTGCTCCGACTCCCCCGTAAGCCGACCACAGTCAAGGATCAACCGCGGTGAACCATCCCAGCCCCCTCTCCGCGACCTCAGCCGGCCCGCCCTCCTCGCGCACCCTGGTTGTCGTTGCCCACCCCGACCTGGCCTCCTCCCGCATCACCGCCCGCCTGGCCGAGGCCGTGAGCGACCTCGCGCACGTCACCGTCCACGAGATCGGGCCCGCCTACGCCGATGGCCGCTTCGACATCGCCCGTGAGCAGCAACTGCTGCGCGACCACGACCGGATCGTGTGGCAGTTCCCCTGGTACTGGTACTCCGTCCCGGCAGTGCTCAAGGCATGGATGGACCAGGTCCTCACCTACGGCTTCGCCTACGGCAGCCAAGGCTCCGCGCTGCGCGGCAAGACCCTCCAGTTGGTCACCTCCACAGGCGGGCCGGAAGAGTCGTACGCTTCCGTCAATCCCACCTCCCATTTCACGCTGACCCAGCTGCTGGCGCCCATCGACGCCACCGCCCGCCTGATCGGCATGCGTCTTGCCGAGCCGCTGGTTCTGCACGGCGCCCGCACCGTCTCCGACGAGGACCTCGCCTTGCACGCCAAGCGCTACCGCGAGCTTCTCGACTCCGCTCGACGGGCCGACTGAGCCTCGCGCACAAGGCGGTCCGGGTCGGAGTCACAGGTCGCGGCTCCGGCCCTGGCCGTTTACGACCGTACGGGCGCGTGGCTACTTCGGAGCCCACCAGTACCGAGGGCCGAACTCAACGCGGAGGGCTCCGAGCCCACACGTCAGGTCGAGCCCACGCCTCAGCGAAAACGGGGCGGCATTGGCAGTTGGCGACTGCGGGTTTCGTCTCGGGCCCTGCGGGCCCAAGGCGCCGGCAGCGGGAGGGAGGGGGGCGACTTGCGGTCGGTTCACTGGGTGCGCGCGGGCCGGCGGCTGAGGTCAAGACGGGCTCCGCTGCGCTCCGCCGCTGGCTGCTGCCGCGATGAGGCGGGGGCCGGAGCTTCGATTGGAGGGTGCGTCTCGGGCCCTGCGGGCCCAAAGACGCCGGACCGGCCCTGGCTGCGGGTGGGTTGGGGCTGGGCAGTGCAACAGAGTGAGCGCCGGGCAGCAGTTTCTCGCCCCTTAAACGGCAGGGCGGGGCATGGTGGCGGTCTTGTCCTATATGCCCCGCTCTATTTGGTTGACTGCGCAACAGGGGCGGACAGCCACCCAATTCCCGTCCCCTATGCCCGCTTTGCCGGGCGGCTTCTCGCCTCTGATCCCTGCGGGAGCCAACGGCGGGGCTGTATGAACCCTCAGGCAACCAACCCAGCCCCACCACCACCGGGTGTCCCACCAGGCCCGGCCACGAACCTCCCCCGGGGCGGCAAACCCCCCTCAGCCCCGCCCCCACCCTCCACCGCTGCCAGCGGTCTTTGGGCCCGCAGGGTCCGAGACGAAACCGCCGGACGACCCACCGGCCCCCGCCCCATCGCGGCAGCAGCCAGCGGCGGAGCGCAGCGGAGCCCGTCTTGACCTTGGCCGCCGACTCCCCCGCACCCAGCCAACCGGCAGCAGCCCGCCCCCCTCCCTCCCGCTGCCGGCGCCTTGGGCCCGCAGGGCCCGAGACGAAACCGGCACCCACCCCACCCCACCCCCAATACCGCCCCACGCGGCAGCATCCCAGCGCAACCCTTCCCCAGCGGACCGCCCCTCCACCGCCCTGGACTCGCAGGGTCCGAAACGAAACCCCCAGCCGATCCACCAGCCCCGACCCCACCCGTCCCATCACACACGTCCCATCCAACCCCTCCCATCACACCCGTCCCATCGCGGCGGCGCCCCAACGCCCCCACCCCCAACCCGAGGGCTCATCGCGTCAGAGTTCGAACCCGTCCAGGGCCCTGAGCACAGCGGCGATAGCGGGCTCGGCGGCGCGTTCGCGGTGGTGGGCCGCCATGAGGTCGACGTGCCACTCGGGCATGTCGCTCACGTCGAGTTCGACCAGGGTGCGGGCGGCGAGGTCGCGTTCGACGGTGGCGCGGGTGAGGACGGCGACGGCCTGCCCGGAGCGCGCGAGGTCGGCCGCGGTCTCGGCGGAGCTGATGCGGTAGAGCTGCTGCGCGCGGGTGGGGGCGTCCAGGAGCTGTTCGTGGAAGAGGTCCGCCCCGCTGCCCCAGAGGTTCACGGCGAGGGGGTGACCGCTCAAGCGGGCGGTGTCGCAAGGGCGTGCCGCGAGTGGGTGGTCCGGGCGGCAGACCGCGATGACCGGCTCGCTGCGGAACTTGCGCAGCCGTACCTCATGGGCGTGCGGCACCGGCAGCGTGATGGCGATGTCGGTCGTGCCCGCGGCCACGCGTCGGAGTGCGCTCGGGCTGTGCTGGTCGTCGACCACGACGGCGTACCTGAGCGGCTGTAGGGCACCGACGACGAAGGGGACGGCCAGCGGTGCGTAGCCGGCGTGGGTGGTCAGGTGCAGGGTGCCGCCCTGGGTGTCGTCCTCCCGGGCGATGTCCAAGGCCCTGTCCGCCAGTTCCAGGCACCGCTCCGCGTGGGGCAGCAGCCGTTCTCCCGCGGGCGTCAGTGACACTCCTCGGCTCGACCGGTCGAGCAGCGGCTTGCCGACGAGGCGTTCCAGCCGGCGCAACCGCTCGCTGACGGACGGCTGTGCGGCGCGTAGCTCACGTGCCGCGGCGGACAGCGAGCCGGCGGAGGCGGCGGTGACGAAGACCCGCAGGTCCGCGAGTTCCAGAGCCATAGGCGCACCCTATGGCCAGCCGCTTCGAATCATGGGGTTCCGCGTGATCGGCGGCGTCCATAGCGTGCCCGTACGACCTCCCGCCTCCCGCCCGGCCTCAAGGAGCCTTGCCGTGTACGAGATTGACGAGACGGCCACCGAACCCGCCCCCGCCCCTGCCCCCACCCCCAACCCCGCGACCACGACCGCGACCGCGACCGCGCGTGATCTGCCCGGGATCGTCGCCATCCAGAATCACACGGCCGCGACCTCGCACGCCCGGTTCGCCACCAGGTCGCTGCGTACGGAGGAGCGGCGCGACTGGTTCGCGCAGTTCGCGGGGGCGGGCCCGTACCGGATGCTCGTCGTCCGCCGCGGTACCCAGGTTCTCGGTTACGCGTGCAGCCAGCGTTACCGCGCCCAGGACGCGTTCCGGGAAACGGTCGAAGTGAGCGTCGGGCTCGGTGAGGGCAGCAGAGGGCAGGGGCTGGGAACCGCCCTGTACCGTGCGCTCTTCGGCCTTCTGGACGACGAACCGGTACACGTCACCCTCGCCGGCATCGCCCTGCCGAACCACGCGTCGGTGGCCTTGCACCGCAAGTTCGGCTTTTCCGAGGTCGGGACCTTTCACGAGTACGCCGTGAAGAACGGCCAGTACATAAGCTCCCTGTGGATGCAGCGCCTGCGGTCCGCTCCGTTCCCGGGGCCGGGCCAGAGCAGGCCGGTTCCGTGATCGCATGCCGGGGCCGGCCAGGCGCGGAGGCGGGCGCGGGCGGCGGGTGCGGACGGCGGGCACGGGCGGCGGCAGCCCTCATGCTCCTGGGAGCGGACCCGCTCCACCGGACCCGCTCCACCGGAACAGGCCCGTGCCCGTGCCTACCCCGCGCCCCCACCCGCAGAGCCGCGCGGGCGCGCACCGAATCGCAGCCCGCGGCGTCGGCTGCGGCGTCGACTGCGGTGGGGCGGGTGGCTCACCGTGATGCGGCCCCGGTCGGCGAGGCCGGTCAGGTGGATGACGGGGGCGGACGGGGACGTCGGCTGCGTGGCGGTGTTGATGACCTTGCCGTTGCCGCGAACGGCCACCGCGTCGGTGTGCACGGCCCAGCCCGTCGGGACCACGAGGGTGATCGGGCCGTTGCTGACGCATACGGCCTCGATGAACACTTCGCGGTGCCGGCAGTCCGCCTCGGTGAAGTCCAGCCGGATGCGGCCGTCCTTCTCCGCGACAGCGCGGATGTGCCGCGGCACCGGCCACCGGCCCTCCTTGCACACCTTGGCGTTGTGCCCCGCGCTCAGATTCATCGGCGCGGGCTCCGGTCCCGGCCGCGGGGCGAGGTCCCGGGTCAGCGCCGACAGGTCGTCGCGCGTGGCGGCCCGCCACAGCGCGTCCAGGCGCCCTTGGAGCAGGTCCATATCCAACCTGCCCTCGGCGAACGCCTGTTGAAGGATCTCGGCTCCGCGCTCCCGCTCTGCGTCTGATGCGCGCATACGAATCGGCGGCTCGGGCTCAACGCCTTCCACTGTGGCCCCCTCTCCCCGGCCCGCTCTCCCCGGCCCGCAAGCTCCTGTCAGCTTGGCATCCGCGCGTACGGCCGTCGTCGTTCTCCGGGGTGACCTGGTCCAGTAGGGGGCACATGGGGGCGGCAGCGCCACCGCTCACGGCTCACGGCTCACTGCTCAGATCTGGTTCTCGCCGCCGTCGACGTAAAGATTCGCGCCGAGGATGTAGCTGCTCTGCTCGGAGGCGAGGAAGGCCACTGCCGCGGCGACCTCCTCCGGGCGTCCCATCCGGCCTATCGCGACGCCCGCTGCGAGGTTCGCCCGGACGGCGGGCGCGTTCTCCTCGCCGAAGAGGTCCGTGATGCCGGTGGTGTCGATCGGGCCCGGGGAGATGGCGTTGACGCGGATGCCGCGGCCTTTGAGTTCGTTGGCCCAGCCCCGTGCGAAGGACCGGACGGCGGCCTTGGACGCCGCGAACAGGCTGAACGCCTCCGTACCGTTCTCGGCGGCGGTGGAGGCGTTGAGGATCACCGAGGCGCCGTCGTTGAGCAGCGGCAGCGCCTTCTGCACGGTGAACAGCGTGCCCCGTACGTTGACTCCGAGGGTCTGGTCGACCTGCTCTTCGGTGATCTGCCCCAGTGGGGCGAGCGAGGCGGTCGCCGCGTTCGCGAAGACCACGTCCAGGCCCCGGCCCCGGGCGCGTACCGCGTCGTACAGCCGGTCCAGGTCGGCCAGGTCGGTGATGTCGCCCGGCACGGCGGTGGCCCTCGCCGGGCCGATGGTCTCCACGGCCGCGTCCAGCTCGGCCCTGCGCCGGCCGATGACGAATACATACGCGCCCTCGTCCGCCAGCCGTACGGCGGTGGCCAGGCCGATCCCCGTGTGGCCGCCGGTGACGACGGCGGTCCTGCCTTCGAGCTGCCCCATGTGACGTCCCCTTCGCAGAATTCAGTACCGATCAGTACTGAATTGGACCGTAACACATCAGCACCGATCGGTACGGAAGCAGTAGGATCGAGGGCATGGAGACGCGACAGAAGGGCCCGATCGGCCGACCGAGGGGCTTCGACGCCGACGAGGCCCTCGAACGCGCCATGCGGGTCTTCTGGGAACAGGGCTACGAAGGCGCCAGCCTCACCGACCTGACCAGCGCCATGGGCATCACCCGCACCAGCATGTACGCGGCCTTCGGCAACAAGGAGGAGCTGTTCCGCAAGGCCCTGGAGCGCTATGCCGAAGGCCCCGCCTCGTACGGGGTCCGGGCCCTGCGGGAGCCGACCGCCCGGCAGGTGGCCACCGCGATCCTGAACGGTTCCGTCCAGGCCACCACCCGCCCCGGCTGCCCCACCGGCTGCCTCGGCGTGCAAGCCTCCCTCGCCGCGGGCAGCGCTGGACGCGAAGTCCGCGACGCTCTCGTCGCCTGGCGCAACGAGGGCACCTCCCGCCTGACCGACCGCTTCCGGCGAGCCGTCGACGAAGGCGACCTGCCCCCCGGCACCGATCCCGGGCAGCTGGCCCGCTACGTCATGACCGTCGCCAACGGCATCGCCGTCCAAGCCGCCGGCGGCACCACCCGCGACGACCTCCAGCAGGTGGCCGACATGGCTCTGCGCAGCTGGCCCACCGCCTGACGGCCGGCGACCCCGCCGGCCCCGCCGACCCCGGCGGCCCCGGCGGCCCCGGCGACCGGCCGCATACGGAGCAGTCGGGCCCGCGCAGCCTCACATCCGGGATCTCAGCACGTCGACCTCACAGCCCGGCGCGAAGGGGTCGAAGCCGTGCTCGCTCAGCCATCGAACCGCCAGCAGGCTTCGCAACGACCACCACGCGCGGATCACGTCGAGGTCGATGTCGGTGCCATAGCCGGCGATGACGTCGTCGAGGCGCTCCTCGTGTCCGAGCGTGAAGGTGGCGAGGTCGTACAGGGCATCGCCCTGGCCCGCCTCGGACCAGTCGATGATGCCGGTGACTTCGTCGCCGTCGACGAAGACGTGCGCGATCTGCAGATCGCCGTGTGTGAACGCCGGAGTCCACGGCCGGAGCGCGGCCTCGGCGACCTGGCGGTTGCGGGTGACCAGGTCAGCGGGGAGGAGGCCGTTCGTCACGAGCAGCTCGCACTCGTCGTCGAGTTCCGCCGCCAGCGCGACGATGCTCCGTCCGGCCCGGCCGGGCCGGGGCGGCGGGGGCGCGTCGTGCAGCTTCCGGATGGCGGCGCCCGCCGCGGCCCACGCCTCCGGCGACCCGGTCGAGGGCCCGGTCGACGGCCCGCCGAGGCGCCCGAGCGTCGCCCCCGGGAGTGCGGCGATCGCGAGCACGGGCGGCTTGCGCCACAGGACCTCCGGGGTCGGGACCGGCGCGAGGGCCATCGCCTCGACCTCGGCGTCGATGCGCGCCTGATCGGCGTCCACCTTCAGGAACACGTCGCCGACGCGCAGGGTCGCGCGCTCGGAGTGGGCGACGACGACTTCGACCTCATCCATGTTTGACCTCATCCATGGGCGACCAGTGTCCCGGAGGTGATCGCCGATGTCGCCAGGTTTATCGCGTGCGGCGACGTGGCCGACCGCGTCCCGCGTCCCGCTGCCCGACAGCCCCGTCCACGGCACCGGCCTTCGAGCAGGTCAAGCCCACCACTCTTGTGAGGAGTGAGTCCTAAGCTCCCGCCTCGTCCACCGGCGTGATGAACACGAACCGCAGGTCCGTCCGTTGTATCGGCAGCAGCACATGGCTCGTCACCCGGATCTCCCGGCCGCCGTGGAAGGGCAGGCACAGGCGGAAGACGTGCCCGTCGCGGTGCTCCACGACCTCGCTCCCCTGCGCCCAGATGCGGCGGCAGTCCGCGTCGGCGGCCAGCACTTCGCTGACCAGGGCGCGCAGTTCGGCGTTGTCCGGGTTGCTGTTGGCCGCCACGCGGAGCATGGCCAGGTACGTACGGGCGCAGCTGTGCTCCCAGTCCAGCATCTGCTCCCGGGCCTCGGGGGAGAGCAGGGCCCAGCGGATGAGGTTGGCACCGGGCCGTACGGACCAGGGGAACCACTCGGCCATGAGGGCGTTGGCCGCGACCACGTTCCAGGCGATGTCCGAGAGGTACGCGGGGTAGCTGACCTGCTTTCCGAGGAGCGCCGTGACGCCCTCGGGCAGTCCCCGCGGGTCCCGTGGCGCCTCCTCCGGCGGGCGGCGGCCGCAGACGGCGAGGAAGAGCGTGAGGGTCTCCGCTCCGCTCAGGTCGAGCGCGCGGGCGACCCGGAGCAGGAAGCCCTCCGAGAAGTCCTGCCGCCGGCCGGCCTCCAGCGCGCGGTACCAGCCCTCGCTGACGCCGGTCAGCCGGGCGACGTGGGCCTGGGAGAGGCGGCGGCCGGGCCGGGGCTCGGTGCCGCGGAGTTCGGGGATCTGCCGGGCGTCCGTACGGGCGCGCCAAGCGCGGAGGAGACGGCTGATGGATTCGCCGCCCGCTGCCTCGCTCAAGGGTCCTCCAGATCCGGCACTGCAAGTGTCGGTCAATCCTAGGTAAATTCCCCAGCACGGGCGATTCCACGCTCCTCCCCATGTGGAACCCCCAGGCCGCTCACGCCTGACAGGGGCCCGGACGCGACGCTCTCTCTTCGCTGGAGGGGGGTGAGGAGAGAGTGTCCGGGCCCTTTCGCCCCGGACTTCGGACAGCCGCGGGGGTCTGCCCGAAGTCCGGACGGCCGCAGGGGGGGGGGGGGGGGGGGGGATGGATTCTGGCGCCAACCATTGTCAGTGCGTCCACCACCCCGCCCCCCTCCCGATTCTCACCCACCTTGGTTTCTACTCCGTTACCATCT
>NZ_JBWKFF010000001.1:583059-647376 GCF_056434425.1 Streptomyces sp. NPDC044033 | reverse complement strand
TACCCCCCCCCCCCCCCCCCCCCCCCCCCCCCCCCCCCCCCCCCCCCCACCCCCCCCCTCCCCCCCCCCCCCCCCCCCCCCCCCCCCCCCCCTGCGGTACGTACCGGGGACATCACCAGGCGCTAGCCCCAGGTGATCAGGCGCTTGGGGTGCTCCAGGACCGCCGCCGCGTCGGCGAGGACCTTGGAGCCCAGCTCGCCGTCGACCAGCCGGTGGTCGAAGGAGAGCGCCAGGGTGGTGACCTGGCGGGGCTTGACCTTGCCCTTGTGCACCCAGGGCTGGAGCTTGACCGCGCCGAAGGCCAGGATCGCGGACTCGCCCGGGTTGAGGATGGGCGTGCCGGTGTCGACGCCGAAGACGCCGACGTTGGTGATCGTGACCGTGCCGCCGGCCATGTCCGCCGGGCTGGTCTTCCCCTCGCGGGCGGTGGTGACCAGGTCGCCGAGCGCCGCGGACAGTTCCGGGAGGGTCTTGGCCCCCGCGTCCTTGATGTTCGGGACGATCAGGCCGCGCGGGGTGGCGGCGGCGATGCCCAGGTTCACGTACTCCTTGCGCACGATCTCCTGGTTGGCCTCGTCCCAGGCGGCGTTGGCCTCCGGGTTCCGGCGGAGCGCGACGAGGAACGCCTTGGCGACGAGCAGCAGGGGGTTCACGCGGAGCCCGGCCATGTCCGGGTCCGACTTGAGCTCCTGTACGAGCTTCATCGTGCGGGTCACGTCCACGGTGACGAACTCCGTGACGTGCGGCGCGGTGAAGGCGCTCGCGACCATCGCCTGTGCGGTGGCCTTCCGTACGCCCTTGATGGGGGTGCGGATCTCGCGCGCGGCGGTCTCCGCGGGCCGCGCGGCGGCCTCCGGAGCGGTCTCGGGCTCCGCCGGCGCCACCGCGGTGGCGGCCGCGTGGACGTCCTCGCGGGTGACGATGCCGTCCGGGCCGGTCGCGGTGACCGAGGCCAGGTCGATGCCGAGGTCCTTGGCGAGCTTGCGGACCGGCGGCTTGGCCAGCGCCCGCGCGCCCGGGGCGGGGGGCTCAGGAGCGGCGGCGGGAGCCTCCGGGGCCGCGTGCCCGTTCAGCTCCGACTGGACCGGCGCCGCCGCCGAGGAAGCCCCCGGCTGCGGCTTGCGCGCCCGGCGCTTGGTGGAGGACGGGGCCGCGCCATAGCCGACGAGCACGGCCTTGCGCCCTTCGCCCTCGCCCTCCCCGTCCTCGGCGGGTCGGTCCTTCGGCGGGTAGTACGTGGGCTGGTCCGGCACCGCTGCCGCCGGGCCCGCCCCCGGCTGGGTGTCCACCACGATGATGGACGTGCCCACGTCCACCGTCGCACCCTCGTCGAAGCGCAGTTCGTGCACGGTTCCGTCGAAGGGGACGGGCAGTTCGACGGCGGCCTTGGCGGTCTCCACCTCGCAGATCACCTGCCCGTCGGAGACGGTCTCCCCGACGGTCACGTACCACTTGAGGATCTCCGCCTCGGTGAGTCCCTCGCCCACGTCGGGCATCTTGAACTCTCGAAAACGCTGGTTGTTCGCTGTACTCGCAGTCATCGTTCGACTCCCCTCAAGCCCTTCAGTACGCCAACGCGCGGTCGACAGCGTCCAGTACCCGGTCCAGTCCCGGAAGGTACTCGTCCTCCAGCCGTGACGGCGGATACGGAGCGTGGTAGCCGCCGACGCGCAGGACCGGCGCCTCCAGGTGGTAGAAGCACCGCTCGGTGATGCGCGCGGCGATCTCGGAGCCGGTGCCCAGGAAGACGGGCGCCTCGTGGACGACGACCAGGCGGCGGGTCTTCTCGACCGACGCCTGGATGGCGTCGAAGTCGACGGGCGACATGGACCGCAGGTCGAGGACCTCGATCGACTTGCCCTCCTCCTCGGCCGCCGCCGCGGCCTCCAGGCAGGTCTTGACCATCGGACCGTAGGCCACCAGCGTCAGGTCGGTGCCCGTACGGGCCGTACGGGCGGCGTGCAGCGCGGCCGGTACGGCGGAGGTGTCCAGCTCCGACTTGTCGTGGTAGCGGCGCTTGGGCTCGAAGAAGATGACCGGGTCATCGCTCTGTATGGCCTGCTGGAGCATCCAGTACGCGTCGGAGGCGTTCGACGGCGATACGCACTTGAGGCCCGCGACGTGCGCGAAGAGGGTCTCGGGGGATTCGCTGTGGTGCTCGACGGCGCCGATCGCGCCGCCGTAGGGGATGCGGATGACGACCGGCAGTTTGATCTTGCCCAGCGCGCGGGCGTGCATCTTGGCGAGCTGGGTGACGATCTGGTCGTACGCGGGGAAGACGAACCCGTCGAACTGGATCTCCACGACGGGGCGGTAGCCGCGCAGCGCGAGGCCGATCGCGGTGCCGACGATGCCGGACTCGGCGAGCGGGGTGTCGATGACCCGGTCCTCGCCGAAGTCCTTGTACAGGCCGTCGGTGACGCGGAAGACGCCGCCGAGCTTGCCGACGTCCTCACCCATGATCAGGACCTTGGGGTCGTTCTCCAGCGCGGTGCGCAGGGAGGCGTTGATCGCCTTGGAGATCGAGAGCTTCTCGGCAGCCATGTCAGTTGCCCTCCTCGGCGAACGACGCCTGATAGGCGGCGAACTGGGCGCGCTCCTCGTCGACGAGCGCGTGCCCGTCGGCGTAGATGTGCTCGAAGATCGCCATGTTGTCGGGGTTGGGCATGTTCCGTACGGCGTCGCGCACCCGCTTGGCGAGGGCGTCGCTCTCGGTCTCCAGGGCCGCGAAGAACTCCTCGTCCGCGTGGCCGTCCTTCTCCAGATACGTCTTCAGCCGCAGGATCGGGTCCTTGGCCTCCCACAGCTCGCGCTCCTCGTCCCGCCGGTACTTGGTCGGGTCGTCGGAGGTGGTGTGGGCGCCCATGCGGTACGTGAACGCCTCGACCAGCATCGGGCCCTGCCCCGTACGGGCGCGCTCCAGGGCGGCCTTGGTGACGGCGAGGCAGGCGAGGACGTCGTTGCCGTCGACGCGCACGCCGGGGAAGCCGTAGCCCTGCGCGCGCTGGTAGAGCGGCACGCGGCTCTGCTTCTCGGTGGGCTCGGAGATGGCCCACTGGTTGTTCTGGCAGAAGAAGACGACGGGGGCGTTGTAGACGGAGGCGAAGGTGAAGGACTCCGCCACGTCGCCCTGGCTGGACGCGCCGTCGCCGAAGTAGGCGATGACGGCCGAGTCGCCGCCGTCCTTGGCCACGCCCATCGCGTAGCCGGTGGCGTGCAGGGTCTGCGCGCCGATGACGATCGTGTAGAGGTGGAAGTTGTTCTCGTTCGGGTCCCAGCCTCCGTGGTTGACCCCGCGGAACATGCCGAGCAGGTTGGCCGGGTCCACCCCGCGGCACCAGGCGACGCCGTGCTCCCGGTAGGTCGGGAAGACGTAGTCGTCGGGGTTGGTGGCCCGCCCGGAGCCGATCTGGGCGGCCTCCTGGCCGAGCAGCGAGGCCCACAGGCCCAGCTCGCCCTGGCGCTGGAGCGTGGTGGCCTCCGCGTCGAAGCGCCGGGTGAGCACCATGTCGCGGTAGAGGCCGCGCAGCTCTTCGGGGGAGATGTCGATGGAGTAGTCCGGGTGCTCGACCCGTTCGCCTTCCGGCGTCAGCAGCTGTACCAGCTCCGGGCCGTCGGCCGGGGTCTTCGCGCTGTCGGCCGGCTTCTTCGCGCTGTCGCGCTTGCTGCTGCGGCGCGGCTTGCGCGCCGTGCTTTCCGCGGTCACGTGTGCTCCTCCGTCTGTCCGACCCCCGGGGTCGCCGGTGGCCGGAGGGGGTCCCTCCCACCGTGAGGTGGGGGAGGCTCGCTCGGTGTCCGACGGCACACAGGGTGGGTGTGCCGAGGCCGGAACCGGGCGTGACAGGCGCCCCGGCGAATGGCCTGCAACAGGCACGTTACCCAGTGCGTCACAACTCTGCGAAACCCCATCTGACCTGCGATTTTGCTTGGATTTCCAAGTAAATCGGGAAAGCGGGGAAACACCACTGGTCACAGCCTTGCAGGCAGCCGGAACGTCGGCACGTTATCCCGAGTAACAAGAGCAGGGGAAGACTTCGTGTGTGAGACTGAGTTCGTGCGCGAACATGGAAAAATCACTGTATTTCTACTCGATGACCACGAAGTCGTCCGGCGCGGAGTCCACGAGATGCTCTCCGTCGAAGAGGACATCGAGGTGGTCGGCGAGGCCGGTACGGCGGCGGACGCGCTGGTGCGTATTCCGGCCACTCGACCCGATGTCGCGGTGCTCGACGTGCGGCTGCCGGACGGCAGCGGGGTCGAGGTGTGCCGCGAGATCCGTTCGCAGGACGAGGACATCAAATGTCTGATGCTGACTTCCTTCGCCGACGACGAGGCCCTTTTCGACGCGATCATGGCAGGCGCCTCCGGCTATGTTCTCAAGGCGATCCGCGGCAATGAGCTGCTGTCCGCGGTACGAGACGTGGCGGCCGGGAAATCCCTGCTCGACCCCGTCGCCACCGCGCGCGTCCTGGAAAGGCTGCGCGACGGCAATACCCCCAAGGGAGACGACCGCCTCGCGGGCCTGACCGAGCAGGAACGCAAGATCCTCGACCTGATCGGCGAGGGCATGACCAACCGCGCCATCGGCGAGCGGCTGCACCTCGCCGAGAAGACCATCAAGAACTACGTCTCCAGCCTGCTCTCCAAACTGGGCATGGAGCGGCGGTCGCAGGCCGCCGCGTACGTCGCCCGGCTTCAGGCCGAAAAGCGCTGACTTCCGGCGGGGCATCCCGCGGCACCCGTCCCAAACCGCCCCAGTACGCCGCAATCGGGACCAACGTCCCTGACCAAAAGGGCGGGTGTCCCTACTTGGCCCGTACCAAGGCGGGCAGAGTAGTCCCTATGCCCACCCACGAATATCGAGCGATCGAACTCCTCGGCCGCACCCCCTACGGCCGGGTCTCGGTGAGCATGCGCGCCCTCCCGTTCGTCACCGTCGCCCGCCACATCGTCGTGGGCGAGCACGTCATGCTGCGGCTGCACAGCGGATTCGGCTACGCGCGAGCGTGCGACGGCAGCGTCGTCGCGTACGGCGCGGACAACATCAGCGACGGCGACGCCCAGGTCTGGGCCGTGCAATTCGTGGGCACCGCCCGGATCTTCACCCCCGGCACGCACGAGCTGGAGCTCTTCGGAGCGGCCCCGCGCACCGCCGACGGCGTGCCCTTCGATCCCACATATCTGTGCATCGAACCGCAGTTCATCACCGTTCACCACCTCGGAGACGTCCCAGCGCGACGACCCGTGCACTCTGTGTGATCTACGATCTGGCACGTGCCACGCTCACTTGTCGCCCCCGCCGGGGCCCTTCCCCATGCCCCCGCCCGGGCCCCCAGCCGCACCCCCGCCCCGGACCGGAGCGCCGCCGCCCCGGGCCGCAGCGGACCAGCCCAGGGCCGTAGCGGACCCGCTCAGGGCGGCAGCGGACCAGCCCAGGGCCGTAGCGGACCCGCTCAGGAGCGAGGCGCCCCCGCTCAAGACGATCAAGGCGTCAGTGGGACCGCTCAGGGGCATGGCGCTCCCCCTCATGGCGGCAGCGGACCCGCTGAGAGCCGCGGTGGCCCCGTCCGCGATGGCCCCGTCCGCAGTGGACCCGACGGACCCGACAGCGGCACCCTGCGCGCCCTGCTGCGCCGCTACGACCGCGTCGGCGAGGCCCTGACCTGCGAGCCCCTGACACAGGGCCTGCTGAACCGCGGCTACCGCCTGGCCACCACCCGCGGCCGGTTCTTCCTCAAGCACCACCTCGGCGCCGACGGCGCCGCCGACCCCGCCGCCATCGCGCGCCAGCACCACGCGACCCTGCGCCTCGGCGCGCTCGGCCTGCCGGTCGCCCCGCCCGTCGCCGACGGCGACGGCGGCACCGTCACCGTCATCGGCGGCCGCTGCTACGCCCTGCACCCCTGGGTCGAGGGCCGGCACCGCGACGGCGCCGAGCTGTCGGGGCCGCAGTCGCGGCGCCTGGGCGCGCTGCTCGGCCGGGTGCACACCTGCCTCGAAGAGGTCATGCCGGGCCCGCAGGAGGGCGCTGAAGGCGCCCCGCACCCCCCGCACCCCCAGGACACGGCGGCGACGCCCGAGGACACCTACGCCCTCATCGAAGAGCTGCTGGAGCTCGTACGCCGCCACCCGCGCGACGTCTTCGGCGAGCTGGCCGAATACCGCCTCGTCGAGCGCCGCGCCCTCCTGGAGCACCACGCCCACCGGCGCCCCGCGCCGTCCGCGACCCCCGCCCGGGGCTGGGTGCACGGCGACTTCCACCCCCTGAACCTCCTCTACCGGGGCGGCGAACCGGCCGCGATCGTCGACTGGGACCGGCTCGGCGTCCAGCCCCGCGCGGAGGAGGCGGTACGCGCCGCGGCGATCTTCTTCGTACGGCCCGGGGGCACCCTGGACCTCGCGAAGGTACGCGCGTACGCGCGCGCGTACCGGGCGACGGCGGGCGCCGACAGCGCCGAACTGGCGGCCGCGGCGCACCGGGTGTGGTGGGAGCGGCTCAACGACTTCTGGATGCTGCGCTGGCGCTACCAGCTCGACGACCACCGCGCCGCCCCCGGATTCCCGGCGGCGTCGGCCCTGTCGGTGTGGTGGACGCGCGAATACGCGGCCGTACGCGGGGCGTTCTGCGATTGAGGGCGACGCAACGGGCGGCCTGAGCGTGCGTACGAAAAAGCCGGGGGACGAAATGACGGGGAACGAAAGCCGGGGGACGAAAAAGCCGGGGGCGGCGCCATGCGGCGCTGCCCCCGGCTCTCCGGCCGGTCTCGTGTCGTCAGTCGACTTCGGCAGTCGTCAATCGACTTCGTCAGTCGTCAGTTGTCGTCGCTTCCGGAGCCGTCGCCCCCGCCGCCCGTCTTGCCCGGGTCGGGGTCGCCTCCCGGCGGCGGGGTCTGGTGGCCGCCGGTCGGGTTCCCCGTCGGGTGGTTGCCGTCGTCGGGGGAGGTCGGCGGCGACGTGGGCTTGCCCGTCGAGTGCGTCGGGTCGGTGTTCGGCGGCGGCGTGGTCGTGTGGTGCGTCGGCCCCTTCGTGGAGTGGTACGTCGGGTAGCCGCCCTCGCTCTGGCCGTCGGATTCGCCGGTGGGGTTGCCCTCCTCGTACGTGTTCGTCGGCTCATCCGACGGCGTCCGGGAGGTCTCCTCGCTCGGCGACTGCGTGACGGTCGGGCTCGGGGTCTGCTTCGGCTTCTTGCCGGTGCCCGAGTTGAGGTTGTTCATCGCGATGACCACGCCGACCGTGATGGCGATCACCGCGAGGGCCGCCAGCAGCCAGATCTTGCCCCGGCCGCCCCCGTTGCGAGGAGGCCCGGAGCGCCCGTCGAAGCCGGCGTCGTCCCCGCCGCCCATGCCCGGCGGCAGGATCCGCTGCTGCGAGGTGTCGCCGTGCTGGGCGTGCGGCATGGCCGTGGTGCCCGCCATGCCCATACCGGGCGTCCCGGACGCCATGTGGGCGACGGGGCCGGTGTCCCAGGTGCCGGTGTGGCCGCCCGCGTCGTTCAGCATCTGGAGCCCGTACTGGACCAGCCCGCGCATCTCCTCCGCGCTCTGGAACCGGTCGTCCGGGTCCTTCGCGAGCGAGCGCATGACGAGCCCGTCGAGCTCCGGCGGCACATCGGCGGAGACCTGCGACGGCGGCACCGGGTTGTCCTGCACGTGCTGGTAGACCACCGACAGCGGCGTCTCGCCGGTGAAGGGCGGGCGCAGCGCGAGGAGTTCGTAGAGCAGGCAGCCGGTGGCGTAGAGGTCGGAACGGGCGTCGACGGTCTTGCCGAGCGCCTGCTCCGGGGAGAGGTACTGCGGCGTGCCCATCACCATGCCGGTCTGGGTCATCGTGGAGGCCGCGCCGTGCAGGGCACGGGCGATGCCGAAGTCCATCACCTTGACCGCGCCGCTGTGCGTGATGATCACGTTGGCGGGCTTGATGTCGCGGTGCACGATGCCGTGCTGGTGGCTGTAGGCGAGGGCTTCGAGCACGCCGGAGACGATGATCAGCGCCTGCTCCGGCGGCGGGGCCTCCGCGTTGAGCAGCAGCTCCCGGATGGTGCGGCCCTCGACCAGCTCCATGACGATGTACGGCACGACGCTGGGGCCGCCGGCGCCGTAGCCGCCCTGCGTGGTGACCGTGTCCTCGCCGGAGTCATAGACGGCGACGACGGCGTGATGGTTCAGTCCTGCTACGGACTGGGCCTCGCGTGTGAAGCGCGCTTTGGAGACCGGGTCCTCGGCGAGATCGGCGCGGAGCAGCTTGACGGCGACCGTACGGCCGAGCCGCACGTCCTCCGCGGCGAAGACCTCCGCCATGCCGCCGCGGCCGAGGCGGCCGGTCAGGCGGTACCGGCCGTCGCCTACGAGCCCACCGTTGCCCCACAACTCCGGCGAATCAGGCAGGCCCGCCCCGGTGGCGTCCGGGTCGGACGGCTCCTGGGCGTTATGCGTCTGTGCCATCAGTCCTCGCCGTCGATATCTGCCCGCTCGCGTGGGGGGCGGTACGGTCTTTCGTTAAGGCACGCTACAGGCTTCGCGCCGCCCGCCGATCCCTGATGGGCGGGTCATCCGACCTGTCGCGGCCCGGGCGAGGCAAATCTCGTGACGGCTTCTCGCACATCCGGTCACGGAACGGGCACGTGGCTTGACGTGTCGGTGGCCTGGGGCAGACTTGGCCGCGGTACAGAGGATCAGTACATCAGGCAGTGCGCCAAGGGGGAAGTCGACAATGAGCCAGGACGGCGCACGGGGCCGCTATACGCACCGCGCGATCGCGGGCGGCCGTTACCAGCTGCGCGACCTGCTCGGCGAAGGCGGCATGGCCTCTGTGCACCTGGCGCACGACACGGTGCTGGACCGGGATGTCGCGATCAAGACCCTCCACACCGAGTTGGGGCGCGAGGCGTCCTTCCGCGAGCGGTTCCGCCGCGAGGCGCAGTCGGTGGCCAAGCTCACGCACACCAACATCGTCTCGGTCTTCGACACCGGCGAGGACGAGTTGGACGGTTCGACGATGCCGTACATCGTCATGGAGTACGTCGAGGGCCGGCCGCTACGCTCCGTGCTCGACGCGGATGTCCGGCAGTACGGCGCGATGCCCACCGAAAAGGCGCTCAAGATCACAGCCGATGTGCTGGCCGCGCTTGAGGTCAGCCACGAAATGGGCCTGGTCCACCGGGACATCAAGCCCGGCAACGTGATGGTGAACAAGCGCGGCATCGTCAAGGTCATGGACTTCGGCATCGCGCGCGCCATGCAGTCCGGCGTCACCTCGATGACCCAGACCGGCATGGTCGTCGGCACCCCTCAGTACCTCTCCCCCGAACAGGCGCTGGGGCGCGGCGTCGACGCCCGTTCCGACCTCTACTCGGTCGGCATCATGCTCTTCGAGCTGCTGACCGGGCGGCTGCCCTTCGACGCGGACTCGCCGCTGGCCATCGCGTACGCGCATGTGCAGGAAGAAGCGGTGGCACCCTCCGCCATCAACCAGTCGGTCCCCCCGGCCGTGGACGCGCTGGTCGCCCGCGCCCTGAAGAAGAACCCGAACGAGCGCTTCCCGAGCGCCGAGGCGATGCGCGACGAGTGCGCCCGGGTGGTCGGCACGGCGCAGGCCGGCAACACCCCGCTGATCATCTCGGGCGGCCCGCCGGCGCACAGCGGCGCCGGTGTGGGCTCGGCGGTCTTCCCGCCGGTCGGCGGGCCGGTGCCGCCCGCGCACGGCGTGCAGACGCCGTACCAGCCCGCTCCGCCCACTCCGCCCGTACAGCACGGGCAGCACGGGCAGCCCGCGCAGCAGTACGGAGGCGGCTTCGGGCCCACCGCGCCGCCGCCCGCGCACCCGGCGCAGGCCGCGCACCCGCAGCAGGGCTACGGCTACCCCGGCCCGCCCACCCCGCCGCCGTACACGATGAGCCCGCAGCCCCCCGCGCCGATCCCGGCGGGCGGCGGGCGGCGCGGCGGGAGCCGGGGACTGATCGTCGCCGTGGCCGTGGTGGCGGCGCTGGCCGTCGGCGGCGTGTTCGTCGCGATGTCGATGAACAAGGAAGACGGCAAGGGGAACCAGGCCGGGCACAGTGACGGCGGTGGCAACGGCGGCAGCAACGGCAACAGCGGCGGCAACGGTGGCGGCGACAGCGACAGCGGTGGCAACGGTCCCGGGACGAACAATTCCGGCGCGAACGGAAACGCGAACGGGAACGGAAACGGGAACGGCGGGGGCTCCGACGCGGGCCCTGACGGGGCCGACACCGCGGTCAAGCAGGGCGACCAGACCAAGACCATCAACAAAGAGAAGTGCACAGCCGCGTACGGCTACTTCAACGACAAAAAGAAGAAGACCGCGCCCGACCTCAAGTTCGCCTACATCAACTCGGTGAAGGACTGTCTCACCGCCGCGGGCTGGCGCTACCGCGTCGAGTACACGGACGAGAACACCTGGGGCAAGGGCACCGTGATGAGCCAGACCCCCGCCAACGGCGACCCGTTCGACCCGAATTCACCCAGCGAGCGGTTCGTCCTCACGGTCTCCACGGGCAAGGCCGCGCAGTAGGGCGGAGGGGCGCGCGGCGGGGACGCGGCTGCGCCTGCGTGTGAGGCCCGGCGGGCCGGACATCACAGGCAGGCGCAGTACTGGCGGTAGCGGTCGTCGCTGGTCAGCTGATCGCAGTTGTTGAGCGTTGAGCTGCTGAGCTGCTGAGCTGCTGAGCTGCTGAGCTGCTGAGCTGCTGAGCTGCTGAGCTGCTTAAAGATACGGGCCGGAGCGCGCACCGCCGCCCTGCTGGAGGCCGCTCTCCTCTTCCTCACCGAGACTCACACCGGGCGGCAGCGCGCGGCGCATCTGCTCCAACTGGGCGCGCGCCGCCATCTGCTGGGCGAACAGCGCGGTCTGGATGCCGTGGAAGAGGCCCTCCAGCCAGCCCACCAGCTGGGCCTGGGCGATGCGCAGCTCCGCCTCGGTGGGGATCGTGTCGTCGGTGAAGGGCAGCGAGAGCCGCTCCAGCTCCTCGACGAGCTCGGGCGCGAGCCCGTCCTCCAGCTCCTTGACCGAGCTGGCGTGAATGTCCTTGAGCCGGACCCGGCTCGCCTCGTCCAGAGGTGCCGCCCGTACCTCCTCCAACAGCTGCTTGATCATGCTGCCGATGCGCATGACCTTCGCGGGTTGTTCCACCATTTCCGTCACCGGGACCTCGCGCGACTCGTCGTCGCCCTCCCCGCCGCCGGGGTTGGCGCTGCCGAGAGCCATCCCGTCCGGGCCTACCACCAGGACCTGCGGGCTCTCCTGCGACCGTTCACTCCTCGGCATATCCATGCCGCCATTCTCTCGCACCCGAACCTCCCCACATTGGTGCCCCCGAATGCGCCTGATCCACCACCGTGCGCCCCTCTATGTCAATTTTCGTCGCTGCTGCCCCAGGCCGCACGCCACGGCGCCTGTCCGAGGCCGCGCGCCGCGGCTGACTCCGGTCCTTCCCGGTCGCTTCCGGTCCTCCCCGGTCGTCCCACATCCCTCCCCGGCCGTCCCACATCACCGCCGTCTCAGGTCGCGCGCCGCGGCGCGAGCAGGCGTGAGCGCGTGCAGAGGGCCGCGAGCAGCCCGGCCAGCACCGGGACGCCCACCGCGAGGGCCGCGAGCGTCGGCCAGGGCAGTTCGATGGGGGTGTACGAGGAGGACATCGGGTTCTTGCGCAGGTGCGCGAGGGCGTGCTGTCCGTCGGCGAGCCGCAGCGCGACGGCGGGCAGCACCCCGGTGACCGTGCCCAGCAGTACGCCCATCCCGGCGACCACCGCGCACTGGAGCCCCGTATACAGCCGCCGTACCCGGGGCGGCGCCCCGACCGCGCCGAGCGTGGTCAGGTCGGCCTCGGCGTCGGCCTTGGCGAGCCCGGTGGCGATGGCGGCGGCGCCGATGGTGACGATGCCCGCGAAGACGGCGAGCATGAGCAGGGCCGCGTCGTCCTCGCCCGGGTAGCCGCGCTCGACGTAGAGGTTGGTGGCCGCGTCGCCGTGGGCCAGCTCGGTGTCGGCCCGCTGCTGCTCGGCCCTGGTCGGGGTGCGGCTGACGGGGTAGAAGGAGCCCGCGGGGGCGGTGTGCAGGCCCAGCCGGTGCGCGAGGGAGGCGGGCAGCACGAGCCGGATGCCGGGCGTGGCCGCGTAGGAGGCGGGGGCCGTGTACGTGGCCAGGGAGACGTGCGTCGGCTTCTGGCCCTCACGCGGCCCGGCCGGTCCGCTGTGCAGCCCGGTGATCTTCAGCGTGAGGCGGCCGTTCCGTGCGTACGCGGGGTTGAGCAGCACCGGCCGGCCCTCGGCCAGCGCCCGTTCGGCCACCGGGTCGCGCAGTCCGATGTAGTCGCGCAACAGGCGCGCGTCCCCCACGACCATGCGGTCGTCCATGTCGCCGACCATCGAATACGGACTGTCGGAGTCCACGCACCGCGGGGTCCGCATCAGCTCCCGGTGCTCCGCCGCGCTCAGCCCGGCGGCGATCCGCGCGCCGTCCGGGCCGCGCAGCGGACACTCGTTGCCCCTGGGCCGGACCAGCTCGATGGAACCGCACTCCACCCTCTCCCGCGCGTAGCAGTCGCCGCCCGCCCACACGCGCTCGACGTCGGCGCGCTCGCCGGAGACCGGAAGAAGGTGTTCCACGGTCCGTCGCAGCGCGGGCAGCGCCTTCTCCGGGTGACCGCCCTGATCGGCGTACGCGTCCACCATCAGCGCGACCGTGCGGGGCTTGAGGCTCGGCACATAGCCGAACCGTTCCTCCGCCTGCTGGCTCACCGAGTACGTGGCCACCGCGACCGTGCCCGCCACCGCGGCCATCACGGCGGACACGGCGGGCGCGGTACGGCCCCGGTTGCGGGCCGCGTCGCGCAGCGCCAGCCGCGGCGTCAGCGGCAGCCCGCGGCCGATCCGCCCGCAGGCCCCGACCAGCGTCGGCACCAGCGCCAGCATCCCCAGCTCGGCGATCACCGAGCCCGCCGCCACGACGAGCGAGTCCAGCCCGGTCAGCGCGGCTACGACGGCCAGCCCCGCGCCCAGCAGCAGCGCCGCGAGCCCGAGCACCGGGAGCGTACGAGAGGACCGGCGCACCCCGCGCCGGTCCGTCAGCGAGGCCAGCACGGACTGCCGGGCCGCGACGACCGCGGGTGCCAGCGCCGCGAGGACGCCCGTCAGCAGCCCGGTCGCGCCGATGGCCAGGAGCTCCAGCGGACGGATGTCGATCACCCCGAAGCGCCGCCCCGACCACTGCTCGATCACCGGTCGGCACAGCGCGGTCAGCCCGAGCCCGCCGGCCACCCCGAGCGCGGCCCCCACCGCGCCCAGCACCACGCCGCCGGCCAGCACCACCGCCCGTACCTGCCCGCGGTCCCCGCCGCACACCCCGACCAGCCCGAGCTGGCGGCGGGAACGGCGCGCGCCGACCGCGAAGGCCGGCCCCGCGAGCAGCACGATCTCCAGCAGGGCCAGCGCGCCGACCACGGCCAGGTACGCGTTGCGCCAGGTGACGATGCCCGTCTCCCCGTACGAACCGTCGTAACCGGAACCCGATCCGAGGTCCATGATCCGCGCCGCCGGGACCTCGGCCTCCGGCGGCGGGTCCAGGGCCACCTGGCGGGAGTAGACGACCGCGCCGCGCCGGTTGGCGGCGAGCACGTCGCCCCACGCCACGCCGTGCCCCTTGGCCGTGACGTAGTACTCCTTGTCCGAGGGGTGCGGCGGCGCGGCGACCGCGTCGCGCTTCGCCTGCGCCCGCCAGGGGGCGATGACGGCGCCCGGGTCGGCGAAGAGCAGTTCGTTCTTCAACCCGCCCGGCAGCTCCAGTTCCCCGGTGATCCGGAACACCCGGTTCAGTCCCTTGACCTTGGTCCGCGAACCCACATGCAGTCCCGACGCTTCGAGATAGGCGCCGGTGGCTGCCATCTCGTCCGGCCCGGAGGGGAAGGTCCCTCGGTTGAGACGGACTTTGCCGCGCATCATCGCGTCGGCGACGCGCAGCTCGCGGATGGTGGAGCGCTTGAGGCCGTGGGCGCTGTGGACCATCCCGTCGACGTCCTGCGAGGTGAGGACGCGGGCGCCGGGGGGCAACGCGGCGGGGACGTCGACGGGGCGGGGGTCTATGGGGGCGATGGTGCTGTCGGTGCCGTCGTCAGTGTCGTCGCCGGTGTATTCGTCGTCGCCGTCGTCGCTGCCGTCGTCGCTGCCTTGGTGGTGGTAGTCCGAGGGCCTGCCGTACCGCTGCGCGTTCGGCGTCTGGATCAGGGGGACGGGCCCGAGTCCTCCATCGGTGAACCGCGCGTCGGCCGCGCCCAGCGACCGGTCCACCGTCTCCGCACGCGTCGGGGTGCCGCTGCGGTAGACGACGTCGGCCGCGGTGACGGCGAGGACGGGCAGCGCGATCATCGCCACGACCAGGGCGCTACGGGCCTTGGCCCGCAGCGCGTCCCGGCGGGCGATGCGCAGGGCGGCGCGCCAGGCGGGGAGGTTGGGGAGGCGCAGGGCGGGGAGCCGGATCACCGGGCGGTCCTGCGGGTGGGCGGCTGGTCGGTCGGGGGCTGGCCGGTGGTGGGGTGGGCATCCGGCGACTGGTCGGCCGCGCGCTGGGCCTCTGCGGGCTGGGCCTCGCTCCGCTTCCCTTCGCCACGGCCGTATCCGCCGCGGTCGGCGCGGTCGGCGCGGTCGGCGCGGTCGGCGCGGTCGGCGCGGTCGGCGCGGTCGGCGCGGTCGGCGCGGTCGGCGCGGGCCGTCAGCGTCTGATCGACCATCGTGCCGTCGCGCAGATACACGACCCGGTCCGCCCAGGCCGCGTACCGCGGCTCATGCGTCACCATCACCCCCGCCGCGCCCGCGTCGCAGCGGGCCCGGAGCAGGGCGAGCACGGCCTCTCCGGTCTGGGAGTCCAGAGCGCCCGTCGGCTCGTCGGCCAGGACCAGCCGGCGGTCGCCCACCAGGGCGCGCGCGATGGCCACCCGCTGCTGCTGGCCGCCCGACATCTCGTCCGGGAAGCGGTTGGCGACCTCGGTGAGGTTCAGTTCCGCGAGCGACTCCATGGCCTCCCGCCGGGCCTTGCGCAGCGGCAGTCCGTCGAGCTCCCGGGGGAGGGAGATGTTCTCGGCGGCGGTGAGCGCCGGAATGAGGTTGTAGTCCTGGAAGACATAGCCGATGGAACGGCGCCGGGTGGCGGCCAGCGCACCCCGGCTGAGCTGCGCCAGGTCCTGCCCCTCGACGAACACCTGCCCGGTGGTCGGCGCGTCCAGCCCCCCGGCGAGGGTCAGCAGCGTCGACTTGCCGGAGCCGGACGGGCCCATGACGGCGACGAGTTCGCCGGGCATGACACTGAGGTCCACACCGCGTAGGGCGTGGACCTCGGTCATACCGGTGCCGTGGATTCGGGTGAGCTCCTTGAGCTCCAGAACGGCGTCGCGCGAGGAGCGCTCACGCCGCGCGGCCCGCGCGCCTCGGGAGAGCCGCGTGCCTCGGGAGAACCGCGCGCCTCGGGAGGGCTGCGGCCGGGCCGCCTGTCCCTTCCCTGGCTCTTGTCCCCGCCCTCTCTTCTTCCCCCCTCCGCTCTGCTCCCTCGCCTTCGGTGTCGCCTTCGATATCACCCTCGATATCGCGTTCGGCTCTGGTGGCTGAGCGGACATGGTGCGGTGTTCCCCTTGGGTGGGTCGGACCCGCCGCGCAGGCCACCTGGTCAGAGCGGCCGCGGCGGGTCGGTATACCACGCATGTATACCCGCTTTGCGCTGTTCGAGGTAGATCCGATCCACCGCCCCTCGGCCGGGCGCGGCCGCCGCCGGTCCGGCGCGGTCACCGCCGTCGCGAACGCTGCCCCGGCGGTCGCACGGTCAGTGCCGCCTGAGCCGCAGGCCGATGAAGGCCAGCCCGAGCCCGGTGAAGGCCATGCCCGTGCCGAGCGGCAGTACGCGCATCACACTGCCGGTGGGCGAGGGTGCGGCCGCCGTGTCCTGCGAGGCGTTGGCGGCGGGGCCGGGCGCGTACGGCGGGCGTACCGATGGCGACAGAGCAGGCGTCGACGGCCCGACCAGCGCGTACTGCTCCCGCGGCGGCCCATGCGGCCGCCACCCGGCCCCGGCGTGATCGTCCCTGGTGAGCGGGGGTGTGGGGCTGGGCGACGGCTTGTCGCGGGTGGGGGTGGGGGAGGGGGAGGCGGTCGGGGTACGGCTGGGGGTTGAGGTGGGGGTGGGGGGCGCGGACGTCGGCGAGGCCGTGGAGGCTGTGGTGACCGAGGACGTGGGAGTGCCGGGTGTACTGGGGGAGGCTGGAGTGCTCGGGGAGGTTGGAGCCTCCGGGGTGCGGCGGGCGTCGTCCGGCGAGGACGAGCGTCCCGGGTGCGTACGGCCCTCCCCGGCACGGCCTCCCGCGAACCGCCCGTCGCCGGGGGTGGGCACGGCGACGGGCGAGTTGGCGGAGGGGCCTGGTCCGTAAGGGCGTATCGCCGCGTCCGGAGGTGCCACCGCGTCTGGCCGTACCGTCACCGAGCGCCGGTCCCCCGCGCCCGTCGGCGCCGCCTCGCGGGGGCGTCCCGTCGCGCCCGTACGTACCGCCGTACTCGCCCGTACCGTCCGTACTGTCCGCACCGCCACGCTCGTACGTACCTCCGTACTCGTACGCACCGCCGTGCCCGTACGTACCGCGGCCGGGGTCGACGACCGTTCGGCGGCGGGCGCGGCGGAAGCGGCGAGTGCGGCGGGTCCGAGGAGCAGCGCGGCGCAGAGCCCTCCGACGTTCAACAGGCCGACCGCGGGGAGCGAACGAAGTGCTGGAGCCACGGCTGTACGCCTCCCGTGCCGGGCCGTCATGTCCGGTCTCAGAGTCACATGTCGCGACAGAACCGGCATCTCGGACGCACCGTCCGCCCCCCGGCAATCGACCGGTTCCCCACTGCCCGGCCACGCGTACCTCGTGGCTTCGGCGCGGTGTCTTCAGAACGGGCCCCAGCGCGAGTTCGGGCCGGCCGGCGGGCTCACGCGCAGGTCTTCGGCGCGAGTCCGGGCCGGCCGGCCCGGGTTCAGGTCGTCAACGCGAGCCCGGGCCGACGGGCCCGCGCTCAGGTCTCCAGCCGCGGGTTCAGGACGACCGGCCCGCGCTCAGGTCTTCAGCGCGAGCTCAGGCCGACCGGCGCCCGCGCTCAGATCGCCCGCCGCGAATTCCGGCCGACCGACCAGCGCTCAGGTCGTCAGCAACAGCTTGCCCACGTGCGAGCTGGCCTCCAGCACCTCGTGCGCCTGGGCCGCCTCGCTCATCGGAAGCGTGCGGTCCACCACCGGCTTCACGCGGCCACCGGCGATCAGCGGCCACACGTGTTCGCGGACGGCCGCGACGATCTCCGCCTTCTCCTCGTGCGGCCGGCCGCGCAGCGACGTCGCCGTGACCGAGGCCCGCTTGGTGAGGAGCGCGCCGAGGTTCAGCTCGCCCTTGCGGCCGCCCTGGAGGCCGATGATCACCAGTCGGCCGTTGACGGCGAGGGCCTGTACGTTCCGGTCGAGGTACTTCGCGCCGACGATGTCGAGGATGACGTCCGCGCCCGCGCCTCCGGTCGCCTTCGCCAGTTCCTCGACGAAGTCCTGCTCCCGGTAGTCGATGAGGATGTCCGCGCCCAGTTCCCGGCAGCGCTCCAGTTTCGCCGCCCCGCCCGCCGTGACGGCGACGCGCGCGCCGACCGCCTTGGCCAGCTGGATGGCCATCGTGCCGATGCCGCTGGAACCGCCGTGCACGAGGAGCGTCTCGCCGGGCCGCAGGTGGGCGGTGAGGAAGACGTTCGACCACACGGTGGAGGCGACCTCCGGCAGCCCGGCGGCCGTGACGGTGTCGACGCCCTCGGGCACGGGCAGCAGTTGCCCGGCGGGTACGCACACCTTCTCGGCATACCCGCCGCCCGCCAGCAGCGCGCACACCTCGTCGCCGACCGCCCAGCCGCCCACGCCGGGACCCAGCGCGGCGATCCGGCCCGAGCACTCCAGGCCCGGGTAGGGGGAGGCGCCGGGCGGCGGATCGTAGAAGCCCTGCCGCTGCATCACATCGGCGCGGTTGACCGCACTGGCCACGACCTCGACCAGCACTTCGCCCTCGCCGGGCACGGGGTCCGGAACCTCGGCCCAGACCAGGGCCTCGGGTCCACCGGGTTCAGGAATGGTGATCGCATACATGCTCGCGAGGCTACTCCGGGGCGGCGGGCGCGTCCTGGGACCCGCTCCACGCGCCCGCGACGCCCCGCGCCGACCCCCGGCCGGCGGCTACCGCAAGGCTCCCGGCCGGGCCCGTACGATCGTGATCAAGCGGTCCGTGGCCTTGAGCGGGCTCGCGTCCGGGTCGTCGTAGCCGAGCAGCCGGTGGCCGCGCAGTACGGACACGACGAGGTCGTCCATATCCCGTACGGACCTGCCGACCTCGGCCTTCACCACCGGCCGTTCCACTATGTCGAGGCCGCTGCCCTGCTGGATCAGGTCCTCCATGACCGTGCCCGCGCTCGGGCTCAGCACGGACAGCCCCAGCAGCCGCCCGGCCGCGCTCGCGCTCGTGATCACGGAGTCCGCCCCGGACTGGCGCAGCAGCGGCGCGTTCTCCTCTTCACGCACGGCGGCGACGATGTTCGCGGCGCGGTTGAGCTGACGCGCGGTGAGCGTGACGAGTACGGCCGTATCGTCGCGCTGCGTCGCGATGATGATCTGCCGCGCCTTCTCGACCTCGGCGCGCAACAGCACGTCGCTGCGCGTCGCGTCGCCGACGACGCCCGCGTAACCGTGCCCGATCGCCGACTCGATCGCCTTCGGACTCGGGTCGACGACCACGACCCGCTCCTTGGCCAGCCCGGTCGCGCATATGGTCTGCACGGCCGACCGGCCCTTGGTGCCGAAACCGACGACGACGGTGTGATCGCGCAAGGCGGACCTCCAACGGGTAAGACGCCACTGCTCACGGGTGCGCTCGGTGAGGACCTCAAGGGTGGTGCCGACCAGAATGATCAGGAAAAGGACCCGGAGCGGCGTCACGAGCAGCACGTTGGAAAGCCGGGCGCTGTCGCTGTACGGGACGATGTCGCCGTATCCGGTGGTGGAGAGGGTGACGGTGGAGTAGTAGACGGCGTCGAGGAAATCGACGCTGCCGTCGGCGTTGTCGTGGTAGCCGCCGCGGTCCGCGTAGACGATGAAGACCGTCGCGACCATCACGAGCAGCGCCATGAGCAGCCGGCGTACGACCTGCCGCAACGGCCCCACGGGCTGCCGGGGGAGTTGGACCCGGTAGCCCGTGTTCTGGGCATCGGGGTGCGCGGCGTGGGGCTCACTGGGGTCCTGCCGGGCGGCCGCGTCGTGGGCGGGCAACTTCACGAGAGGGCTCCGGAGTCGGGGCCGAACGACGGCGGGGCGTTCAGTCGGCCCGGGGCGTCCAGCCTGTTGCGTTCTTCGCTCGGCCGTTCATACGGCCGCTCGTACGGCTGTTCATGCGGCTGTTCATGCGGCTGTTCATGCGGCTGTTCCTGCGGTCGTTCGGTCGGCCGTTCACATTGCCGTTCCTGCGGGCGTCCACCTAGCCATTCTCGCGGCCGCTCCTGCGACCGTTGCCGCGGGTCCGGCTCGTACGCCCAGCCCAAGTCATCCGCAGCGTCCTGCCGCCCCTGCCCGCCCGGTTCCCCCGGGCCGCCCGACCCGCCCGGTCGCCCAGGTCTGCTCGTACCGCCCGCCCGATCCTGCCTGTCGGGACCGCCGGAAACGCCCTGCCTGTCGGGCCCGCCCAAAACGCCCTGCCTGTCGGGCCCGTCGAAGGTGCCCTGCCAGTCCGGCGCGCCCAGCCCGCCGGACCCGCTCGCCTCGCCCGCCTCGCCCGAACCACTGACAGCGAAATGGGCATCGACGACAGCCACAGTGCCGTCGCCCCCCACACCCCACGGCAGATCCAGCGTCTCGACCGCGGCACCGCGCTCCGCCCCGCCCGGCGGGATGACCGCGAGCGCGTCGGCGGCGGCGATGCCGCGGAGCATGGCGGGGCCGTGGAACCGCAGCGGCCGCACCTCGTCCTGCTGATAGACGACGGGGAGGAGGCGCGTGTCATCGGGGTGGCCGTGGACGGCTTCGGTGAGCGGCGCGCGGTACGGGGCCGGGGCCACGCGGCCCGCGAGCGTACGCAGCAAGGGGTCGGCGAGGGTCAGCAGGCCGGAGACGGCGGCAAGGGGGTTGCCGGGGAGGCCGATGAGGAGGCGGTGCGGTACGAGACGGGAGAGGAGCATGGGGTGCCCGGGACGTACCGCGACGCCGTCCACGAGGGGCTCGGCGAAGACGCGGCGCAGCGTCGGGTGAACGTAGTCGACCGGCCCGGAGGCGGTGCCCCCGGTGGTGACGATCACGTCGGCGCCGGAGGCCGCGACGGCCTCGTACAGCGCTTCGGAGTCGTCCTTGAGATGGCGGGTGGCGATGACCTCCGCGCCGAGCGACCGCAGCCAGGGGGCGAGCATCGGGCCGAGGGCGTCGCGGATGCGGCCCTCACGGGGCAGGCCCTCGTCCAGCAGTTCGTCACCCAGTACGAGCACCTCGACCCGAGGCCGCGATACGACGCGCAGCGCGTCGTACCCGGCCGCCGCCGCCATCCCCACTACGGCCGGCGTCACGAACGTATGCGCCGGCAGGAGATGGTCGCCCCTGCGGCACTCCTGGCCGCGCGGGCGGATGTCCTGACCGGTGGTCACGGACCCGGTCGCGTGGAGCCAGGCCGCCTCGCCCGCCGCGCCCGGCCCCGAGACGGTGCCGTGCTCGCTGCGCAGGACGGCGGTCGCGCCGGGCGGTACGCGGGCGCCGGTGGCGATACGGACCGCACGGCCGTCGGGGAGCGGTTCGGTACGGGCGTGACCGGCGAGGATGCCGGGGCCGTCGGCGGCGATCCGCCAGGGGCCGGGGCCCGCGACGGTCCAGCCGTCCATGGCGGAGGTGTCGAAGGAGGGCAGGTCGGTGAGGGCGGCGAGGGGTTCGGCCAGTACGTGGCCGAGCGCGTCGGCGAGGCCCTTCACCACTGGTTCCAGGACGTGCGCCGCCCGTACCGCACGGGTACGGGCTTCGGACCAGGGCAGGTTGGCGGGCGGAGCGGGGGTGTGCCGGTCGTCGGTGAGGTCGGTGAGGTCGGCGAGATGGGGGAGGTCGGTGAGGTCGGCATAGTCGGCGTGGTCGGCGCCGGGGTCGCCTCCTGACGCGGGGTCAGGTGCGGTATGCGGACGCGTACGGGCCTCGGAGCCGGTCTCCGTAGCTGTAGTAGCGCCCCCCTCCGTCCCACTGGTTCCGCTGATCTCACTGGCCTCACTGGCCTCACTGGCACCGTCTTCGGTGCTGGTGCCGGTGTTGAGGCCGCCCTGCCAGGGGCCGCCGGAACCGCCGGAACCGCCTGAGCTGTCGGAACCGCCTGAGCTGTCGCGAACTCCACAGGCGGGCCCTCGCTGGCCCTCCCCGCTCCCGCCCGCCGCCCTCCGGCCGTCCCGGTCGTCGGACAGCAGGGCCAGTGCCTCATCCGCGGCACGGTCCAGTGCGGCGTCGGCCTCCCGGTCGCTCATTCCGGCTCTTCGGCCCAGCGCGTCGCGAGCGCCGACGCCTTGCGCGTCGCCTCGGCGAGCGCTTCGGCCCCGCCGCCCTGCTGGGCGGCGGCGTAGCCGACGAGGAAGGTGGTCAGCGGCGCGGCGGGGCGGGCCACGCCGTGCGCGGCGTCACGCGCGAGATCGAGGAGGGCGACCGTGTCGACATCGAGTTCGATGCCCAGCTCGGCCTTGACTGCGGCAATCCATTCATCCAACACATTCCCATCGTCCCTGATCCGCGCGCGTGCTGCGGTGATGTCCTCCCAGGTGTCGCAGTCGAGTGAGGCCGTGGGGTGCGGCAGTCGGGTGAGCGCGAGCCCGGCGGTGAGCAGCCGCAGCGGCAGCCCGACGAGCGAGCCGTGCTCGGCGGCGAGCAGCGCGAGCCCCTTGCGCAGGGGTTCGGCACGGTAGGCGGCGACGAGCGGCTGATCACGCCCGTCCGGGTCGGCGAGCAGCGCGCCTTCGTGCCCGTCGACGGCGGCGAGCAGCCCGCGTACCGTCTCGCCGTCCAAGAACGGCAGATCGGCGGAGAGCACGACCACGGTCTCGGCCCGTACGCACCGCAGCCCGGCCGCGAGCGCCGCGACGGGCCCGCCGCCGGGCGGCTCTTCCCGCGTCCATGTCACCGCGGCGGGGGTGGGCCGCGGAGGACCCACGACGACGACGCTCCCGGCGTCCGCGCAGGCGCCGAGCACCCGGTCCAGCAGGGTCCGCCCGCCTACGCGCACCGAGGGCTTGTCGACCCCGCCCAACCTCCGCGCCGCGCCACCGGCCAGCACTACGGCGTCGTAACCACTCATACCCCGAGTATCGCCACCCCCGAGCCTCCCCCGGCCCCTGTCCCCCACCAACCCGGAACTTTCCCCCTTCCCCAGGCCGGAACGCCGCCCCGCCGCTTCACCGGAGGCCGGCGCCACCGGACGGCAGCGGCGCCGGAGGCCAGCGGCCGGAAGGAAAGTGCCGGACGGCAGCGGGGCCGAAGGGGAGCGGCGGAGGAAGGTGATGGAGGTGGAGGTGGAGGTGGAGGAAGGCGATGGAGGTAGAGGAAGGTGACGGCTCAGAGCGACCGCAGCAGCACCGCCGGACGTTCCACGCAGTCGGCCACGTACCGCAGGAAGCCCCCGGCGGTGCCCCCGTCGCAGACCCGGTGGTCGAAGGTGAAGGACAGCTGCACCACCCGCCGGACCGCCAACTCGCCGTCCGCCACCCACGGTTTGGCCGCTATCCGGCCCACGCCCAGCATCGCCGCCTCGGGGTGGTTGATGATCGGCGTGGAACCGTCCACCCCGAACACCCCGTAGTTGTTCAGCGTGAACGTCCCGCCCGTCAGCTCCGCCGGGCTCAGCGAACCGGACCGGGCCGCCTCCGTGAGCCGGGCGATCTCCTCGGACAGCGACACCGCGTCGCGCGCCTGCGCGTCCCGCACGACGGGTACGACCAGCCCTCGTTCCGTCTGCGCGGCGAACCCCAAGTGCACGTCCGGCAGCCGCACGATCTCCCGCGCGTCCGAGTCCACCCGGGCGTTGAGGTCGGGGTACCGCGCGAGCCCTGCCGTGCAGATACGGGCCAGAACGGCGAGCAGCGAGACCTTGGGGCCGTCGGCCGCGTTCATCGCGGCCCGCGCGGCCAGCAGTTCGGTCGCGTCCGCGTCGACCCAGCACGTCGCGTCGGGGATCTCCCGGCGGCTCCGCGCCAGCTTCTCCGCCACCGCTCCCCGCACCCCCCGAAGCGGTACGCGCTCCACATCCCTACGGGGCGCCGCACCCGAAGCACCCGGAGCAGCCGCAGCACTGCCCACCGGCCGCGCGCTCTCCCGCGCCGCCGTCTCCTGTTTCTCCTGAACCGCGCCCTCGACATCCGAGCGCAGGATCAGCCCCTCCGGCCCGGACCCGGCCACCTCCCGCAGGTCCACTCCGCGCTCCCGCGCGATGCGCCGCACCAACGGCGAGATCACCGCCACAGGACCGGTCGCCGAGACGGGGGCCAAGCCGGTAGCGGAACCAGACTCCGAGCCCGTAGCGGAACCCGCACCCGTACCCCCATCCGCACCCGCACCCACACCCGCACCCACGCCCGTATGGCTGATGGCGCGCTCAGGGCCACCGTCCGCCGGAAGTTGTCCGGCCGGGAGCTGACCGGCCGAGGACTGACCGGCCGAGGGCCGTCCGGCCGAGGGGCGGAGTCGGCGGCGACGTGCCGCCGGGGCCGCCGTGCCGTATCCGACGAGCACATTGCCCGACCCCTCACCGCCGCCCGGACGCCCACCGGCGTCCGCTCCGGCCGCTCCCACGGCCGCCCCCTTCGCCGCCCCCGCACCAGCGCCCGTACGAGCGGAACCGCCCCCGGAACCGCCCCCGCCCCCGGCCCGCTCCCCCACCGCGACCGTCAACAGGGGTGCGCCCACCGGCCGTTCCGTGCCCTCGTCGCCGAAGCGGGCCGTCACCACGCCGCCGTACGGACACGGCACCTCGACCATCGCCTTGGCCGTCTCCACCTCCACCACCGGCTGGTCCACGGCGACCACGTCGCCGACTTCGACGAGCCAACGGACGATCTCCGCCTCCGTGAGCCCCTCGCCGAGGTCCGGCAGGGTGAACTCGCGCACCACGGCCATCACCGAACACCGTCCTCGGTCCACTCGGACTCCCACTGCAACCGGGCGACGGCGTCCAGCACCCGGTCCACTCCCGGCAGATGGTGCCGCTCCAGCATCGGCGGCGGATACGGGATGTCGAACCCCGCCACCCGCAGCACCGGCGCGTCCAGATGGTGGAAGCACCGCTCCGTGATCCGCGCGGCGATCTCCCCGCCCGGCCCGCCGAATCCGGGCGACTCATGGACGACGACGGCCCGCCCGGTGCGCCGTACGGACGCGCACACCGTCTGCTCGTCGAAGGGCACCAGCGAGCGCAGGTCGACGACTTCCAGGTCCCAGCCCTCGGCGGTGGCCGCCTCGGCCGCCTCCAGGCACACGGGTACGGACGGGCCGTAGGTGATCAGCGTCGCGGACGTACCGGGCCGCCGTACGGCCGCCCGGCCGATCGGGTCCACCGGCTCCGGCCGGTCGGCGGACCAGTCGGCCTTGGACCAGTAGAGGCGCTTCGGCTCCAGGAAGACGACCGGGTCGTCGGAGGCGATAGCGGCTCTGAGCAGCCCGTACGCGTCGGCGACGGTGGCGGGGGCGACCACGTGGAGGCCCGGTGTGGCCATGTAGTACGCCTCGGAGGAGTCGCTGTGGTGCTCGACCCCGCCGATGCCGCCGCCGTACGGCACCCGAACGGTGATCGGCATCGGCAGCGCGCCGCGCGTCCGGTTGCGCATCCGGGAGACGTGGCTGACCAGCTGCTCGAACGCCGGGTAGGCGAAGGCGTCGAACTGCATCTCCACGACGGGCCGCAGCCCGTACATCGCCATGCCCACGGCGGCCCCGAGGATGCCCGCCTCCGCCAGCGGGGTGTCCGTACAGCGGTCCTCGCCGAACTCCTTGGCCAGTCCGTCCGTGACCCGGAAGACCCCGCCGAGCGTGCCGACGTCCTCGCCGAGCACATGGACGGTCGGGTCCTCGGCCATGGCGTCCCGCAGCGCCCGGGTAAGCGCCTGCCCCATCGTGGCGGGCTTGCGGGCGGTGCCGCGCGCTGTCTCCACTGCCGTGGTCGTCATCGTCGCTCCCCCTCTGACGGCTCCCCGGACGGCTGCTCCGCCGGATCGGACGGCTGCTCGGCTGCCAGCTCGTCCCGCAATTGGGCTGCCTGCTCGCGCAGTTGCGCGGTCTGTTCCGCATAGACGTCCGCGAAGAGGTCCATCGGGTCGAGCGCGGGGTCGTCGTTCATCCGGTCACGCAGGTCGGCGGCCATCCGCTCGGCGGCGTCCCGTTCGGCCTGTATCCCCTCGTCGTCGATCAGGCCGCGCCTGGTCAGCTCCCCCTCCAGCAGCGCGATCGGGTCGTGCGCGCGCCACGCCTCGACCTCGGAGTCGGCGCGGTAGCGGGTGGCGTCGTCCGCGTTGGTGTGGGCCTCCACGCGATAGGTGACGGCTTCCACCAGGGTCGGGCCGCCACCGCCGCGGGCCCGCTCGACGGCCTCGCCGAGCACCGCGTGGACGGCGGCCGCGTCGTTGCCGTCCACGAGCCGGCCGGGCATGCCGTAGCCGACCGCCTTGTGGGCGAGGGAGGGGGCCGCGGTCTGCTTGGCGAGGGGCACGGAGATCGCGAAGCCGTTGTTCTGCACGAAGAAGACGACCGGGGCCCGCCAGACCGCGGCGAAGTTCAGCGCCTCGTGGAAGTCGCCCTCGCTGGTGCCGCCGTCGCCGACCATGGCGAGCGCCACGACCTCGTCCCCCGCCAGCCGCGCGGCGTGCGCGAGCCCCACGGCGTGCGGCAGCTGGGTGGCCAGCGGCGTGGAGAGCGGGGCGACGCGCTGCTCGCGCGGGTCGTACCCGGTGTGCCAGTCGCCGCGCAGCAGCGTCAGCGCCGCCACGGGGTCCAGGCCCCGGGCGACGACGGCGAGGGTGTCGCGATAGCTGGGAAAGAGCCAGTCCTGGTCACGGAGCACGAGGGCCGCCGCGACCTCGGACGCCTCCTGGCCGGTGGAGGAGGGGTAGACCGCGAGCCGGCCCTGCCGGGTGAGGGCGGTGGCCTGGGTGTTGTAGCGGCGGCCGCGCACGAGCTGCCCGTACAGCCGGCGCAGCAGCTCCGGGTCCAGGCCCTCGGCGGCGTCGGTGCCCAGCAGGCGGTACGGCTCCGCGTCGGGCAGCAGGGGCGCGGGGTCGGTGCGAGGCTGCCAGGCGGGCGGCGGTGTGGGCCGGTAGGAGCCGGGCTGCTCAAGGACCGTCATGTCGAGCACCTCCTCGTATGGGCGGGCTGGGAGCACGCTGAGGGCCGGGCCGAGTAGCCGCCCCGCTCTCCCTACCGATTGTTCGGTCGTCGACGCATTTTGGCTACAGGCGACCCGAGCCTGTGGACAAACGGTTCTCCACAGCCTGAGATATGAGCAGTACGTCCATCGGCGGGAGGCGCGACGGCATGCGGGAGGAACAGATGGCCGGATCAGGCGGGAGGCCGCCCGCCCGGCCCCTCGACGGCATCGACCGCGACATCCTGCGCATGCTCCAGGCCGACGGCCGCGCCTCGATACGGTCGGTGGCCGAGCGGGTGCACATCTCGCGCGCCAACGCCTACGCGCGTATCAACCGGCTGATCGACGACGGGGTCATCCGGGGTTTCAGCGCCCGCGTCGACCAGGAGCGCGCCGGGCAGGGCGCGTCCGCGTACATCACCTTGAAGATCGTCCAGAACTCGTGGCGGAGCGTGCGCGAGAAGTTGCAGGCCCTGCCGGGCGCCACCCATATCGCGCTGGTCAGCGGGGATTTCGATGTGCTGCTCCTCGTCCACACCGAGGACAACCGGGCCCTGCGCGAGCTGGTCCTCACCCGCCTCCAGTCGATGGAGGAGGTCCTGAGCACCCGCACCCTGCTGGTCTTCGAGGAGACCGACCTCCAGGAGAACCAGGGCCTCCTGTAGGCGCGCGGAACACCGAGGAGCGGGTCTACCTGCGCAACCCCGCGAAGGCCATCCGTACCACCGCGTCCGCCACCTGCTCGCCGTCGGTCGTCACGCCGTTGTGCGGCCGGTACCACTCGACGATCGAATTGATCATCCCGAAGAGCAGCCGGGTCGCGAGCCGGACGTCCACGTCCGCCCGCAGATCGCCGTCGGCCGCGGACCGCTTCAGCAGCGCGGCGACCTCCTGGTCGTACTCGCGCCGCCGCTCCATCGCCCACCGCTCGGTGTCCGTGTTGCCCCGTACGCGCAGCAGCAGCGTGACGTAGGGCAGCTCGGCCATCAGCACCTCGGCGGTGCGCCGGGTCACGTACTCCAGCCGCTCGACCGCGCGCCCCTCGGCCGCGCCCGGCTCCTGGAGGATCCCGAAGAGGCCGTCCAGCGCGCGGGCTATGGCGAGGCGGAGCAGCTCCTCCTTGCCCTTGACGTGGTGGTAGATCGAGGATTTGGAGATTCCGGCCGCCTTGGAGAGGTGCTCCATGGAGGTGCCGTCGTAGCCGCGCTCGTTGAACACCTGGACGGCGACCGCGAGCAGCGATTCGGGCGTGTAGGTGTCGCGCTTGGCCATGGTCATGATTAGAGCACCTGTTCATCGGCGGACGCACGGCGGCGCAGCGCCGCGGACGGCGCGTAGCGGCCGGTCGGGATCTCCTCGTGCAGCGCGTCCAGGACGCACGACAGCCACGTCGCGCCGAGCCGCTCGGCCCACTCCAGCGGCCCGCCCGGGTAGTTCACGCCGAGCCGCATGGCGGTGTCGACGTCCGCGGGGCTCGCCACTCGGCGGGCGACCGCGTCGACCGCGAAGTCCACGATCATGGCGACCGTGCCGGCCACGATCATGCCGGGGATGTCGTCGATCACACTGACCTGCTTGCCGAGCGCCTGAAAGAGGCCGATCGCCTCGTCGAGGTCCTCGGGTGCGGCGGAGTCGGCGGGCGCGAGGACGATGCGGGTGGCGGCCCGGTAGTCGAGCGCGAGGTCGAAGTGGATGTACGTGCCGGACGTGTGGCCCGTGGCGGTCCCGCCGCCGGTCAGCCGCAGCAGCGCCCCGCCCGGAAGGACGATATGGCCCTCGTACCCCGTCGGGTCCCCAGCCGGCAGGACCTCGATCCCCGCCTCCTCCATCAGCTCGCGGAGCACGTCCGCGGGGCCCAGCGAGCCCTCGATCGCGACCTCGCGCGGGGCCTGGCGGGGTTCGGCGGTGTGTGGCGCGGGGCGGGTGGCGCCCGCGCTGTGGTCGTACCAGCCGCGGCCCGACTTGCGTCCGTGCAGGCCGGATTCGACGAGGCGGCGCTGGGCGAGGGACGGCGTGAACTTCGGATCGTGGAAGAAGGACTCCCATACGGACCGGGTGACGGCCTCGTTGACGTCCTGGCCGATGAGGTCGGTCAGTTCGAAGGGCCCCATCGTGAAGCCGCCGCTCTCGCGCAGCGCCGCGTCGATGGTGGCGGGGTCGGCGGCGTGCTCCTCGTAGGCGCGGAACGCCTCGGCGTAGAAGGGCCGGGCTATGCGGTTGACGATGAAGCCGGGGGTGTCCGCGCAGCGCACGGGGGTCTTGCCCCAGGCGGCGGCGGTCGCGTGCGCGCGGTCGGCGGCGGCTTCGTCGGTGGCGAATCCGCGGACCACCTCGACGAGCGGCAGCAGCGGCGCCGGGTTGAAGAAGTGCAGGCCGACGAAGCGGCCGGGCGCCCGCAGCGCTCCCGCGACGGCGGTCACGGAGAGGGAGGAGGTGTTGGTGGCGAGCAGGCAGGCGTCCGATACGACCTCTTCGAGGTCGGTGAACAGCTTCTGTTTGACAGCCAGTTGTTCCACTACCGCCTCGACCACCAGCTCGGCGTCGGCGAGCTCGGCGAGCGCCGCCGCCGGGTGGAGCCGCTCGCGGGCCGCGTCGCGGTGGGCGGCCCCGAGCCGGCCCTTCTCGACGAGGCGGTCGAGGCGCGCCGCGATGGACGCCGCCGCCTCCGCGGCGCGGCCGGGCACGGCGTCGTACAGCCGGACCGGGTGGCCGGCGACCAGCGCGACCTGGGCGATTCCCTGGCCCATGGTGCCGGTCCCGACGACGGCCACGGTGCTGCTGCGGTCGATTGCGATCATGCCGCTGATCCTCCCCGATGACTTGTCCACAGGTTTGCCAGGCCCCCTTGCCCCGACCGATCGTTCGGTTAATCTAGCGGTGTTGTCTCCGCTCCGCGTCCCCGCGGTCTTCCCACGGGGCCGCTGAACCGCCCGCCCGTCTCCACTACCGCCCGCTGAGGGGGCGTACCCACGCCCCTTACCACCGGCTCGACGAGGAGTTGGTCAGTCGTGACCGCCGAGCTCACCTCCGCGCAGTTGATCGAGAAGCACCGACCCACCCTCGACCAGGCTCTGGACGCGATCCGCAGCCGCGCCTACTGGTCGCCCCACCCCGAGCACCCGAAGGCTTACGGCGAGGGCGGCAGCCTGAGCGCGGCCGACGGGCAGGCGGCCTTCGACGCCCTGCGGGGCGCGCGCTTCGAGCTGGACCAGCCGGGCACCGACGGGTGGGCCGGCGCCGAGGTCTCGCCGTACGTGCTGGAGTTGGGCATCGAGTACCCGCACGCCGACCTGGACGCGCTGCTGCCCGCCATGCGCGCCGGCATGGCCGCCTGGCGGGACGCCGGGCCCGAGCTGCGCGCCGCGGTCTGCCTGGAGATCCTCGCGCGCATCAGCGCCCGTACGCACGAGTTCGCGCACGCGGTCATGCACACCAGCGGCCAGGCGTTCATGATGGCCTTCCAGGCGGGCGGGCCGCATGCCCAGGACCGCGGCCTGGAGGCCGTGACCTACGCGTACGAGGAGCAGACCCGCACACCGCACACGGCCGACTGGTCCAAGCCGCAGGGCAAGCGCGAGCCGCTCAACCTGCGCAAGGAGTTCACGGCCGTGCCGCGCGGCATCTCCCTGCTGGTCGGCTGCAACACCTTCCCCACCTGGAACGGCTACCCGGGTCTCTTCGCCTCGCTCGCCACCGGCAACCCGGTGCTCGTCAAGGCGCACCCGCGCGCGGTGCTGCCGCTCGCGCTCACCGTCCGCATCGCGCGCGAGGTGCTCGCCGAGGCGGGCTTCGACCCCAACCTGGTCGCCCTGGCCGCCGAGCGGGACGGCGAGGGCATCGCCAAGCCCCTGGCCCAGCGGCCCGAGATCCGCATCATCGACTACACCGGCTCCACCGCCTTCGGGGACTGGCTGGAGAGCCACGCTCCCCAGGCCCAGGTCTTCACCGAGAAGGCCGGCGTCAACACCGTCGTCATCGACTCCACCGACGACTACAAGGGAATGCTCGCCAACCTGGCCTTCTCCCTGTCGCTCTACAGCGGCCAGATGTGCACCACCCCGCAGAACCTCCTCATCCCCCGCGGCGGCATCGCTACGGACGCCGGGCCCAAGACGTACGACGAGGTGGTCACCGACCTCGCGTCCGCCGTCGACGGGCTGCTGGGCGACGACGCGCGGGCCAACGCCCTGCTGGGCGCGATCGTCAACCCCCAGGTCAAGGAGCGCGTCGAGGCGGCGGCCGGGCTGGGCGAGGTCGCGCTGGCCTCGCGGACGGTCACCAACCCCGACTTCCCGGGCGCCACGGTCCGTACGCCCGTCATCGTCAAGCTCGACGGTGCCAAGCCCGACGCCGAAGCCGCCTATCTCTCCGAGCACTTCGGCCCGGTGTCCTTCGCCGTCGCCGTCGACTCGGCGGCCGACGCGGTGGAGCTGCTGCGCCGCACGATCCGGGACCGGGGCACGATGACGGTGGGCGCGTACACCACCTCGCCGGACGTCGAGGGCCTGATCCAGGAGGCGTGTCTGGAGGAGTGCGCCCAGCTGTCGCTCAACCTGACCGGTGGGGTGTACGTCAACCAGACCGCGGCGTTCTCCGACTTCCACGGCTCGGGCGGCAACCCGTCGGCCAACGCGGCGCTGTGCGACGGGGCGTTCGTCGCCTCCCGGTTCCGTACGGTCGAGGTGCGCAAGCCCGCCTGAGCCGCCCGGAGCCCGGCGCGTTCCTCGCTCCGGGCCCCTGGTCCGGCCGCTACGCGGCGGCGGTCTCCGGGGCCCGGGGCGAGGTGCCGCCCCAGTGGAAGAGCGCCATGGCCACGCTGGTGGCGAGGTTGTAGCTGGAGACCTGCGGCCGCATCGGCAGCGCCACGAGGTGCTGGGCGCGATCACGCAGCTCCGGTGAGATCCCGTGCCGTTCGGAGCCGAAGGCGATGAGCGCGTCATCGGGGATGGCGAGGGACCGGATGTCGTCGCCCTCCGGGTCCAGTACGTACAGGGGGCCGGGGGGCAGGTCGTCGAGCGGCAGCTGTTCGACGGCGGTGGCGTAGTGGAGGCCCGCCCCCGCCCGTACGGCGTTGCCGTGCCAGGGGTCGAGGTCCCCGGTGGTCACGACACCGGTGGCACCGAAGCCCGCGGCGAGCCGGATCACGGCGCCGACGTTCCCCAGGTTCCGGGGGTTGTCCAGGACGACGACCGGCGAGGGCCGGGGCAGCGTGGCGAGCCGGTCCAGGTTGGCGCGGCGCTCGCGGCGGACCGCCAGCGCCGCCACCCCGGTGGGGTGGACCCTGGGCACCAGTTCGCGCAGGGTGGCGGCGGGCACCTCGATGACGGACCGGCGGATCACCTCGGTGAGGTCGTCGGCCAGCTCGTCCGCGAGGGCCAGGACGGAGTCCTTGTCGGCGGCGAGCGCCAGGGGCACGTCCGCGCCGAACCGCAGGGCGTGTTTGAGCGCGTGGAAGCCGTCGAGCAGCACGGCGCCGGGCGCGCTGGCCCGCCACTGCCCCGCGGCGGCGGGCGCCTCGTCTTCGATCATTCCCTCAGCCTACGGATGCGGCCTCATGAGGCGCCGGGCGACACTGCGCCCCCACTCAGCCCACGAGCGTACGGGGCGACGCCTCTCCGTCGCCCGCGCGCTGGGCGGGCAGCCCGGCACCGCGAACGGCGGGCAGCCGACCGCGGAGGCCGCCGATCCGGCGCCCCACCGCTCGCAGGAAGTTCGTCGGCAGGAAGACCGCGTCCGCCGTGATCATCGCGAGGGAGAAGAAGGGCAGCCCCAGGAAGAACGCGATGGAGAGGTGTTCGACGATCATCAGGGCCAGCAGCACGTTCTTGATCCGCCGGTTGAAGAGCGTGAAGGGGAAGGCGACCTGCACGATGACCGTCCCGTAGGTCACCGCCATGGTGATGGCTCCGCTGCTGGTCAGGGCGTCGGACAGGGCGGGCCACGGCGAGAAGTAGTCGAGGTGCATCGGGTAGAAGAGCGCGGTGCCGTCCTGCCAGCGGGAGCCCTGGACCTTGTACCAGCCGGCGGTCGCGTAGATCAGGCAGACCTGAACCATGATCACCAACAGCGCGCTGTTGTGCGCGAGATGGGCGAACGCGTCCAGTACGGTCCGCGGCTCCCCCGGCGCGTACCGCCGCACCAGCCACCACGCGCAGTGCACGAGCCACAGGCCCCACAGAACCGTCGCCCAGCCGAGGCCCGGGAACGGGCCGTTCGCCGTCCAGGACAGGTGAGAGCCGCCGAGGAGGTGGGCCGTCAGCAGGGCGAGGCCCGCGACCGCCCACAGCACGACGCCGGTCGCGTCCCGGGCCGGCCCCCGCTCGCCGCCGCGCCGGGCGCGCCGGGCGTCCAGCGACCACACCTGCCCGCAGCGGGTGAGGACCAGATACATCGACATCAGGTGGATGACGTTGTCGCCGCCGTCGCCCACGAAGACGCTGCGGTTCTGCATCGACAGCACGCCCAGCATGAACAGCACGGACATCGTGCGGGTGCGCCAGCCGAGCATCAGCAGCGCGCTGGAGGCGATGGCGAGGCAGTAGACGGCCTCGAACCAGAAGTGGCCGTCCGACCACATCAGAGCGGTGAAGGAGTGGTTGTCCTCGACCAGTTGCCGGGCCATGCCCCAGTCCCACGTCCCGTCCGGCCCGTACAGCTCATGGCGGTTCGGCCACTCGCGGAGCAGGAAGAACAGCCAGGTGAAGGCGTAGCCGATCCGCAGGACGGCGGTCTGGTACGGGCCGATGGAGGTTTTGGTGGCGCGGGCGAGGCCGCTGGTCAGCGCACGGTCGAGACGGGCGGCGAGCGTCGCGGCAGCCGCCTTCTCGGGGGCGGACGGCTGGGATGCCGACTTCTTGGCGGCGGACGGTTGGAGCGGGGGCTTCTCGGCGGCGGATGTCTGGAGCGGGGGCTTCTCGGCGGCGGACGGCTGGGGGGCCGGTTTCTCGGGGGAGTCGGTCACCGGTTCTTCGCCTCCGGGAGGTCGGCGGTGGTCACCGGCCACCAGCGCAGTTCGTGATAGGCGGTCTTGAGGTCGGTCTTCTCATCGCTCCAGGGCGGCGGAGCGACGTTCGACGTCGCCGACCGCAACTGGACGCGCTGCACCTTGCCGCCGTCGCGCTCGCCGCCGAAGCGGAACATCACCACGCGCCGGAGGTACTGCTCGGACAGCCGTCCCCGCAACCCGTTCGGCCGATCCTCCTCATCATGGTTGGCGACGTAGGAGTCCCAGGCCCGGCGGAGTTCGTTCTGCTGCGTGTGGCTGGGGAGCGGGTTGTGCCGGATGGCCGCGCTGTCCTGGGCGGTGAGGTCGATCCAGCCGCCGGTCGCCAGGCGGCCGTCCGCGCGGCGCACCTCGGCCCGTGCCTGCACCGCGATGTTCTGCTGGAGGGGGTTGGGCGCGAACAGCTTCCAGTTCTGCTCGAATTCCGGGTACACGTAGTCGTCGATCGCCGCGCCGTGCTTCTTGGTGACCGTGTTCGGGGGTGTGACCTGCAAGAACATCATCGCGATATGGATGGCGACGGCAACGGCCGCGACCGCGACGCCGAGGGCCACGGCCATGCGAGAAGGCAGGGAGAGCGCGGCGATTCCGCGTGATCGCTCATCGTCGTCCGGCTCCACACCCGCCCCGATCCCGCGTACGGCCCGCTTCTCGTGTCTTCTCGCGTCTTTCGCGTCTCCCCGTGCCACGGAACCGTACCCACGCCACTCTGCCGAGCACAGCGCTCCTCCAGTTATCCACAGGCTTGACACCTTACGAGCGCTCGGCACACCATTGAACCGAACGATCGGTCGGTTGGCTGAAAGCGCGGACGCGCGAATTTCCGCCCGCCGCCCAGTGACCCGACGACACAGCCAGTGGAGAGCCAGGGGGCACCGCATGACGACGATGGCGCCGGACACCGAAGCGGCGTACGACCCGGCCCTGGAAGCGGCATTCGACGCCACCGTGGCCGCGGAAGAGCGCGTCGAGCCGCGCGACTGGATGCCCGACGCCTACCGCGCCTCGCTGGTGCGGCAGATCGCGCAGCACGCCCACTCCGAGATCATCGGCATGCAGCCGGAGGCCAACTGGATCACCCGCGCGCCGTCCCTGCGGCGCAAGGCGATCCTGATGGCCAAGGTCCAGGACGAGGCCGGCCACGGCCTCTATCTCTACAGCGCGGCGGAGACCCTCGGCACCAGCCGCGACGAGCTGCTCGACAAGCTCCACGCCGGCCGCCAGCGCTACTCCTCGATCTTCAACTACCCCACCCTGACCTGGGCCGACGTCGGAGCCATCGGCTGGCTCGTGGACGGCGCCGCGATCACCAACCAAGTGCCGCTGTGCCGCTGCTCGTACGGGCCGTACGCCCGCGCGATGGTGCGGATCTGCAAGGAGGAGTCCTTTCACCAGCGCCAGGGGTATGAGCTCCTCCTCGCCCTGAGCCGGGGCACCCCGGCCCAGCACGCCATGGCGCAGGACGCCGTGGACCGCTGGTGGTGGCCGTCCCTGATGATGTTCGGCCCACCGGACGACGAGTCCGCGCACTCCTCCCAGTCCATGGCCTGGAAGATCAAGCGGCACTCCAACGACGAGCTGCGCCAGCGCTTCGTGGACATCTGCGTCCCGCAGGCCGAAGCGCTCGGGCTCACTCTCCCCGACCCGGACCTCGTGTGGAACGAGGAGCGCGGGGCGCATGACTTCGGCGCCATCGACTGGGCCGAATTCCACGAGGTGCTGCGCGGCAACGGGCCGTGCAACGAACAGCGCATCGCACAGCGGCGGCGCGCCCACGACGAGGGTGGCTGGGTCCGTGAGGCAGCGAGCGCGTACGCCGCCAAGCACGGGAAGGCACGGGCATGACGACATCCGAATCGAGCTGGCCGCTGTGGGAGGTGTTCGTGCGCAGCCGCCGCGGGCTGTCCCACACCCACGCCGGCAGCCTGCACGCACCGGACGCCGAGATGGCCCTGCGCAACGCGCGCGATCTGTACACCCGTCGCTCGGAGGGCATCTCGATCTGGGTGGTGCCGTCCACCGAGATCACCGCCTCCTCGCCGGACGAGAAGGACCCGTTCTTCGCCCCGTCCGCCGACAAGCCCTACCGCCACCCGACGTTCTACGAGATCCCCGAGGGGGTGCGGCACCTGTGAGCAGCCCACCCACGGCGGCCGCGCTCGCCCTCGGCGACGACGCCCTCGTCCTCTCGCACCGGCTGGGGGAGTGGGCCGGGCACGCACCCGTGCTGGAGGAGGACGTGGCGCTGGCCAACATCGCGCTGGACCTGCTGGGCCAGGCGCGGCTGCTGCTCTCCCTCGTCGGCGACGAGGACGAGCTGGCCTACCTCCGCGAGGAGCGCGCCTTCCGCAACACCCAGTTGGTCGAGCAGGAGCGCGGCGACTTCGCGCACACCATCGCCCGGCAGCTGTACTTCTCCACCTACCAGGCACTGCTGTACGGGCAGTTGACGGACGGCGAGGGGCCGCTCGCGCCGATCGCGGCGAAGGCCGTCAAGGAGGTCGCCTACCACCGGGACCACGCCGAGCACTGGACGCTGCGGCTCGGCGACGGCACGGCCGAGAGCCGCGAGCGGATGCAGCGCGGCCTGGACTCCCTGTGGCGGTTCACCGGCGAACTCTTCGAGCCCGTGGAGGGGTTGGAGGTGGATGCCGACGCGCTGCGGGACGGCTGGCAGGCGGGCGTCACCGATGTCGTGGAGCGCGCGACGCTGACGGTGCCGACGGGTCCGCGGCGGGGAGGCTGGAGCGCGGGCGCCGGACGGCAGGGCATCCACACCGAGGCGTTCGGCCGGATGCTCGCCGAGATGCAGCATCTGCACCGCAGCCACCCGGGGGCGACATGGTGACCGCCACCGCCCTCGAAGCCGAGCTGCGCGAGCTCGCCGGCTCGGTGCCGGACCCCGAGCTGCCCGTGGTCACCCTCGCCGAGCTGGGCGTGCTGCGCGATCTGCATGTGCTCGGCCCCGGGCGGGTCGAGGTGGAGCTGACCCCCACCTACAGCGGCTGCCCGGCCATAGAGACGATGTCGTCGGACATCGAGCGCGTGCTGCACGACCACGGCATACCGGAGGTCGAGGTCCGTACGGTGCTCTCCCCGCCCTGGACCACGGACGCGATCAGCGCCGAGGGCCGCCGCAAGCTCGCGGAGTTCGGCATAGCGCCGCCGAGGCCGGACGCGAGCGGACCCGTCGCACTCCGGCTGGCCATCCGGTGCCCGCACTGCGGCTCGACGGACACCACCCTGCTGAGCCGCTTCTCGTCCACGGCCTGCAAGGCGCTGCGCCGCTGCGAGTCGTGCCGCGAACCCTTCGACCACTTCAAGGAGTTGTAGATGGCCGGGGCCCGCCACGGCGCCTTCCACCCGCTGCGCGTGACAGCGGTCGACCGCCTCACCGATGACGCGGTCGCCCTCACCTTCGCCGTGCCCGAAGCGCTTCGCGCCACGTTCCGCTACACCCCGGGGCAGCACGTCGCGGTGCGTCTGTTCGTCGACGACGCGGAGGTCCGGCGCACGTATTCGATCTGCGCGCCCGTCACCGACCCGGACGGGCCGCGGACGCTGCGGGTGGGGGTGCGGCGGGTCGAGGGGGGCGAGTTCTCGACGTACGTGCTCAAGGAGCTGGCCGTCGGGGACACGGTGGACGTGATGGCACCGGCCGGGCGCTTCGTCCTGGAGCCGAGGGCGGGCCGTTTCGCGGCCCTGGTCGGCGGCAGCGGCATCACGCCCGTGCTGTCCATCGCCGCGACCCTGCTCGCGCGCCGCACCGACGCGAGCTTCTGCCTGATCCGCAGCGACCGTACGGCCGCGTCGACGATGTTCCTGGAGGAGGTGGCCGACCTCAAGGACCGCTACCCCGACCGCTTCCACCTGGTGCACGCGCTCTCCCGCGAGGAGCAGCAGGCCGGTCTGGCGTCCGGGCGGCTGGACGAGGAGCGGCTGTCGTCGCTCCTTCCCGCGCTGCTGCCGGTGGGCGAGGTGGACGGCTGGTTCCTGTGCGGTCCGTACGGGCTGGTGCAAGCGGCCGAACGGTCGCTGCGCGGGCTCGGGGTCGACCGGCACCGGGTGCACCAGGAGATCTTCCACGTGGACGACGGGACGGTCGCGGTGCCGCTGGACGCCACGGCCGCGACCGCTCGGGCCGCCGCAGCCGCCGGGGCCGCCGGGGCCGCCGGGGCGCGGTCGCCCGCGCGCAGTTCGGTCACCGCGACGCTGGACGGCCGCAGCGGCGACTGGCCGGTGCGGGACGGGGAGTCGCTGCTGGACGCGGTGTTGCGCAACCGCGCGGACGCTCCGTACGCGTGCAAGGGCGGGGTGTGCGGCACCTGCCGGGCGTTCCTGGTCTCGGGAGAGGTGCGGATGGACCGGAATTTCGCGCTGGAGCCGGAGGAGGTCGAGTCGGGGTATGTGCTGGCCTGCCAGTCGCATCCGGCGACGGAGAGGGTGGAGTTGGACTTCGACCGCTGAACCCCATTCCCAATTCCTGCAACCTGTTCTACCTTGACGACCCATCAGGTCAGTCAGGGTGTGCGGGAGGACAGGCAGTGGACTTCACCTTCACCGAGGAGCAGCAAGCGGCCGTCGAAGCGGCGCAAGCGGTCTTCTCCGGCGTCGCCCCCGACAGCGTGCCCAGCCCCGCGCTCACCGCGGGCGCCGTCGCCGACGACTTCGACCGGCCGCTGTGGCGCCGCCTCGCCGAAGCCGACCTGCTGAGCCTTCTCCTCACGCCCGAGCACGGCGGGGCGGGGCTCGACGCCATCGCGCTCTGTCTTGTGCTGCGCGAATCCGCCAAGGTGCTCGCCCGAGTGCCGTTGCTGGAGACGAGCGCCGCGGCGCTGGCCCTGGAGACCTACGGCAGTGACGTGACGCGCTCCGAACTCCTGCCCCGGGTCGGCCGCGGGGAGGTCGTCATCACCGTCGCGTCCAACGGCCGTTCCGGCCACGACCCGGCCGAACTCTCCGTGGAGGCGCGCCAGGAGGGTGACAGCTGGGTTCTCGACGGCGTGCACACCGCCGTCCCCTGGGCCCAGGCAGCGGATCTGGTGCTACTGCCCGCTCACACCGGCGAGGGCCGCGCCGTCCTCGCCCTCGTCCCCCGCGCCCACGAAGACCTCACACTCGCCGACCAGGTCTCCACCAGCGGCGAGCGGTACGCGCGACTGCGCCTCGACGCCCTACGCGTCCCGGCCCAGAACATGATCACAGCCGATGGCTGCTGGGAGTTCCTGCGCCGCCTCCTAGCCACCGGCACCTGCGCGCTGGCGCTCGGGCTCGGCGAGGCCGTGCTGGCCATGACGAGCGACTACGCGGGCAAGCGCGAGCAGTTCGGCTTCCCCATCGCCACGTTCCAGGCCGTCGCCGTCCAGACCGCCGACCGCTACATCGACCTGCGCGCCATGGAGGCCACCCTCTGGCAGGCCGCCTGGCGCATCGGCAACCCCTCGGCCGGCGGCCCGCTGCCGGCCGCCGCGGACATCGCCGTCGCCAAGATCTGGGCAGCGGAGGGCGTGCGCCGCGTCGTGCAGAGCGCGCAGCACCTGCACGGCGGATTCGGCGCGGACACCGACTACGCGCTGCACCGCTACCACGCCTGGGCCAAGCAGCTGGAGCTCTCGCTCGGCCCGGCCGCCGCCCACGAGGAGGCGCTCGGCGACCTCATCGCGGCCCACCCCCTCGGGTAGCCGCCGCGGGCCGACGCCCCTCGGGAGCCGCCGCGGGCCGACAGCTCGGCGGAGAACCGGCCGCCGTGCGGCACGACGCCCCGCGGCCCTCCCGGGCCCCGGCCGGTCGCAGCCGGTCGCAGCCGGTCGCAGCCGGTCGCAGCCGCCCGAAGGCTAGATGACGGTGCCGGGGCCGCCCGTGCCGTCCGCGACCGGGCGGCCGGCGGACTCCCAGAGCTGCATGCCACCGGCGACGTTCACGGCGTCCAGCCCTTGTTGCAGCAGGTACTGCGCGACCTGGGCGGACCGGCCGCCGGAGCGGCAGATCACATACACCTTGCCGCCGTCCGGCGCCCGCTCGGTCAGCTCGCCGTAGCGGCCCACGAAGTCGCTCATGGGGATGTGCAGCGCGCCCTCGGCGTGACCGGCGGCCCACTCGTCGTCCTCCCGGACATCCAGCAGGAAGCCGTCGGACGGCACGGCCGCCGCGTCCACCTCGGGGACCTGGGCGAAGTTCATGAAAGCCTCTCTCGGTTCGCGTATCGGGCACCGCGGATCGCATCTCGCGGACCGCGTGTCGGGAATCGCGTGTCGGGAATCGCGTGTCAGGGGTCGGGGTTCGTGTGTCGGGCCGAACGAAGCTACCCGACCAGCGAGGCCAGATACGCCTCCCGCTCGGCGACCTGCGCCGAGAGCCGCTCCGCGATCTCCTCCAGCAGCCGGTCCGGGTCCTCCGGCGCCATCTTGATCATCGCGCCGATCGCGCTGTTCTCCAGCTCCGCCGCCACCGCCGCCAGCAGCTCCTTGCGCTGGGCGAGCCACTCCAGCCGCGCGTACAGCTCCTCGCTCCGGCTCGGCCGCCGCTCCTCGGCCACCGGTCCGGCCGCCCACTCCTCGGCGAGCGTGCGCAGCACCTTCTCGTCGCCGTCCCCGTACGCGGCGTTGACCCGCACGATGAACGCCTCGCGCCGCTCCCGGTCCGCCTCGTCCCGCGCCAGGTCCGGGTGCGCCTTGCGGACGAGCTCCCGGAAGACGCGCCGCGCCTCCTCGCTCGGCCGCACCCGCTTGGGCGGCTGCACCGGCCGCTCCGTGAGCATCGAGGACGCCTCGGGCGACAGCCCCTCGGAGTCCATCCAGCCCCCGAAGAGCTCGTCCACTCCGGGCATCGGCTGCACCAGTGACCGCGCCTCCCGCGCGCGGCGGATGTCCTCCGCGTCGCCCGTACGGGCCGCGACGGCCTCGGCGACCAGCGCGTCCAGCTCATCGAGGCGGGAGTACATCGGACCGAGCCGCTGGTGGTGCAGACGGGAGAAGTTCTCCACCTCCACCCGGAACGTCTCCACCGCGATCTCGAACTCGATCAGCGCCTGCTCGGCCGTCCGCACCGCCTGCTCCAGCCGGTCCGTCGCCCGCTCCCCTGCACCATCACCCGAGCCGCCGGCACCATCGGCGCTACCGCCCGGGCCGTCGGCACCGTCGGCCGGGCCGCCGACGCCAGGAGCCGGGCCGCCCCCCGCACCGTCCGCCGGCCCGGCGGACGAATCTGCGGAGTGGTCTTCGGTTCGTGGCCGTGTCTGTTCGGCTTCCGGGTTCGTCACCCGTACAGCGTCTCAAACGAGGCGGGGTTTTCCCGGGCCGGGCCGATTTTCCGGACGCCGGGCCCCGCGGTCCGGTCCCCACCAGGCCCGTACCCACCCGCAGACGACAGCCCCGTCCCCAGCCACAGCCCCGTAGCAACCCCGAACCCCGGCCCGTACCGGCTCGCACCAGCCCGTACCGCCCCGGCCCGGCCCACCGTTCCGGCGACGCCGCCCCGGAACCAACCCCGTCGCGCGCCCCCTCGCACCCCCTCCCCTCACACCCCCGTCTCGGCCGCGATACGGCCGTCCCGTACCGCCTCCACCAGCTCCGCGTGGTCCGCCTCCGCACGGTCCGCGTACGCCACCGCGAACGCGGCCAGCGCCTCGTCCAGCTCCTCGCTCTTGCCGCAGTAGCCGCCGATCAGCCGCGGGTCCACGCTGTGCGCGTGCGCCCGCGCCAGCAACGCGCCCGTCATCCGTCCGTAGTCGTCGACCTGGCCCGGTTCCAGCGCGGACGGGTCCACGCTCCCCTTGCGATTGCGGAACTGCCGGACCTGGTACGGCCGCCCCTCGACCGTCGTCCACCCCAGCAGAATGTCGCTGACGGCCTGCATCCGCTGCTGCCCCCGCACGATGCGCCGCCCCTCGTGCGCGGCCTCGGGTATCACGAACCCGGCCTTCTCCACATGCGGCAGCAGCGCCGACGGCCTGGCCTCCTTCACCTGGAGCACCATCGCCTCGCCCCGGTGGTCCAGGAGCAGCACCACGTACGAGCGCAGCCCGACGCTCCCCGTCCCCACCAGCCGGAACGCCACGTCGTGCACCGCGTACCGGCCCAGCAGCGGCAGCCGGTCCTCCGGCAGCGACCGCAGATACCCGCCGAGCGCCCCGGCCACGGACGCCGCCTCGGCGTCCGCCACCCGCCGCAGCACCGGCGGCGCGTCCACGAACCGGCGCGCGCCGTCCGGCAGCCGCCGCGTCGACTTCTCGGCGAAGCGCGCCCCGGTGTTGCGCCGCGCCTTGTCGGCCACCCGTTCCAGCGTGCCCAGCAGGTCCCGCGCGTCGGCGTGCGAGACGAACTCCTCGTCGGCGACGGCGTTCCACGCGTCGGCGACGGGCAGCTTGGCCAGCAGCCGCATCGTGTGCCGGTACGCGCCGACCGCGTCCCGCGCGGCGTCCCGGCAGGCGTCCTCGTCCGCGCCCGCCTCCCGGCCGGCGAGCACCAGCGAGGCCGCGAGCCGCTTGAGGTCCCACTCCCACGGGCCGTGCACCGTGTCATCGAAGTCGTTGAGGTCGATGACGAGTCGGCCCTGCGCGTCCCCGTACAGACCGAAGTTGGCGGCGTGCGCGTCCCCGCATATCTGCGCTCCGGCGCCCGTGACGGGCGTGGTCGACAGGTCGTACGCCATCAGCCCGGACGTGCCGCGCAGGAAGGCGAACGGGGAGGCGGCCATTCGCCCGACCCGTATCGCCACGAGCTCCGGCAGCCGCCCCGCGTTCGACTCCTGGACCGCGTCGACCGCACCCGGGCGGCCGGCCCCGATCTCCAGAGCGGCGTGGTCGCGACGCGCCACGCGCCCCCGCAGCGCCTTCCCGGCCGCCTTCGGCGACCCGGCGCCGCCATCGCGGCCCTTGGCTCCCAGCCTGGCGAACCCCGGTACGTACGGCAGTCGCGACACCGCGGCCACCTCCCCCTTCACCCCATGGCACAACGTCACGCAACGTCAACTGCCCATGACCGTACCGCTCCCCACCGACAACGGTCAGACCCCGACCGCCTCCTCCATTTCCTCTTCCTGCTCCCGATGCTCCCGCGCCCCCTCGGCTCCGTCCCGTACCCGCTCCAGCGGCTCCTCGGCCGGTCCCGCCGGGGAACCGGACCCGGCGGCGGCAGGCGCGGCGGAGGCCGCGGCCCGCCCGGCGCGCCGGGACTCGACCGACCCGGCCGCGCCGAGCACCGCCAGCGCGGCGACGAACCACAGCGCCAGCGTCCACACGTGACCGCCCAGCCCGGCGCCGTCGAAGTAGACGAGGCCGCGCGTGCCCTCCACGAAGCCGGCGCCGTTCCAGAAGGAGTGCAGCGCGGCGAAGAACCCGTTCTGCAGCTCGGGCCGGAACACCCCGCCGGAGCTGGTGAAGTTGAGCATCACGAACAGCGCCATCACCCCGAGCGTGGTCCACCGCTTGAGGAAGACGTGCAGGCCGGTGCCGATGAGCAGGATCCCCGCCGAGTAGAGCCAGGCCATGCCCCACACCCCCCACAGCCCGCGGTCGACGAGGTGGAAGACCGGGCCCGCGAACAGCGCGCCGATGACGCTGACCACGAGCGACATGCCGGCCGCCAGCAGCGCCCGCAGCCGCATCGGCAGCGCGGCGCCCGCCCCGCCGATCACGGCGACCGAGGCGTACGAGCCGATGCTGACCGCGACGAGCAGGAAGAAGACGCCCTGCCCGGTCGGGTCGCCGGGAGCCGACGGCACGACGTCCGTGACCTTGAGCGGCTCGCCCTGGCCTGCGGCGATGGGTGTGAAAACCTTCTCCACGACGGAGGCGGTGGTGTCCGACCCGGCCGTGGCGACCAGCAGCTCCGGCGCCGCGCCCGCGACATACGCGCCGAAGACGTCCTGCCCCTTGAGCTGCCGCTCCGCCTCGCCCCGGTCGGCGACCGTACGGACCGTGAGGTCGCCGCCCGACTTGTCGTTGATCGTCTGCGCCAGCACCTGGGCGCTCGGCCCGGAACCGACGACCGCCACGGGCAGCTGGTGCGGTTGCGGATGCGCGAAGGCGCCCAGATAGGCGAATCCCATCCCCACGCACATCAGCAGCGGGGTGATCAGGTGGGTGAGGACGTGGCGCAGGGCGGCGGCGTCGCCGGAACGGCGGGCAGGACCGGCCGGATCGGCACGGTGGGCGGAACTCATGGGCGGCCTTCTCGGACTTCTCTGATGGTTGGCTTCTACAACTCTCACTTCAGGTTGTACTATACAACCAGTTGAACGGAAAGGCAGCACCGTGTCCCATCGAGACGACTCCGTCGAGACGATCCAGCGCGAGATGACCGCGTTCGCCCGCCGGGCCCGCGCCACGGCCGCCCGGATGCACCCCGAGCTCTCGCTCGTCTCCTTCACGCTCCTGGCCCACCTGGAGGACCGGCGAGGATGCCGCGCGACCGACCTCGCCGCGCACTATCTGCTCGACAAGTCCACGGTCAGCCGCCAGGTCTCGGCGCTGGAGCGGCTCGGCTTCGTCGAGCGCCGCGTCGACCCGGACGACCACCGCGTCCAGGTGCTGCATCTCACCGCGGCCGGCGCCGAGATGCTCGGCAACGTCACCGCCAGCCGCCGCGTCGCCTTCCATGAGCGCCTGGCCGACTGGGACGAGGACGATCTCGACCGCTTCGCCTCCTACCTGCTGCGCTACAACGCCGCACAGGAGGCCATGGAGTGAGCGGCGGACCGGAGCGCCCGCACGGCGCTACCGCGGTCCCCCCGGACACCCGCCCCCATCGGCCAGGTACTGCTCCGCCCACCGCCCCAGCTCCTTGAGCGCGGGCTCCATCGCCTCGCCCGCGGCGGTCAGCCGGTAGGCGACGCGCAGCGGCGGACCCGCATCGACCTCCCGCAACACCAGACCGGCCCCGGCCAGCTGCGTGAGCCGGTCCGACAGCATGCGCTCGCTGATCCCCGGGATCGCCCGCCGCAACTCGGCGAAGTGCACCGCCCCCGGCATCAGCGTGGCCACGATCAACCCCGTCCAGCGCTTGCCGAACAGCTCGAAGACGCGCGTCATCCCCGCGTCGACGCTCTTGCACCCCTGCTCATCGTGGTCCGCCATACGGCCAGGGTACTGCTTTCCCGTGTGGAACTATAAAAAAGTAAGCTGCTGTGCTAACAATAGCTACGTACGTAAAGCCACGTAAGCGCCGCCATCATCGACGTCCACTCTGGAGCCACCATGGCCACACTGCTGCACCTCGACTCGTCCGTCTTCCCCGCCGAGTCCTCGGCTTCCCGCGCCGTCACCGCCGCCTTCCGTGACGCCTGGCTGGCCCAGCACCCCGAGGGCACCGTCGTCTACCGCGACCTCGACGCCGACCCGCTGCCGCACTTCGACGCCATCGCCGCGTCCGCCCGCTTCGGCGACCCGGCCGCGCAGACCCCCGCCCAGCAGGCCGCCGCGGCCCTGCGCGCGGAGCTCGCCGACGAACTCGAAGCCGCCGACGCGGTCCTCATAGGCGCGCCCATGTACAACCTCTCGATCCCCTCCACGCTCAAGACCTGGCTGGACCAGGTGATCATCATGGGCCGCACCGCCGGCCAGGAGCCGTCCGTCGCGGGCACCCCGGTCACCGTCGTCACCAGCCGCGGCGGCGCGTACGGCCCCGGAACCCCGCGCGAGGGCTTCGACTTCGTGCAGAACTACCTGGAGAAGGTGTTCACCGTGCTGCTCGGCGCCGAGGTCGACTTCATCGTCCCGGAGCTGACCATGGCCGCCGTCAACCCGGCGATGGCCGAACTCGTACCGCTCGCAGAGGCCTCCCGCGCCGCGGCCCTCGAAGCCGCCGCCGCGAAGGGCAAGGAGCTCGCCGCCCGCCACGCCGACTCCGCTGCGCTGTCGCAGAGTTGAGATTGACCGAAAACCGTCGGTCACCCCGTAGCCGCTGGTCAGCCCGGGGTGGCAGACGGTGTTCGGTGACGATGGCTCAATCTTTAGCTGAAACTAAGCTTTTAGCCATGCCTAAAGGTGGCATCCTTCTAGAGGTAAGGACGCCAGAGTCCACCTAGCCTCTTGGGGGTACGCCATGGCCTGGCGAAACAGTGCCGAGCACGGTCGTACCGCGGAGTTGGCGGGTGCCCGGCTGGCAAGACAAGCGACAGCGTCCCTTGCCGGACTGCTCGCGGAGCGCGGCATGACCCGCAAGGACCTGGCCGACTGCCTGGGAGTATCCCCCGGACGGGTCAGTCAGATCCTGTCCGGCGACGAGAACCTCACGCTGCGGTCACTGGCCGCGGTCGCGGAGTCTCTCGATGCCCGCGTGGAGATATCGTTCGGCGATCCTTCCGCGGCCGATCCCCCGGAGACCGCCGAGGCCGATTCGGCACGGCACTTCGCGCCGACCTACCGCTGACCGCCTGCCGCTGACCGCACCGGCGCGGCCGTACGGATTCGCTCAAACTCCAGCTCACGCCCCCTGCGGCCGCAACGCGCCGCGAGCTCCCCCGGACCGCCCGTACGAGCCCAGGACAGCGGTCCCACACCCGTACGGGCGACCCGAGGCGCGTGGCCACACGGCCGTAGGCATCCGTTCGAGTCTCCCGCGCGCTGGTCTAGCGACGGTGCCACAGCAGACCGGCCAGGCTCCGTCTGCGGGGCGCCGGGATGCCGGGGGCGGCCGCCGGGCGCCGCAGCGGCAGATGCTGCGCCCTGAGTTCGGCGATCTTTCTGTCGCTGCTGCGCTTCCCGTGCATGTGCGCGAGTTCCAGCAGGTGCCGGCAGTACTGCTCCGCCTCCCCGAACGCCCGCTTCGCGCGCCGGTCCTCCTCGCGGGTGCGCGGCCGGCACTGCTGAAGACAGGACTTGCCGATGTCCGTCTCGGCCTTGGCCCACTTCTGCGCCGCCGTCTGCACGTCCTTGTAGCGGTCGGTGATCTCGCGCCGGATGCTGCTGCGGCTCCGGCTCGTACGCCCGGGCACATCGACCCGCATCAACAGATGCCGCTTGACCTCTTCGGAGAAGACGTCGATGTCCCACCAGTCGTGGAAGCCGCCGACCAGGCGGTCGCACCACTCGGCCCGGTCCTCCTGCAGCCGGCGCGCGAGGCTGGCGAGCAGCAGCGAGTCGCCCAGCGTCAGTACGGCCATCAGGGCGCGCCCGCTCGTCTGCTCCCCCCGGCCCCTGGGGACCACCCCGGAACCGGCCACCGCGCCCACCGCGATCGGTGGCACGCTCGACGCGTGCGGCAGCAGAAAACCGCTGGCCAGCGCCGCCACTCCGGAGGTCCACAACACGACGGAGACCGCCAACGCCGCCGACCGGACCGTACCGAGCAGGCGCCCGTCCTCCCGGAAGCGGTAGACCAGACCCACCCACGCCACCCCCGCGCACACCGCGGCGGGCAGGGCCCACTCAGTCAGCCAAGACGCCTGGCCCAACGCCACATCGTCCCCCACTCCGGTACTCCGGTCACAGACGACGAGGCTCTCCACGCACCCGAATCGGCGAAGTCCGAATCAGCGGCGCCCCAACCGCACACCCAACGCGACGTGGCGCCTCGGCACGCAGCGCCTCAGTGCGACTACAGCACGATGCTCCCATCGCGGCCCCGCCGACGTGCGGCGATCCGGCCAAGCCCCCGCAGGAGAGAAAGATTCCCGCCAACAATGAAAGCGATACGGTCGCGAGCGCCCCCGCCCCCGCCGCGGCGGGTCAGCGGCGCCACCGCCTGCCCCCGGACAACGAGAAACGGGCCCCACCGGCGACTTTCGTCACCGGTGAGACCCGTCTCACTGATACGTGCGCGAGGGGGGAGTTGAACCCCCACGCCCTTTCGGGCACTGGAACCTGAATCCAGCGCGTCTGCCTATTCCGCCACCCGCGCATGGGTGCTGTCCTCCGACTCTCCCACAGCTTCCGAACTGGCCTGTTCGGGTCTGGTGCGAGCGCCTTCCGACATCCAGAAGATTAGCACGCCGGTGGGGGTGGGTTCACACCCCTTGTCGAGCGCCCACCCCGTCGGCGACCACCCCGGTTGCGGGACACTGACTTGGGACCGCCTCTACGATCCGTAGTGGAACCTCGCGGAGACGCCCCCGGAACGCGACACTCGTCACTCCTGGCTCCAAAGGGGAACCAGCCGTTTCCACGACGCGTGGATACGATCAGTAAGCAGTATCAGGACGACACTCGGCACGACACCGAGGAAGGAGGTGCCCGGTGGGAGTTATGAAGCGCTTCGAGCAGCGTCTCGAAGGTCTCGTGAACGGCACCTTCGCCAAAGTATTCAAGTCCGAGGTGCAGCCCGTCGAGATCGCGGGCGCGCTTCAGCGTGAGTGCGACAACAACGCCACCATCTGGAACCGCGACCGCACCGTCGTACCCAACGACTTCATCGTCGAGCTCAGCACCCCGGACTTCGACCGGCTGAGCCCGTACTCCGGCCAGCTCGGCGACGAGCTCTCCGGGATGGTGCGCGACTACGCCAAGCAGCAGCGCTACACCTTCATGGGCACCATCAAGGTGCACCTGGAGAAGGCCGACGATCTCGACACCGGCCTCTACCGCGTCCGCAGCCGCACCCTCGCCTCCAGCGAGAGCCAGCAGCCGTCGACCGACAACAACCACCACGCGGAGCGCTCCACGGCCCCGCGTTCCGGACCCGGCCCGGGCCCTGGCGGCGGATACCCCGCGCAGCCCGCCGGTCCGCCCCCCATGCCCTCGGCACCGCCCCCCGGAGCCGCCCGCCCCGTGCCCCGTACGGGCGCACCCGGCACCGGTGGCCCCCTGCCGAGCGCGCAGACCCGCCGCTGGATCGAGATCAACGGCACCCGCCACCAGATCTCCCGGCCCACCCTCGTACTGGGCCGCAGCACCGAGGCGGACGTACGTATCGACGACCCGGGCGTCTCCCGCAGGCACTGCGAGATCCGGGTCGGCACCCCCGCGACAATTCAGGACCTGGGGTCCACAAACGGCATCGTGGTGGACGGGCAGCACACCACCCGCGCTACGCTCCGCGACGGCTCGCGGATCGTCGTGGGCAGTACCACCATCGTTTACCGGCAAGCCGAAGGGTGAAGCGGGGGCAATGTCAGAGCTGACCCTCACGGTCATGCGGTTGGGTTTCCTCGCCGTACTGTGGCTGTTCGTCATCGTGGCCGTACAGGTCATTCGCAGCGATTTGTTCGGCACGCGGGTGACCCAGCGCGGTTCGCGCCGCGGCGGCCAGGAACGGCCGCCGCAGCGAGGGGCCGCGGCGCAAGCCGCCGCCACGCCGCCGCAGCAGCGCCAGCAGTCCGGCGGCCGACGGGCCAAGGGGGGCGGCCGTGGTGCCCCCAGCAAGCTCGTCGTCTCCGAAGGGACCCTGGCCGGCACCACCGTCGCGCTCCAGGGCCAGACCATCTCGCTGGGCCGCGCCCACGACTCCACGATCGTCCTCGACGACGACTACGCCTCCAGCAGGCATGCCAGGATCTATCCGGACCGGGACGGCAAGTGGATCGTCGAGGACCTCGGCTCCACCAACGGCACGTACCTGGACCGGACCCGATTGACCACCCCGACCCCGATCCCGCTCGGCGCGCCGATCCGTATCGGCAAAACCGTCATCGAGCTGCGGAAGTAGTAGGACCATGACGACCGGAGGGTGGGCAGCGTGGCAGCAAAGGGGCTGTTCCCGGAGCCGACGGGCGAGGTGCGCATGAGTCTGTCACTGCGTTTCGCCGCCGGGTCGCACAAGGGAATGATCCGGGAGGGCAACGAGGACTCCGGTTACGCCGGCCCCCGCCTGCTCGCCGTCGCCGACGGCATGGGCGGCCAGGCGGCCGGCGAGGTCGCGAGCTCCGAGGTGATCTCCACCCTCGTCTCGCTCGACGACGACGTCCCGGGTTCCGACATCCTCACCTCGCTCGCCACCGCCGTGCAGCGCGCCAACGACCAGCTGCGCGTCATGGTCGAGGAGGACCCCCAGCTCGAAGGCATGGGCACCACGCTCACCGCCCTCCTGTGGACCGGCCAGCGCCTCGGCCTCGTACACGTCGGCGACTCGCGCGCGTACCTGCTGCGCGACGGCATCCTCACCCAGATCACCCAGGACCACACCTGGGTGCAGCGCCTCGTCGACGAGGGCCGCATCACCGAGGAAGAGGCCACCACCCACCCGCAGCGCTCCCTGCTGATGCGCGCGCTGGGCAGCGGCGACCACGTCGAGCCCGACCTGTCCATCAGGGAGGTACGGGCCGGGGACCGCTACCTCATCTGCTCCGACGGCCTCTGCGGCGTCGTCAGCCACCAGACCATCGAAGAGACCCTCGCCAGCTACCAGGGCCCGCACGAGACCGTGCAGATGCTCATCGAGCTGGCCCTGCGCGGCGGCGGTCCCGACAACATCACCTGCATCGTCGCCGACGTCCTCGACGTCGACGGCGGCGAGGCGCACGCGAGCCAGTTCAACGACACCCCCGTCATCGTGGGCGCGGTCGCCGAGAACCAGCTCCAGATGGGCGACGGCGGCGCCGCCATGCAGACCCCCGCCGGCCGCGCGGCCGAGCTCGGGCGCGCCAACCGGGCCGTACCGCCCCAGTCGGCCGGCGGCTTCGGCCCGCCCGGCAGCGGCGACCCGTCCGCCGAGCAGTCGTCCGACGGCGCCTACGGCGACTACGCCGACGACTACATCAAACCCTCCGCCGGCCGGAAGTGGCTCAAGCGGTCGCTGATCACCCTGGTGGTGCTCGGCATCGTCGGCGGCGGCCTCTACGGCGGCTACCGCTGGACCCAGTCCCAGTACTACGTGGGCGCCAAGGACGAGCACCTCGCCGTCTACCAGGGCATCAGCCAGGACCTCGCCTGGCTCAAGCTCAACAAGGTCTACCAGGACCACCCCGAGATCGAACTCAAGTACCTTCCCGTCGACCAGCGCAGCCGCGTCCAGGACACCATCACGGTCGCCGACCGCGACCAGGCCGTGCAGAAGGCCAAGGACCTCGGCACCCTCGCCGGCGCCTGCAAGAAGCTCGACGAGCGCAAGAAGGCCGAGGCCGAGGCGAAGAAGCAGAAGCAGAAGTCCGACAAGGAAAAGTCAGACAAGGCGGACAAGACAGACAAGGAAAAGGCCGGCCAGGGCGGGGCCCCCGGCTCCAAGCCGCTGCACGGGACGGACCCGCACAGCACCCATCTCGACGCCACGTCACCCAGTCCCGGTCCCACCCTGAGCGAGGAAGAGCAGAAGTTGGTCCCACAGTGCAGCAGCCAGCAGTAAAGGCATAGGGGGCCAACCACCGATGAGCAGCGCCACCACCACCGCGACCACCACCATCAGCACGGTCGGACCGCCCAGCAGGCGCAACACCGAACTGGCCCTGCTGGTCTTCGCCGTCGTCATCCCGTGCTTCGCCTACGCCAACGTCGGCCTCGCGCTCAGCAACGAGATGCCCTCCGGCATGCTCGGTTACGGAGTCGGGCTCGGCCTGCTCGCGGGCGTCGGCCACGTCGTGGTCCGCAAGTTCGCCCCGTACGCCGACCCGCTGCTGCTGCCGCTGGCCACCCTGCTCAACGGGCTCGGCCTCGTACTGATCTGGCGGCTCGACCAGTCCCAGCGGCTCGCGCGCACCGCCAAGGCCCAGGGGTTCACCTTCCAGCCGTCGGCCCCCAACCAGCTGCTCTTCTCGGCCATCGCCATCGCCCTGTTCGTGGCCGTCCTGATCTTCCTCAAGGACCACCGGATCCTCCAGCGCTACACCTACATCTCCATGGTGGTCGCGCTGATCCTGCTGGTCGCCCCGATCTTCTTCCCCGGCAAGAACGGCGCGAAGATCTGGATCACGCTCCCCGGTCTCGGCTCCATCCAGCCCGGCGAGTTCGCGAAGATCATCCTCGCGGTCTTCTTCGCGGGCTATCTCATGGTCAAGCGCGACGCCCTCGCCCTGGCCAGCCGGCGCTTCATGGGCCTGTACCTGCCGCGCGGCCGCGACCTCGGACCGATCATCGTGATCTGGGGGCTGTCGCTGCTCATCCTGGTCTTCGAGACCGACCTGGGCACCTCGCTGCTCTTCTTCGGCATGTTCGTCGTCATGCTGTACGTCGCCACCGAGCGCACCAGCTGGATCGTCTTCGGCCTGCTGATGTCCATCGGCGGCGCCGCGGTCATCGGCACCTTCGAGCCGCATGTGCACGTCCGCGTGATGGCCTGGCTGCACCCCTTCGACGTCTTCAAGACCGGCCAGGGCACCGAGCAGATCGCCCAGTCCCTCTTCGCCTTCGGCTCCGGCGGCGTCTTCGGCACCGGCTGGGGCCAGGGCCACTCCGACCTCATCAGCTTCGCCGCCAACTCCGACTTCATCTTCGCCACCGTCGGCGAGGAGCTCGGGCTGGCCGGCACGATGGCGATGCTGCTGATCTACGGCCTGATCGTGGAGCGCGGCGTACGCACCGCCCTCGCCGCCCGCGACCCCTTCGGCAAGCTGCTGGCCGTCGGCCTCTCCGCCGCCTTCGCCATCCAGGTCTTCGTCGTCGCCGGCGGTGTCATGGGGCTCATCCCCATGACCGGTATGACGATGCCGTTCCTCGCCCAGGGCGGTTCGTCCGTGATCGCCAACTGGGCCCTGATCGCCATCCTCATGAAGATCAGTGACACCGCCCGCCGACCTGCTCCGGCCCCCGCCCCGTCCCCCGACGCCGAGATGACCCAGGTGGTCCGACCGTGAACAAACCCCTGCGCCGTATCGCGATCTTCTGTGGGCTGCTGGTCCTCGCGCTGCTGGTCCGTGACAACTGGGTGCAGTTCGTCCAGGCCGACGAGCTCAAGAACCACAAGCAGAACCGCCGCGTCACGATCGCCACGTACAGCAAGCCGCGCGGCGACATCATCGTCGACGGGCAACGCGTCACCGGCTCCGCGAAGACCGACAGCATCGACTTCAAGTACAAGCGGACGTACAAGAACGGCCCGATGTGGGCGCCCGTCACGGGCTACGCCTCGCAGGTCTACGGCGCCCGGGGGATCGAGAAGCTGGACGACAAGATCCTCACCGGTGAGGACGACCGGCTCTTCTTCAACCGCACCATCGACATGGTCACCGGCAAGGGCAAGAAGGGCGGCGACGTCGTCACCACCCTCAACGCCAAGGCGCAGGAGGCCGCGTTCAAGGGCCTCGGCAAGAACAAGGGCGCCGTCGCCGCCCTCGACCCGCGCACCGGCAAGATCCTCGCGCTGGCCTCCACCCCCTCGTACGACCCGTCCGTGATCGCGGGCAGCGGCAAGGAGGACGAGGAGGCGTGGAAGAAGCTGTCGCCGGACACGGGCGACAAGCCGATGCTCAACCGGGCGCTGCAGGAGACCTATCCGCCCGGCTCCACCTTCAAGCTGGTCACCGCGTCCGCGGCCCTGGAGAACGGCCTCTACACCGACATCGACGAGCCCACGAAGTCGCCGCTGCCGTACTACCTGCCCGACACGAACAAGCAGAAGCTGCCCAACGAGGGCAACATCCCCTGTGAGAACGCCACGATGAAGGTGGCGCTCCAATGGTCCTGCAACACCGTCTTCGGCAAGATCAGCGCCGACCTGGGCAACGAGAAGATGATGAAGGAAGCCGAGAAGTTCGGCTTCAACGACCCCAAGGTCGACACGCCGACGCGCGCCGCCGAGTCCAAGTACCCCAAGGACAACCGGCCGCAGAACGCCATGGCCGGCATCGGCCAGGCGTCCAACACGGCCTCCCCGCTCCAGATGGCCATGGTCACCGCGGCGATCGCCAACAACGGCAAGCTCATGCAGCCGTACATGGTCGACAAGCTGCGGGCGCCGAACCTCAACGTCATCGAGCAGACCGAGCCCAAGGAGAGGAGCCAGCCCCTCTCCAGCTCCAACGCCCAGAAGCTGCAGGAGATGATGGAAAACGTCGTCGAGAAGGGCACCGGCACCGCCGGCAAGATCGACGGCGTCAAGGTGGGCGGCAAGACCGGTACCGCCCAGCACGGCGAGAACAACAAGGCCAACCCGTACGCCTGGTTCGTCTCGTACGCCAAGACGGACAAGGGCTCCCCGGTCGCCGTCGCGTGCGTCATCGAGAGCTCCGACACGCTGCGCGACGACATCGCCGGCGGCAAGCTCGCCGCGCCCGTCGCGAAGGCGGTCATGGAGGCGGTACTCAAGACAGCGAAGTGACCCCGGTCACCCCCGCAACCGAGCGCCGCAAATGGCGGTACCGGTCTGATATCGGGTGACGGTCGCGCCCGGATCACCGAAGGCGCGCCGGGTACGGTATGCCCGGACAGCACACCGCCGGACCCCACACCGGTGCGGTCAGGATTGACGGAGAGGGCTGGATCTATGGAAGAGCCGCGTCGCCTCGGCGGCCGGTACGAGCTGGGCTCGGTGCTCGGCCGCGGTGGCATGGCGGAGGTCTACCTCGCCCATGACACCCGGCTCGGCCGCACCGTGGCTGTGAAGACCCTGCGGGTGGATCTGGCCCGCGACCCGTCCTTCCAGGCCCGGTTCCGCCGAGAGGCACAGTCCGCCGCCTCGCTCAACCACCCGTCGATCGTCGCCGTCTACGACACCGGCGAGGACTATGTCGACAACGTCTCCATCCCCTACATCGTCATGGAGTACGTCGACGGTTCGACCCTGCGCGAGCTCCTGCACTCCGGCCGCAAACTGCTGCCCGAGCGCTCCCTGGAGATGACCATCGGGGTCCTCCAGGCCCTGGAGTACTCGCACCGCGCCGGCATCGTCCACCGCGACATCAAGCCCGCCAACGTCATGCTGACGCGCACCGGGCAGGTCAAGGTCATGGACTTCGGCATCGCCCGCGCCATGGGCGACTCCGGCATGACCATGACACAGACCGCCGCCGTCATCGGCACCGCCCAGTACCTCTCCCCCGAGCAGGCCAAGGGCGAGCAGGTCGACGCGCGCAGCGACCTGTACTCCACGGGCTGCCTGCTGTACGAGCTGCTGACGGTGCGGCCGCCGTTCGTCGGCGACTCGCCGGTGGCCGTCGCCTACCAGCACGTACGGGAAGAGCCGCAGCCGCCGAGCAACTTCGACCCCGAGATCACGCCCGAGATGGACGCGATCGTGCTGAAGGCGCTCACCAAGGACCCGGCCTACCGCTACCAGTCGGCCGACGAGATGCGCGCCGACATCGAGGCAGCCCTCGACGGCCAGCCCGTCGCCGCCACCGCGGCCATGGGCTCGGTCGGCTACGGCCAGGACCAGCCGACCGCCATGCTCCGCGCCCAGGACCCGGCCGCCGGCCAGACCTCCATGCTGCCGCCGATGCGCGACGACGACGGCGGCTACGGCGGCCACGACGACCGCCCGGACCGCCGGCGCGGCGGCGGTGGCGGCAAGAAGAGCCGCGTCTCGACGATCCTGCTGGTCATCGCGGGCATCCTGGTGCTCATCGGCGCCATCTTCATCGGCAAGGCCCTCATGGGCAACAAGCACAACGACGCCAAGGTGCCGGTTCCGGCGCTCGCGGGCGAGACGCTCGCGAAGGCCAAGCAGATGGGCGACAACGGCAGCTTCAAGGTCGTCGAGGACGGCTCGAAGTTCTGCGAGGACCAGAAGAAGAACACGGTCTGCACCCAGACCCCGGCGGCCGGTTCCGAGGTCGCGCGCGACGGCACGGTCAAGGTCGTCATGTCCAAGGGCGTCGAGAAGGTCTCGGTACCGCCGGTCACCGGGCTCTCCCTGGACGACGCGACGTCCACCCTGAAGGACAAGGGCTTCAAGGTCGAGCAGAAGCAGGAGGAGTCCGAGAAGACTCCCAACTCGGTCATCGAACAGAACCCGTCCTCCGGTGCCAAGGCGGAGAAGGGCGCGACGATCACCCTGACCGTCGCCCAGGCCCCGCAGACCAAGACGGTCCCGCCGGTGGTCGGCAAGAGCTGGGACGAGGCCAGCAAGCAGCTCAGCGACGTCGGCTTCACCCCGCAGAAGCAGGAACAGGAATCGAGCCAGCCCGCGGGCACCGTCCTCAAGCAGAGCCCGGACGGCAGCACCCAGGCGCAGCCGAACTCGACGGTCACCCTGACCGTCGCCAAGGCGGCCGAGAAGTTCTCGATGCCGCCGCTGGCGGGCAAGAAGCTCAAGGACGCCAAGAAGGAGATCAGCGACGCGCAGCTGAGCCTCGGCGGCGTCTCCGGTCCCCAGGACGACGACGCGACCGTCATCCTGTCCAACCCGCTCCCCGGCTCCCAGGTCAGCAAGGGCCAGTCGGTCTCCCTGACCACCATGGGCGGCGGCTCGGGCGACGGGGACAGCGACGGGGACGGCACGCAGCTCTTCGGCGACCTCATAGGGAAGGGCCACCACCACCATCACTGACCGCGCTCGACGCCTGAGAGCCGGTGCTTGAGAAGCGCCTGAGAGCCGGCGCTTGAGAAAGGCCCCGGCGCCCTCCCCTAACTTCGGTGGAGGGCGCCGGGGCCTTTCGCCGTACGGGCGGCAGGCTCTTGGAGCCAGGCCCCTACCGAAGCTCCGGCGGTGGCGTGCGCTGGGCGTCGACCTTCTCCGTCCGCTCCAGCTTCGCCCAGACGATATAGCGGTAGTCGGAGGTGTAGACGGGGGTGCAGGTCGTCAGGGTCAGGAAGCGGCCGGGCTTCTTCACGCCGGATTCCTTGGGGACCTGGTCGATGACCTCGACGTTGTACTTCGAGGTCTCGCGCAGCTCGGAGTAGACCTTGTAGACGTACCAGACATCGCGCGTCTCGAAGACGACCGCGTCGCCGTCCTTGAGCTTGTCGATGTTGTGGAACTTCGCGCCGTGGCCGTCGCGGTGCGCGGCCAGCGTGAAGTTGCCCTTCTTCTCCCAGGGCATCGCGGCCTTCACCGGAGAGGTGTAGAACCCGGCGACCCCCTTATTGAGCGTGCCGGTATTCGTGCCCTTCTTTACGAGGACCTCGCCGTTCCTCATGGCCGGTACGTGCAGGAAGCCGATGCCGTCCTTGGTGTTCAGCGCGCCCGGGCCCTTCGCCCAGTTGTCGCGGACGTGGTGGCCCTGCCGCGACGCCTCGCGGTCGGCGAGCACGTTCGTCCACCACAGCGAGTAGACGACGAACAGGGCCAGCAGCAGGCCCGCCGTGATCAGCAGCTCGCCGATGAAGCTGACGGCGGCGGCGATCCGCCCTCGGCCGCGGCGGGCCGGCCGCCGCGGCTCGTCGTGATCGGTCGGTGCCACCGCGCTCGTACCCCTTGTTCACTGATTCGCTGGTCTGTCGGCCCCGTTGGAGGCGGATCGCCCGGCCCGCCGAACGGCCTGCCCGCTGCCGGGCTCACTCGACGAGCGCGTCCGGCTTGCCCTTGCCGCGCGGCCGTTCGTCGACCATCTTGCCCCACACGATCATTCGATACGTACTGGTGAATTCCGGCGTGCACGTCGTGAGCGTGATGTACCGGCCGGGCTTCGTGAAGCCGGAGCCGGTCGGCACCGGGCGGATGACGCTGGTGTTGGACGGCGAGGTCTGCGGAAGCGCGCTCGCCATCTCGTACGTGTAGTACGCGCTCTTCGTCTCCACGACGATCTTGTCACCCGGCTTGAGCTGATTGATGTAACGGAACGGCTCGCCATGGGTGTTGCGGTGCCCGGCGAGCGAGAAGTTGCCCTTCTTGTCCCAGGGCATCGCGGTCTTCAGCGCGCCGTCGGCGTAGTGGCCGACCATGCCGTGGTCGAGGACCTTGGGCTTGCTGATGCCCTCCGCGATCGGCGCCTTCACGTCCAGCTTCGGGATGTAGATGATCGCGAACCCCTGGCCGGGCGAGAACGCCCCCGCGCTCCGGTCCTCGCCGTCGCCCTTGTCCCACTTGTGCTGAAGGCTGTTCGCGGCGCCGCCCGCCTGCTGGTGGGCTATCACGTTCGTCCACCACAGCTGGTACGTCACGAAGAGCAGCATCAGCACGCCGAGCGTGATGAAACCCTCGCCGAGCAGCCGGCTGGCGATCACACCGGGGCTGTCCTTACGGGCCCGCTGCGCGCGGCGGGCCTCCAGCCTGGTGCGCGGCGCGGCCGCCGCGCTCTCGGGCGCGGTGGCGGGGGGAGGCGTCCGGCGGCCTCTGCCGCCGCGCCTGGCGGCGTCCTGAGCGGCCTTTCGGCGCGCGGCCCGGCCATCGGGCCGCGGCGCGGCCGCCGCGGCCGTACCGGCCGCTCTGAGGGGCGTAGCGGGATCGATCCTGCGCAGCGCGACCGTCCTGTCGTCCACCTCACCTTCCTCGCCCTTGTCCTTGATGCCCGGGTTGCCGGGTATCGCGGCGAAATCGGGGCCGAGGTCGAGGGTCAGGGTCCCGCCGTCGGGGGGCGGGGGCGGGGGCGGAGGGGGCTGCGGGGCCCGGTTCTGTACGGGGCTCGGCGGCGCTGGTTCCGGCTGCTCGTGGGGGCGGAACCAGGGCGAGCCCTGGGTCTGCGACGGCCGCTCGGGCGGCAGCGGCTGCGCGGCCCGCTGCCCGGGCGGAGGCACCTGCGAGCGTACGGGCTGGGGCTGGGGCGCCGGCTGGGGCTGGGGCTGGGGCTGGGGCTGGGGCTGGGGCTGGGGCTGGGGCTCGTGTGCTCGTACGGGCTCGTGTGCTCGTACGTCATGCGGCTGCGGCCGTACGGGCTGACGCGCCTGGGCGGACTCGTGTGGCTGTGCGGGCTCCTGGGGCTGTGCGGGTTCCTGCGCCCGCTGATGCCGAGGCCGGGCCTCCCGCTCCCGCGCGGCTCCCCGCGCGCCCTCGCCTCCCCGGTCCGGTTCCCGGTCCGATCCCCGTTGCGGTTCCCGGTCCGGCGTCGGTGCCGTCCGCCCCGGCAGCGGGTCGTTCAGCGGATCGTCGAGCAGTTCGACGGCCGCCGCGAACGCGCCGGTGTCCTCGTACGGGTCGTACGGCGACACCGGCTCCTGGGCGCTCTGCGCGGCGCCCTCGCGCTCGGGGCGGAGTGCGGTCACGCGCCGACCTTGCCGACCACCGGGGCGAGGCCCTCCGACCGGTCCACGGCGGCCGCGTCGCCGCACGTCACCAGCCAGTTGGCGAGCATCAGGTGCCCCCACTCCGTGAGCACCGACTCGGGGTGGAACTGCACACCCTCCACCGGCAGGTCGCGGTGTCTGAGCCCCATCACGATCCCCGTGTCCGTCCAGGCCGTGACCTGCAACTCGTCCGGCACGGTGCCCTGTTCGAGCGCCAGCGAGTGGTAGCGGGTGGCGGTGAACGGCGACGGCAGGCCGTGGAAGACTCCGACGCCCTCGTGGGTGACGGACGAGGTCTTGCCGTGCAGCAGCTCGGGGGCGCGCCCGACGACACCGCCGTAGGCGACCGCCATGGACTGCATGCCCAGGCACACGCCGAAGACCGGAATCCCGTTGTCCGCGCAGTGCCGGACCATGTCGACGCAGACGCCGGCGTGCTCGGGCGTGCCCGGGCCGGGGGAGAGCAGCACGCCGTCGAAGCCGTCCTGCGCGTGCGCGAGTTCGACCTCGTCGTTCCGGACCACCTCGCACTCCGCGCCGAGCTGGTAGAGGTACTGGACGAGGTTGAAGACGAAGCTGTCGTAGTTGTCCACGACCAGGATGCGAGCGCTCACCGGACCGTCCCCGCCATTCCGTTGTCGACCGTCACATCGTTGAACGGAAGCAGTGGCTCAGCCCACGGGAAGACGTACTGGAACAGCACGTAGACGATCGCCAGCACCAGTACGAGCGAGATCAGCGCCCGCACCCACGCGTTGCCCGGCAGATGCCGCCAGATCCAGCCGTACATGCTGTCCCTACTTGCCGATGACTAAGACGGAATTGCCGCTGCCGCAACGGGTCGCGGCGGCGCGGTGCAGCACCAGGGTAAGGCTCCGAGCCTGGGGCGGGTGGGTCAGCTGGGCAAAGCCGCGGGCTTGCCCCGCTCGACGGGCTGGGTCGCGTCGAGGTGCGCCCAGGCGATCAGCCGGTGGCTGTGGCCCCACTCGGGCTCGCAGGTCGTGAGGGTGAGATAGCGGCCGGGCCCCTTGAACCCCGACTTCCGCGGAACCGGGTCGATGACGGCGGTGTCGGCGGGCAGCGTCTTGTACGGCCTGCGGTCGACGCGGTACGTGAACCAGGTCGCCCCGTCCCGCACCACCACCGCGTCCCCGGGGCGCAGCTCGGGGAAGTCCTTGAACGGGTCGCCGTACGTACGGCGGTGCCCGGCCACCGCGAAGTTGCCCGTCTCCCCGAGGCGCGCGGTGCCGGAGTAGTGGCCGAGCCCCTTCTTCAGTACGGAGGTGCCGGTGCCCTCCAGGACGGGCTTGGACCAGCCGGACCCGAACCTGGGGATGTACATGACCGCGAACGACTCGCCCTCTTCATAAGGCGTCTGCGGCGGCGGCTTCGGCGCCCCCGCGGTCCGGCCGGGCTCCGGGGACCGCCCCGGCCGCGCGCTGCCGGACGCGACGGAGCCGGTGGACCACTTGTCCTGGAGGTGGTCGAGCTCGCCGTTCATGGCGCTGTCGGCCCGTACCCCGGTCCAGTACAGGACGTAGGCGACGAACAGGACGATCAGGGTGCCGACGGTGACGCACAGCTCGCTGAACGTCCGGACGATCACGCGCGCGTTCACCTTCACGGGCCGCTCCCGTCGTCGGCTGGGGCCTGGCGCCCGCCGCCTCCGACTACGACGCGGGCTTCGCGTAGTGGAGATCCACTGTGCCCGAGTAGCCGGGAAGAGTCACCGCATCGTGCTGGTCGACTTTCCAGCCGAGCCCGTACGCGTTCACGTACTGCTTGTAGTTCTGGATCGAGGGCGTGGAGTCCAGCGCCTTGCGCAGTACGTTCCGGTCGCCGACCGCGGTCACCTTGTACGGCGGGGAGTAGACGCGGCCCTGCAGGATGAGGGTGTTGCCCACGCAGCGCACAGCACTGGTGGAGATCAGCCGCTGGTCCATGATCCGGATGCCCTTGGCGCCGCCCCGCCACAGGGCGTTGACGACGCCCTGGAGGTCCTGCTGGTGGATGACCAGGTCGTTGGGGTGCGGCTCCGGGACGCCGGGGATACGGGCGGTGGCCCCCTGCGGGGCGTCGGTGAGGGTGACGCTCAGCCCGGCTCCCTTGAGCGGCTTGGTGCCGGCGCTCTTCTCCAGGCCGGCGATGCGCTTGTCCTCGGCCTTGGTGCTGCCGTTGTCGCGCCGGGCCAGCGCGTCGACCTCGTCGCGTACGCCCGCGGCGCTGTCGTCGAGGCCGGCGTTCTTGTGGCTGCGCTCCTGGATGAGGTCGGAGAGGCGGAGCATGGAATCGTCGGTGCGCAGGTCAGTGCCCTGGGCGGTATTGAAGCTCATCCAGAAGATGAGGCCGGCGAGCGCGAATACTCCGGCGGTGAGCAGCCGGACCGGCCGGAAACGCCGGGGTACGGTGCTGGTGGAGTCGGCAGAATTGCTCAACGTACCCTTATCCTCTCCGACGCCGCGGAAGCACTACGCTAACGGACGGCCGGGGCACGGCAGCGACCCCCGCCGCCACCCGTCCCGGCTGACAGCTTTGTATCCCCGCGCGGTCACGCAGCGCATCGACAGGAGAGTTCCTCGTGCCGAAGTCACGTATCCGCAAGAAGGACGACTTCACCCCGCCGCCGGCGGCTAAGCAGCAGAACATCAGGCTCAACAGCGGGCGCCGGTGGGTCGCCCCGCTGATGCTGGCGATGTTCGCCCTCGGCCTGGCATGGATCGTCGTCTTCTACGTGACGCGCGGAGATCTGCCGATCTCGGCTCTGCACAACTGGAACATCGTGATCGGTTTCGGCTTCATCGCCGCGGGGTTCGTGGTCTCCACGCAGTGGAAGTAGCCACGCCGGCGCCGCACCACCCGTCCCGCGGGCCCTCGGGTCCGCTTCGAAGCGGCTCTTGAGACGACCCTTGAGGCGGTCCTTGAGGTGCCCCTTGAACGGCCCGTGAACCGGCCCTTCGAGGCGGCTCTGCCCTGAGCCTGTCGCCGAGTTATCCACACCTTCATCCACACTGGGGAAAAACTCAGAAGATCTGTGGATAACTTCCCTGGCGTTGACGCCGGTGTGACTGGCGGCTGCGCTCCGTGCTCACGATCACACCGCCGCCTTCCTGGGCAAACACGGATCGGGGCCGACACGAACAGCAGTTCCCACAGCGTGCACAAGATCCGTGATTCTCTGTGGACAACTCGGGGATCAGGCCCCTGACCGGGGCCGAAAGCCCCTCCCCGCAGGGCGGGTCAGCCGTTGAGCTGCACAGTCCGCACCGCCACCACGGCGACGATCACGAGCAGCACCAGCCCACAGGTGGCCCGCTGCACGAGGACCCGCTTGTCGCGGGGCGCGTGCACCATGCCGTACGCCACCGCCGTGCCGACCGCCAGGCCGCCGAGGTGCGCCTGCCAGGAGATGTTGGCCCAGGTGAAGGTGATGAGCAGGTTCAGCGCGAGCAGCGCGATGACCGGCCGCATGTCGTAGTTGAGGCGCCGCATCAGGACCGCGGTGGCGCCCAGCAGCCCGAAGATCGCACCGGAGGCGCCGAGCGTCCCCTGGTTCTGGGCTGCCAGCAGATAGGCCAGCGCACTGCCGCCCAGCCCCGCCAGCAGATACAGCACCAGGAACCGGACGCGGCCCAGGGCCGCCTCCAGCGGCGGGCCCAGCCACCACAGCGAGAGCATGTTGAAGCCGATGTGGAAGATCTGCTGATGCAGGAACATCGAGGTCAGCAGTCGGTACCACTGGCCGTCGGCGACGCCGACCCAGCCGGGGACGCTCGGGTCGAACGCCTTCCCGATCAGTTCGAGGTCTACGACGAGGGTGTCCCCCAAGGAGAGCACCGCGATGAACACCGCGAGGTTGATCCCCAGCAGGATCTTGGTGACCAGGCGCCGGTCAGCCGCTACGGCGCCGCCCGCGACGGTGCGCGGTTCGTTCGCCCGCGGTGCCTGCCCGGTGCCCGAGCCGCTGCCCACGCACTCGGGGCACTGGAAGCCGACCGAGGCGCTGACCATGCAGTCGGGGCAGATGGGCCGTTCGCAGCGCACACAGCGCACGCCCGTCTCCCGGTCCGGGTGCCGGTAGCAGCAGACCGCCTGGTCCTCCATCATCTCCCCTTGCCCCCTGCCGGTCGGCCGAGCGCCGTCGGAGCCCCAGCGGGCTCCCGGCCTTCGCGTACGTACACAGGCCCCGCCCCTCTCTACGGACGGGCGGGGCGCTGGGTTCCCGTACGGGCTCAGCCCTGGCGGCGCTCGATCACAACCGACTCGATCACGACGTCGTTGACCGGGCGGTCCGTGCGCGAGTTGGTCTCGGCGGCCGCGATGGTGTCGATGACCTTCTGGCTCGCCGGGTCGACGACCTCACCGAAGATGGTGTGCTTGCCGGTCAGCCACGTGGTCGGGGAGACCGTGAGGAAGAACTGCGAGCCGTTGGTGCCGGGGCCCGCGTTGGCCATGGCCAGCAGGTACGGCTTGTTGAACGAGAGGTCGGGGTGGAACTCGTCCGCGAACTTGTAACCCGGGCCGCCGGTGCCATTGCCCAGCGGGTCACCGCCCTGGATCATGAATCCGCTGATGACACGGTGGAAAATGGTGCCGTCGTACAGCTTGTCCGTGGAGGTCACGCCGGTCTCGGGGTTGGTCCACTGGCGAGCCCCCTCGGCGAGCTCGACGAAGTTCGCGACCGTCTTGGGCGTGTGGTCCGGCAGCAGCCGGATCACGATGTCGCCGTTGTTGGTCTTCAGGGTGGCGTAGAGCTGCTCAGCCACGATCTACCTTCCATAGACTTCACTGACGTTCACCGATCCTCGCACGGACGCGCGTGGACGTCGCCCGACTGCCGCTTCCGGGCGCCTTCGGACACCTTCTCGCCGCCGGTACTTGTCGCCAGTAGTCGCCGAACGGGCGCGCCCGGCCGCCAACCGTGGCATTGTCAGCCGAAGCTCCTTATGCCCCGGATGCCCGCCCGCACATGCCATCAGGCCGCTGGACAGGCATGATCTTCAATCGCGGGGACAGGCGACAAATACTGCATTCATTGGGGACAAACGCCAAGCCCCCGGACACGCCACCGAGGAGGAGGAACCGTGACCCGCAAGGACAGCGTGCGAGCCGCGACCGACACGGCCAAGGACAGCGTGCGGCACGCCGCGGAAGTGGTGGCGCCCTACGCCGGAACGGCCAAGGACACCGCCACACACTTTGCGCACGAGGCGCGCGTACGGCTCGCGCCCAAGGTGTCGACCGCCGCACACCAGGCCCGCTCCACCGCGGGCGAGCAGTACCGCGCCCACCTCGCCCCCCGGTTCGAGCACGCCCGCGAGGCGCTGCCGCCCAAGGTCGACCAGGCGGCACTGCGGGCCCGCGCCGCCGCCGAGCCCGTACGGGACGAGGCGGTGGCCCGCGGCAGCGCGGCGCTCGCGGCGCTGCGCGGCCAGGTCTCGGCCGCCGAGATCGAGAAGCTCACCAAGAAGCGCACCCGCCGGGCCCGCACCGGTAAGTTCGCGAAGCGGCTGGTAGTCCTCGGAGTACTGGCGGGCGGCGCGGTGGCCGTCTGGAAGTGGTGGGACAAGCAGGCCAACCCGGACTGGCTGGTGGAGCCCCCGGCCCCCACCGAGGTCTCCGACCGCACGCCGCTCACCGCGGTCGACGGCAGCGCCGGCGCCTCACTCGACCCCGAGGTCCAGGCCAAACAGGCCGAGGCGGAGGCCGACGCCCCGAACCGCGACGACAAGCGCTGACGGCCGTACGGGCACGTACGCGCTCACGTACGCGCGTACGCACTGCGGACCAGAAAGCCGGCCCGAGCCAGGAAGCCGGCCCGAGACCGAAAACCGGCTCAAGCCAGGAAGCCGGCCGACGCGGGCCGGAGCCCACCGGCCTGTACACACCGTCGAACGCTGTGGGGGGGGGGGGGGGGAGGGGGAGGGGGGGGGGGGGGTGCCCTAGACACAGGAAGTGATTTTGTCTCTCGCGCTCAGGGAGAGAGCAAGGAGATTTTGGTTGCGGGGGCCACAT